>DASRFC010000001.1:0-72028 GCA_035651835.1 Terriglobales bacterium
ACGGCGCCACGCGCATAAAGGTTTTGGTTGCGCTCAGTTGGCTCGAACGGTGGCGAAGTCCATTCGTTGAGAGGCTCGGCAGGCTGAACATCATAGTGTGCATAGCAGAGAACCGTGGGTTTGCCAGAAGCATGAAGCCAATCAGCGTAGACAAGAGGATGGCCCTTGGTCGGAATGACTTCAACATTCTCCATCCCAATGCGCTTCAACTCATTGGCAACGTAATCAGCGGCTTTCTTGACGTCATTCTTGTGCTCGGGCGCAGTGCTGACGCTGGGAATGCGGAGCAAATCTTTGAGTTCATTGAGAAAGCGAGGCTGATTCTGACGGGCGAAATCAACTGCTGGAGAAGTCATGAATTTTCCTTGTCGCGATGAAAGCCCAACCAGTATAACGGAGCTGCATAGATTGAGCTGTGATCATCAGCCTTAGTCTCTATGCACTCGCCTCTAAAAAACGGTTCGGACTAAATGCCGAAAGATCGTAATCCGGTTTTGCGCCGATAATTAGCTGTGTCATAACGTGCGCTGTGATTGGAGCCAAAAGAATACCGTCGCGAAAGTGTCCCGTAGCGACGAAGTATCCAAGCGTTTCTGTTGTGCCTAGGATGGGTAAATTGTCCGGTGTGCCGGGACGCAGCCCTGCCCATGATTCGAGAATGCGGCCTGGGGCTAGAGCCGGAACCATGCCGATTGCGCTTTGATGCATGTGCTTGATCGTATCGACATCTATGCGCTTGTCGTATCCTGTTTCTTCCACACTCGCACCGATTAGAATGCGTCCATCGCTGCGCGGAACCAAGTAAACCTCGCCGCGAATCACGTGCCGCAGCGTCGGGCCGCCGACAATGGAGAGCATTTGTCCTTTTACGGGGCGAGTAAGGAAGCGAGGTGGAATTTGTCCTGCCCACGCCCCTGCGCAATTTACGACTATCGGCGCATTGTATGTTGTCTTCTCCGTATGCACTCCGGTCACACGGCCGCCGGACAAGAGAACCTCTGTAGCAGAAGTGCGGGAAGAAATATCGACCTCACGATGCCGCACTGCTTTCAATGCAGCGGCTGTTAGTGCTCGCGGATCTACACTACGTTCTCTCAAATAAATTGCAGGACCGATATCGGCAGCCAGCGTTGGTTCGAGTTCGTTGAGCGAGGCGGGCGGGCAGTTAGTTAGCGCATGTTTGTCGAGTTTGTGCTTTGACGAAAGTAAGATTGTCCCAAAGTCTCGTAGGTCAGGATTGATTCCGGACTCATCCTGCAACTCGTGCACAAACTCCGGGTACATCTGCGCGCTGGCTGTAGCTAATGCTTGAAGTGCTTCGGGAGTCTCTGCCGGATTATCAACCAACATTCCAGCCGCAGCATGGGAGGCTTCACGTCCCGGCTCTCCGCGCTCGACAACTAACACTTTGAGGTTGTGCTTGCGCAACTCGCGTGCAAGAGAAAGACCAATAATCCCGCCGCCTATGATGATTACGTCCCAAGTTCGTTGATTCGTGCGCACACATGCATTGTACAAAGATTGCTCAACTCAGATGGGAGTTGGATAGAGATAGAGTAGCTGGTGTTGAAAGGAGAGTTGAACCAGCAACTTTAGAGCTTACTCAAGAAATCCACGATCTCGGCCTGATTCCAATTCACCGCTCCAATGAATTTGCGGCGGACAATTCCTTTTTGATCGATGATGTAGGTTTCCGGGAACTTGAATGTGCCATAGAGGTTGTTGCTTTTCTTGCTGGCATCACGCGCGGAGAGCAAGTCCACTTTATTGTCTTTCAAAAACTGGTGATAAGCGTTGTCGTCGTCATCGATGCTGATTGCTAGAACTTTCACTCCTTTATCCTTCATGCGTTGTTGAAGTGTCTCGAGTGAAGGCAGTTCTTCAATGCAGGGAGGGCACCATGTTGCCCAAAAATTCAACACGACAATCTGCCCGCGATAATCGCTAAGCGTAATCTTGCGATCGGAATCCTGTACGGTAAAATCAGGGGCAAGCGTTCCGATGCGGGCGGGCTTGGAGCCGCGATAACAGCCAGATAAGGTGAGAGCTAATAAAATCGCTAAAATATAAAAACGTCGCACCCAGATATAATATATCTGATCGAACCTATGATGCAGCAAGATCCAGCATCGGCGCGGCCAACCGTTTCGGTGATTGTTCCAGCGCGCAATGAAGAAGTTTGTCTTGGTACTTGCCTGCAATCATTAGTTGACCAGAGCGGGATTCATTTTGAAATCATTGTGGTAGACGATGGTTCGACTGATCGCACCCGGCAGATCGCAGAATCGTTTGCCGGAGTTCAAATTATCAGCCCTCCACCATTACCACAGAAGTGGACTGGAAAAAACAATGCATTAATCGCAGCCACAAAAATTGCGTGCGGCGAATGGCTATTATTCACCGATGCGGATACGGTTCATCTTCCGGGTTCGCTCGCCCATGCGCTGACAGAGGCGAAGCAGCAAGGCGTGGCGTTGCTTTCGTATTCTCCCGAGCAGGAAGTACACGGCTTTTGGGAGAAGGCAGTGATGCCAGTGATTTTCGCCGAGCTTGCTACGCAGCACAAGCCGGCACAAGTTAGCGACTCGGGCGCATTGGCCGCTGCGGCGAACGGACAATACATCCTTGTTTCTCGCCGGACATACGATGCGGTGGGCGGACATGCAGCTATTGCATCCAATTTGTTGGAAGACGTTGCGCTAGCGCGAGCAGTAAAAGCATCAGGGGCAAAAATATATTTCCGCTATGGCGGAGATGCCGTGCGTACGCGAATGTACCGAAGCTTCATGCAACTACGGGAAGGCTGGACAAAGAACTTGATACTCTTATTTCCGGCTCCAACCAGGCTCGCGCTAGTTCGAAGTCTGGAATTCTCGCTGATAATATTCGGCGCTCTCTTAACCTTTGCTCTGGGTGTTAGCGAACGATCACGTTTGGCGCTTTTGGCTGCAGCGCTGGTTGCCATCTTGTATGGAGTATTCCTGAAGCGAATCCTAAAAGCGCATTTTCCCGTAGAGGCGAATATTTTAGCTTTGTTTGGACTTCCGTTATTCTCATACCTCATTTTGCGTTCCAAAGCGGCACATGCAAGAGGCTGGGTAAGCTGGAAAGGGCGCAATTACGATTCGACTGCTCTGGTGTCCCAGCACGAATTGAGTGAGCCGCTCGCGACTGCGTCATTATGAGTTTTCGCTTCACCTGGGCCTTGGCAGAGAGGAATGAATGGTTTATTTAACTCGGAAAGCTGAGTTTTCCGCTTCGCACGTCTATCACAATCCGGAATTTACTCCGGAGGAGAATCAACGCATCTTCGGCAAGTGCAATAATCCGAACGGGCACGGGCATAATTACACATTGGAGGTTACGGTTAAAGGAGAGGTCGATCCGCGCTCTGGTTTCGTGGTTGACTTGAAGCAGTTAAAAGAAACCATGCATCGCGAAGTGCTCGACGCCATGGACCACCGTTTCCTAAATAAAGAAGTCCCGGAATTTCTTACTTATATCCCAACCACTGAGAACCTCGCCGTTGCTATCTGGCAGCGATTGAAGCCCAAAGTACAAACCGCAGCTTTGCACCGCGTTCGAGTCTATGAGACTCCCGACCTCTTTGTTGATTTTTACGGGGAAGCATGAAGGCATATCTGACCCGACGGTATATATTTTCCGCCTCCCATCGCTTGCATAGTGAAACAATGTCAATGGAAGAGAATCTAGCGACTTATGGGAAGTGCAACAATCCTTTCGGGCACGGGCACAACTATGCTCTCGAAGTCACCATAAGCGGCCAAATAGACAAACAAACGGGAATGATATGCAATCTTGTCGATTTGGATAGCTTTGTGAGACAGGAAATCCTGGAACGCTTTGACATACAAAACCTGAACACATTGCCGGAATTCACCCAAGATATTCCAACGACGGAACACTTATGCATCGTGCTTTATGAGATTTTGAAGCGCGGCTTCAATTTTGCTCATCTTGAAAAAGTACGTCTGGAAGAGACGATGATGAATTCATTCGAATATGCAGGTGGCGCGGAGATGCGTATCTAGGCGTACGGAGAAGGGAAACGACATGACCTCATCGGTCGAAACCACCACATTAACCAGCGCAAGTTTCGAAGATCTAGTACGTGAAATGATTGTGCGGTTGGGCGAAGATCCCACGCGCGAAGGTCTGGTGCGCACGCCAGATCGGGTACATGGCGCGCTTGAACACCTTACTAAAGGGTACAACGAAGATCCAGAGGTAATGCTCAACAAAGCTCTGTTTACGGTTACCTATGATGAAATGGTGATCGTCAAAGACGTTGAGATGTTCAGCCTGTGCGAGCATCACATGCTGCCTTTTTTCGGTAAAGTGCATGTGGCGTATATTCCGAGTGGGAAAGTGATCGGACTCAGCAAAATTCCACGCCTAATCGAAATTTTCTCGCGGCGCCTGCAAATACAGGAACGCCTGACCACGCAGATAGCTGAAACTATTCAGAAAGTAATCCAGCCACAAGGTGTGGGCGTGGTGGTGGAAGCCAGACACCTTTGCATGATGATGCGAGGCGTGGAAAAGCAGCATGCTTCAGCTGTGACTTCTTCGATGTTAGGCTGTTTTCGCGACGAACAAGAAACCAGAACTGAGTTTCTTTCACTCATTCGAAATCGGACGAATGAGATATAGCGCGCAAATTTGCTTATATGTTTTCTGCGTGTTGTGTTCTCACTATCTATAGCTCCGAAAGCATCCCGGGCGGAATGGCGACAAACCTGCGGCTAGAATCATCGCCAAAATAAACGTGACCCCGGCCAAACTGGGAAAGGCCAGGGTCGCGGAAGAGAGCAAATTCGCTATGAACGGATATGCAAAACTATTCTGAGTTTTAGTTCTGCTCGTCATAGGCGTTTATCTCTGGTTATTGCTGCGGGGGTGGACCTTGATGCTCTCTCATACGCTCTTGTTGTCTTTGCTGGATTTCATCGAACTTCTTCTGTTGATCGTCATTCAACACTGATTTGATTTGAGTATCCGTGCTTTCGTGAATTTCTTTCATTTTGCTGAAGCGATCATTGCGCGACAAAGATGAATCACTGCGGAGTTGCTCCATCTGCTTATGCTGATCTTCGAGAGCGCTTCTTACCTTTCCTTGCTGATCATCATTTAACTTTAAAGCCTTGGTGAGGTGCTTCACCTGCTGATCGACGCTCGGCCTCTTGTGATGACCCCAGTGTCCGCCTCCATTAGGTGGTGCCTGTGTTTGCGAATCCTGACTGGGGGCGCCCTGCGCGCTTGCGCCGGTTACATAAATCCCCCCAGTGATCGCAACCGCCAAAGCTGTTGCTGTAATGAAAGATTTGAACCCTCTTGGACGAGAATTGTTGCTGTGATTGGTAAAATTAAACATTCAGTCTGCCTCCAGATTGTGTGAGAGAAACCGGGCTAACTATGCCGGGAGTTCCTTCAAAGATAGAAACACTTTCAGTCGGGGGAAGAAGTAAAGAGTTGGTAAATGGGAGTAAAGGTTCGTCAAAGAGACGAACGATCTTGGACGGCGAGGAACTTCTAGAAGAACTAACTCTGTGGTATACGTCCAGGCGAAGCTGTAACCGGAGTCGATAACTGGTGAATCGGTCCTACTTCCACTTCGACTGGGGAGTTCCGCTGAAACACTACATCACGGCCATGGGCCAGAAATCTTGAGTAAACCATGCGTCCGGTTCCTATCAATCCGATCACACCGCCGACGGTTTTAGAACCGGTTCCAATTGCGATAACTCGTGTGATCAGCCCAAAGCCATTGCTGGAAACACCAATTTTGCCTACGCCCGCGTCTTCATCGACTAATGTTGATGCTGCAATTAGGCCAAGCGCCAAGGGCATCATCAGGCCTTTGTTCGTGTTTGGCTCAACCCCGCCTTCTGAATCAAGCTTCAAGCTTTGATTTCTGGAACCATCGACTGCGGTAGGAACGCCGGAGACTTGCTGCTGTGCCCCCTGTGGAAAATCGACCTGGTTGAAGGTGAAACGCAGAGCCCCGTTCTTTCCCCAGCCCTTTGCCGGATGGGCACGGAGAACTCTGCCTCTCAGCAAAGCTCCCTGCGGAATTTCGATTTGTCCGTGCTGATCGAGCAACGGTTGCGTAACCACCGCCACCACTGCATCATTCTGCCTGGCATTCTTCGAACTGAGTCCCTCTTCGAGACGGGCGTGCAACACGGCGGAATGCTTCAGTTCATCAGGCTCTTTGTTTGCAAATTTTTTCGAATCGGTCGCTGTATTCTCGGACGCCTTCGGCTTCGACATCGCAGCATCGCGAGGCATTTCCAGAGGTTTCTGAAGTGCTATGTCGTACTGCACGCCGGCATCGATAGTTTCAGGATGCCAGGGTAACTGCGAGAAGACATACTTTTTCAGCCGGTCCGTTTTACCGGGCCCGGTGATTGAGTTTACTGTTTGATTTTTTTGATCCGCCGCACTGGCCCACAAACGGTGGAAGAGCGACGGGCGCTTGGAACTGGAGCTGTAAAATCGCATCACTGCACTGCTTTGTTGCGCAGGAGCAGCATCTATGGTGATGGATCTGCCATCAGCCAGTTTGACGTTGTCAAACTTTATCTGGGACTCGTGTAAAGGAGTGAAATCGCCGTGGGAGATGGCATCTGCACGCTTTCCTGTTGCCACGGGAGTAACTGCGATTATTTTGCCGGTGACACTCGTTCCCGCCGGTAGCACGAGAGAGTCGGCATTATAAAGAGGTTCCACAGTGTGAGCATGGACGGGCGCACCGCTTTTCACCTTGGCGGGTGAATCCAGCTCTATCCGAATCATCGAATTTGCAGAAGGCAGTTGCGGGGATGACTGGGCACAAGTAAATGTGCTTAGTGCCATCAGCGATATCGCAGGAAAGCAGCGTAGATCAAAGCAAGAAAGACAGTGCATAACAATTGTTACGGAGTTCTTAATTTTAACTTATGAGAAAACAATTGATCTACAAAGCATTTTATTGTCCAAATAATTTTGTACGAACGTCGGGCCAGAATTCCTTCATAATATTGAAAAATGCGTCCAAGCCGATCTGCTGGCCCCACTTGTTGACGGTGTTCCCTGCTGAACGATCCGAAGCTGGATAGTATAGGGTCGAAATGCCCGCTGCTACTGCATTTCCGCCAAGTTCAGAGGTATTAAAGTGATTTCGACCGTCGTCCCCCCGTGTGATCGCCTCGCGGCTGATCGCATACCCTGTTCTATTCCAGAAACCGCCTTTCGACTTCACAAAATACCGTGGATCCTGGCGAAATGCGATTGGAAATAACGCTTCGGTCATCATGTTTCCGATAGCTTGGTCGGCGAATGCCGCTCCGTAGTACTTGCCGACCGCGGAGGCTCCATGCCCGAAGCCCGGATACTGCCGTTGTGCTAATGACATACCAGCGAACACGCCCGCCACGAGAAAAGCCGAGGGATCGAAAGAGTCATCAATCGCTACTTTAAGTTTTGCATGAGGAGTAAGGGGTTTGAACTCAGCTGAGCTTTCATCAGCTCGGTAATTAGGGATAATCCAAAAAATGTGATTTGGGCTGGGTTTATGCCGCTGGCCATTATTTTCAGGATCAGTCTGCTTCGGCTGGTTCAGCGGTTGTGGAGTGTCCGGCAATCCTGCCTGCTGGCCTACAGCTAATGATGAAAAGAAAAGAAGTAAAAAACAGATACGAATGCGACTACGGGTGAGTAAGCCTGCAACTTTCATTATGAAGTGATGCTCCAGCAGCTCTCATAGTTGCACTATTGTCCAACTTGGGACTTCTGAAAGGACGCTGCGGCATCAATATACAAGTTGGATATTCCAGGCTTTCCAGAACATTACCTTTGCGACTAAAGCTTTCTCAGTTTTGTGCCGAAGAATAGCTGCAGGGGAATAATTATGCTCAAGCCAGTGCAAGCCGGAACTTCAGCCACTGAACAAGCAGCAGCCAATAGGGCCGCAACCAAGGCTCCTTCTAAACAGAATGCTGTTCCTCAGGATACAGTGACGCTGAGTCGTCAGGCACAGGCACAGCAGGCATCCGCTGGCGATCAGGATCATGACAACGACTCGAAATAGAGAGATTCAGGGGAATTCCTCATCTGACTAAAACGCGGACAGTAGAAGTCCAACGCGCTCGTCCTTTAAACCATCAGAGACGACCCGAAGAGGCTGTATAGCAAAATCACAAAAACGATTAGCGTGAACACGACATACATCCGGTCTTTTTCTGCGGCAAAACCGAAAATGGCAAATGCCACTCTTGCGACAGGTGTCGCAATAAGGATCAGCAGGCCGAGTTGGATAATCCCACGCCCACGCATTGCGAAAGCATAGTGCAATATTCCGGTGACGCTCTTCAGTTCACCCGGTTCCCCGCGGAACACTCGATAGTTCGCAGGGGAATCTCCATGCCTCGCCAGGTAAATTACTCCTCCACTTAGTACGACGAATGCAGACAGCAGTACCCCAGCCCGCAATAAATTGCCGATGATCTCTTCCACCCGTTGATCGTTCCATTGCTGACTTGCTGCCACTAAATCCTCCCCGCGATCCCTTTGTAGATCATTTGCAATGCGAGTACGACGATCACAATACTGAACACTAATCTTAACCACTTGGTTTCTGCTTTAACTAAAATGCGCGTTCCTATTAGTGACCCAACTAGCACGCCCAGCATTACTGGCATTGCAAGCCCAGGATCGATGTATCCACGGCTTAGATACACGCCAGCACTGGCTGCGGCTGTCACGCCAATCATAAAATTGCTGGTAGTGGTGGAAACTTTGAAGGGAATCTTCATTGCTTGATCCATGGCAAGAACTTTCACAGCTCCCGATCCAATTCCGAGCAATCCGGAGAGAGTGCCGGCCCCAAACATAAGTCCAAAGCCAGTGGGCACGCGATAAACGTTGTAATGCCGAATCCCCGAGGTCGTCGGGAAGCTCCCGTTCATGCGCAGCTTGGTTGCTAGCGGGTCCGGTGGATCTTCAGTTTCCGCTCGTGACCTTGTCCGACGTGAAATGTACGCGGAGTAAAGAAGGACGCTGCCGAAAATAATCGAAATGGCGCTGGTTGAAACTTTTGCCGTCAAATAGGCCCCCAAGAGGGCACCCAGCGTAGTCGCAATCTCAAGAAACATGCCAATGCGAATGTTCGAGAATCCTTCCTTGACGTAAGCTGCAGCTGCGCCGGAAGATGTGGCAATTACCGAAACCAAAGAAGCGCCGATCGCATATCGCAGATCAACCTTAAAGAAGATGGTAAGCAAAGGAACCAGCACGACACCTCCGCCCAGCCCTGTCAATGATCCTAAAAGGCCAGCCAGCAGCGATCCCAGCGAGACCAGCAGCGTAAATTCCAGAACGTTCATTCAAATACCTACTTACCAGTTTGCCATACCGCAGCCGAACGCACGACCGGACGAAGCTAAACCATCAAATTTTGTTTTCAAATGCAAAATCTGAATGGCACTGGAAGAAAATCCAGCTTGCGGCGACAATGAATTGATGAGTTCTGCTGTTGCCATTGCCGTGCCAAAGCCGGTGCAAAAAAACATCATTCCTAAAGCATTTGTTCAAAAGAAAACAGGCCTGGCCCTTTGGATGGAGCGTGTGCTCGAAGAGTGCGACCATGCCAGTATTGGTTTTACGGCTGATCCAGTACATGATTTACGAGTGGCATTGAGACGGTGCCGTTCGCTAGCTGACGGGCTTATGGCGATGGATCCCGATCCTGAGTGGAAGCGCATGAAGAAAGCAGGGAAGCGCCTTTTCAGCCGATTGGGAGAGTTGCGCGATGTGCAGGTAATGGAAGAGTGGGTCCAGCGGCTTGCTACTCCGGAAGACTTGGAAGCTCAAGTTCTGTTGCGAAGCTTCGCCAATCGAGAGATACAGCTCAAACAAGAGGCAGCAAGTGCACTAGGAGAATTTGACCGCAAACAGTGGAAGAAATGGAGCACGACACTGCCCCGGCGCGGAGCAAAACTGCGCACGGGAACGGTCCTATTCAAGCACCTCGCGCTGGAAAAATGGAATGCTGCTTACGATCTGCATCGGCTCGCATTGCGCAACCGTTCGAAAGTTGCATTTCACAGTTTGCGCATAGGGCTTAAACGCTTTCGCTACATAGTCGAGAATTTCCTTCCCGAGCAGCACAAAATTTGGAAAGATGACTTAAAAGAATTACAGGATTTGCTGGGCGAAGTGCACGATCTCGACGTCTTATGGACTGCCGCGTTAGAAGTGAATGCATTTCCGGATATTGAATCGAGATTGAGGTGGCAGAAGAAGATCGCCGAAGAACGCGGGGCGCGGATCGCAAAATACCGCGCAAAGATGCTGGGAAAAAATTCGTTGTGGCAGGTATGGCGGGCTGCTTTGCCAGGAGGCGAGCAGGTCGAATCGGCTGCGCTGCAACGCATAAAGTTATGGGCATCCTATCTTGACCCGGATTTTAAGCACTCGGATCATATAACGAAGCTAGCAATGCAAATTTATGACGCCCTGTTGCGCAATGGGCGATGGAGTTCCACCGAAGATTCAGGCGAACGCATCATTTTGCAAATAGCGGCGTTCGTGCACGATGTTGGGCGCTCTCGAAATCAAAAGAACCCGCATAAGTTGAGTTTCAAATTGACTTGCGAGCTTGCCCCGCCACTTGGCATCACCAAAGAGACGTTGAAAATGGCGGGGGTGGTCGCCCGGTATCATGCTGGTTCGCTTCCTCGAATAGGGCAGAAAACTTTACTGGGCTTGACTCAAAGTCAGCGCCAAACCGTCAATCGGCTGTCTGGCATTCTGCGCTTGGCTGAAGCCTTCGATGCCGATCATGGTGGCAGAATTCAAACCCTTACCGTCCAGGAGCACACAGGATTCGTTTTGATCTTTGCAGAAGGTTATTCCGCCCGCGATCCCTTAGCTGAAAAAGTTGCCGCAGCTCGTCATCTTCTCGAAATAGTTTTGCGCCGCCCAGTGCTGGTTAAGCCACTTATCGCAAAACGAAAAAAGCCGGCAATGATCACTCGTTCATAGGCAAAGAATCCCATATCGAAGCTGAGTTGGAAGCTCTCCCGTCACTCCCCATCCTGAGGGAGTCTAGGGTACTTTCAAGTCATCATGACGCATACTCAATTGGTTCAAAAGGCAGTGGAATGGCTGCGCCGCTACCGCTGCGGAGTTGTGCTCTCCGAGCAGGCGTGTATAAGCGGAGAAATGCCGGATGCAATCGGGTGGAAGAAGGCATGTCACTCCGTGGTAGTCGAGTGCAAAATCTCCCGTGCGGATTTTATCGCTGACCGCAATAAACTCTCCCGCCAGCGCCCGGATATTGGATTGGGCTGTGAGCGTTTTTACTTTATGCCCGCTGGATTGGCGCGCCCCGAAGAGCTGCCAGCAGGGTGGGGGCTTCTTGAATTCCACAATCGTAAAGTTATTTTGATCCGGCGTTCGGCAAAGAACTTTCGTTCAGAAGTAGGGTTCAAGTATGAGATGAACCTTTTGCTGGCCAGTCTGCGCCGGGTAGAGATTCGCATAGAACCGCAGACTATAACTGAATTTTTGAAATGGAAGAACCGTATGGCGGAGTACAACCGTGGCACTCTGCCCGGTGGCATCCAGCCGACCACCGAAGAAGAGAACTTCTTCCTGGATTCCGGTCCGGAAATTCTGGACTTGGAAATGGATCCAGTCGACATGGCAAATGGTTGAGATATGCAGCTACTAGTCTGGAGGAATCTGTGAAACAAGGAACGTTCGCGTGCTTGATCCTGTTTTGTATGTTAGTGGTCTCGGCTGTCGCCAAGGAAAATAGCCGGCAAGATGACGCCGCGAAACAGCCAGGAATAAGCGCGGGAGGGAACTGGCTTGAGTTTGACAAGAAAGACCCAATTACCGACGCAAAGAGAGTGCGGTTTGAGATTGAGGCCGACAACTTCTTGCGCAACAGCGGCTACTACAAACCAAAGATAGAAATTTTCTGCAAAGATAACGGCGAATTCTCAGCCGCCCAATTCGATCCAAATGTAAAGATCGGTCCTCCGAACCGCCCAGGTTTCTGGGGGCAACCGCAACTGGAAGTGCGCGTACGTGCAGATGACAAACACAGCAATCATGGATGGAACTGGATTAATGGAAAATTCCTTTCGATGGACAAAGGAAGCACGCGCGAGTTGGTCCGTGCGAAAGTATTCAAAATAGAATTTCCGAGTTTAGGTGGGCCGGAAATTGCCAATTTCTCGCCGGCAGGACTTGATATCGAAAGGTTCCGTCAAGCTTGCGGATTGAAGGATTAAGAGCAGATAAGCACTACAACTCGCGTCGGCCTTCCATGGCCTTTAACATCGTAATTTCGTCGGCGTATTCGATGTCGCTGCCCACTGGAATGCCCATCGCGATGCGTGTGACTTTTAGTCCGGCTCGGCGCAGCTGTCCCGAGAGATAAGTTGCCGTGGCTTCGCCTTCGACTGTCGGATTGGTCGCGATGATTACTTCATCCACCTGATCGTCATCGACTCGCCGCATCAAGTTTGAGATTCGCAGTTGCTCCGGCCCCACACCATGCAACGGAGAAATCGAGCCGTGCAGAACGTGGTAAACGCCGTTGAAATGTTTGGTCTTTTCTATTGAAGCGATATTCGTAGGTTCCTCAACAACACACACAAGCCGCTGATTTCGAGTGGCGCTGCTGCAGTAAATGCAAGGATCGACATCGGTGATATTGTTACAATTTGAGCAAAGGCGCAGATTTGCTTTCACATCGCGGACGGCGAGTGCCAGGAGCTCGGCATCTTCATCGCTTGAACGCAGAATGTGAAACGCCAGTCGCTGTGCGGTTTTGCTGCCGATGCCAGGCAGTTTTTTAAGTTCTTCAATCAGCCGCGCCATCGGCTCAGCAAAACGACTCATTTATTAGACCCCAGGGAATATTCAGAATGTGGTGCCTCGGACGTAAGACTTGGACGAGGAATTTGCGGGATTTTCAGCGTCTACATCCCTGGAATTCCCATGCCACCGAGCATACCACCCATCGTGGACTGCATTGCGTCGTCCACTTTTCTTCCTGCACCGTTGATTGCGGCAGTAATCAAGTCTTGCAGCATCTCGACATCGCCTTCCTTCACTGCTTCTGGATCAATCTTGATACTCACAATTTGCTTGCGCCCATCCATTTTTACCGTGACCGTTCCGCCGCCGGATGAACCTTCAACCACGGTTTCCTCCATTTTTTTCTGGAGCACTTCATATTGCTTTTTGGCTTGCGACATCAATTCCTGAATATTGAATCCGCCCATTGAGAAACCTCCTTGCATATCGGAGTCGAGAGATGACCAGCATTTGCGGCCAGCGGAACGCCTAACCACGCTTATCGCGATAATCGATAATCGTCCTGATCTCCGCTCCGAATTTTTCTTTCATGCGTTGCACAACCGGATCCTGTTCGGCGCGTCCTCGCCCCCCGCCATTTGATGAGCCAGATCGAGTAGCTGATCGAGCTTGCGTAACTTCACCAGGTATCACTTTCAGTCTGATTGCACGCCCGAGCACTCCGCTGGTGGTCGCTATTACTAAGCGTTTTCCTTCAGCCCCCAGTGACATATCGATGACAGTCGCAGAAGATGCAACTTTAACCACGAGTTCGGCGCCTTCAATTTGCCATTCTCCCGCTTCCAGCATCGAAGACAACATGCGATGACCGCCATTCGAGAGGGCATTCAGCACCGCATTCTTCACTTCATCGATTGGTGGAGACTGATTTACTGGCATCACTAACGCTGGCTTTTCTTCCGCTTCGGCCTCTGTCGTAATCAAAACAGGCGAGTCCAATACCGCAACCGGAGCAGCTGATCCCATCATCACCGCTGCGGCACCGATTCCGGATGCGATCGCGCGCGACTGTGGCGGACGATCTTCAGGTGAACCATTAACCGATGAAGGCGACAGCTCAGCCTTTGTGGTTCCTTTGCGAGCCGAATCGGCAGCGAACGGAGAAACATAGTTAGGTCGCGGGGCAGGCGGAGTTTCCTGCTTGCGATTCTCAGCGCTACTCAGACTAGATGTGCGGGACTCCGGCACAATCGACGGCTTGGCGCGGACACTACTCGTCGCCTGCACGCCTGCATCGCTCAATAATTGCTCAATCGGCAGCAAGCGCTGCGCATGAGACATTTTCAATAGGCCAAGTTCCAGGTGGAACCGCTGTTCTTGCCGATAGCCGAGTTCTCCATGTGTTCGCAGGATAATTTGCAAGTGCCGGGTCAAGTCTTCTTCGGTGAACAACTCCGCAACTCGCGAAACGCGGTTCCGTTCGTCGCCAGAAATCTGGAGCAAGGAAGACTCGCCTCCAGCTACTTTGGCGACGATCGTATTTCGCAAAAATCGAACCATTTGACGCGCAAAGTGTGTGGGATTTTGCCCCTCGCTAATTAGACGGTCTACTTGGCGCAAAATTTCTTCGCTCGCTCCACGTGCGACCGACTGCATTACTTCTTCCAGAACTCCGGAAGGCGCGGCACCCACAAGTTGCCGAACGGTTTCAGCTGTAAGCCTTCCCTCTGAAGAGGCAATGGCCTGATCTAAAATTGAAAGAGCATCGCGGACCGATCCGTCTCCGGCTTCTGCCAGTAATGCCAACGCATCCTCGTCCGCGGCAATGTTCTCGCGAGCGGATAAATCTCTTAATTGACCAAGAATTTCCTCAAACCGCACCGCCCGAAAACTGAAATGCTGGCAGCGGGACCGAATCGTTTGAGGAATATCTTCAGGTTGAGTTGTGGCCAGCATAAAGACGACGTGCCCTGGCGGTTCTTCGAGTGTTTTTAAGAGCGCATTGAACGCCGCATCCGTGATCTGGTGAGCTTCGTCCAGTATGTAAACTTTGAAACGATCACGCGCCGGACGGTAACGAGCAGCCTCCCGCAATTCTCTGATTTCATCGATGCCACGGTTCGTAGCGGCGTCGATTTCGATAACGTCGACGGCATTTCCGGCCCGAATTTCGGTGCAAGACTCACAGACCCCGCAAGGCTCGGTTACGGGTTTGTCGGATGATCGGCAGTTCAATGCCATCGCAAGGATTCGTGCGACCGTTGTCTTCCCAATGCCACGATGGCCGCTGAAGATATATCCGTGCGCGATTCTGCCCTGTTCGAGAGCATTCTTCAGGGTGCGGGTTACGTGCTCCTGCCCTATCACTTCGGAGAAATTTTGAGGCCGGTATTTACGGGCGAGAACCTGATAGCTCATGTCGAAGAAGTCTTGATTATACGTGAAACGGCTGGAGTCAAAAGCCGGAACTCCCAGAGGGGAAGTGAGGACAAGTGGTGAATCAATGATCGTATTCCGTAAACCCTCCGCAACCCGTCTGCATCCAACGCGGCTGATAAACGTTTGTGTTAAGAGAGCACATACATAGACATGCAGCAAACTTCAAGCGGAAGTATTGCGGTTCGACAATTCGGTAAATCAGACGCCAAAATCTCCATTCTAGGTTTCGGCGGACACCACCTTGGCGATGCACCAGATGAGAAGACCGCGGTTCGCATCATCCATGAAGCCGTGGATGGTGGAATTACCTTCTATGACAACTGCTGGGAATATCGCCGTGGAAAAACTGAGATATGGATGGGCGCCGGACTAAAAGGCCATTGCGATAAAGTTTTTCTAATGACAAAAACCTGTCCTCATGGTCGCGATGCAGGCTTAGCTCTCGACATGCTTGAAGAATCGTTGCGCCGTCTGCAAACCGACCATCTCGATCTGTGGCAGGTACACGGCATGGCTTTTGACAACGATCCAGAGTTGTTTATCCGTCCTAACGGTGCCGCTGAAGCTCTCACAAAAGCGAAGAAAGATGGCAAGGTTCGTTTTGTCGGATTCACAGGTCACCAGAATCCCGACGTACACATGAAGATGCTGAAGACAGGCTTCCCGTTTGATTCGGTACAGATGCCGCTGAATGTCTTCGATTCCAGCTTCACGCGAAGTTTTGAGCGCAAAGTATTGCCAGAATTGAATAAACGTGAAATCGCTGTGCTCGGAATGAAGCCGCTTAACGGTCATGGAGAGCCGATCAAGGCAGGAGCCCTCACCGCCGAGGAGGCTCTACGCTATGCCATGAGCTTGCCGGTAACTACGACGATTACTGGGATCGACAGTTTGGAAGTGCTGCACCAAAATTTGCGAATCGCGCAAAACTTTACGCCAATGTCCCCGGCTGAAATGGACGAACTGCGCAATCGTTGTAAGGAATACTCTGCCGATGGCCGCTATGAGCTATACAAGCTTTCTTTGAAGTTTGATAATCCGGAAGCACGCATTGCGCATGGATTTCCTCTCGATACTAAAGAGGCCGAAGTGAAAGACATGTTAGGCGCTCAGGAAAATACAGGTCATCCTTTTCCCGAGAAGCAGCTTTAGGAGGAAGTTTGGTTTCCAGGCTGGAATTCAATCGACGCAGATTCTTGAAAGGTGCCGCCGTATTGAGCGCAGCACCTCTTATTCCCGGAGGCAGTATGGCGCAACAAGAACAGAAATCGCAGGAAATTCCTTCGGGAGTGGTTCCCAAAAAACAACTTGGAAAAACTGGCGTCGAAATATCTGCTATGGGTCTTGGTGGCTATCATCTCGGTTCTGCGGAGACCGACCAGGCTGCAAACGAAATCGTCGCCAAAGCTTTGGACCATGGCGTCACTTTTTACGATAACGCCTGGGAATATCACGACGGGTTGAGCGAAGAGCGATTGGGAAACGCTCTAAAAGGAAAACGCCAGCAGGCGTTTGTGATGACAAAGGTTTGCACGCATGGTCGTGACAAGAAAGTCGCCATGCGGATGCTCGAAGAATCGTTGCGCCGTTTGCAAACCGATCACCTGGACTTATGGCAGATTCATGAAGTTGTTTACGAGAACGATCCTGACCTGATTTTTAAGCCGGACGGCGCTGCCGAAGCACTACTAGCAGCCAAGCAACAGGGGAAGGTTCGCTTCATTGGCTTCACCGGTCATAAAGATCCGGAGATTCATCTTAAGATGCTGGCGCACAACTTTCCTTTCGACACCGTACAAATGCCGCTGAATTGCTTCGACGCGACCTTCCGCAGCTTCGAAACTCAAGTTTTGCCCGAAGCCACTCGTCGAGGCATGGCGGCATTAGGGATGAAAAGTCTTGGGGGAAGCGGAGAGATGGTGCGGCACGGCGCAATTACCCCTGAGCAAGGCTTGCGCTATGCAATGAGTCTGTCTGTGGCCACGACGATCAGCGGTATCGAATCAATGGAAGTGTTGAATCAGAACCTTGCAGTTGCAGTGAACTTTCAGCCACTCTCGACGGCAGAAATGCAGACCTTACGAGACCAATGCAGAAAATTTGCTGCCGATGGCCGGTATGAACTCTTCAAAATGACCACTAAATATGATGGCAAAATAGGACGCGAACAGCATCACTTTCCTACTACCCAGGAACTGCCACTTTAATTAAAATTATCATCGTCGGCACGGATGGAGGGTTTGGGATTGAGCCACTGCGAAATAGTGCTAGTTAGGCATAGTGAGGATGCAATGGGCTATCCCTGCGGCGCGGTTTCAACCGAAGAGTGTGCCGAGTGCGGCACAAGTGTATGCAATCTGCACGCCGAGTCATGCGAGTTCTGTGGCGAGAGTTTATGCGCCTCGTGCTTTTTTCACCATGTAGAACAGCCACATAGCAAACGTCCTTCCACAAGTGCTCCTGCTACTTCAACTGCTTCTAAGAACAAACTCGCCTAATTCAGTTTATAAACAAACTTTGAGTTTGGCTTATGAATGTCACAAGCCAGAAAGATCAAAGTGTTTTACCTCTTGTGTGGTGCCGGGAGCGGGACTTGAACCCGCACTCCCCGAAGGGCCACGGATTTTAAGTCCGTTGCGTATGCCAATTCCGCCATCCCGGCTTGGATAATTTCAACTTCATCGCTGACGTTCCGTGGTTGTGCTCCTGATTTAACCGTTCGCTTTGTTTATGTCATTGCCGATTCTAACAAAGCGCGCGTCCGATGCACACATCGTCAGCTAAACACGTTGTCTCCACACAATCCTGGTACGTTACGAAACACATCACAAAACATTATTACAAAGTATTGACAAGCGCCTGACGACTGGACGTCCCATTAAAAGTATCTTGCAAGAAAGCGGTATTCATAATATCGCCCTTGATTAAGGAGGATTGGATAATGAGGCGTTCTCAAGGGGCACTACTCTTGTTGGTATTTGTGATTCTCACGACTACGGGATGGACGAGTTCACGGCCCGAGAATACGCAGGTATTCAACGGAGAAATTATGGACTCAGTCTGCGCCCACTTCAAAAGCCACAAACATATGATGGAAGAATTTAAAAGCATGGGCAGTAATAAGAATGGCTGCGTCAGACAATGCAGAGAACAGTTACGGGCTACTTACGTCTTGTATGATCCGGTAAAAGAAATTGCTTACGAAATAGCAGACCCAGACAAAGTTGCGCGCTTTCCAGGACGAAAGGTCCGAATATCAGGAGCGTTGGATAAAAACCAGAAAATCGATGTAGTGTCGATACTAGCGGATTGATGATCGTAAGTACGGACACTTCCGGGTACACCTTCGGCAATCTCAGTACGGAGAATATGTGAGGGGTAGGAAGGCTACTTGAGGAAAGGATAGGAGTGAAGTAGCGGAACAGGAATTAGGGGGAGACTAGGAATTATTCAGGCGATCGATTCGGCATGAGCAGGATCTACTGACTCCCATTTCATCCCTTTAGCTTTAAGCCGGGGATGAGATACCAGAAAATGCCAAATAATGGCTTGAAACGATTCTGTATGCGGAGTGACGGTTTCTGGATTTACTGGGGGAATTATCACGCAAGCATCCGCAACGCGGGCCGTGAATCCTCCATCCCGTCCTACAATGCCGCAGATTTTGGCTCCAACTTCTTTCCCCAGTTGCAGCGCGCTCACCAGGTTTGCGCTGATATTTCGTTCGGCATCTCCCCCGCCAACTGAAAACACGAATAGAACATCCTGTTGACGCAAATGACTGCCTTGCAGCCAATTTCTGTAAGAAGTGTCCCACCCGTCATCGTTAATGCGCGCCGTAAGTTCAGAGACATTGTCCGTAGGCGTATAACATTCGATGCCGGCAATCTTGCGGAAGTCGTTAACGGCATGCGAGGCATGTCCTGCTCCGCCACCAACGCCAAGAAAAAAGATTCTTCCTTTTTCCCGGCGGACTTCCAGCAACAGCTCAAGCATACGATCTATCTGCTCGTAGTCCAGTTGCCCAATAATTTGTATTTCCTCTTTGAAATATTCGGATGCATAGCTCATCTTGATCTCCTGTGCGAAAATTGCGCCTAACTGGCATAAGTTGATGAAACGAGAACAAAGTGCAATTGTGAAGAATGGGAGTTTGTCTAAAAATCCAAATCATCCCACTTTGCGTGCTGCCAGGACCGTGGAATAGCCGAACAAAATTTTTCTCCACGAGGCGTAATACAAAGATTGCGAGAGGGCATACAGGACGGTCTTGGCCAAATTTTTCCAGGTATCCTGGTTCACCATGATGGGAGCATTGCGTACAGCGAGTACCTGAAAACCGCATGTCTCCGCTAATTGCGAGATTGTTGCTGGCTCGAATGAACAAAGATGAGCGGGAGGATCGAATCCTACCAAAGGATGTTTACGAGTATTCATCCAAAAAGGGTCCGCGAAACCCAGTTTCTGCCTGGTCCCTCCGACCAAAGCATGAAAGCGCGAATCCGGTACTCCTAGAATGAGCAGTCCGCCATTGACCATCAATTCTCGCAGGCCGGTCAAAACCTGCTTCGGATCGGGCACATGCTCGATCACATTTAAAACCGTAACTACATCGAAATTTCGCCGAGTGGGAGCGGCCAGAAATTCTTCGATGGTCCCCGTGTAGCTGTCTATACCATTTGCCGAGCGCGCAAATTCGCTGTTTTTTGGCGAAGGCTCAACACCGTAGACGGAAAATCCAGCTCCCCGCATGGCGATAAGAAAATTGCCGCGTGAGCTTCCGACGTCCAAAACCGATCCGCTCTCGCGAAAGCGAAGCACGAAGTCCCGCATGCTGCGGTCAAAGCGCTCCTCGCCATCTCCTCTCCATGTACTCTCGCGATCAAATCCGGCATAGAATTCCTGCAACTCGCGATTGGTGGGCTGCGGATTAACGTAACGCAACCCGCAATCCAGACACTCTACGATCCGGTATCCTCGGCCTTGGAGGTATTCGGAGGAGCGAAAGCTGCCACAAATTCGGCAGTCGACGGTTGTTCGCGTTTCCATAGTTACCAGTTGCGGGGCAGCCATATTTTTGTCCTTTTAACAGCAGGCATGAAGCGGGTTTCGCGATGACAGCCTGATCGTTCTTGCGTTCGTATGCGATTGCATGTCTTCTTGAATCAGCCTCGCGGCGCCAATTAAGCTTTTAGCCACAAATGTGGGCCGAAGCCCGCGTGGCTTAATGAACTCGCAATGCTCACATTTCCAGCGGCCAATGAAGATTGTTTGGCAGCCGGCACGCTGTCCCGCCTCTATATCGGTAAGTCCGTCGCCTACCATGTAGGAATCGCCCAAGGAAACATTTAGATCGCGAGCAGCCCGCGTCAGCATGCCAATCCCCGGTTTTCGGCATGCACACCGTTTTCGAAGATTCGTTACAAGCGCTTCCGGGTGATGAAGGCAGTAGTAGGTCGCGTCAATGCGAGCTCCGGCAGATTTCAATGCCGCACTCAGTAAACTTTCGAACTCAGGAAGAAGTGAGGCCTCAAAGTGTCCTTTGGCTATTCCCGGCTGGTTCGAAACGATGATCACGGAAAGGCCAAGGTCATTGAGCAATCGAACCGCTTTTGGCACATCGGCGAGCACATCAAATTGTTTGGCGGTGAAAGGAGAGTCCACGATACCCGCATCCTTGTGATAGATGAGGCGGTTAATAACCCCATCCCGATCAAGAAAAACCGCAGGGTTGGTGGACAGATTCTTCAAAGCGTATCGCCTGAAAATTATGCGAAATTATAAAAGTGTGGAATTACCCTTTGGTTTCAAGCATGGGCTACCAATGCTGCCGCACGGCGGAAATGGTGGTTTTTTTCCTGCCGGTGAATGTGGGCCAATCTTCCGTCGCGCGAGACCATATCAAAAACCACTTTACTGCCTTCAAACTCGAAGCGGAAGTTAAGCTCCCGCAAACCTGCCTGCCGCATGGCATCGCGCAGTTGCGATTTTTTTTCGTCGCAATAGAGCATTAAAAATCCCCCACCGCCAGCGCCGCATATTTTTCCTCCTATAGCGCCGTTCTGCTTCGCCAGCTCATACCAGGCGTCGATCCGCTGGTTACTGATGCCGCCGGAGAGTCTTTTCTTGGTTTGCCAGTGAACGTCCATCAGTTCCCCAAAGCGGTGCAGATTGCCGCGAATGATGGCGTCCCGTATGTCAATGCCAATATTCTTAATCTCGCAGAGACTATCGACCACCAGGCCATTTTTCTTCTTGGTGTCGTTGTCCTGTTTTTCGAGAATGTTGACGGTATCTCTGGCGGCTCCGGTGTAGAACAAAAGCATATTGCTCTCGAGAGTTTCCAGGAGTTCTACACTCATACACAACCGGCTTGCCTTAACCCGCCCATCTTTCTCGATGTGGAGCGCCGTTAAGCCGCCGAACGCAGCCATGTACTGATCTTGTTTCCCAATTGGTTTGTGCAGACGTTCCAGTTCAATTTGACAAGCTTCTTCGGCCAGCCGTTCCGGACTGATCGGCGTTTGGGTAAGGCTGTGCATGGCATTGAGCAGTCCGACCAGATAGCAACTGGAAGATCCAAGGCCGGTACCGGCGGGAATATCGGCAACTGATACGATTTCAATTCCGTTGTCGATATGAAAGTAACGCAAAGCTTCGCGGGCCAGAGTGTGCTGGACATCGTTCACATGCTTTACCAGCTCTGTCTGGTTATATTGCACCCGGATTGTGTCATCCAGAATTGGAGTGTTCACGTTCAGGTACATGTATTTGTCGATGGCAACGGCCAGGACAAATCCTTCATGCTCTCGGTAGAAGGATGGAAGGTCGGTGCCCCCACCACCCAGGGTGACTCGAAATGGAGTTTTCGTAATGATCATAGTTTGTTCACCAACATGTTCCCCGTACATGCGAAGTTATCGATGACTTCTACCCACTTTTGCTGTTTGGAACTCTGATAGGCGGCTTCGACCACTGCAAGCGTTTGCAGGCTATCGCGGGCATGGCTCATCGGCTGCCCGCCTGTCTGAACCGCATGGATAAAATCCTCCCACTCGCGGCGCCACGAGTCATCGGGCGAGGAAACTTCGGGCGGTGTAAATTCAAAAACCTGTTCCTCGGGGCGGCTGTGGCTCGCTTTTCGCTTGCCCCAGACTAGCTTCTGCGGCCCATAGTGGCCGTCCCGGCCTGTAAGGCGCAGATAGCCATCTCTTCCGAAAATTTCAAACGAAAAAATGTTGGTCCACTGTGTCCAACTGACGTGGATTTGCGCTGACATGCCTTCCACAGTTTTAAGCAAGAGAAAGCAGTTATCTTCCACTTCCGGAAAATCCCAGAAGTAACGCGAGCTTTGTGCCAGAACCTGGGTGGGTTCCCCGAGGAGATAACGAACCAGATCGAGAATATGAATTCCCTGTTCGAGAAGCACGCCGCCACCCGATAAGTCCTGGTCCGTGCACCAATGTTTTTCATAGCCAGGACGCCCACCGTGACCGTAATGACAGCGCAAGAAGTAGAGAGGTCCGAGCAATCCGCCGTCGATGAACTCCTTGCTTTTGCGTACGTGCGCCATGTAGCGGTAATTGAAGCCGGTTTTGAGGATCAGGTGGCGGCGCTCTGCGGTTTCGCACCCTTCGACGGCTTCAATGACAGAGCGGGCGAGCGGCTTTTCGCAAAGTACATGTTTGCCTGCCTGTAGAGCGAAAACGGTGGGTTTAATGTGAAATTTGGTGGGCGTACTTACTACCACTAGGTCGATACCGTCCGATTCAATCGCGGTGCGCCAGTCTGTGATAGCTTCCGCTGAAATCGAACTTGCCAGGTTATGAGCCTGTGCGGGATCAACGTCCGCTACAATCCGAACCCGGGCATGGCCTGACGCCTGAATAACTCCGGCACGGATGCGGCCTACGTTACCCGCGCCGATAAGTGCGACGCCGAACATGCTTTACGCGAACGGCACCCGGCGCAGGGTACCCGCTTCAGAAGCTGCAATCTCGGCAACGCGGTGTTTAAATGTCCGCCAATCATCGTGGATGGCGCTTATAAGTCGTCCACTGAGCCCATCCGACAGCTCCGAAGCCAGAAATGCAGCGAGATCCGCTGCGCGTTCCGGTGGAACGCCGCCAGTTTCTTCCATCTTCTTGATCTCGGTTATTGTGCTCGCTCCTCCCGCATCGCCAGAGGAGCGCATCTGATTCCACATCCGGCTATTCACTGCGCCCGGCGCAATTGTGTTTATGTCAATATGATGTTCTTTCAACTCGCCAGCCAGACTCTCGACGAATCGCACCAGCGCCGCCTTGCTTGTGCTGTAGGAGGTGAAAAATGGACGCGCATACGCCGCCCCGCCGCCTGAAAAATGAATGATCTTGCCACTCCCCTGGGTAAGCATCCCGGGCAGAACCGCCCGAGTCAAACGGAAACTTCCGATGAGGTTAATATTGACCGCCTCAATCCAATCATCAATAGAAACGTCAGCAGAGGGACCAATCGGCCCCAGGACACCCGTGCAATTTACCAGTATGTCGAGTCTTCCAAATTTATGCACTACGCGGTCTACCGCCTCGTCTATTTGTTTTCGATCGCGGAGATCCAGAGGAAACTTGATCGTATGTTCTGCCACAGTGTGGTCAATAGAATGGAAGGGCGCCGGCTCTTGCGACAAATAAGTTAACCCGAGTTTCGCGCCTTCTTGATGGAACAACTTGCTCACCGCACTGCCGATCGCGCCTGATGCGCCCGCGACAAGGCAGACCTTCCCAGCAAGATATTTTTGCGGCATGCGCGGCATTCTTTCAGCGACGGCAGAGCTGATGGTAGGCATGAGAGAAGGGCTTAAGAAGCCGAACTGTTTTGCATGACATGAGCTTCCATCTCAGCAGTTTGCTTAAAATAGTCCACCGTTTGCCGTGAGCCATCGGCCAATCGTACTTTTGGAGACCAACCGAGCAATCGTTGCGCTTTGCCGATATTCAAATAAATCTGGTCGATCTCCCCGGCCCGCTTGGAGATGTAGCGCGGCTGAAGCTTAGGTTTGTTTAGCAGATCGCAAAGCAGAGAAAAAACTTGCAGATCGCTGGTTGGTTGTCCGCTGCCAATATTAAAGATTTCTCCATAGCCGTGAGAGAGTGCCGCGATATTGGCCTGGACGACGTCGCTCACAAAAACGTAGTCGCGCATTTTACTTCCATCGCCGTAGATTACCGGTTGAATTCCCGCCAGAATCTGCTCGCAAAAAATGGCGAATACGCCGGCTTCGCCTTTGGAACTTTGCCGTGGCCCATAAACATTCCCATAACGCAGAACGGTGTAGGTGATTCCATAAAGGCAGGCGAAGGTATAGAGATAGTGTTCGACGGTGTGCTTGCTGACGCCATAAGGGGTAATAGGGTTGACCGGAGCGTCTTCTCCGGCGGGAAGGTGCTCCGGCTCACCATAAGCCGCGCCTGCCGTGGATATATAGATGAAGTGCCTGGTTTGATGGGCCACCGCTTCTTCGATCAAATTCAGCGAGCCCAGGATATTTACGCGGGCATCAAAGAGCGGCTCCCGCACTCCGCGCCGGACATCCATCTGTGCGGCATGATGGTTTACAACTTCGGGTTTGAATTCCGTAAACACTCTTTGTACAAATGAACGGTCTTCGATATCGCCATTGAACAAGTCAACCTTGGCGTTCAGGTTGCGGCGAAATCCCCGGGAAAGATCGTCGAGTACGGCGACTTCGTGTCCTAATCCGATATATGCGTCCACAACATGCGAGCCGATAAATCCGGCCCCGCCTGTAACCAGAATTCTCATGCAGTCTCCAATATGTACTTCCGCGCAATTGCCGGATGGGGCGACGTTCGTTTAATGATTAGCAGGCGCCGTCGGCGCGTAATACCTTCCAAACCGTTTTGGCCATGATGATGAAATCGAGGCCGAGCGACCAGTGGTCGATATAAAACATGTCCATCTTTATACGTTCGGCGTAGGTAGTTTTTTGCCGGCCCATTACCTGCCAATATCCAGTCACGCCCGGCTTTACCGATAGCAGCTTCGGCAGCAGCTTGCCATAGCGCGGAGTCTCTTCCTGGGAGATCACGCGTGGCCCAACGAACGTTAACCGTCCGGTAAGAACGCTGAAGAATTGCGGGAATTCATCGATGCTGTATTTCCGCAGGAAACGCCCGAAGCGAAGAATGCGCGGATCGTCCGGGAGTTTATATTTATGGTCAAATTGCTTTTTCAACGCGGGATTATCGCGGAGAATTTGGTCAGCATTGACCAGCATCGTGCGGAATTTCAAGTAGTGGCGAAGCTGGCCGTCGCTGTCGACAAACTCCCGCCGGTGAAAAATCGGGCCGCCATCCTCGAACTTAAGCAGAAGGGCAACGAACGGGATGAAAAACAAAGTTACAATGCTGCCCGCCAGCCCAATGATGCGGTCGAACACCGCCTTTATCGCTAGCCGGACGTCGGATCTCCTGACTACCTGAACCGCGATCTGACGGTTGGCTATGGAGGAGGCCGGGTCCTCGGAGAGATTCATGATTGTGCCCATGCTGCCTTTCCGACTAAAGTCGGTGCTTCGCGGTTTTCAGATTGCACAGTTCGTACCACACCGTTCTGCTTCATAGCGGCATAGGCGGGGGTGAAATAATCGTCAATGTCGCCGACGGTATCGAGCCATGCCAGGTAATCCGCGAAAATTTCGGGAAGGTGCTTGGTAGGCTTCCATCCCAGACGTCCGATCTTGGAAATTCCTGACACGGTGTGACGGACATCGCCAACGCGATACGTTCCGGGAATATCCGGTTCAATCGCCACTCCCATAGTCCTGGCCAGGACTTGCGCGTATTCCAGCACAGTTGTGGTTCTGCCCGTACCCACGTTGTAAGCCTGATAATCAGTGCGCGGATCGTCCATGGCCAGCAGATTGGCGCGCACCACGTCGTCCACATGAACGTAGTCGCGTTGCTGCAAGCCGTCTTCATAGATCACTGGTGCGCGGCGGCCGCGCAGTGCCCGGGTAAATATCCGGCAAATTCCGGAGTAGGCATTGTAAAAAGATTGACGCGAACCCTGTGTGATGGAGTAACGCAGTGCGACCGCCGGAACCCCGACCCGCCGCCCAAGCTGCATTGCAACCAGTTCTTGAAAATACTTTGTGAGTCCGTAGGCCGTCACCGGGTTGGTGTACTCCTCTTCCAGACGCATTGGCTCAAGTTCCTGGTAACAATGCGGACAGCTCAGGTTCCACTCTCCACTGTCCAACTGGATTTGATTCCGGGCGAGCGGAAGTTGCAGGCGGTGCTCCGAGCAGCGATACTGGCCTTCCCCGTAAACCGCCTGCGAGGAAGAGAGAATAAAACGTCGCACCGGCAGCCGCCGCTCTTGAATGATTTCGAAGATCAGCCCCGTGCCGGTGACGTTTGAGTCAAAGAACTTGCCGTAATCGCACATATAATCCTGGTAAGCGGCCGCGTGGAAGACAATATCGATGCCCGCCAGAGCCCGTTCCAGCATGCGCTTATCGCGCACGTCTCCTTCTATGAAGTGAATGTCGCGGTTGAGGTAGGATGGGCAGCCGTGGGGGTGCACACGTTTTTCGAGGTTGTCGAGTACACATATCTCGATGCCGCGCCTTAATAAAGCGTCTGCAATATGGGAGCCAATAAAACCCGCACCGCCGGTAACCAAAGCTTTCATCGTATTTTTTCTCCTGCGTATTCGACTTCAGGCTGCAATCGATTCCTCTCCGGCGCTCCCGCACTGTCTATTCTCCCGGCAGCGTGGACAACTGCTCCTTGCGCGGATGCGGCTTCGTAAATGGCTTCGGCAAGCTGCAAGGTTTTCCACGCACTTCTTCCATCACTCTGCGGACTACGGCCTTCGCGAACGCAGGAGATAAAGTCCTGCCACTCCCATTCCAGTGACTGGTCCGGTGCGGGGAAGTCAAACCATTTTTCATCGGGAAGTGTTCCAAGGGCATTGCGTCTGCCGTAACATAAACGCTCCACTCCGTAGTGGCCTCCCAGTCCGGAAACTTTGAGATAACCGTTTTCGCCTGACAATTCGAAAACAAAGGTGTTTTTCCAATTTGTCCAACTGGCGTGCAAGGACGCAATGCATCCTGACTCAGCCTGCAGCAGAGCGAAGACATTGTCCTCCAGGGGAGATATCGGCCAAAACGATGCAGTGGTGTAGGCCTTCACTTCGGCAAACTCACCTGCAATCCAGCGAAACAGGTCGAGGGTATGCACGCCCTGGTCCAGCAATTGTCCGCCACCCGCCAGATGGAGTTGGGTACGCCATTCTTTTTCATAATTCGTGCGTCCACCGTGACCGTAGATACACCGCATGAAATGCAACCGCCCAACAATGCCTTGCTGAAAAAGGTCTTGAGCTTGCCTGAGTGCCGGGTGGTAACGATGGTTGTAGCCTGCTTTCAGGCAGAGACGTTTGCGTTCGGCGCTTTCAACCGCCGGCAACACTTCGCCGGCTGTCCTTCCAAAAGGCTTCTCGCATAGCACATGTTTGCCGGCTTCTATCGCTGCGGAGGTGATTTCGGCCAGAAAACGCGTTGCGGTAGAGACGACTACCACATCCACGTCGCTGCGGATCACGGCCTGTTCCCAATTAGCGGTGTGGTCGCAGCCGAACTCCGCTCCCGCGTTTTCTGCCACGGAGGGAACTGCATCCGCGACGATCTGCAGGCTCGATTGTGCGTTCGCCACGATGCTGCGGACGCGTTTCCGCCCAAAGCTACCCAAACCAATTACGGCCACGCCTAGAGTTGTAGATTTCACGATTCGAAAGCTCAGAGATTAAATAAGCGGGATAGAGCCTTATCCGGAAACCGGAATTCGCTCAGTCCGGTTCCAGGCGTAGTCATACTTCTTGCGTGGCCAGCGCAAGAGCGCTCTCGCCAGAGAAGCGTTGGCCAGGACAAAATAAAATGGAATGTAGAAGATATTGATGCGAATATCCCGAAACGCAAGCATGAACCCGATCACACTCAAAAGATAGAACACCAGTTGTGATGCCGCCGCCCACCAGTACAGATCTCCCCGGGCGGCTAATAAAAAAGACGAAACCAGTATTCCCCCGAGTGCAATGGGCACGGTCATGCGCAACAAGTGATGCGAGATATACTGCCACCAAACAGGATTTCGCCACGGCACCAGCAATTCCGGCAGCATGGGCAACGTCATCAAAAAAGAAACGTGCGCCCGCGTCTTGCGTTCGAACTCAATTTGTAGATTGGCGGCTGCCGGCGTGTGGGCAATGGCTCCCGGCTCAAAGAGCACGCGCATTCCAGTCGCCGCAATAATCTTCATGGGAATATAAAAATCTTCTCCCACTCTTTCCACATGGGGGAAGACTGAACGCCGCACGGCATAGAGTTGCCCATGTGCTCCCAGACAGGAGTGCATCCGGCTTTCGCTGCGTTTAATCCAGGACTCATAGCGCCAATACATTCCTTCTCCCGCTCCTTGCGGAACCCCCGGCTGCAAGATGCACAAGCGCTGCCCGGTTACGCAGCCGATTTTCGCGTCGGCAAAGTGGCGGACGAGATTGCGAATCGACGCACGTTCCAGCAAGACGTGAGTATCCGTCATGACTAAGATTTCGGCGGTCGAGCGCGTGGCCAGAATGTTGAGCATCTCCTGTTTCCCCTGACGCTCGACGAACACCGCCACAGCCACCCCCTCACTTTGAAAGCCGGAGGCGATCGCAACCGTCTGATCCGTCGATCCATCGGAGGCGACAATAATTTCTAGAAGATGTTTCGGATAATCAAGTTCCAGTGTGTTTTCCAGCTTATGCCGGATCCACTGCTCTTCATTACGTGCTGGAATAATCAGCGTAAGACGGGGTAGATACTCCCCATGCTTGTTTGGTGGAGGGACGAAACCGCTCCCCAGGGAAATTAACAACGGGTAGCCTATGTACACGTAGGCGACCAGCGCGACGCTAAACCAAAATAAGATGACAATGAAAACTGCCATAGATCGAGAGAATTTTGAGAAGAATTCTTTTGTGGCCCGGTCATCCAGTGCAAACAGTTTGCAGGTGCGATACCGTCTGCGGGCTGCCCCAAAGCAGGCCGGCGACGACTCCCATGAAGGGCGAAGTGGTGAATTGAAAGAACACCGGTTCCGCCCACATGACGATCAATAACGTGGAAAGCAGGCACACAGAAAGAGGCATGGAAGCAGCGTTCATACGCCGGATCAGGCCGGCGACGAACCAAATAAACGCAATTAATCCGCAAAGCCCCATCTTGGTGGCGACATAAGCCCAGCCATTATCTACATAGGCCTGCTCCATTTGGCCACGCACAGCGCTTTGCCATGCAAGCATGCTACCCATGCCATTGCCGAGCAGAGGCGAGTTCACGACGATGAACCCAGCTTCGACTAATTGCAAGCTGCGGTCTTCAATGGAAGAAGCGTCACGAGCTCCATCGGGTAGTATGCGGTCGACCGTGCTGCTGCCTACAGCTGCATCCGAAATCAACTCCACATACGTCGGAGCCAGACTTAAGACAACAAGAAATCCGGATAAAACGAATAAGCTCCATTTCCAGAACTTGGATGACGTGACCCAGGCGCAGATCAGCACCAAAGAGAGCGCAAACGCGGCTAACGAACGGCGCTCTACCAGTAGAACCGGCCCGAGGACTAGAATTGCCGCCGAACTCCACCACCGCCAGCCCGATTTGGCGGCAAACAGAGTTGCCAGGATTCCCCCCTGCGTGCCAAGCGTGGTGATTTCCTTGTGCACCCCATATTGGCTGAAGACCGCAACGTAGTACACGACGAAAGCCAGCATACAAGGCACGGCATAAGCTCTTATCTTGCGGAAAAAGTACTCCTCATTTCCATAGTTTGTGGCAAAAAGAAAGTAGGCGCCAAATAGCAGGCTTCCGAACCATTGCCGGAATATGTAGCTGGGCTCATTGCCGCGGATAATCCCGTAGATAGACGCGACGAGAGAAACCAAAAGAAAGATCAATAACGACTTCGGCAATCGCAGTACGGCTGCTGGTTTGAGCCTCAGAAGAGCTGCAAGCGTGATCAGCAGAATACCGCACGCCCAGTAATACATTTCCCATGGCTCGGTCGTATTACCTGCGTCGAAGCGCGCGACCGAAGGGAAGAAGACGTTCACGGCAAGCAAGAAAAGGGGGCCAGTTACGATCACTTCCTGGGGATATTGATAAATCCGTGCTGCTAGAAAACCTGCGAACACTAGGAGCAGAGCCGGCATTCCCCCCAGAAAAGCCGTCAGCACAACGCCCATGATTCCCGCCAGAATGGCGGCAAAATTCATAGCATCTGCCGGGGACAGCCGGTTTTGTGCAAACTCGGTCAAAGTCTATTCTCAGTAAAAAATTTAAGCTGACCTTTACGCCAGAGTCAGATCAGGGCGAATGGCTTCGGCATTGTTTTGCTCGGATAACGATTTCTGCCATACCAGCAAACCGCGCCGATAGGGCGGTAAATTGTCATGGCGACGAAGAAAGGCAAGATAAAAAAAACCTGCCAGGGGCCACAAAAAGGGCCGTTGATAAAAGGAGGCAAAGCGCAACCAGGTTGCACAATTTTCCGATCCCGTAATTTGTGCTCCTGGAAGTAGTTGAGACAATTCTTCAGTGGTGGGATGGCCTTGCTCAATGTGTTCCTGAAGCCATCCCGGCTGTACTCCATCCCGGTTTTTAATTTGAGAGTGAAGTCCAAGATCAAAATCCTGGCCCTGGAAGATGCCATCGCTGGATTGCAGCGGACAAGTAATAACAACCGTAGCTTTTGCCACACGTTGTAATTCCTTAATAAAAGGCTCTCGTAACCGACGGGAAAGATGCTCCACCGTATCCAGCGAAACCGCGGCATCGAAAGAGTTATCCGCAAAGGGCAACTCGCAGGCATCGGCGCACACCCGCCAGGCATTGCCTCCGCGGGTGTCGCTCAAAAGCTGCGTTGACCAATCCACCAGACAGATGTCGAGAGTCGTACCGGGAAGCGCCCAGGCCAATCCGCCACGTCCGCCGCTGGATACCTCGATTACCTTTTGTAAATTTGCGGGTACTGCCCGATCGAGGGCGGAGATGACTCCGGTATATCGTACCCAATAGTCGCAGGTGGGAGAAAAGAGCGCATCCAGCCAGCTGTATGCCTGCCTTGGCCCACGCCGCAGCAGGTGCAAGATGCGCATGCCCATCGACTCCCAAATTTCCCGTAAAGCTCCATCCAGCAAACGTGCAATTCCATGTTCCTGCACGGTGCGACGCAATCCGCCATGGCGATTTAACAAGGCCATGCATTTTCCGGTGATAAGGCTGGTTTTCATGGAAGGAATGGAGTTGTGCTTTGCAATACGTAGTTACGTCTAAATAGCAGGCAGCCTTGACCCAGTCCCAGCATCAGGATGCCCGGCCCAAGCGCAAAGTGGAATTCATAGCAGGCTGCGACGATCAAAATTCCGGTTGCTAGTGGCCAGCGCAAAGGTCCCAGGTAGTCGCAAGGCGCCAGTTTTCGGGTTTCATGACGCAACCAGGCCGAGAACACAATCTGTGTTGCTAAAACCGCTGTTGCAGATCCTACAATTCCCCAGTGCCAGGTCAGCAAAGGGCAAAGCACGAGGAATACTGCTGCCGCACCTCCGAGGACCAAACGAAAAGTCCGATCCTGTCGGCAGGCTGCCAGCACTCCCGTGCCCAGCAGTGTATTGCCTACAAAGAACAATAAAGCTATTTGGAAAATCCGGAACACCCCCACTGCCGCCAGATAATCAGCGCGGCGAAACAGAAGCAGGATGATTTCTCGGGCGTAATAGACCGTCCAAAAGGAGATGGGGATAAACAGCATAGCCAGATCGGAGTAGGCATAGTTAAAGCAACGCTCAAAAGCAGCCTGACTGAGAACGCTGGTTTGGCTCAAGTAGGAAAAGGTTCCCTGCACATAAAATGTGCCCAACATAGCGGCAGCCAGAGCCGCGCGGTTTCCGGCGGCGTACCACCCGACCGCCTGTTCGCCTTTAAGGAAGCGAACTGTAGCCGTATCGCCCCAGACAATGAATGTCATAAGGAGGGTTCCCCAACCAAGGGGTGCTGCCGCGCGCAAGGTCGCTAAGGAACGACGCAATAAAGGCGTGGTCTGGGAGGAGTTTTGGATTGGCGTAGTTCCTCGCAACCAGACATATCCAACCGTGGCAACCAATAACGCCGAAATGCAGAGAGCCGCGGGCATTGTCATCAGTCCCATACCGAGCCTGATTCCTCCGATCGTGAGGACCAACCATCCGCCTTGCCAAAAAATGTTGAGAGCTGCGGAAATTTCCTGGCGGTGCAATCCCTGAAATACCCAGTCAAACAAGCCCGCCTGGATCACGTTGCTTAAACCGAAACACGCGACTAAATATAGCTCCAGACGGCTGATTCCCGGCACAAAGCGCAGAATGACAAATGCCAATGCGATTCCAAGGAGCGCCAGTCCCGCCTGCAGAAAACAAATCTCGGCAAGCAGCGCTCCCGGCACAGCACCCGATTGCGCCACCGCCCGGCTGCCGAAAGTGTTCAATCCGAAATTTGAGATCACAAACATGTATGCGTTGACCGCAATCGCGAAGGAGAGCAATCCGAATTCGGCTACAGAAAAGTGACGGGCAACGTAAATGATGACAAGAAACTTAAAGGTTTGCGAGATCGCGCCTCCGACCATCGCGATGCTGGAATTGCGGGCCACGCTCGCGGATGGAGTCGCGCAGGCGTTGCTTATGGACGGGATAATACTTTCAGCCTTATCGTCGGCAGATCCGATCGCCATCGCTGAACTTCGAGCCGCGAAGTTTGCGTTTGAACTAAGCTGAACTGGGGGAATGATCATTGAGAGCTGAACCTGGAAGAAAATGCTCGAACCCGCTCCGTTTCCAATCTGTTGCCCGTTACGAACCGGAATTTCGCAACACAAGTTCTGCTTTAAACACTTCCGGTTTAAACATGGATACCACCGAGTAGGAAGCGAAGCGACGGAGCGCGGGGACTCGTGAGAGTAGCCAGCGATCCAGCCGTTCCAACCGTCGCGTTGCTTTTTCAAAACGTGGAACCGCGATCATGCCTATTTCCGCTTTACGCAAGAAATAGCGAAACACACTGAGCAGCTCCGATTCCCGGAATATAACTTTTGGAAAGACGGTTCGCAAAATCTCGACATCGCGGTAGCAAAGCGAATGCTCGTCGTCCGTATGACGATGGCTCGAAGACCGCCAGGAACAATTCCGCCCCCATTCCAGCAGACGGTTTTCTCCGAACGGTTCGCGGAAAATGGCTATCCCCCCGGGCTTGAGAACGCGATAAATTTCCCGTGCCGCTGAGACGATGTCCAGATGGTGCAATACGGCGTTGCCGAATACCAGATCAAATTTGTTATCCGCGAAAGCCATGCATTCTCCTGGCATGACTTGCAGAGACACGCGTTCCGCCATCCCGTTAATCTGCGCTGCCCGTTCCGCCAAGCATACATTCGTTTCTGAGATATCAAAGCCCGAAACGCAAGCTCCCCGTTGCGCAAAGTAGCAGGAAATTATTCCATATCCGCAACCCACCTCACATATATGCTTGTCCTTTAAATCAGGCATATATTCCGCGACCTCTTCAGGGATGGCGTCGAGAATCTTCGGCACTATAAGCGCCTCATCGGGAATGGTCGCGGGATCGGTATGATGATTGAAAAAATCCCGTTCGCGGTTGGCCCGTAGAATGATATCGGTAGAAACCGGAGAGCTTAACGATGAATCGAGTGGCATGATTTTCTGAATTGTTCCGGAGACTGAATGGGCTTTCTAAGCCCAACGAGGTTAGGCGAGCTGCGCCTGGCGGATCTGGGCCATAGCCTTCTCGGCATCCTGGTTAAATTGGCGGACGGTCTCCCGTGTATGGCGGTGATCGACCATTTTGCTCAGAAATTGCGGTGGGACGGTAACAACGTGAGCCCCGGCGAGAGCCGCATTTTGCACGTCGATAGCGGCTCGTATGCTGCCTACAATAATGCGCGATGGATAGGCCCACTGATCGAGCCAGGCGCGTACATTTCGCACCACGATATTTGAATCGCCGCCTTCATCGGCGATGCGTCCGGCGAAGATACTGACGTAAGTGGCGCCCGCCTTGGCCGCCAAAATAGCTTGATTAAACGAGAGCAGCGCGGTGCAATTTACCGCAATCTCCTCCCGGGTGAGAGCGTTCACCACTTCAAGACACGACTTGCCATCCTCGGTGATCACGGGAATTTTTATCACAACATTGCGCGCCCACTTGGCAAACACCCGCGCCTGTTGCAACATCTCTCTGGGATCGTTAGTTGTCACTTCGATACTGACCGGGCGATCGATCAAAAGTTTGCAGAGTTGCCGCGCCCTGGCTTCCATATCGGACACGCCGTCCTTGAGCATGATGCTGGGATTGGTAGTCACCCCATCGACTATGCCCTGACGCAACCAGCATTCGATTTCACCAAGGTTGGCTGAGTCTACAAAAATCTGCATGGAACTCTCCTTTGCGACAACCAGTAGGTTTCGTGGTTAGCTTTGCTAACGGCTCAAGAGCGTTGTTCTGGATGGGAATAAAAACGGCGACGAAAACGGAAAGGATCCATCTTCAGGGATATCTCACGTGCACGGTTCCAGCGCACGGTGTTGTGTACGACCAATAAAATTTCACCGGCCAGAATTTTCCTTGGATTCCGGTCATCGGTATTGGCCCAGGCCTCGTTGCTAAACAGCCAAATCCCCGCAACACATAAAGACAGCAAGGCGCCACTTGCCGTGATCAATGCGCGCGGCGGGCCCGTCCGGCGTTCGGGAAGTTCGGCAGGGTCAATGACTTTAATGGAAGGCACTTCTTTCGCTTCCTGCACCCGCGCCAATTCGTATTCCCTGGTAAGAGCTTCGTAGACCGATTCATTGATCGTCAGCCTGCGGTAGAGATCGGCATAAGTTAAGCCAAGCACCGGTAATTGCCGCAGGGAGGGATAGGAGTTCTCTGCCATCTCAGGAGTGGAACTTGATCCGCCTAATTTTTGCAGTTGGTCCTGCAGCTCTTTCAAACGGGCCTGAACCGCGCGCACCCGGACGTTGTTAACGCTATAAAGCTGCTCGAGACCGCGCATCTCCGATTCAGCGGCAATAATCTGGCCCTGCACGGTTGCGGCTGCGGCCACCATCGAACGGCCCTGCTCCTTGATATCGATAGCGGCGTTCTTGCTCGAAAAATCGCTGAAGTCCTTGGCCGAACGATCCAGCTCCTCTTTGACTACCTGGAGCCTTTGCTCAAGGAACACGCGCTCGCGATGCGCCGCTGAAGTGTTCAGATCGGCTACCATGTGATTCAATTCCACGATGTAAGCCTGCACCAGCGCCGCTGCCCGCTGCGGATCATGATCGCTGACTACAATCGTCAACACGCCGCTTTTTTTTTCTTCGCTAATGCTGGTCCGCGACTCCAGCTTTTTACGTGCCTTAAGGTATGTTTTCGTTCGATAGACTCGCCGCAAATCGAAACGGTTGATCAGGCGGTCTTCAATGGTATGGCTGCGCAAGATGTCGATAAAAAGAGCACCGGAGGTCCGCACCCCGAGCAGGTCTGCCGCGGAACTCAAAACTCCACCCGCCCCACCAGCGCCTCCAGTCAATGCCGCAAGAGTTCCCATGGCCGAAGATTGAGGGTCGGGCGGCATTAGCTCGCTTTTTGATTCATAGGTATTGGGAAGCAGAAAGGCAATTGCCAGAAAAAGCAGCGTACCCCAAACCACAAAACTCGTAATCGACCGTCGCCGCTCCCAAAGGAGTTTGCCAACCAGATAGGGCCGGTCGACAGTTTGATCGCCGAGGCTTACATCGAACTCAGACAATAGCCGCGAGTTTCTCTGCGGGCCATCCATCTCTGCATCACTTTCCATCTCCATCTCATGGACGAGCGTTTCCCGCGTGGGCGTCATGCGTCCGTACTCCGCGCTGGAACAATGGCGCCGGTATGCATTTTTGGCTGATTACGATTCAAGCGCGGGCAAAAAGTAAGCTGCAAAGAAACCGCAAGATTGGAATGTGGAGCATTTGCCAAAAGCGGGAAGGCCCAGGTTTCATATTGCACTCGCGCAGATAAATTAAGGGTAGGCCGCAATTGCAATTGATTTTGTAGCGAAAAGTCGTTCAGGTGCCCGCCCTCTAGAAAAGCATGATCGACTTCCATGTGGCGGAACGATAGCTCGGCTTCACTTCGGGCTGAAAAGTGATAGGTGGCCCAGGCTTGTCCGCCCGTGCCAGCCCGCCCGATCCAGCTCCCTAAAAGCTGGCCGTCGCTGGTATATCCGGAGAGGTAACGCCGGTCGGTGTAAACGTAACCTGGCGGAAATGCAACGTGAGGAGCTTGCGAGGTTTTCAGTCCTTCGACCCGAAATTCTACACCGTGTAATTTCGGTAACTGCGGAAGATACAATCCGGGATTGAGCGAAGGACGTGTCGACCCAATGGGAGAAACTTCGTCCACCACTAATGAATCGCCGTAGAAGGTGAGCCACTTTCGTAATCCAGGAACCCGGTAGCTGAAATCAAAGGACGAAAAGCGCTTACCCGGATTGTCGCCCACATTCGGACTGTGCGCATAATAGGTCCTGAAAAAATTACCCCAGGTGAAAGGAAGTCCCGGCCCCCCGAACATTACGTTGATTCCCGTGCCGAATTCCAGGTTCGCTGTAGGTTTGAAGTTCACGCGCTCTCCATGAATAAATGGCTGCTTTGCGAGAGTGGGCCCGAGAGTTGCTGTGCCAGTATTGATGAATTGCTGTCCAGCTAACTGGCCAAGGAAGAATTCACTCTTCATCGGACCCAAAAATCGCGACAGCAACGGAACTTCGTAACCTGTCGTATTGTCAATGCGAAACATCAGAAATGGTGCTGCGTTGTTGCTGAGCAGGAGAGAGCCTGAATGGCTCGGCCCAATCCACTGGCTCTGCTTGCCGAAGGAAAATTGCAGGTCGCGCACGGTGAGAGAGACTGCGCTTTCGAGTATGTCCAGTTGCTTCACGCTCGGAGTCGCGTTCGAAATTACAGGGCGATTGTCTGCTTGCGCCAGTGTATTCAGTACGGGAGCGGCATAAGAAGGATGGCCGGGCGCCTGCTGATACTCTGCCCTTAGCGAGAAGGCAAATGGTCCCGCCACTGCTTCGCTGGTAAGTCCGGAAATAATATTGACTCCTTCTCCATAAGGACGCCCGTAATCGTTGACCAAAGTTTCGCCAAAATGAAAGCCGTCGCGCAGCGGAGGTCCGGAAATGCCGGTAATGCGCGTGTACACAGAATCAATCGATGCTCCTAGATTGCGCTCGCCACCGAGCCGGCGGCTTTCCACAGCAAACTCTCCCGCCAAAGCCATGTACAGCTGCTGCGCCGGATTTTTCGAGTTGTCATCCTGAGGGATCAGCTCTCCGGCCTCTTCGACCAGACGCGCACACTCGATCCGGGTCCACGGCCGCTGGTCGAGATATGCGGTTTGTATGTATCCGAGCGCAGCCAATCGTTCAAAAACTGGATAGACCCAGCTATCGAGCGGCTCATACGGAGACCCCATGCGCCTTGTCCTTGAGCCGAGATCCTCGGCGACTAATTTGAAGCTCGCCCAGGGACTGCCGCCAATTTCCGGATCATGATGTGTTCGGTACACCTGCTGCCCCATGTACCATCCAAGGGCGCTGCCCATGAATGCGTCTGAGGCGAAATGCTGTTTACTGGTTACTCGCGTCAGGGTCACAGTGAATGCCAAACCATAGGCAAAAAATTTGGTAAGGGGTCCAGGATACTCATGCGCAATCACACTGGCTAACGACCAGGCCACAACCGAGTGTTCTGAAGGAAAAGAGTCACCGCTGTTAAACCAGCCTGTATGGCCGATGCCATCAGGGCGCGAACGCTGCGTGAACCCCTTTACAAGGTAAGCCGCCGCTGTGCTGTTCACGACGGCTTCACCGCTTAGCAACCCACTTTCCTGTAAATGGTCATCACCGGTGACAGTTCCCCAAAAATAGGAACTAGCCGCTGCGCCCACTAACGAGTAGGCGGCAAAATTCGACAGATCCAGGCTACGCTGCAATGGATCGGGACGGTTCGAAATCTGTGCCGTGATCCAATGATCACTCTTCATTAAGGCTGCGGTCGTAGCCAGAAAGGGAAATAGGCTTACAGCTGATTCGCCATTTAGTTTGGTTGGCGCGGTCCAAAACTGCCGCTGATCAAATGCCAACCGCTTCACAAATGTCCAGCCAATTTTATTGTTGTCATCGGACAGTTCTGGCCGGAGCTTCATCGTTGCCATATCAGCAGAGGTAGAGTTGTAGGCGTTCCGATTCACTTGAAACAAATTTTGCGGTACCGGGGTTGTCGCAGGTTTCTCTTGAGCGTAGCCAAACATGGAAAGACAAATCGTGAGCAGCGCGAAGCAGGCTTTCCTGGAAATCATCGTGCCAGTTTCAAAACGTTCTGGCCACTTGAATCGCAATACCCACGGCGGAAACCAGTTGCGCCGATTGCAGCGTATTCTTCCACCGTGTGGTGCCGCTATAAGCTTTTTCCGGAACTACCAGCATATCGCCCGGACGCAGTTCTGCCGTCAACGCTCCGCCACTCCATAAGCCTCCGCCGCCGCCAACCACCGAACCGTCTGCCCGGATGAGAAAGATAGACTTTTTGTCGGCTGCGTTGTTGGGTCCGCCCGCTTGCCGCAAATACCAGGCCGCAGTCTTTCCCGGTTTGAATGACACCGCTGTGGGGTTGTAGACCGAGCCATCCACCATCACGAAGTTTGAAGTTTTCGGAACAATCAATACATCGCCTTTGCGAATCTCTACGTCGGCCGCCGTATTTTCCCAATGCCTGATGTCCGCTGAGATGTGAATCACTAATCTTCCGGCGGGTGGAGTGTTTTGCAGTTTGTCGAGCGCCGACTGCCACTGCAATAAGGATGCCTGCTTGGCCATCTTCTGATCGTCATCGGTTTCCGGAATCAGTTTTAAACTGGCGCCCTCTGCCTGCACATGGCGAATCAGATCGACGCGGTTCTTTTCTTCCACTTCCCGCACCTGCACGCGTTCAAGGATGGCTCCATAGGGGTAGGCGTCTGCGCGAAATCCGCCAGCGCGTTCCAGGATCGAGCTCAATCGTTCCCCTTCTTGAATTCCGTAACTCCCAGGATGCGCAATCTCGCCCTTTACCGTCACCACCGAACCCATATCGTTCCAGCCGGGCCGCTGCCGGATGGTCAATACGTCTCCATCGCGAAGCCGGACATCGGCATTGTTTTCTCCCGCCACCGCTTTTGCGAGCTCAACAAATTGATGCTGCCCAGTATCGCTTCCGTCCGAACGCAGATAACGCGCCAAGTCCGCAGTTTCAAGGTCCGCGCTACGCTTCAAACCACCCGCCAGCCGCACCAGCTCCAAGGCAGTCATGCCCTGGCCGAGCGGATACTTACCGGGACGCACAATCTCGCCCTGAATGAGGACGGCGGGAGGATCTACTTTGAGGCTGCTGCGGTGGATGAAGACGCGGTCTTTGGGCTCGATCCAAATGTTATTTTCGGAATCGCCGTCCAGTGCTTTAGCCAGGTCGATATTAATAACTTTCAGCTTGCCGCCCTCGGTTTTACGAAAAATTTGCGCATCCGTGAGCTCTGCATCAGCGCTGGCTCCGCCTGCCATGTAGACGGCATCCCGCAAGCGGATATGCCCGTTTGTAAGGTGATCTCCAGGGAACCTTACTTCGCCGGTAATCGTTACAACTGGTGGGTCCTCAAAGTCATAACGCCCAAAAACCCGTATCGTGTCGAAAGGTTTCAGTATCAAATTATCGTTCTTACCCGCAAGCGCGTCAGCCAGATTAAAAGCCAGCACGGTGGGAGTGTAGTCGGGAGCTTGCAGCCGGATGATCTCGGCATGCGCCCCCGAAGGTTCCGGCATGAGATCGCTATAGGAGTGCAGAAGGTCCGTAACCTTCATGCCTTCGCGGTAAGGGTATTTACCAGGCCGAAAAACGTGCCCGTCCAGGAACACAGCCTTATCGGCATAGGGCAGGATGGGAGAAATCTTGATCGAATCGCCGTCCTGCACATTAAATTCCGCGAGAGATTTGTCGACCCCCTGTTGATCATTATTTTCTGGAAGATCGAGGCGCAACATGGTGCGGCTCTCGTGAGCAATAACCCGTTCCACATCGACGTGCCGCAGCGTGCCTGAAGCCAGCACGCCACCTGCCAGCTCTAAAATTTCGGCAAGGCTGCGTTCTTCTCCGAGTTCATAAATTGCGGGACGGCGAACCATCCCCTGCACCGTGACTTGCGGGCCCACGATGGAACCAGGATAGTGTCTCCGGATTCAATCCTCGCTATCTCCGTATGAATGCCATGCAGGAGCAGGTCGTAGATGTCAATCGTCTGCACCAAAGTTTTCCCGCGATATTGTCGTAAATGGCGGAGTGAGCCGCGCGCCGTCGGGCCACCAGCGGCGTACAAGGCATTGAGCGGACTCGAAAGGGAACTGATATCGTAAGCGCCCGGCCGGACAACGTCGCCGACCACATAGACCCGCACGCTGCGGATGCGTGCCAGGGAAACATCCGCCTCTACATCATGAAACTGAGTGCGTAATACCGATTGAACAATGCGCTGCGCCTCCCCCAGAGGGCGCCCCGATACCGGAATGCTACCTACCTCCGGCAGAGCCACGCGGCCTTCACGGTCAATTACCCTTTGCAACCGCTGCGCAACGCCGCCCCAAAGCTCGATATTTAACCCGTCGCCGGGACCGAGCACGTACTCCGGCCCGACCGGCAGATCCATGGGCAAGTTGTCGAGATTGCCGGTGCCATTGCTGAATATCTCCATGCCAAAGCGTTCCGCCGTCGGTGACCTGCGCGATACCTGAGTATAAAGATCGTAAAGCGACGGGATATTGGCATATGGATTCGGTTGATGACGGATGATCGGCTGATTGTCGCCATTGCGAATGGAATGATTAAAGTCTTGTGGCACCGGCTTGGTCGCGGAATTTTCCAACCGGGATTCTACGAAGTTATTTTCGGGGCCGCCACGATAACTTCCAGCGCTTGATGCGGTCCCGCCAGCGGGCGCATTGCTCAAATAGTTGCGATTCGAAGTTTGCTGGCTTGCTTCGTTCCCAGTTCCAAAATAAGACGGCGCGAATGAATTTTCGCTCGGCAACGCGGATCCCGGCACCGCAAAATCAGTGTTGCCATAACCAGGGCTGGCGAAATCGGCAACTGTGGGAGCAGAATTCGTGAAGGCGGAGTTGGTAAGAGCAGGATTAGCCCGGCTGCGGGCTTCCATATCCGTGTAGCCGTCCGGAGTTGGCTGCAATCCGGCCTGGTTCAGCTGACGCTGCGGTGGCTCTGGCCTCTCCGGGGAGGAAGGGTCGGGTTCTGCTGGAATAAAGGGTTCAGCACGCCGGTCGCGTGGATGCGTATTATTTTGCCAATCCTGCTCTCGCTTGCTCCAGTAGGCTCCTTCTTGCAGGCCATCGATGGATTTGCTTGTCTCCGGGGCAGCCGGGCCAGCCACTGGCTCCGGTAAAGATGCTCGCGATAATCCGCGCTGCGCGGCTAACTCCCGCTCAATTTCTTCATGAGTGGGCTTGGCTCGGATGTACTCCCGGTCTTCAATTTCTTGCGTTGCCAACACGCGCGCATTTTCGTCTTCCCACAATAAACGGAATAAGGCATCGTCGCTTAAGTCGGAGGCATTCAAGATACGCCCCTGTTCGAATGCTTGCCGCACCAGCAACTTCTTCAGTTGCAGCAACAGGCCAGGCTCGTTCCGAAGCACCTCGATGATCTTTTCCGGGGAAAGCGAAACCTGTTGTTCGGCTTCCTGTTCCGCGCGAGACATTCCCTGCGAGACCTGCCCACTCGCATGCAGAGAGAAAATTCCCAGAAGCGCGGGCGCGAGAATCACGGCAATAATGAAACTCAGGCTGCTTTTAGGAAATAGGTTGCGCATACTGAAACGAAACTGGCTGCACAATTCCAAGATGGAGGTTATCCAGAAGAGTTGATTAATCACATCACTGTAGAGCTACGATATCCGCTGCATCGACTTCAACCGCCACCGAACGCATGAGCACATCGAGCGAAAGGATCACCCTGAGCTTGTCTTTTTTGCGAATCAAAATACCTTGCGTGCCGGCAAGTGGGCCGCGCTTGACCCGTACCATTCGTCCGGCTTTTAAATAAGGATGTGGTTCCGCATAGACTCGCTGTTCAAGGCCATTTCGCAGCGCTTCAATCTCTTGCTCTGGCATTTCCGCCGGTTGTCCGTTGAAACTTACAAGATGAACTACACCCGGTACCTGCAAGACGCGGAGTTTTGTTTGCGCCACAATACGTACGAAGACATAGCTGGGAAATAAAGCCAGCTCGACTTCTTTACGCCGGTCTTTCCAGCTATGCCAGCTCCGGTAAAGCGGGAGGAAAGACTCGATCTGCCTCTCTTCCAATTGTTTGGCAACGTATTTTTCGTGCCGGGCGCATGTATACACCGCATACCAATGTGGAACCGCTAATCCCAAATCGGTGCCTGTCAGTCCGTGGGAATGTGCCCTATTCTCCACTAAAATATCTCGTTGTATCTGTGCCGTAGCCATAGTTTTCTTCAGCTCAGTTACAGCTTCGCCACCTCACTTACATCGGCTTTTGTGAGATAGCCTTTAAAACAAGGTGCTTACAATTTCTGAGTGAGTTCTAATGACAACCTGGGCCTGGTTTGCGGTTCTCGCTTGATCAGATCACTTGCCGCAGTTCGATGAGTTCCGCTTTACCTCGTAATGCATTCAGAATGCCTTCTTCGGAACTCTCTACCCGCGCGCTGTGAATATCCTGCACACACCAATAAAAGATGCTGCTGTTCCGCTCCGGCGCCAGCGCTAAAATCTTCATCTGCGGATGCTGTTTCAGCAATTGATCGCACAGCGGCGGCCTCTGCTCTGGTTTGTCCAGCGCGATAATCAGGAAATCGGGGCAGCACTCTGCCACGCCATTTTCAATTTCCGCATCATTTTTGATTTCGCCTGATATCTCAATATCAGGTTGGTCGAGGATTGTTGCTAAAACTAATTCGCGCATCAAGCGCGGACGGTTTGCCACCAATACTCGGAGTTTTGGCATGGCGCATCTCAAGTCGGACCTCTGCAGTATCTTGTGATTGCGGAAAAACTGTAAGGATCAAAAATTGTCCTCCTGAAAACTAGCTTGTCTGTACATTGCGGCAGTACATTCGATCGGGCGTTTTACCGGGCGGACTAGGTTGCTGTACCAAAAATGTACTAATAGTTAAAGATGGAGGTCAGCGGGGCTGTAAGCTGCCACAACTATGAATGCGAATAACCAGGCGCAGGTGGGATCAATTCGAATTTGAGCGGGACTAAACTGGCAACCCTTGCATTCGGCAGACTTCTACGACTGCCAGCCGGTCGTTGGCTCCGACTTTGCGAAGCATTCGATGAACATGATTGCGTACCGTCTGTTCGGCGAGCTGTAAATGGCCAGCGATCTCTTTGTTTGTGAGTCCGCGTCCAATCAACCCGACCAATTGCTGCTCCCGGCTGGTTAAGCCCAAACACATTTTCACTTGAAAGCTGGGCACATGATGGGATTGCCGGGCAACGTAGCGGAACAGCGAGGCACTGAGTTTCGAAGGGCAAGCCGCTTCGCCATTCGCAACCGCTCGTACGGTCGCCAGGACTTCCAAAGCGGAAGCATCTTTTAAAACATATCCGAGCGCCCCTTCACGGACGCATTCCATAAAAGCTTGCTCATCTGCATCCATGCCGATCATCACAATCTTCATCTCGGGAACTCCCAGTTGCACTCCGCGAATCAATTCCCGATTCGATACACTCGCCGTGAATGAATCCATTACCAGCACATCTGGAGCGGCAGCAATGATCTGCTCCATGCTGGCTGAAGATAAAGCACCGGCCCCCGTGACCGAGATATTCCTTTTACCAAGGACTCGCGCGAGTGCCTCGCGTAGCAGACGGTTTTGCGCCAGCAGGAAAACGGAATATCGCTCCGGAGTGGACCGCGATTCTGTATTTACTGAAGGCACAGTAGAATCCTTAATCGACGAAGGAGAAGGTCGCAGCTCGGAAAGGCGGCTGGAAAACTAAGCGGCATGGCCAGAGATTAGGAGAATGCGCGCCGCCTGTCTGTGATGCCCCAGGGATCGCCTGTGGAAAAATCATAGACATATTGGCAAAGGGACTGGATTTAGCATCGTATACACTTCCTTCTTCTACACACTCATATTAAGGAGATTCCGATGAGCTGGGCAAGTAAACAGGCCAAACCTTACCGTGTGGAACATGGCAAGAAGTTCCGGCTGAAGGATTTCGATCCCGCCGATACCGGTGGTTTGCATTCTAAAGAACACGCCGAAGAACTTCTGCAAAAGGGCATCGAATCAATGGCCGAGCTGCAAGACAAGCTCTACGCCCAGGACAGCTGGGCAGTCCTGCTGATATTTCAGGCCATGGATGCTGCTGGCAAGGATGGAGTCATCAAGCATGTTATGTCCGGTTTGAATCCCCAGGGCTGCCAGGTTTATTCCTTTAAGCAGCCGTCAACCGAAGAACTGAATCACGATTATCTTTGGCGCACCATGCAGCGTGTTCCGCAGCGAGGCCGTATCGGCATCTTTAACCGTTCCTACTATGAGGAGGTGCTTGTGGTGAGAGTCCACAAAGAAGCCTTGGCTAAAGAACGTATACCTGAATCTCTAATCACGAAGCATATTTGGGAAGATCGTTTTGAAAACATGAACAATTTCGAACATTATCTTTCCCAGAATGGAATCGTGATTCGAAAATTCTTTCTGAATCTGTCAAGAGAAGAACAGAAGAAACGTTTTCTCGCCCGCCTCGACCATCCCGACAAGAATTGGAAGTTCTCCGCAGCCGATGTCCACGAACGTGCATATTGGGATGACTATATGGAAGCCTATGAAGAGATGATTGAAAACACCGCCACCAAATACGCCCCCTGGTACATCGTGCCGGCGGACAACAAATGGTATACGCGCCTGGTTGTGGCGGCCGCTATTTCTGAAACTTTGGACGACCTAAAACTGCATTATCCAAAGTTGAGCCCCGGGCAGCGTAAACAACTTCAGCAAGCTAAGAAGGTCTTGGAACAAGAGAAGGACTGACTCCGGAAATCCGGCCAAATCGCTACACGTACTAATCCTGGATTCAGCTGTCTACCATCCCGCTATCACACTTTAGTGCCACTCCCCCGGCACCATCGGTTCATTGACCGATTGCCACCCCCTTGCTACTTTCGATTTAACAGGTGCAGGTTGTCGGTCTCCCCTAGGTCGATGTGGACTCTTAGAGCGTGGGGTGGCCTATGAAACTGATTCACGTTTGTTACGTGGCAGTAGGATTCGCGGTGGCTCGTTTGCTCTTTAAGCGGTATCCGGTGCAGGCGACCGATCCTGTCATGCGTCTTCGTCAATCTGGACTTTTGTAGAAACTCTGGCCTGGTTGGGTGTGCGGAGCCCCGTTGCATGCCATTCGTCACGCGCACCCAACCTAATTCTTCTTCCTAACTGGGAATTCCACTAGTGCTACGACCAAGGTTTTCTTCGCTCTCGTCTCACTGAACGGGCAATCTCACTACAATTCAAGTAGCGAATCTTTCATTCATTCGTGCCGATAGTAATCAGTTGAATCCCGGTTACCTGCGGTACGTAGGTTTGCTTTGGCCTTGGCGGGAGAATGGGAGAGAGAATCGAAGTTTTATCGCATTCTATGAGTCGCAACTTTCATTGGCTGGTCGTCGCTCTAACAGTAGGGATGCTATCGTCGTTGCCTGAATTGGCAACCGCGCAAACCACTGAGTGGCAGCCGGACACCGGCACGGTAGCCTTGGGTGATGTTGCCCGTTCGCTACGTAACAAGAAGACGCCTGATCCTGCTCCACAAACCGTTATTGATAATGACAATCTTTCCAAGGTTATGGAGGACGCCGACAGCCAGCGGCAAAGCGGCAAGCCGGTATTTTCCGTTGACAGCGCAAGAAACCAGTTTCAAATGTCTTCTCCCGATGGCAGTTGCAGCCTGTCGTTCAGCGCGGAAGCGGCCTCTCTGGTCTCAACACCCTATGTCACACAGGATCTGCCAGACAGCGAATTGGCGAAACTCGATGGCCCCGCCACCATTCATGGCAAGACGCTGCAAGTTTCGGTCTACAACGGATCCTTGTGGAATGTTAAGGAAATTACCGTTGGACTGACGATCGTGCGCCACGATACCCCCGCGACAGCTTCTTACTATGGCACGGCAAAATTGCTTCCGGCTTCCGTTGGTGAGAATCCAAGTGAAAATGCTGAACTGAATTCCGGGCAAAGTCAGAAGCGTCCGGATTCCACTGTGCTCTATCACTTGAAGGGCTGGGCAGCCTCGCAGGCAACCACAGTATTCGAAGAAAACATCGACTTGCCCCTGGATGCCGGACAGGAGTGGCATTGGGCTATCGTGCAAGCCCGGGGAACTCCGCCAAAACCAGACGCTATTCCTGCAAGCGCTCCGGTCTCAACCCTTCCGCTAACTCCAGCTGCACCCGACGCGAGTCCCGCACCCACTGCCGTAACTCCTGAAGCTTTAACCCATCAATAATCCGTCACCCACTCTCCTTATAATTTGTCATCGTGAGTGCAGTACCCGTCCCCACTTTCCTTATAATTTGTCATTCTGAGCGCAGGGTATCCATTCGCTTGCGAATGGATACACAAGTCGAAGGACCCCTACCTCAATCAATGCTTTCCATCTTGTTGCTCTCATCCCAACGCGCGGGTTCCCACCCTTCCTACGTTTTACGAAGGGTGGGAAGATAAACAGCCGCTCAGCGAATTCCGCCGCTAGTGAGAAACTGTTCGCCGGTGATCCACCCAGAGTCGTTGGAGGCCAGAAAGGCAGCGACCGAAGCGATGTCTCCGGGTTGACCGCTGCGGCCGAGCGGAGTCTGCGCAATAATATTTTTCTCGAAATCAGAGCCAATGAACCCCGCGCTGATCGTACCTTCAGTCTCGACAATGCCTGGATTGATGGAGTTGACGCGAATCTTCTTCGCGCCGAGTTCTTTGGCGAGCACGCTGGTGATCGCGTCAACGGCGCCCTTGGTAGCGGTATAAACCGAACTGTGCGGAGGCGTGATGCGGCTGACCGCAGAGCCGATATTGATAATGCTGCCGCCTTCGCCAAGATGTTTTACCGCTGCCTGGGTTGTCAAAAGAAGACCGAGCACATTGATGTTAAACATCCGGTGGAAGGACTCTTCGGTGACGGCCTCAATCGGAGTGAACTCATACACGCCGGAGTTGTTGACGAGGATATCGAGCCGTCCGTAGTTCTTAATAGCAGCGGCTATGATGCCTTGCGCCTCCGCGGCTTTGGAAACATCACCACCTATTGCGACCGCTTTTCCTCCGGCTCCGGTGATAGCGGCGACCACCTTATCCGCGCCAGCCTTGCTGGAAGCGTAGTTCACGACTACGGATGCCCCTTCTGCGGCGAGTGACTTGGCAATGGCGGCTCCGATACCTTTCGACGCCCCCGTGACGACTGCTACTTTACCTTTGAGTTTGCTCATAGATTCCTTTCGGAGGCGCCGGTAATAAACTTGGCCGGCTTGCCATCCAACTGCTGCCCCATAAGATGGGGGAGGATGCGCGAAAGATTCATTAGTTCAGAACATATGAACTATTGAACAATTGAACAAACGCTGCTAAGATGGCCCCGTGAGGCCTCTTTTCCATCCTTCGGTGGAAGATATAACTGTCGAGGGCGTCCTTCATGCGCTCTCCGATCCCGTGCGTGTGGCCATTTTTGCCGATATTGCAGGCTCGGGGCCTTCTCAGAGCTGCTCTAATTTCCTGAACGTTAGTGATAAAGCTATTCCAAAATCGACTCTGTCTCAACACTTCAAAGCACTCAGAGAGGCAGGCCTGATTCGGAGCGAACGTCAAGGCGTGGAGATGCAAAACACATCTCGCTGCGCGGAACTAGAGGGACGGTTCCCGGGGCTGATCGCAGCCATCGTCAAAGCTCACCACATCCAATTAGCAGGGAATTCGCGCGGCAGGAATGGGACCAAGCGCAAGTCTTCCAATCGCAGCAAGAAGAAATAAGTGTAAGTATTAGTATTGGATCTACTGCCTATCTTCTCATCCTGGAATTTCCTTGTCATCCTGAGCGAAGCGAATCCATTCGCTTGCGAATGGATTCCAAGTCGAAGGACCCCTATTTTCTACCAACGTCCTGGGTTTACAAACTCGTGCCTATGAATTTGCTCTTCGTAAGGTCGAACATTGGCACTCAAGCCCGTGTAGGGCGGACACTCCCTTCGACTTCGCTCAGGGCAGGCACTGTCCGCCGCCTTTGACGTACCTTCATCGAAATAATTCCATCCGCGCTCATTTTCTAAAGTGATTCAAAATCGCCTCTGCCTGCGGCCTCGTTACGACGGAAGATAGCGCCGCCACATCTGCCTGCATCACAGCTTGCAAGCTGCCGAAGTGCTGCAAAAGTCTCTTCGTCGTAAGGCTTCCCACACCCGGAATCTCGCGCAGTTCCGTCGCTCGATCTCGCATCTGCCGACGCTTTCGGTGAAAGGTCACCGCGAAGCGATGGGCTTCGTCGCGAATCAATTGCACGAGATGCAGCACAGGCGAATGATGATTGAGCACGACCGGCTCATCTTCCTGTCCAAAGACATAAATAATTTCTTCGCGCTTCGCGATCGCCGCGAGCGGCTGATTGATAATCTCAAGCGATGCCAGCGCCTCTGCGGCTGCGTGCAGCTGTCCCAGTCCGCCGTCAATCAGGATCAAACTTGGCATCTTCTTCTTTTCTTCCTGAATTCGTTTATATCGCCTGCTCACTACCTCGCGCATCGAAGCAAAATCGTCTACACCGTCGACGGTCCGGATAATGAATTTCCGGTAGTCGGACTTCTTCATCTTGCCGTCTTCCCACACCACCATCGACGCGACTGTCTCTGCTCCCTGAATATGCGATATATCGAAGCACTCGATTCGCTGCGGACATTCCGGCAAAGCGAGTGCATCCTGCAACGCTTCTTGGATAGCCTGCGTATTTGGCTTCATTACGCGGAAACGTTGTTCGTAAGACTGCTTGGCATTGTTAGCTGATAAGTCGAGTAATGAACGTTTGTCGCCACGCACCGGAACAAGAATATGCACACGCGTCGCGCGCCCGCCTTCACCTATGAGTTGCTCGGAAAGAACCTCCTCCAGCATCTCGCGATCTTCAAAATCGACGGGAAGATAAATATTGCGTGGAACGTAAGGCTGTTCAATATAAAGCTGCTTCAGAAATGCCGAGAAGAATTCCCCGGGATGGAAAGGTAAAATTTGAGTTCCGGCTGGACTAGCGACAACGCTTGTGTCGCGGTCACTTTCTGCCGCACTCTCAAACGCGAACTCCGGCAAATCTTCCCAGAAAAATTCTCTTCGATCGAGTACCCGTCCGCCACGCATATGGAATAAATTTACCGCCAGCATTCCATTTTCGTAGTGGTAGCCGAAGACATCGGCATCATCGCCTTCTGCTGCTGCGATGCGCTGTTTTTCCTGAAACTGTTCGACCGTAGAAATTAGGTCGCGATACTTTGCAGCTCGTTCGTATTCTTCCGCCACCGCGGCCTTCTCCATGCGTTCGCGCAGTGAACGCGAAAGATCCGTCGGCCTGCCTTCCAGGAACAGCTTCGTATCGCGGACTGCTTCTTTGTACGCTTCCGGTGTAGTTAGTCCTTGTACGCAAGGGCCGAGGCAGCGGCCGATGTAGTACTGCAAACAAGGACGCGGATGAAAATGCTCAAGATCCACCTTGCAGGACGGAATCAAGAAATGCCGATGGATCAAATCGACGATTCGGTACGCGAGATTGGCAGGGAAGTATGGGCCGTAGTAGGCGCTGCCATCTTTCTTCAAACGGCGCGTCACATAGACGCGGGGAAAGCGGTCCGCCAACGTGAGCTTCACATAAGGATAGGTCTTATCGTCCCGCAGCAGAATATTGAAACGGGGCTGCTTCTGCTTAATGAGGTGGTTCTCAAGCGCCAGCGCCTCTTTTTCATTAGCGACAACAATATAATCGACATCGACCGCTTCGCGAACCAAAGTCCCGGTTTTCGCATCGTGGACGCGGGCTTCGTGGAAATAAGAACTGACCCGATTTCGCAGGTTCCCCGCCTTGCCGACATAAATGATCTCTCCCTCGGCATTTTTGTATAGGTAAACGCCGGCAGAACTGGGCAGACTACGAATTTTGGCGTAAAGATCCATTCTTAACTGTAGCTATTTACGATTATTTTAGTTGATACGGACAACCAGGGCTGTAGTTTGTGGCTGAAGGCGAAACCCAAATGAGCGTCAACGCAGTTGTCTACAAGAATAGAGATGCTTTGGATTTAAGGGTGGATTCGCCACTGGCGCGAGTCGAGTCGGAAACTGGCAGTATTTGAAGACGAAGAGATCTTTCTCAATTCTCTACGACGGTACTCACGCTAGACTGCATTCCTATCGATGAAATCCCAGTGCTCGCGGACGAAGTTTGAACGTCTTTGTGAGATGAGCGCCGCCAAGTCTTCATGATTAGGAGAGTTATCCGCCAAACTCAAGCTGCTGATTGCAGCTCCCGAGAAGAATCGTCACCCAATCGTCTTTTAGCTTGTGAAAGAACAAATGCCCTTGTACCCGGGCACCTTGCCGTATAAAAATTCCTTAGTTGCTGATGTCCATTATGGGTATTGTCTCCCGCTTTCGCTTGGTTGGTGTACATAACTATAGAAAAATCAATAACTTAGGTTGGCTACTTGGTGTTTCTTTAGTTGGCAGCTCCCGTGCTTATATAGAATACAGGTCAAGGAATACGACCCAGGTAACCTCTGGAAGCATCAGAGATTCTGTAGGAATGAGAGCTGAAAGGAGCCCTCTACGATGAACCGCACTTCGTTATCAATCTTCTTATTAGCCGCCAGCATGGCCGCTTCTGTGGGATGCTCCAGTAAGAACTATGTGAAACAGCAGACCACGCCGTTGATCAACAAAACCAATGAGCTTGACGATCTGGCCGCCAAGAACTCCAAGGATATTAAAGACGTGGATGCCCGTGCCCAGGCCGGTATTCAGCAGGTGAATGACAAAACCGCTCAAGCCGACCAAAAAGCTCAGTCCGCAGGTCAACAAGCCGCACAGGCTCAGACTTCAGCGGACAATGCCGTGCATCGCGTAGATGCCCTTCAGAATGCCGTCGCGAATCTCGATAACTACCGCGTGGTTAGCGAGAGCTCAGTGCATTTTGGATTCGACAAAGACAATTTGACCAAAGACGCCAAAGCCGACCTGGACAAGATTGCCGATGCTGTACCCAACACGAAGGGGTACATCATCACTGTCGAGGGCGCGACTGACTCCGTAGGCAATGCTGATTACAACTACGTTCTCAGCCAACGCCGTGCCGACGCCGTAATTCAATATTTGGCGGCACAGCATGGGATTCCCGCTCACAAAATCTATTTAATCGGCTTGGGCAAAGACAAGCCAGTCGAGACTAACAAGACTCGTGAAGGTCGCGCCGCCAATCGACGCGTTGATGTGCGCCTAATGAGCAATACAGCGGGAAGTGGAACTCCAGCACAGCAACCGGGAGCCGCCCAGCAGCCCGCGCCCCCATCGATGTAAATAAGTTTCCCTCTCCCCGGAGGGCTTCGCCAACACGGCCGCTTCTTCCCCAAGAAGCGGCCTCTTTTTTGCAACTTTTATTGTCATCCCAAGTGGCTGCATTCCAACTCAACTGCGGAGTCACGTGGGGACACCCGCCCTCGGCTGTCCGGCGGAGCGAAGCTCCGCTTATTTCCGTCATCCGAACGAACGGATTAGAATAGTTTTATATGTTGCGATACTTTGTTTTCGCTCTTCTCGCCTTGAGCTTGAGCATTCCGGCCTTCTCCCAGATGCAGCAGCTCCCGCCATCGAGCCAGGGACCAGGCGCAGGCGAAGCGCCACCGCGATATGATCAGGATAGAGACCGGGAAAAAGAGCGAGACAAAGAAGCCGGTGAGAGTTCCAGTCGTGACACCAAGATCGACATCAGCCCGCCAAGGGATGATGATAAGAACCATCCCACCAGCAGCCTTGCTGTTTCCGAAGCCGAAGCAGATGCCACGGATGTGAGCGAGTTCCATCCCTTCAATCCGCAAAAGGCCGCTAAAGATGTCGAAGTGGGAGATTTTTATTTCAAGCGCAAGAACTATCGCGCCGCACTGGCCCGCTACCAGGACGCGCTCTTATGGAAGAATAACCATGCCGAAGCAAATTTCCGTATGGCGCAGTGCTTGGAAAAGTTGGATAATCCCGATGAAGCTGCGGTGCATTATCAGGAATATTTAAAGATATTGCCGCATGGACCGCTATCCGGAGAAGCTCGAAAAGCGCTGGAAAAGTTGAAAGGCAAGAGCGCAACCGCGAGCGCTGGGGAAAATCACCCGTAGTAGCTTTCTCGCCAAGCCGCGTTGCTATAACTCGAAAAGTCCTAGAGTTTTTCATGAAGGGCTTCTCTCATAAAGGATTTCCCTTTCTTCTCAGATCCCAGCCCGATCACGATTATAAGAAGAATAATGTTCACCACTTCAAACCCTGCCAGCGCCCTTGAATAACCGATTCTGTCTCTCAATGCAAATTCCAGTGTATTGGTCCCTGCCGCCAAAAGAATTCCAAGTTGATAAGCGAACCCAGGCATGAGACTGCGGACCTCATCAGGAGCAAGCTCATTCAAATGCGCAGGGATAATTCCCCATGCTCCTTGCACTCCAGCTTGCATCAGGAATGCACCCGCCGCCAACACTCCAAACGAAGCCCCAAATGCCCAGAAGGGAATCACCGTTAAAGAAAGCAGGAGCGCGATAATCATGCTCTTGCGTCGTCCAAGTTTTTCGGAAAATAACCCGAGCAGAATCGCGCCGGCAATAGCTCCAACGTTATAGAGAATCGCGATGCTTGAGACTGTACTGGAAGCGAATCCACGGCTCGACTTGAGGAAGTCTGGATACAAGTCTTGTGTGCCATGCGACAGGAACATCATCAATGTCATTAACAAGACTAGATACGAAAATATTTTCCAATGTCCGCTTGCAGTGCGCAGAATGGCGCGTACCGTGGGCGCGGCATGTTGCTTCCATGCCTCTGATTCGCGCACTTTAGATCGAATGTAGAACGCGAGCAATGCCGGCACTCCTCCTATCCAGAACATCGCTCGCCAACCAAGTGTTGGCAATACGAAACGGGCCGCCACTGCTGCCAGAAGATATCCCATGGGATAGCCGCTTTGCAGAATGCCCGACAAAATGCCGCGCCATTTGCGCGGGCTATTTTCAAGAGCAAGGGAAGCTCCCACTCCCCACTCTCCGCCCATGCCAATACCGTAGAGTGCGCGCAGGATAATGAATACGGTGTAGCTCGGGGAGAATCCGCATAGCAACTCAATCACCGAAAAGAAGACCACATTAGCCATCAATGGCTTGCGGCGTCCGTAACGATCGGCGAGCAATCCGAATAAAAACGCTCCCACGGGTCGCATCACTAAAGTTGCAAACATCGTTGCGACGATCTTCGCTTTGCTGACATTAAACTGCAAAGCTAACGTATCGACCATGAAAACAATAACGAAGAAGTCGAACGCATCGAGGGTCCAGCCCAAATAACTGGCAGCAACCGCATGCCATTGGTCCCATTTGGAAAGGTCGGACTGAAAAAAATCGGAGTGAGGAGAGTCAATGCCAGATGCGCCGGAATCCGCCTTGGAAGAGATCATGAACCCGAGCCAGTTTACATGACTGCGCGGCAAGACGACGGGACTACATCAATACGAATCGCGATCCATACTGGACAATCGTCAACGGCCAACAACGAACGGCTAATGACCTACGACAGTTCCTATCCATTTGCCAGCTCTTTCGCCCGCTGCGCCGCTTTTACCACTGCTTTAATCAGTGTCACTCGCAACTTGCCTTCTTCGAGTTCCATGATTCCGTCAATGGTACATCCCGCCGGAGTGGTGACAGCGTCCTTTAACAAGGCAGGGTGATCTCCCGTTTCGAGGACGACCGTCGCTGCACCAAGTGTGGTTTGCGCAGCGAGTAAAGTCGCGATATCGCGTGGCAGCCCGACCTTAACCCCCGCCTCCGCGAGCGATTCGAGAATAATATAGATATATGCGGGGCCGCTGGCTGAGAGTCCAGTAACCGCGTCCATATGCTTTTCATCGACGACCACCGTTCTCCCTACAACTTCAAACAGAGCACATGCGGCGTCAACTTGAGCCTTGCTGACAAACTTTCCTTTGCAAAGCGCTGTCATGCCAACCCCAAGTACGCAGGGAGTGTTTGGCATCGCACGCACTACGGCGGTTTCGATGCCCAATGCCTTTTCAATTTGAGCCGTGGAGACTGAAGCAGCAACTGAAATAAAAAGTTGCTGCTTGGTGACGTGAGGGCGGATCTGCTCCATTAATTCCTGGACTACCTGCGGCTTCACGCACACGAAAATAATGTCAGCGTTTCGGACGGCAGCAAGATTGTCTGTACTCACCGGAATTCCAAGTTTGTCCGATAAAGCCCGAGCACGCTCTTCATGCTGAACTGTAGCCCGGGTAGATTTAGGAGACAGTAGCTTCTTATCGAGCAAAGCTTTTAGCAGGATTCCGCCCATCTTGCCTGCCCCAAGTACCGCGACTTGTTTTCCAGAGAAATCCAGACCCATGAAACCCTCCAATAGCGTGAGTACATGATCGTATCAGAGGAGAAGTTGAGGGCAAGTGAACAAAAATAGAGAGCTATCGATTCAGTCTTGGGAATGCGTGGTCTTCGCATACTTTGCGGCTTTTCTTTGTGTTCCTTTGTGATTAAAGATTTGTCGCTTTCAAAAGCCGATATTCATCAGTTCACAATAAGCGTCACCGTCACTGGAGGTGGCGTATTAATCGCTGCAGGTGTCGTATTAATGGTAATCGTATAGGTGCCAATCGGAGTACCAGGGTTTCCTCCACCGCCTCCTCCTTGGAGTCCACCGCCACAAGAGACGCTCAAAGTGATCAATATAATTAGAATCGGAAAGAACACGAACCATCCCAATCGTGGTCGATTCCAAATCGATTTCCTAAGTTGAAACCCCGCGAAAGACAAGAGCAAATTTGGCCATATCCAAACGGCATAGAGAGGCGATGTTCGCCGATGCTGAAACCGCGAGGCGATTGGCGCTGTAGTCGTAACTGTAAGGGTGACAATGCCTGCGGAGGCGGGGGCGCCCGCTGCAATCGGCGAAGCTGGGCTAAATGAACAACCGCCGAGGGGAACACTACTGGATGCGTCACAGGTGTAACTCACTGCCTTGACGAAAGTGGAAGTATTAAGCGGCGAAAATGTGATCGCGTATTGTGCGCTACTTCCAGATCGCACTGTCTGCGGTCCGGAAGCACCAATAGAGAAATCACCGCCTGACCCAGTTCCAGATCTAAAACTCACAAGTTTTACCTTCGAGATTTGTGCCGGATCAGTTCCTGCGGCAACGATGTTGAACGCATAACTCTGTGCGACGTTGCTGCTTACCGTTACAGTGAAGGAAGTTCCACCGGCGCTCGGTACTATGTTCGAGGGATTTATCCGGCAAGTCGGAGGTGCATTTGCCCCACAGCTCAAATTGATGATGCTGCTATAACCATTCAAGGAAGTAACCGTTCCATTGAATGTAGCGGTCGTGTTTACTGGGGCAGTAAGCGTTGCATTACTTATTGCCAACGCGTAATCCGGGCTCAACACTGCGGTTACATTCAAAGTCAAATTCTGGATTTTCGTTGGCCCTCCCGCTGTGCTCCCATTAATAGATATTGGAAAACTTCCCGCCGGAGTAGCAGCTCCCGTGCTTATCGTAAGCGACACATTTACTGGTGTTCCCGCCACGGGACTGACTGAAGCTGGAGCAAAGTCACAGCTTGTTCCAGCAGGCAATCCCGTACATGAGAGATTCACGACTCCATTGAAAACTCCCGCCGCTGTGACTTGGAACGTAATGGGCGAGGAAGTTTGCGCTGGACCTAAACTCACTGAGCCTGGAGACGGCGCAGTGAGATTGAAATCCACTACATGAAGCGTCAGAGTACGGTCGTGTACAAGGGCGCTATCATCGGCATCAATTCCTTGTAAATTAAAAACATAATTGACAGCGGGACCGCTGGCAGAAACACTGACCGCCGCACCCGCAGGCGTAGGCACCAGACTAGAACTACTGACCAGGCAACTGGGCGGGGCCTGCGTTGCGCCATTGGCACAACTTAGATTCACTAAACTATTAAAACCATTAGTTGCCACAAGCAATGCGTTGAATACTGCGGTTTGTCCTGCAAATACCGTCAATGGAGTATTCGCAACCGTGATCTGAAAATCTGGTGTTGTCACCAGGTTGAACTCCCACAATCCGCGACCATACGTCGATGCGCGTAAAAATTTGTACCCCCCTGAATTAAATATCCGTAATGCAGTTACGGGCGCATTCGGCAGATAACCTGATGACCCTCCACCCGGAACGGGGCCTACTTCCGTCCAATTCGGAGACCCGGTACTACTGGCAAATACTCCCACGTCCGTTCCCACGTAGATCGTTCCATTTGACGGGAGAGATCCGGGATCAACCAGCGCCGCATTCACCGGCACATCAGGTAAGTTATTTGGAGTAGCGCCGGTGAAGTCTGCCCATGAAGCTCCGCCATTCGTCGTCTGCCACAAATGAGATACATGGAACCCCATAATGCCCACATAGGCCGTGAGCCCTGCGACATCCGAAGTATCAACTGCAATACTCGAAACCGGAAAATTATCGGGATTGATCGAGCCTGTTTGATCGACCCAGGTTGTCGTCCCTCCAGCAACATTCGTGCTCACCCAAACATGGCCGCCCGTCGGAGAAGTAACATCCCCCGGACCCAGACCATCGGTCCCGGCATAAATTACATTGGAGTTGTTGTTCTGATCCAGTGCGCCTCCGCCCGCAAGCGAGCGAACCATATTTGTTTCGTTACCTGTGCAAATTGCACTTCCTCCAGTTTCAAAGTTATTGCTTAATGCTATGAAACCAGAACCTGTACTGCTCCCACGCCAAACCCGGCAGGTTCCAAGAATTAATTCATTTGAATTTTGCGGGTCAAGCATGAACGGCAAATAAAATCCACTGGTGTCGCCCCCAATAGTTGCTTGGCTGACGATCTGGTTGTTCGCGAAATCCTGCGTCAGGCATGTTATTCCCAGTTCGCACCCGAAAATATTTACACCAGACCCAGAGTCGGGAGGAGTCGAAATGAACCATTCGTTCTCATTCGAAGGATTCACCGCGGTGTAACCGGCTGTACCTGCGTTTACGTTGAGCCACGCAGTGCTTCCTTCCGCGGAATCGGTGGCCGGCGCTCCATCGTCTTCGGTGCCACCCAGAATGAGGGCGGGATCTCCTGAAGCTTGAGAAAATGATACGAGCTGCGTCATCGACCCGAGCGTTTGATTCAAACTGTCGAATTGGTTCGTCGCGCCGCAGATGTTTGTGGTGAGACCCGTGTAACCATCAAGTGTCCGATAAATCCCTCCATCGTTAGCGAAGTACATCAGAGACGTGCCGTTTACTATCGCGTAGGCAAGATCGTGCTGCGCCGGATGTACTTTCGCAATCGAGCTGCATCCGTAAACATGCGTTAGATTGAGAAATGCATTCCGCCCCGTCCCGTTGCAAGTAGGAAAATTATTTGTGATGGTGCATTTATAAAGATTCACTGCACCGGCGTATATATCTGTGGCCGATCCATTGGGCAAAGCTGCGAGTTCCAGGTTGTAAGTGCCATCCTGCGTGCCACATCCGCCAAATAGATCGCCGCAGTTCGTAATGCCCGATTCATTGAGCGGCATCCATGTCTTGCCGCCATCGAGCGTCTTCCAGATGCCTTGATCATTGTCGTTGGCATCGACATACCACACATACATTTCATTGCGATTTGGAACAACGGTTAACTCGCCGCGATAGATAGGGCAGATACTGGGAGAGGCTACATGCGCAGGGCATGCCGACGCGTTCAGACCGGAACCGGGCTGATTTAATAAACGCGTCCAGTATATGCCGTCGCTAGACGAATAGAATCCGTGCAAGCTTGATGCCGCGAAAAATTGGCTGGCACTCGCGTTATAGACTACCGAACTAATTGAACTCGGATCAGTTCCAGTCGAGCCATCCGCCATTGTGGCGTAGGTCCACGTCGTTCCGCTATCAGTCGAATAATAAATTCCGCGGTTCACGGCAACCGGGTTTTCTAATCCTTCATAAAGTCCTTCGGTTGTCGAGGATGCTCCCGCGACGGCCAGATTCGGCGTCGCGCTGCTGAAAGCAATTTTGCTGAAGCCAAGTCCGGCGAATGATCGCGTCTTCGTGCTATCTTCTGTAATCAAATTCCATTGGCTGTTCGCATCTGTCCAGCGCAAAATACCTAGTCCGTAATAAGAATCGCTAGAACCATTGGTTTCCCCAGTGCCTACCAGAATCACACTTTGTCCTTGGGCATTGCCCGGCTGAATCGCAATGGAACCTACGGACAACGTGCCTTGATCATCGATAATTGGTGACCACACCACATTTGGCGGCTGTGCCGTGCCATTGCTTGATTTCCAAACCCCTCCATATGCTCCACCCGCATAAACTGTGTTCCCGGTAGAATCTGCCGGATCAATCGCCACGGCCGTTGCTCGACCTGAAACCCAGTTGTAGTCCTGCAATCCCGTGCCGCTGGCTTCGGACGCCAGAGGTGCTGGCCCAAGAGGCGTCCAGCCACCCGTCATGATTGCAGTGCGGGAAAAAGAATTCATCACGAGGGAAGCGCTCGAGCTTCGGGCGATTCTCATCCGCATCTTTTGCGAATGCGCCTGATATCGCAGAGCTGCTGCGTCCTCGCCCGGCACAGCTCTACCGTTCATCCTCCAGCGTTCGTGTTGCTGGCGTTGTTTTGCTCTGGTCGCCGAATTAGGTTCTCCGTTAATTCCAGACGTTTGCGCAAAAACTACGCTGCTGAGAATTGGCAGACCGGAGATCAGCAAGCCCAATATGCCGCGCAATAATAAAGACCAGTGGAAGCCCGTGCCGGTGGAGCGCGCCGACATTCTTATGCGACCTTTTCCGGAGTGCGTTTAGGTTCGATCTTGCCCAGCCGCACGAGTCGCGCCACAATCGAACCAATGGACCGGTTGTGCATGCTCGCGATTTCCTGAAAATTAATTCCATTCCGCAGCTCATCGCAGACTTGTTGTTCTTCTTCCCGTGACCATGGACGTCCGGCATTTTGCGGCAGCAATTTCTTGTTCCGTTCCCGCTCTTCCGCATATTCCATTGCACTGACTGCGCGATGAAGGGCGCGAACGTTCTGCGGGTTTTGATAGATCGAATCTGCCTGCAATACCTCACCAGTCTCGGGATTCACGCCATCGGCGAGTGCCCGCATGATCTTCAACGCGTCCACAATTTCCATCGCATATCCTCCGCAGCTTCGATTTCGAGGCACAAGCCTCTGGGTCATCACCATAAACAACCTGCGCGAAAACACCCTGTGATGACTGAACATGAAAAGCGCGGTTCGCCCACATTGGGAACCTGCCAGATGGGTTTGCGATTAAACTGTCTTGTCCTGCTTTAAAGAGGAGCAGAGTCTCACCAATGGATTGGCAAGCATTCTGGTTAACAATTCAGCTGGCGACACTTGTCGCAGCAATCCTATTAGTAATAGGATTGCCAATCGCCTACTGGATCGCGTACTCGCGCTGGCGCTGGAAGTTTCTGCTAGAGGCGGTGGTCGCCTTACCTATCGTCCTTCCGCCGACGGTGCTTGGGTTTTATATATTGGTAGCTCTTGGACCGCACAGTCCGTTAGGGCGGATATGGCAGGCTCTCACCGGACACACATTGGCGTTTACATTTGAAGGGCTTGTAATCGGATCGGTAGTCTACAGTCTTCCATTCGCCGTGCAGCCTTTTGCCGCCGCATTTTCTTCCGTTGATCCCAGACTTATGGCCGCCTCAGCCACTTTAGGAGCATCGAGACTGCGGACGTTTATCGAAATAGTTCTTCCCTTATCGATCTCCGGATTAATCACAGGCGCAGCGTTAAGTTTTGCTCACACCATGGGCGAGTTTGGCGTGGTCCTAATGATAGGAGGGAACATCCCTGGCATTACACGAACCGTTTCTATCGATATCTACGATAAAGTCCAGGCCTTCGATTACGCCGCTGCGAATGCCACGGCTCTTGTCCTACTGCTAATCTCCTTCATAATCCTTTCCGTCGTGTACGCCTTAAATCGAAGAGGCCGAATCAATCGAGGGATACCGCTGTGGAGATAGGCGCGCGATTGAGCAATCTAGAAAAAAATCATCCCGTAGAAAAAAAGGGACTCAACTCCGGCGCACTTCTCGTTCAAATAGAAACCCACTTATTGCACAAAAATCAGAATTTCGAGCTGAAGCTAGATCTCACGCTGCGAACTGGCATCACCATAATTTTCGGACCCTCTGGGGCAGGGAAGACTACCCTCCTCGACTGCATCGCAGGACTGAAGATGCCGCATGCAGGCGAAATAACAATCAGCAATCACGCCCTGTTTAACTCCGCCCAGAGAATCAACCTCGCTGTACAGCATCGCAGAATCGGATACGTCTTCCAGGATTTAGCATTGTTTCCCCATCTCACCACTTCGCAGAATATCCGCTACGGCCTCCGCCATCTTTCTTCATCTGATTGTAGCCGTCTCGTCAGCGCGATATCGGAAGCCTTCCGCATCGCTCATCTGCAAAATCGGCGGCCAGCAGAAATATCCGGAGGCGAACGCCAGCGTGTCGCGCTGGCCCGTGCGCTGGTGACCGATCCCTGCGTGCTTCTCCTCGACGAACCTCTCTCCGCGCTTGATGCTCCGACCAAAGCAAGCATCATCGATGATCTGCGCGCTTGGAACGAAGCTCATCGCATTCCGATCCTATATGTCACTCACAATCGCGAAGAAGTTTTCGCGTTAGGTGAGCGCGTAGTCGTTATAGAGCAGGGACGCATCACCGCCCAGGGCACGCCGCACGAAGTGATGACGGCGCCGCGCCAGGAAACAATTGCGCAATTAGCCGGATTCGAAAATATCTTCGATGCAAAGGTAATCGCCGCTCACCCTGACCGCGGAACCATGACGTGTCGAATTCTTCCGCATCAAATCAATGGCACCCAAGTCGAACTTGAAACGCCGCTGGTGCGCGCCGATGTGGGTTCTAATTTAAAAATCGGAATTCGTGCCGGCGACATTCTTCTCGCAACCGTCAAGCCATCCGGATTGAGTGCCCGTAACGTAATTCCAGGCAAACTGAAATCCCTCGTTCAACGAGATATGACCATAGTCGCCAAGATCGATTGCGGAACGAAGATCGATTGCAAAACGAAGATCGATTGCGGAACGAAAACTGATTGCGGAACTAAAACTGGTGACGCAATAGAAATAATCGTCCACCTGACCCTTGCTGCTCGGGATAGCTTGCAATTCGAGCCCGGACAAGAACTTTGGATCATCATCAAAACATACTCCTGCCACTTGATGGCCGGAGCCTGACACACTGTGCGACTCAAGAAAGGGCCTAACTCCTGTTGAAGTCAAGCCCATCAAATCTACCGAAGCTTACGCTGCTTTACTGGCTGTTTTCTCTTGCACCAATTCGACTCCTTGTGGCAGCCCTTTTTGTACGTTCTTAATAAATTTGGTCGCAACCTCAGAGAGTTCTTTGGATAGTTCAGATGGCGGGAGTACTTGCGCCAATTGCAGCACTGTGATCGCCAACTCGAACGGCGGATAATTATGTGGCTTGGGAATATGAATCGCTTCCGGATCGATCAGCGAAGGGATGGGAAAGCAGTGTCTTGTACCGCCGATATTGATGCAAAATTCGTACATAGTACCTCCAGTGGCTCGTTCGAGCCTGAATATTGCTTGCAATAAGTAGTGCTTTTCGCAGCCGGAACGTTACATAGTAAATGGAGTAGTTGATTCTTCATTTAGTCGGGGCCGCGGGTGCCTCCGTCCTATCGCGTAGCGGAGGGCGGAGTGGTTCATCCTTTGCCGGTATTTTTTATTTGTGCGATATCGGCATCAATCTCGTCGCAAAGATCCTGTGGAGCCAGCGCCCGTGCCCGCGGACCAAGGCCAAGGGTCACGAAATGCGCCTGCGACTTCTTCTCGAAGGCCACTTTATAGATAACCCAGTCAGCTGGAATACCATTGCCACGTGGATGATTTGTGACCGGCGTGACCTTGCACCAGCGGCTGACAGACTCCGCCGCCTCAGCCGCGAGGGCGAGTGTTGCATAAAAGTGTTGCCGCTGTTCTTCAATACTCGTCAAAGACTTTTTCCAATAAGCGGAGAGATCAAAGTTCGGTGGCCGCTTGAATTGCGTAGCCAGAATGACCGCGTCTGCAATACGCGAGAGACGATAGGTCCGCATGCCTTTTTGGGTATGAGCCACCAGATACCAGATGGTCTGCTTGCAAACAATGCCATAGGGATCGACAGTGCGTGGGCCCGCTTCGCCATCCGGACGCGTGTAAGTAAAAGAGAGACGGGCATCGCGGCCTATGGCTTCCTGCACGATCGCGAGTTGCGAGAGGTCTTGCTGCGATGGCCACCAGCCAGTTGGGTCAATATGAAGACGGGCTCGAATGGAGGCCGCCTGTATGCGCATCGGTCCAGGCATTGCAGCCATGAGTTTGTCGAAAGCGCGAGTGGCCGCAGCCGTGAGGCGCCGGTCGCCGAGAGCGCTTGGCTGTGCCATGAAAAGAGCACTGAGTTCCGCTTCGTCTAGTCCTGGCACTTTGGTGCGCCAGCCTTTTTCGAGATCCCATCCTCCTTGCGCCCCGCGTAGCGCGACCAGCGGAATGCCCGCGGCGCAAAGTGCTTCCATGTCGCGATGAGCCGTGCGCCGGGAGATTTCGAGCCGTTCGGCAAGCTCGCGAGTGGACAGGCGCCCATGCGCCTGAAGCAACATCAGTGCGGAAAGAAGACGGTCAGCTTTCATAATTATTCGTCCTCGTCCCGGAATTTAGATCGGTCTTCATCAGGTTTAATAATTATCTTTTAATTATGACAGTAGATGTCATATATCCAATTCTATTTTTATTCCTGTGAGGCCTGAGGTCTCCGAAAGAGGATGAACAATGGATCTTAGAAAACTTTTCCTGGAGCAGTTAGATCGCGAAGCGGCAGCTTCTCGCAAGGTGGTAGAGCGGGTACCTGAGGGGCAAAATGGATGGAAGCCACACGAGCGGTCGATGGAGTTGGGACTTCTGGCCGCACTGGTGGCCTCCATGCCCGGTTGGCTGGAACTCATGATTGACCGCGATGTACTCGATCTCGACGACCCTTCCGGAAATTTCCGTACCAAGCCGGTGCAAACGCGGGCCGAGCTGGTGAAACTTGTCGATAATGGCTTGGCGAAATCGCGCCAGGCGCTCGAGAACACAACCGAAGCGCACCTGCTGACGCCCTGGAAGCTGGTGATGGGTGGTCAGGTGCTGACCGAAGGGCCGCGGTATTCGCAGATTTTGGATGGCGCGCTCAGCCATATGGCGCATCATCGCGGACAGCTGACCGTCTATCTGCGTTTGAATGAAGCGAAAGTCCCGGCAATCTACGGACCCAGCGCAGATGAGTGGCACTGATCACTCACCATGGACAACAGCCAAACCGAAGGGGCCCCTATCTTCGCTTCTTGTCACCCTGAGCGAAGCCGAAGGACCCCTATCGTGAAACAACTCTCCTCATTGACGACGAAAGTGTGGGGCGGACACTCTTGTCCGCTGCCTTTGTCTTTAGTCGGAAGAATAACCGGCATGCCCAGCACGGAGAATCGTGGAAGGGCACGGCTTCAGCCGTGCCACAAACCACATCGCAAATTCACGCGCACTGCGAAGCAGAAAGCAACTTGATGTATTCATAAACTCACGTAGGGACAGCCGCCGAAGAGCCTGCCCTGAGCGCAGCCGAAGGGGCTGTCCAGCCGAGCAACGCTCGGCAAATTTGTATCGACAACCCGTCCCTATCGCGAAGTCAAGGATGGGAGTCACATCCGCTTCTTGTCACCCTGAGCGAAGCCGAAGGGCCCCTATCGTGAAACAACTCTCCTCATTGAAGAAAGTGTGTGGGGCGGACACTCTTGTCCGCCGCCTTTTGTCTTTAGTCGGAAAGAATAACGGGCGTCTAGCACGGAGAATCGTGAAAGGGCACGGCTTCAGCCGTGCCACAAACCACATCGCAAATTCACGCGCACTGCGAAGCAGAAAGCAACTTGATGTATTCATAAACTCACGTAGGGACAGCCGCCCTCGGCTGTCCAGCCGAGCAACGCTCGGCAAATTTGTATCGACAACCCGTCCCTATCGCGAAGCCAAGGATGGGAGTCACATCCGCTTCTTGTCACCCTGAGCGAAGCCGAAGGGCCCCTATCGTGAAACAATTCTCCTCATTGACGAAAGTGTGTGGGGCGGACACTCTTGTCCGCCGCCTTTGTCTTTAGTCGGAAAGAATAAAAGCCGTGCCCTTCCTGCACGCTAGACGCCCGTTCAGCCGTGCCACAAAACACTCAGAGATTCACCAGGCCCGCGTTAACGATTAGAAGAATTACGTGGCGCTGAAAGCGCCCCTCTCCCACAAACCGCCCGCCGCTATTCCTCCACCAAACTCCCATACTGCTCTTTGGTCAGCGGCACCACGCTCAATCTTCCTTGCCGCACCAGTGGCGACTCCGTAAATAGCTTTTTACTTTTGACTTCCGCCAGCGTCACCGGCTTGCCGATCGCTTTGCCAACTTTGATCTTAACCTGTGGAGTCTTCGGATCAGCCGTATCCACCGACACCACGGACGCAGTTCCCACCGCACTTTTCTCATCTCCCGTGTGATAGATCACCAGGCGGTCTCCCGGCTTCATTTCCCGCAAATGTTTCACCGCCACAGGGTTGGTCACGCCATCCCAAATAGTTTGCTTGTCGCGTTCGAGGTCAGCAAAGGAATAAACCGAAGGCTCAGTCTTAAGAAGGTAGTCCATAGAATTTCAGATTGTAGATGGGAGATTGAAGAATTGAAAATCGAAATTAAAGTCTTGCGGTATTGTCTAGCGACTTCGGATTGTGAAAGCACGGGACCCAAAATCATAGAAGCTCGCAAAAGTCATATCCCATAACCTGCGAGAGGGCTCGATAGCCCTTTAATAGGCTCTTATGAGCCGTGGTCTTAATGAGCCGTGGAAGAGCGGCCCTTCAGGGCCGCGTTAAAGTCGGTCCGAAGAGAACGCGGCGCTGAAAGCGCCGCTCTTCCACAGAACCCCGTGATCGCCATCACGCCTCTTTCTCATTCACGTCCACTACGCTTCAAAGATGAATGCAAATCGAACATTTTTCATCACTACTGTTACATGGCAACGCTGTCCGATCTTTCGCGACGAACTCCGAGCCAAGCTTCTAATCGACGTCTTATTTCACTATCGCGAACAAGGAAAATATCTTTTGCATGAATTCGTCATCATGCCGGATCACTTGCATATGCTGCTCACGCCGACGCTGAGCATTTCTCTTGAGCGCGCGGTGCAGTTCATTAAAGGAGGCTTTTCGTATCGCATGGGAAAGATTCTGAAGATGGCTATCTGGCAACAGAGTTTTACGAATCATCGAGTCCGCGATTCACAGGACTATGCTCAACATTGCCTATATATTCAGCATAATCCTGTTCGCGCAGGCCTCGTGGAAAAGCCTGAACATTATCCACATTTGTCTATTCATTTTCGAAATTATCTTGACGAACTCTCTAAAAAATTGTCTTGACGATAAAATTGTCTTGACGAACTCTCTATAGATCGTGGAAGAGCGGCCCTTTCAGGGCCGCGTTAAAGTCGGCCCGAAGAGAACGCGGCGCTGAAAGCGCCGCTCTTCCACTCAGCTTCAACAACCATTGACGAAACTCTTTAGGACCTCCGTCGCCCATTGCCGGATTTCTTTTTCGCTTCTCCCGCAATATTCGGCAACGGTCTTTAGCCCGTTGTATTGCAAACCGCCGTGCCGCTTCGCCAATGGTTATAACGGCCAACTGCATCTCCCGCATTGCTCTCGGAAGGACCAAGTCCAGCTCAGACCAGGTTGGGTGATCAAGAGCTGCGAGTCGTCGAATGGCGGGTCCATCAAGTCCGGCCTCAAGCGCCATCCCATGCTATCTTGGGCGTATCAGAAGTCGCGATCACCTTCAAAGCTGGTTCCGCTTCAATCAACTCGCGGTCGAATGGCATCGAAGACAACCCTGCCTCGTAAGACGGTTGAAGTTTCCTATCTCTAAATTCAACGCTACCTTTACTGCTTGGGCTTCTCCTCTGGAGCTTTATCTCCCGGATGATCCTCATAAATCGAATACTGTCCCGACGGACGCTTCATCTTTACCGTGATTTCCATGGTTGGCTGATTCACGTCATAATCTTTACCATAGGTCTGAAATCCTTGCGCCAACACTTGTATCCGCAACTTTCCATAAGGAATGCCGTCGAAGCTGGCCTTCCCATCGACATCCGTCTTGAGCTCCAGGCCGCCTCTTTCCTGCTTTCCCTTGTCGTTCACGGGATGCATCACCACACCAGCATTGTGAATGGGCTTGCCGTTGTAGTCCTTGATGACTACAAAACTGACCAAAGACTCTGGAATAGCAGGCTTCTTGTCCCCAGCCATAGCCAGAGGCGCGAGAACCAAAGAAATTAAGGTGATAACCGGCAAAACCGATCTACGCAACAAAATCGTTTTCATGACTAAGATCCTATTCTTGACGAATACTCACAAATGTGAAAAAACACTCCAAATAGCACTTTACAATACATTAACATTTGCTGTCATTTAACTTATAATAAACGACTTACTAAATGTTTAGATCCACCTACTTGACAATCCCGCACTCACCCTATAAAATTAGCACTCGTCAGACATAACTGCTAATAAACGGTTTTCTGAATAGGGTTCTCTGCTATCAACCTCAGATCTTAACTTAAAACAACTCAACTCGAACGGAAGGAGTCTACAACATGGCTACAAAATTTACCCCTCTCCACGACCGAATTTTGGTCCGACGTATTGAAGAAGCCGGCACCACTCGCGGCGGAATCATCATCCCTGACAGCGCAAAAGATAAACCACAGGAGGGCGAAGTCATCTCTGTGGGTAAAGGTAAGAGCAACGAAGAAGGAAAAGTTCACCCCCTTGATGTGAAGGAAGGCGACCGCATCCTGTTCGGCAAATACTCCGGTACGGAAATCAAGCTGGACGGCGAAGACTTCATCATCATGCGTGAAGAAGAAGTCCTGGGCATCGTTAGCGGAGCAGCTTCAGGTGCAACCGCTGGTAAGAAGGAAACCGCGGGATCAAGACGTTAAGTTGTAGAGCGGACACTCTTGTCCGCTGCCGTTGCGGTTGATCTTTGATGGTCAATCTCAGACGGAGTGAAACTTTTGAAGAAAAGTCAAATGCGGCGGACAACAGTGTCCGCCCTACGTAAGCAAAAAATTAGAAATATTCAGGAGAAAAAAACATGGCAAAGCAAATCATTCATGGAGAAGATTCGCGGCAGTCAATTCTGCGCGGCGTAAATATTCTCGCCGATGCAGTGAAAGTGACGCTCGGTCCCAAGGGCCGCAACGTCGTAATCGAAAAGAAATTCGGTTCGCCGACCATCACCAAAGACGGCGTGACCGTAGCTAAGGAAATCGAATTACAGAATGCGCAAGAGAACATGGGCGCGCAGATGGTGCGTGAAGTGGCTTCCAAAACCTCGGATGTTGCCGGAGACGGAACCACAACCGCAACCGTATTGGCGCAAGCAATCTTCCGCGAAGGCGTAAAGACAGTAGCCGCCGGAGCAAATCCGATGGCATTGAAGCGCGGAATCGAAAAGGCGATCGGCGTAGTAGCCGGCCAAATCGACAAGAAGACCGGAGAGCGCGGAAAAGGCGAGCTGGATAAGCTGTCAAAGCCAGTCACCGGCGACATGATCGCGCAGGTTGGCACTATTTCAGCCAACAATGATGAGACCATTGGCAAGATCATTGCCGAGGCCATGAAGAAGGTTGGCAAAGACGGCGTCATCACCGTCGAAGAGTCGAAAACGCTCGAGACTCAGTTGGAAGTGGTCGAAGGCATGCAGTTCGACCGCGGGTATCTCTCTCCTTATTTTGTTACCGATCCGGAGCGCATGGAAGTTGCGCTCGACAATCCTTACATCCTGATCCACGAAAAGAAAATCAGCTCGATGAAAGACCTGCTCCCGCTGCTCGAGCAGATCGCCAAGAGCGGCAAGCCGCTGGTCATTATTGCGGAAGATGTCGAAGGCGAAGCGCTGGCTACCCTCGTGGTCAATAAACTGCGTGGCACGTTGCAAGTCGCAGCCGTCAAGGCTCCTGGCTTCGGCGACCGCCGCAAAGCGATGCTCGACGATATCGCCACCCTCACGGGCGGCAAGTCGATCACCGAAGACCTTGGCATCAAGCTCGAGAACGTGCAGGTCAGCGATCTCGGCCAAGCCAAGAAGGTCACCATCGACAAGGACAACACCACCATTATCGAAGGCAAAGGCAAGCAGGGTGGAATCGAAGGCCGCGTGAAGGAAATTCGTGGCCAGATCGAAAAGACCACCAGCGACTACGACCGCGAGAAGTTGCAGGAGCGGTTGGCGAAGCTGGTCGGTGGCGTGGCCGTCATTAAAGTCGGCGCGGCAACCGAAACCGAAATGAAGGAAAAGAAAGCACGCGTGGAAGACGCGATGCACGCAACTCGTGCGGCCGTGGAAGAAGGCATTGTCCCGGGCGGCGGAGTCGCACTCGCCCGCAGCGCCAAGGCTCTCGACAGCCTCAAGCTGCAAGGCGATGAGCAGATCGGAGTCAACATCGTACGCCGCGCCATTCAAGAGCCGCTGCGCCAGATCGCCGAGAACGCCGGCGAAGAGGGTGCAATTGTTCTGGGCAAGGTACTCGACTCGAAGGATCCGAACTTCGGCTACAACGCATTCAGCGATGAGTACGAAGATCTGGTCAAGGCGGGCGTGCTTGATCCGACGAAAGTAGTGCGTACTGCGCTACAAAATGCCGGATCGATTGCTTCGCTCATGCTCACCACCGAAGCGCTGGTCTCGGAGATCCCGGAAGAAAAGAAGGGCGCTCCGATGGGCGGCGGACACGGCGGTGGCGGCGGTATGGAAGGCATGTACTAAGAAGCTGTCAGCAATCAGCCGTCAGCTTTCAGCAAGAACAAAAGCCCTACTCGCAAGAGTGGGGCTTTTATTGTTGGCGAGATTCACGTAGAGACAGCCACCTCAGCTGTCTATGCACGCGCAGCGAAGCCGATGGATTTTTTCTTATGCCTTGGTTTGCGGTCGCCGGCTTGCGATGTGTCTTTGCCAAGGCGTGTTAGAGATTGCGTCTCGCATTTAGCTAGAGTTCTTGTCCCTTTGCCAGTTGGTTAGGGAGAAGGAATGTTTTCGGATAACTGCCCTGGCCGCAAAGTTTGGACGAACCGAAATCTTTGTACCACTGCCCTTGAGGAACATTGGGTTTTGATTCCATCCAAAGCCGCAGTTGATTGAGATCTTCGAGTCCGATGTTGCGATCATGCATGCGCTCAACCAGATGGTCCCGAACGGCGGCTGGAAGCCGGGACCAGCTTTCGATCTGCGGCATGCTTATTCCCCAAACACGAAACGCCCCAGCTCATCGCCCAGGTGCTTAACTTGTTCGGGATCACTCGCCGAACGGAAACGTTCGGCTAATTGAAAGAATGCTTTTTCTTTCTGCTTCTGAGCTTCGATTCCTTGCTCGATAAGCTCTATTAAAACCCGGTTATCGCTAAGAGCACGCTGCTTCGCCAGGATCTCAACTTCTTTGGCGATTCTGGGCGGCAAAGTTACGCTTCGCCGGACGTGTTTTGCGCGTGCTTGTCTTATAGTTGGCATTTGCACCATTATACACCAGTTTGGTGTATGACTTATGAGCCGCACTTTGCATTCTATGAATCGAACTAGAGTTTTTGTTAGCTCGACTTTTTTCGACTTGGAACAAGTTAGGGAAGACATTCGGGCAACGATTAATCAGCTAGGGCACGAACCACTTCTGAACGAGTACTCATCATTTCCGATCCTTCCAGATCTAGACACTATTGAGAATTGCAAGAAGGCGGTACGCAACAGTGACATTTTCATACTAATACTTGGAGGACGCCGGGGATCTCTTGACCCGGTCAGCGGGAAGTCTGTGACGAATGTTGAATATGAGACAGCAGTGCAAAGTGGCATTGATTGTTTTGTATTTGTTAATGACAGATTGATGACATTACTTTCAGTCTGGCGCAAGAATCCTGAAGCTGACTTTTCGCCATCTGTGGACTCGACTCAGGTCTTTGAATTTATCGACAAGATAAATGCAGCGCAAAGATGGATATTTCCTTTTGCTAAGGCTTCAGAGATTAGCGAAATACTCAGGCTCCAATTGTCGGTGTTTCTCAAAAGTCTTTTAGATCGGAAAAAGAATGGGAGACTCGATCCGATTAAGGGTTTGAGCAAGAGACTGATAGGGCTCGCCAATTAGCTCTAGAACGCCCTCCACTCTGGGAGTATTCGCTTACCGAAGAACTGTTGAGATCGAAATTGTCCATAATTAAACGAGAGTACGATGATCTCAATAAAGGTCTGCTGTTCCGTCCAAGAAGGGCGATAAGCGCCGAAGAATACTTACTAAGCTGGATACCATCTAAGCTGAATGATCCTGTTGTCCTCGTCCAGATTCTCGAGGAAACTGTTGGGAAAGGGGTAACCGCCGCATGGGGGAAGCCCGGAGAGCCAGGAGATGCCGTAGAAATTCTCCGCTCAGTGAACAAGATCATAGAGACGTGCCGAGCATTTCTGGACTGGGAACTCGAACTGAGGTCGGTAACTCCTCCTCCGGTTCTGAAAAAGCTTGGAACATCACTTCACGGCCTTACAGCGGGAATCATTGACGAACTAACCCGCATATCCGACGAGCTTTCTAAAGCGCTAGAAAGTGCATGGACTGGCGCGCGAGAAGTCTCGATCTTAATGAAGATTTCTGCGCCACCTCAGATTGAGAAATTTCAGGCCGAAATGAGAGCAGTAAGTAAACATCCAGAATGGCTATCTTTATAACAATATCGGGGGCGTGTTTGGCCGAAGCGAAGAGCTGCGCCCTGCTTCGCAGTGCGCGTGAATTTTGCGATGCGTTTTATGGCACGGCTGAAGCCGTGCCCTTCCACGGTTCTTCCTGCTGACAGGTCGGTTGTTCTTTCTCACTAAAACCGAAAGCGGGGATAGAGCTGCCCGGAGCGAAGTCGCAGGGAGTGTCCGCCCTACATTTTTTGGGTTCGGTGCGAGGGAGTTGTTTCGCAGTAGGGGCCCTTCGGCTTCGCTCAGGGTGACAGGAAGCGGATGTCATTCCCATCTTTGTGCGCTATAGGGTGGGTTGCCGACACAGAGTTGCCGAGCGTTGCTCGGCCTGGACAGCC
>DASRFC010000002.1:0-44291 GCA_035651835.1 Terriglobales bacterium
TCGGCATGGGCCGATGTATTCAGTAATTCGCCATTGGCATACGGAGCCAAGGAACTGCCTTTGATATCTGGATCATGAAATTTTGCGCCGGAGTTGTTCCCCGTCCAATTGTGATTTTCCATAAGGATGACCCAAACGGTCTTTACCTTGTTCATTTGGGCATTCGCGACCATCGGCATTAAGCCGAGTAATGCCAGCATAGTTACGCTAAAAGCTGGAATTTTCTGCAAACGTTTCAATGTTCCCTCCACTGATTGTCTCAGTTGCGGCCATAACCGCATGTGAAGAGTATCCGTTGTACTTGTAAAGCAAATATCAGAGGCAGATGAAAGTCATATGAATTTATAAAAATGGAAATTGGTAACCGGATATTATTGTTGGGTGAGTTTTCGCCTGGCACATCATGGAGACAAAAAGTCGATACGAGAGGAGCGGTTTACTTCTTGAGATCCGCCGTCCAGTTCGCAACTAGTACCATGGGCGTCGGAGCGCCTTCTGGGTAGGTGCCATAGACGAAGTGTTGGCCATCCGGCGCTACGTCATAGGGAGTTCCAATCGGAATGGCATAGTTAACCTGGAATAACGTGCGCACAGGGTCGAATTCGAACTCTTCACTTTTAGAGTTAACCGTCGTTGCGTGCAGTACGCTGTCAATTCCCATGAAGAAGAGCTCTTTGCCATCGGGACGCCACGCCGGGAAGGTACCGCCTGTTTGTGAAACCTGCCATCGACCCGCGCCGCTAGGAAAATGCGTGACGTAAACTTCTTCCCGTCCTGACTCGGTACAACTGTAAGCCAGCCAATGCCCGTCGGGAGAAAGTCTGGACTGAACGATCCTTGATTGTGAAGTTTGTGGTTGAACGATGGGGAACGGCTTCTTATCGCCCGTCATTGGCAACGCCCATATGCCAGCGTTGGTTGGGCCGTTCTGCTCCATGTGAACCAGGTAGCGGCCATCAGGCGATAACTCTGGCATCAGCAATGTGTGGGATTGCTGCGAGGGATCACCTTCGTTCATTAAGATTTCCTCTTGGCCACCACCATTGGCAAGCCGGGCACGAACCGAAGTTCCGGTAACCACCGTGGTGCCGTTCTGTCTCACATAAATAACCTTCTGGCCATCTGCCGACCAGGACGGCATAAGGTATGTGGCTCCGCCGAATGTGAGACGCGTGCGTGATCCACGAGTCAGGTCAAGGACCCAAATATCGGCTTGGGGATCTCCCATCGAGACAGCCAATCGCTTACCGTCCGGAGATAGACGGCCACTGCCTTTATAAAACGCTCGTTCCGCCACCTGGCGTTCTATCTTTCCCGTGTGATCGAGCCAGAGAAGATCGGTTCCGAGAGTTTTCGATCCCGGTTCATAGATCAATAAACCATTCTGACTTGCAGCAAAGCTGGTATGCCATGTTCCCGAATCGTATTCCACCGAGTTGGCCATTGGTATCGGGTCACCAGACAATTTTCCGGTACTAGGATCAAACTTCTGTGCCAGCAACGCCGACTGGAGATGGTAGAGCAAATAGCCGGAGGCATATTGCGCGTCAGAATCCGCGTCGAGTACGTGTTTGTACGAACCATCTTCCAGAGATCCGAAATAGATGCCTTGCTGCGACCCGCCTGAATGATTTATTGCAAAGAACAGGAAATGCTTGCCATCGGGCAGAAACCTGGGCCAGCGATGTGTAGTGTGCTGGCCTGCTTCGAATTTGGTCAAACGCACCGGGGTTCCACCGGAAGCATTGATGCGCCACAATGAGTCGCGGTAATCCGGCTCATAGATGATGACATTATCCTGATTCCACGAGCCTCCGCGAGGGTTGGGCGTTTCGGCAAGATCGGTGACTAGTCCACCCGACACTGCAACCTTCTTCAAATGTCCATCCGCAAAAAAACCCAGGAATTTCCCATCAGCAGACCAGAAAGGAAAGGAAGCGCCATCCGTGCCTTCAAGTTTCTTGGCGGTCAGATCGCCTAACGACTGTACCCAAATCGAATCTCGCTCTTTCTTACTGCGGGCGCAGAAAGCGATGGCCGTGCCGTCAGTTGTGATTATTGGAGGACCCGATAAGTCACCAGTAAAGTCGAAGCCTGCCTCTGCCGGCGGAGGTAAATAGGAGCGCACTATTCGCGCCGGCTCTCCTTGGCGAAAGATCGACCAGGCAAGAACTGCAATCAATGCGGTAATTACCGCAGCCCAGAGCAGACGCTCGCGTACTCGGCGGCGTGGGGCAACCGATTGCACTGGACTAACACCTGAAGCACCACTCCCAATCCAGCGCAACTCGCGTGCTATATCAGCAGCATTTTGCCAACGCGAGTCCGGCTCCTTCGCAATACACCCATTCACCACATGATCAATCGCGGCCGGAGCCATCGGCTGAACTTTCGTGATCGGCTCCGGATCTTTTTCCAGAATTGCCGACGCAACCGATATCTGGCTCTTGCCTTCGAACGCATGTTTACCTGTCACCATCTCGTAGAGCACGGCGCCGAAGCTAAAGATATCGCTACGCGCGTCCGCTTCCTGCCCTTGCAGTACCTCGGGCGCCATGTACTGGAATGTGCCGACGATGGTGCCTTGCTGAGTGAGCTTCCCCGGCGATGCACTTAGAGCCGAGAAATTCATGGTTGGAGTCGATGGCGTAAGCTGTCCTTTATCGCTGACGGCGCGAGCACCGAGCATTGCCGCAGTGGGTTTCGCCAACCCGAAATCGAGCAGCTTGGCCCCGGAAGCGGTGAGCATAATGTTCCCCGGCTTGAGATCGCGATGCACAATGCCTGCCCGATGCGCTTTCTCCAGCGCATCGCAAATCTGTACCCCACATTCGATCGCCTGCTTTATAGGCAGCGGTCCTTTCTGTAGCCGTGCTTCAAGAGTCTCGCCCTGCACATACTCCATCACCAGGTAATTCATTCCGTCCTGGCTGCCGACATCATGCAGCACGCAAATGTGCGGATGATTTAAAGAAGAAATCGAACGAGCTTCGCGCTCAAAGCGCTGCTTCGCCTCGGGGTTATCGGAAAGATGTGATGGCAGAATTTTGACAGCAACCGTGCGGTCAAGGCGCGTGTCCTTGGCACGATACACCTCGCCCATTCCGCCTGCGCCAAGTGGAGAGAGGATTTCGTATGGGCCAAGTTTCGTGCCAGTGCTCAAAACCATGCGTGCGCGCAATTATATTCCATTATGGAATGGCTAGCGATTCCGCACGAATAGTTGGCTAAAAGCGCAAACATCCGCTGAATTCTTCCGGGTTGCTTTGCACCTCGGAGAGAGAGATGGCCAGACACTCTTATTTTTCCGGCCCGTGAAACTTCACATTCCTTTCCGGGTTCGTCAGGTGATACGATATCGGCCTGCAGCCAGCATTCCGGGCATTTGAAATTGCAGATGACAAGAGCCTCCCGATCTGTGGCATCGCCGCGTGTCGTTTGCATTGAAGACTTCCGTCCTATTGCGCGCGAAAGAATACCGCAACCGGTATTTGACTACCTCGATGGCGGCGCTGAAGGCGAAGTCACACTCCGCGAGAATTGCCGGATATTTAACGACATTACATTTCGTCCGCGGCATGCCGTCTCGTTTCCTACTTGCGATTTGAGCGCACGGGTTCTGGGCTTCGATCTTTCTCTGCCATTCATGCTCGCGCCTGTCGGATACAGCCGCCTCATGCATCCCGCGGGCGAAATCGCGGCTGCGCGAGCTGCTGGCCGGGCGGGCACAGGCTACATTCTCTCCACGATCTCCGCCCACAAACTCGAAAACGTAAAGGCCGCTTCCTCCGGACCAGTTTTCTATCAGCTCTACCTCATGGGTGGGCGCGCCGCCGCCGAAGCCTCCATCGAAAGAGCGCGCATCGCCGGATTCTCCGCGCTCGTCGTCACCATTGACACTCCGGTGTCTGGAATTCGCGAGCGAGATTTTCGCAACGGAATGAAGGAACTGGTCAGCGGCGGGCTATTCGAAAAAATTCCGTTCCTCCCGCAAGTGCTCTCGCGTCCAGGTTGGCTCATCAATTTTCTTCTCGATGGTGGCTTACCTTCACTACCGAATGTCGTCATTCCGGACATAGGGCCGATGCCCCTGACCGATGTCGCCACCGCGTTGGCAGAATCTGCGGTCACCTGGGCTGACCTGCGCTGGATCAGGGAACTCTGGCGTGGTCCGATTGTCGTCAAAGGGGTGCTCACCGGCGACGATGCCCGCCGCGCAATCGATGAAGGAGCCGCAGCCATTTCAGTTTCGAATCACGGCGGCCGTCAGCTCGACGGAGTTCCCGCTTCTTTGCGAGCGTTGCCCGAAGTCGTCGAAGCCGTGAATGGCCGCATCGAAGTTTGGATGGACGGAGGCATTCGCCGCGGCACCGACATAGCAAAAGCCATCTGCCTGGGGGTGCGCGTCGTGCTCTGCGGACGAGCCTACGCTTATGGTTTAGCTGCCGCCGGTGAAGCTGGAGTTGATCGCGCAATCGATATTCTGCGAACCGACCTTGATCGCACTCTGAGGCTGCTCGGTTGCCCGTCGGTTTCCGCCCTGGATCGCTCTTACGTGAATGTCCCAAAGAGCTGGGAATCAAGCTGAGTTAGAGTGCTGAGTTAAGCGTGAAGAAATCACCTCGGGTGCAATGCCTTAAAGTCTTCGATCTCCGTTACGCAACATACTGATTCAACAGGAAGACTACCAGCGGGAGGTTGTCATGCAGTGGACCCAAATTTACGATCCCTTTGGTCATTGGTGGCTCTCTACGCTGGTTGCGGCTCTTCCCATCATTATCCTTTTCGGGCTGCTGGCTGGCCTCAAAGTTAAGCCTCATTGGTGCGCCATTGCTGGCGCGTCGACTGCGGTGTTAGTTGCGATCATCTTCTTCAAAATGCCTCCCGTGTTAGCCGCAATTAGTTTTGCGTACGGTGTTGCCTTCGGAGTATTGAAAATCGCCTGGATCGTTCTCGCCGCGGTATACCTCTACGACATTTCTGTCGAGACCGGTCAATTTGAAATCATGAAGGAATCGGTTGCCGGAATCACTCCTGATCGCCGCCTACAAGTCTTACTGGTTGCCTTTTGTTTTGGCGCATTCATTGAAGGAGCGGCAGGGTTCGGCGCTCCGGTCGCGATCGCTGGTGCATTTATGATCGGGCTTGGCTTCAAGCCTTTTCATGCCGCTGCCTTGAATCTCATCGCCAACACTGCTCCTGTGGCATGGGGCGCAATTGGCACGCCGGTTCACACCCTTGCAGCAGTGACAGCTCTGCCGGAATCCGATCTCAACGCCATGATCGGACGCATTCTTCCCTTCACTGCGATCCTCATCCCTTTCTGGCTGGTGAAGACCATGGTCAGTTGGAAGGAGACCTTTGAAGTCCTCCCCGCTATTGCGGTTATCGGCAGTTCATTCGCTCTCACTCAATTTTTCTGGTCGAACTACGTGGATAGCAATTTAGTGGACATTATGGCGGGTGTGGTCTCGATTATCGCTGCCTTGATTTTCCTTCGATTCTGGAAACCGAAAAAGATTTGGCGTTTCGATTATGACGAGGAGGCCTCAACCGTTCCTGATGTGGCGACGATCGCTGACGAAGTTGGCGGCAAATGGACGCCGGAGCAGTTTGACGGAGTTGTGAGAGTACGCACCTACACTGCACTACAAGTCATGAAGGCATGGATGCCTTTCGCGATCCTCTCAGTTTTTGTGCTCCTCTGGGGATTGCCGTCGATCAAACTAATCATGAATCAGGCCACCACACCGGCTTTTCGCGTGGTGCTTGCAAATGGCAAAGTCCGTAGCGGTCCGCCGGGGTGGGATGTGCCTTACTTGCACAACACCATTTCCCGCGCCGCGCCGGTGGTTGCGAAACCAACACCTGAAGCGGCTCGATACGATTTCAATTGGCTCTCAGCCACCGGGACCGGCTGTTTCTTTGCGGCAATCGTGTCCGGATTATTGCTGGGCTTGGGCCCGTTGCAATTAATGAAGATCTTTTGGAGAACACTGGTGCGAATGCGGCTCGCCATGATCGCAATCTCGTTCATGTTAGGACTTGGCTACGTGACGCGCTACTCAGGACTCGACGCGGTATTAGGTCTGGCGTTCACGCGCACGGGATGGATGTATCCGTTTTTCGGCACGTTCCTGGGGTGGTTAGGAGTTGCACTTACGGGCAGTGACACTTCCTCCAATGCGCTCTTTGGAAGTCTCCAGCGAATTACTTCTCAGCAACTCGGTATAGATCCGATTCTCATGGCTGCCGCTAATAGTGCCGGAGGTGTGATGGGGAAAATGGTAGACGCCCAGTCCATCACAATTGCCACCTCTGCAACCGAACAGGTGGGCAATGAAGGAACTATTTTCCGGTTCATGGCGTGGCACTCGATTGCCCTTTGTTCTATTGTCGGAGTGATCGTGATGCTCTACGCCTATGTTTTTCCAATCCGCTGTGCCACATGGGCTACAGTTCGTGAAATAGCGGGCATCGAGATCTGCCCTGTCATTTGCTGGTTCTCAGCCTCTTCCCCGAAACTGAATAATGCTCCGGCGATCGCGTTTTGATGGTCTGCCTGCGGGCAACTCTTCGAACTGCTTCATTGCCTTACGTTCCGCGGCCACCTTCATGCGCAAATCCCGACTCGCCTCCGTTTCGCGGTACAACGTTTGTGCGACGGAAGCTGGGCCGCGCACCTCGCTTAAAGCCAGTACTTCCACTTGAAACTCGCCGCCTTCATTCGTCACGCGCAACATGTCTCCAATGCGGACTTCACGCGCAGCCTTGGCCAGCTGGCCATTGGATAAAATCCTGCCCAGTTCACAGGCCCGAGCAGCCAATGACCGTGTTTTGAAAAATCTGGCGGCCCAAAGCCACTTATCCATTCGCACTGAAGTCATGGTTTCTGGATAATCATGGTTTCTGAATAGTCAAGGTTAATTGATTTTTGGACCGGAATTACCGGGCTATAGGTCTCTGAGTCGATCGAAGCTCACGAGTATCTACGGTGGACATGGCAAAAGATATTCGAGTTTAAGTTCCACTCATTCAACACGATGCAATCTACAACATAATCAGCTTGGGATTGAAATGAATCCGAAAGAAATCGGGTTCTAGAGAAACGCTACGTACCGACAAAATAACAACAAACTTCCGTCGAGCACCGAAAATTAAACCTTGGGCGATTTCTTCGATTCGGTGGAAGGCGTGTAAAACACCTTGAAAAGGTCACTGAAACGTAATGTAGACTCTTGTTTTACCGACGAAAAAGTCTTATTGAGATCCAACGAATCTAAGAATTCCGACCCGCTGCCATATTTATTGTCAGACATAACATCCTCAGTTTATCAGAAATTTCGGATTTCTCGGATTTCAATGACTAAGTATTTTCTAAACCGCACCCCCCTGAATATTGGCAACCGCCGCGCTCACTTGTGTATAGGGTGTAAACCCGCCACTCTTAAGGACTTCCCTGCCAAACCAAGTCGCATAGACACTGGCCATGGCAATATCGACAGCGTCCAAAGTCCCTGGCGCTCCAAACTCAAAATTGAGGACGCCAATACATCCCTCCTGATCTTTCCCAAGTTTGATTGGAACACTCAGAAGGGAGCAAAATTGGATACTACGGTCGCCGCTAAATACATCTCTCTCGACTCTTGGCCGGCCATCCAACTCATAAGTCTCATTGAACTTGAACTTCAGCGCATGCGGCATATACAACAGCCAGCGTCGTTTACTTCTTACGTTAGGCAAAAACAGCCGCGGAACGTAGCGAACCGCTCCATCTGATAAAACTCGCCCGCCGACGCTGGTCTTTATGGCTAACTCCTCCAAAAATATAGCGTGCGGATTTTTAGAGAAACAAGAATGCCTGGCAAGCCGGTTCTCTTTGTGAGTATAAGCGGAGACGTTTGCAATGTTCGCTTTTGAAAACAACGTGTGAAAGATTTGCAGACTGTTCACTTCTGTACCTTCCCGTCGTTTAGACATCAAAGTGAGCAAACTAATCACAAACTTGAATTCGTATTCCGGCTTCTTGATCTCCGACTGGTAGTGAAAAATAATGAATGTAGCGGCAGCCAGGAACAGCCCCAGTTTAATGCCCTCTGCAACGGAACTTAATCTCAGGAAATCCGCTAGACGATGCGCTCCATAGTATTCGGCTGTAAATTCAATGATCAGCAAACTCGCCAGAGAAATTAAAACGATAAAGGAACCTAATCTGAACCGGCGCCGGATTCGTTCCTTTCGCATCCACGTCCAATAATAGGGTGCCATCACCAGGGCGTAAGCAAGAACGCCAACCCCCCGGCCGATTGCTTTCAATCCATCCTTGATTTGGCCGCCAAAGCCAGTGGGCTCCAGGTTGTCCGATGGGTCCGTCAATCGCCAGCCTCCACTCAATACGCATGCCTAGCGTTTTGAGGCGAAGGATACTCTTTTCCCAACAGCAGTTCTATGAAAAAATCGGACTTTGTCTTAAAAAACCTTGCCAGCCACTCTTTTTGAACGGTTGTCACACCATCACATTAAGCCCAGAAGTCTTAGCCTCGCTCTGCGTTCTTTGCGGAATCCTTTTGCGCGCTTTGCGGTTAAAAGCTTTCGTCCTACAACTCCACTCCTACCGCGCTCTTTACCGCTCGATCCCGCGGCACTATCCTTCCACCTTTGCTGAACCTGTACATTTCACCCCGCCAATAAAAGTTACGGCTGGTGAAACTTCCCGCCCAAATAAAGAATCCCAAAAAATCGCGCAGCGGATAAAGCCAGCAAAAATAAAGCGCGCGCGGATCGCCGATGACTCCCCATCCCACCGCAACCGCCTGCATCACTCGATTCAGGAAAGCCGCCACAAACAAGCCCAATCCCAGTCTGATGTTCCCTAAAGTCGAAGCAGCTATGAGCCCAAGCAGACCAAATGGCATGGCATAGGTAAGCCCGCTTCCAATGTGGCCCAGAGGGCGCGAGTAACGCGTACTTTTCATCCAGCGCAATTGATCGCCAATAGTGCGTGCAATCGACCGCGGCGTGAGCACATGCCCGACAATCTCATGCGAGAAGATGACCTTATATCCTGCCGCCCATACTTTGTTTCCTAATTCGTAGTCATCCGAGTAAAAGTCCGCAGTGACACCGATTCCGCCAATTTTTTCCAGCACATCGCGGCGAAAAGCAACAGCCGGGCCCAAGGCAAATCGAATTCCCTCCAGCATGTCCGCGACGATCACTCCGGAAGGCATTTCCACCGACATACCTAGCGCTTCCAAAGACGAAAAGAAGTCCCCCGCAGAAACACCTCGGTAAGGGCAGGTCACCAATCCAATCTTCGAATCCAGCAATGACGGAATCACATTGCGCAAAAAGTCCTTCGAAACGACGACATCGCTATCGCTGGTTATGAAGTAATCGGCGGAAGAAAGCGGAATCATCTTGTCGAGCGAGAACACTTTGGCATTTGGCCAGATCGGCGAGCCCGAGAAAACTATCCGGCTCTTTACCTGCGGATATTGCTGGCGTACTCGTTCCGCGATCGCTACCGCTGGATTCGTGGCATCTCGCGCCCCAATAATGACTTCAAAGGCCGGATAATTTTGCTGAAAAAAACTTGTTAAATTCTCCGCTAAACGGGGCTCGGCTCCATGTATAGGTTTAAAAATAGTGACCGCGGGAAGAGCACTCTCGGGAGTAGCAGCGGCGATGGCCTTATCGGCAAGAGCGGCCCGCTTATAGCGTCGGGCAGCAACCAGAACCATGATCAGAAAAATCGTCGAACAAGTCAGCCCCAGCAGTGCCAACCCTAGCAGCACACGCCAAAACAGTACCGCTGCGCTCACCGGGAAAGGTCCCGGTTAGTGAAGATAAACTTGCCTCCATTGCGCGCCAATATGTGTTTGTCCATGCCTCGCAATTCTTTGGGATTGTCATTGTCTGCCCATAAAAAAACCCTCGTAGGACCAGACCAAAGAGTAGCGAAAGATTCGGGAGTCTCGAAAACATGCGGCGCATCCGGAAACTTCGATCCATACCATAAATTTCCGCTGGGCACGTGCAAGACGCGCAAGGGGATTCCAGTATAAAAATTCAAAGTGGAAGCTTCATGATATTGCCCATCGACCACCATGACATCTCCCGCCTGATAGTGCTTTTCGACGGCAACCGCCAGCTGTTTCGAGGAAAGAATAGGAGAGAAAGTAACGAAAGCGGAATGAACGCATGCCAATAGCCCGACCATCATCAAAGCAAGCGCCGCATTCCCGTACCTCGGTCGATTACGTCGTCGAAAAATCCAGTTCAGAGTGGCTCCAAGCAAGAGCGAAGCGACCGCGCCCAGCAGCGGAATGCTAAACGCTCCCATTGCCTCGGGCGTGAGATCGAGAAAGTGTCCCAGCGATAAATCGTATTCCGTTGGATTTTTCTGCAATAGATCGGCAAGATCGGTACCCGGCGAAGGCACTCGCGATGAGAACAGCACCGCTAACCCCAAAATCGATCCCGCCACAACAAGCAGCAGCAAAATTAAAGACGAAATTTTTCCAGCGCGCCTCAGTGGAGAATCCGCCCCGCTCTCCGCCTCCTTTGCCAGCCAGCCGCCCAGCAGTAAAGCCAGTCCAGGCACGGCGGGAATCGTATAGTACTCCTGGCGGGTCGAGAAGCTAAAAAACACCAAAATGACGAGCACCCAAAGAACAAAAAATAAGTTGGCGCGTTGGCGGGCATTCAGTCCGTCTCGCAATTCACGCAACTTACGCGGAACCTCCAACACAGCTTGTGGCAGAAACACTGCCCAAGGCACCAGCCAAACCAGCAACAACGCCCAGAAAATAAATAATGGGACTGTGTCGTAACCAGCAGGCACCCGCTTATTCACATAACGGAGGAACTGCTCGTTTACGAAGTAGAACCACAAAAATCCCCGCACTGCGCCTTGGCTGGGGTTCCGCAAAGCTGCCAAAATATGCCATGGTGCCGCGATCACAAAGAAAACTACCGTGCTGGAAAGAAGCCGAAGCCGCAGCAGATGCCGCAAGTTGCGAGTGAGAATTAAGTAAAGTCCGATCGCCGCAAAAGGGAATACCAATCCAATCAGGCTTTTAGTGAGAACATTCAACGCACAAGTAGCGGCAAATCCCCAACATGTCAGGCGCGAGGGTTTTTCCTCATCAAGCGATCGCAAAAAGAAATACGCGCCGACTGCAAGCCAAAGGCCGACAATGACATCCGGGATTTCAAATCGTGTAAAGATATATGGCCCCACGCACGTTCCCAGAATCATGGCCGAATAAAATCCGCCGCGCTCTCCGTAGTATCGCGTTCCTAAGATGTAGACAGCAAAGAGCAACAGCAGTACTCCCAACATCAGAGGCAGACGCGTACTCCAGTCATGCACGCCGAACAATTCGTAGCTTGCTGCCACTGCCCAGTACAGGAGCGGCGCTTTTTCCAGATATCTAATCCCATCCGTGTGCAAAGTGACCCAATCATGTTGCAGTACCATTTCCCGTGCGGCTTCGGCATGAATCGTGTCTACGTCATCCAGCAATGGAGGAGTGAAAATTCCCGCAAGGTAGATTGCCATCCAGAACACAACAATGATCAAAGCGGAGGTTGCGCGAAACTTTGCCTGGGCTGGAAAAGGGAGAATAGGTGCAGTGTCAACAGCGGGATTACGATTCAATGAGGGGACGGACAGGCTCATGCAGTTTCCGCACTCATTATACGGGAGTTAGGCGCCCACAGGTATTAACCAGACTTGCCCGAAACAGCGACAGCAGCTTCTCGGAAATCCAAAACTTTGCGAATTTTCTGCGCTAAAGACTTGAGAGAAAAAGGCTTTTGCAGGAATTGCGTCACAATATCGATGGGACCATGCCGCAATACGGTGCTTTCCGCATATCCAGAAACAAACAAAACCTTCATCTCAGGCCGCTCGGCGGCAAGTTGTTCCGCCAACTTGGCTCCTCCGAGATGAGGCATTACGACATCGGTGATCATCAGATCGATTTTTCCCTCGTATTCTCTCGCGACTTGCAGCGCCTCTTTTCCGTTGCAGGCTTGCAAGATGATGTATCCATTCATGTTCAGAAACTCGACAGCTGATCTGCGAACCGCTTCTTCGTCTTCTACCAGCAAGATCGTTTCGCAGCCTCCGGGGAAAGCGCTGTCTTGAAAAATCTGCGTGCTTGTTTCAGCAATCTCTTTTCGCGCGCTGGGAAGATAAACTTTGAATGTCGCTCCCAGTCCCGGTTCACTGTAAACCCAAATAAAACCGTCGCTCTGCTTCACAATGCCATACACAGTAGCAAGGCCCAACCCCGTTCCACCGCCTTTTTGCTTGGTTGTATAAAACGGCTCGAAAATATGCGCCAAGTGTTGCGGAGCAATTCCTTGTCCCGTGTCCGACACAGCCAGCCGAACGTAATCTCCCGCTGGAACCATCGGCCGGCGATGAATATAGGTATCGTCCAGGTGAGAATTAGCCGTCTCAATAGTCAAGGTTCCGCCATGAGGCATGGCATCTCGCGCATTCACTGCCAAGTTCATGATTACTTGTTCGATTTGGCTGGGGTCTGCTTTAACGCAACCGATGTTTTCACCGGGAACCACGACCAATTCGATATCTTCTCCAATGAGCCGCGGCAGCATTCTGCTTATCTCCCGAACGATTACGTTCAGATCCAGTAATTGCAGCGCCTGCACTTGCTTGCGGCCAAATGTTAATAGCTGGCGAGTTAGATCCGCAGCCCGCCGGGATGCAGTCATGATCTCGTTCACATTGCGGCGGAGTGGATGTTCGGCGGCTAGTGAGTCCAGCATTAGTTCCGCATAAGCGCTAATGACCATCAGGAGATTGTTGAAGTCATGGGCCACTCCGCCAGCCAGACGCCCAATGGCATCCATCTTCCGCGCCTGCTGAAGTTCGCCTTCGAGCCTGAGCCGCTCAGTAATATCGTGATCCGTCGAGATAAAATGCGTGATCTCCCCATCTTTGCCGCGCACGGAAGAGATTACCCTCTCGACTGTATAGATCTCTCCGTTTTTTTTGCGATTGCTGATGGTTCCGCGAAAAATGTCTCCCGCCAAAATCGTCTGCCACATGCAGTCAAAAGTTTCCGAAGCTTGATCCTCAGATTTGAGGATCAGCAATGTTTTCCCAATCGCCTCGTTACGGGAGTAGCCAGTTAAGTTTTCAAATGCAGGGTTGACATACTCCATAATCCCGGCGCGGTCGGTAACCACGATAAGATCGTTCGATTGCTCAGCCGCACGGCTCAATTCGCGAAGCATGTCGCGAGATTGTGAGCTGGAACCGTTTGAAGATACGACTGGCATGGAAGTCGCCGCATACTCGGCTACTCCATACATCGGAGATTCGCGCAGATAACTTCAGCGTGGCAGAGGATTTGTTATCTGAACTAGAAAGGCCGCTTCAAAAGCAATATTGTGATCGTAATTCCGACCATCAAAATAGTGCCTAGAGTGTAGATATTGGCGCGCCACCAACTTTTCTGTTTTCTGTTGTCTGACTCAGACATCCATGCCGGAGGGTGGGCAGATGTTGAATTCTGATCTTCAGCCGCTTCGCAATCGAGGCACAATTTGCGTCCGCCTGAAACTGGGAAGCCGCAACCCGCGCATGTTCGAACCTTGATTGCTTTCGTAGGTTGAGTTGTAGTCGGGTTATTTTGGATCACTAGTTCTGCTTGCACGTCGGCTGGCGTGGTAGCTTCTTCGATTTTCGATAATTCAACTTCCGGTTCTTGTGTCGATTGTCGCAGTTCTTTGGCAGCAATCTCATCGGCACTGCGTTTTATGGCACTCGCTTGCTCGACGGCAGTTTGTACCATCTCTCCAAGACGCCGCACTGCAACAACATCGCGTTCTTCGAAAGCGTTCGGCCGGGCAGAAAGCAGCTCGAACAATCCTGTAACTTCCTGCTCCTGCACGATTGGCACCACCATGACTGACACGATACCTAATGCCCCGCAGCTCTCCTGATTCACGCGCAAATCGGTTCCCGCATTATCACAGCGCAACGTTTGTCGAGTCCGGATGCACTCTCCGGTCAGCCCAGATTGGATTTCGAGTGCGACGCCAACTTCGGGTGCAGCTTGTCCCACTCGCGCCCGGCAAACTATGGCTCCATTTTGAAGCAGAGATATCGATGCCGCGATCGACCCCGTAATGAATTGCGCGCGTTCCACCAGCAATTGAAGCGTAACGCGTAGATCACGCTCGGCAATTTCACTCAGAGATTCTTGGCATTGTTCTTTGATAACAGGGGATGGGACTGCCGGAATCGTGGATAGCCTATCCGAATCGACATCGCCTGGCGGAAGTATCAACGCGGCGGCAGTGCCGTGAGTCCCTGCGTCCAGAATAGAGTAGTGTTCCATATGTTTTAGGGCTATAGCGCGAGTCTCACCGCTGGAAGAACTTTCTGTCAAGGATACGGACGTAACGAAGGTACCGGCTTGTAAATAGTTGGCGGAAGCCGACCTGTGCTACGCAACAGATGGACGATCAGCGTCGGCCTGTCAGCATGTATGTACAAGATTGCACGCATATTAGTGAACTATCTATAAAAAATTCGCCTTGCGGCGAAGAATCAACAACTTAGCTTAAAGATGACCAGGTATCGCAGCGGAGAGGATGGCCGTGATGCCCGAAGCGACGTTGGAATAATTCACTACAATGCCTCGCTATAGCGATTAGAACGCTCTGGAGCGATTTATTTGGCACCGAGCGACCCTGAAGCCCTTCAACCCTCCATGATTCGTCCAACAGCCGCGTACGGAAAAGTTTGCAAATAGATATAGCCATTTTGCCCTAGCGTGCGCCCTAATTGATGTATCACTCTCGCCGGCTGGATAACTGGATAAAAGGCAGGGCGCGAAGCGTACTTCGCCTGCGCCAGCCTCTAAAGATTAATCCCAGTTCCGTTTAATTTAGATCGTTCAGCGTGGTAGTTGTGAAAAAGCCTAATGGACTGAGAAACACAACCGTGCGGTTTTGACCGGCAGTGAAAGTAATTGGAGGAGTGCTGTAGTAGGTCAACGTCGTGCCGGGCTCGGTGAAATATATCTGATATGTTCCTGCGGCAATGCTCTGGTAATCGGATGCAGAGTTAAATGCCAAAGCGCTAACAGTAGGCGTGCCGCTAAGTGCGGTTCCCGATGCGACCACGTAAACGTCTACTTCATCCCCAGGTGCAGTCGTGCCCAAACTGGCGGCGGCGTTTACGATACGAAGATTTATTTCCGAATTTGTGGGTGCCGTAGTGTCATCGCTCAGCAACATGCCGGAAATACTGGAGCTGTATCCGGTGAGAATAAAAGTGTTTTGAGAATTGCTCGTCAAATTGAGGGTCTGGTTTCCGGAAGGCACGATATTTGTTGTTGAGCCTGGTTGCTCCATCGCAAATTGGTGCGAGCCAGACTTCTCGGTCTGATAACCCGTATCCGCCTCGAATGCAAGAGCGCTGTTGATACTTGTGCTATCGATCAGCACGTTGAGATTGGGCTCATTCGGAACTGCCTGCAATACTCTGAATTTTGCGCTGCCACCTCCGCCACAGCCGATTGCACTGAGGGTTGCTGCCGAACACAATAACCCAACTCCGAACCTCATGACACGACTCAACATCTGACCTCCCTTGAATTGGACTGGAACTTAAATGTTCTTACAAATTGGATGCAGGAGAGTTGTCCGTTACGCCTTATGCCGCTTCATACCGCTGGTTATCATTCGGTCACTCCATTCCGCATTCAGAGATGATGGTATCTAAACATCTTCAGGCAAAGCTGGACGTAAAAAGTCGGTAAACGCATGTAAAGGTTTGTGGGAGGATGCTGGATTAGGAATGCGTTCTGAAGTTTGGGACGCTCTGAGGTTTATTAAAAGTAGGGGTCCCTCGACTTGAACTCGTTGCGCTTAGCGCAACTCGTCCAGCGCTCGGGATGACAGTGCGGAAAGATCAGGGGCCAGCGCTCGGGATGACAGTGTGGAAAGATCAGGGGCCGGCGCTCGGGATGACAGTGAGAAAAAAATGACAGTGCCCCGGAAAGAATCAGCGTTTGTCGTCGCGCTGGCGGAGCCAATCCAGGAACATCTGTTCGATCGGCTTGTCGTAGGTCATCATGACGTGACGGACGGTGTGTCCGCTTACGAAGTGACAGACTTCCTCGGCGAGGTTTTTAGCATGATCGCCAGCACGCTCAAGAGATTGAGTCATGAAGATGACCTGTAGGCTCGCCTGGCGCTGCTGGTTTTCAGGATTTTCAATATGGCGCATGAAGACAAGATTGCGCAGCCGATCCATCTCGGCGTCAGACCGCAGAACATCAATAGCTTTTTTTACGTCGCGCGTAGAAAACGCCCCGCCAACATCCGAAAGCATTTTTTCGAGTACGGTCGCCATGTGAGTGAGGTCGCGCGTATCTTCTGGATCCAAATGACAACCGGCGGCCTGAGCGCTGCTGGCAAAACTTAACAAGAGATCGCCAATGCGTTCCAGCCCGATCATGAACTTCATACAAGCCAGCAGCTCGCGTGCTTCCGTTTCGCTGACTTTCGTGATGGCAACGGTCACACCTGCGTCGATTTCCATGTCGAGCTTGTCGAGCTCTTTTTCCCGTTCGCGAATTGTGTTCAGAAGGGAGGATGATCCGGTTGCGATGCCCTCCGCAGCGGTGGCAGCGGCTTGTTGCGCGACATGGCAAGCTTCGATTGTCCGCTGCACCAGATGAGCATGTACAGGTTCTGGTTGGGGGTTCTTTTGAGCGGCGGTACTCATGGGGTTCCCTTTCATGGGCATGACTGCCAAGGGATTTGCTCTTCTCAACAAGCGACCGGCTCGCACTCGCAATGCACTGGCGCGCAAGGGGGACACCTCTTACTCTTAGGATAGGCAGTTTTCCGCGGGATGGGTTAATAGAATGTAAATTTCCACAGGGTTTCATGGATGCAGCTTGGCGGACGGGCGAGAGCCTGTCCTGAGCGAAGCCGAAGGAACGCCCGTCGCTACATTGCTCAAAGCGGACGTTGTTTAAAGCGGATGTCAGGCTAGCGGAAGAGTGAACAGGAACGAACATCCATGATTCAGTTCGCTTTCAGCCCGGATGGTTCCACCGTGAGCCAGCACGATGTGCTTGGCGATGGCCAGCCCTAGTCCGGTTCCGCCAGATTCGCGGGAACGCGCTTTATCTACCCGATAGAAACGCTCAAACAAACGCCGCAGATGCTCGGAGGGGATGCCCGGGCCAAGATCACGGACGTAGAACTCGATGGCATGCCCACCTGACGCGTGATTAACAGGCCGCGCACCCAATAAAATTTCCCTACCCGAGGCTCCATACTTTAGCCCATTGTCGATGAGGTTGGTTAAAACTTGATGAATGGCTTCACTATCCGCGTTGACCGTACCAGCAGCCACTTCTTCGATGCGCAACGAAACTCCCTGAGCCCGGGCAAGATCTTCAAAGCTCTCTAACGCTTCCTGTAGAAGCTCTTCCGGAGTTACTTTGCGTATTTCAAAACGTTGCTCGCCGGATTCGACTCTCGCCAGAGTCAACAGATCTTCGGTGAGGCGAGACATACGCGAGGCATTCTTACGGATAATTTCCAAGAAGTCACGCACATGGTCGTCTTCTGCTGCACTGTCGAGAAGAGTTTCGGTGTAACCCTGAATAGAAGTAAGAGGTGTGCGCAGCTCGTGGGAAACGTTGGCGATAAAATCGCGACGCGTTTTCTCGACCCGCTCGGTTTCGGTCAGATCGCGTAATACCGCCACAGCGCCCCCTCCCGGCATGGGAGCGGCGGTCACATCAAAAGTGTGAGACGGCACAATCGAAGTTGCCCGGGCAGTAGATACTGTTCGTGATTCACTGGCGCTGCGCAACGCATGTAGAAAATCGGGGTCGCGTACCGTCTCTATGATAGGAGCATTCAGCCGCGTATGCTGGCGAATCAACTTATCCATCATCTGATTCGCCCATTGAACCCGCTGATCGGGTCCAATCGCAATGACCGCATCCTGCATGCTGTTGAGTAATGTTTCGAGTTGACGCTGGCTGGTTTGCAAAGCCGCGAATTTTCCTTCCAGGTCACGCGCAGTCTTATCGAGGGCGGCAGCAACGGTTCCTACTTCGTCGTCTGCGTTTTCGGCAAGGCGTACGGTCAGATCGCCAGCAGCAATCTGGTCTGCAAACTTCACCATGCGTTGCAAGCGTCCGGCCATCGATTGGGCTGCAATCCCAGCTATTACAAACGCTACGAGAAAGGCTAATCCGGCAGCGATTAGCAGCGTACCTGGAATATGAGAAGTCGCGGCTTCGATATCAGACAGCGAATAGGCGAGCCGGACAGCTCCTCCTTCGACTGGAGCTGCAACATATAGGTAAGGATTGCTAAAAACGTCGCGCTGACGTATATCGGTACCAATCTCGCCTTTGAGCGCCGCAGCAAACTCTGGTCGTGAAGCATTGTTCTCCATTGAGGAAGCAGCGGCTTCAGAGTCGGCCATCACCTTACCGGTCATGTCAATGAGAGTTGCGCGAGCGCCAGCAGCTTGCCCTTCTTGCGAGACAATGTCTTGAACGCTCTGAGTTTGCCGGTCTGTGTTCACACGATGAGCGAACATCACCGTCTTTTGGCGAAGGTTGCGTGCGATTTCCTGGCGAAGAGAATTCTCCCAACGGCGATAAACCAACAAATCCGTTATGCCGGCCATGGTCACGATGACGAGCGTGAAGGCGGCCAGCAGTTTGAAGAATATTCGCTTTCTCACTCCGTAGTCACTCAGAGTCTCTCAGGTTAAGGGCACTCATTTGGGTGCCTCGAAGCGATAGCCGGCTCCTCGAACCGTTTTCAAGTATCGGGGATTCTCGGGATCGGGTTCAATTTTTTCGCGAATACGGCGCACGTAAACATCGACAGAACGCGGCGTAACGTAGGAAGTGTCGCGCCATACGGAATCAAGCAGCTGATCGCGCGTAAAAACCCGGCCCAAATGACGTGCAAAATAATCAAGCAGCCGGAACTCGGTAGCGGTGGTTGTGATTGCCTTGCCGGCAACCAGCAAAGTCATGGCACCGGGATCAATTTCGACTTCGCCAACTTTGACCGGAGCCTTCGAGAGCGGGCGTTCAAAACGGCGTAGAACAGCTTTCACCCGGGCCACCAGTTCGCGCGGGCTAAAAGGCTTTGCGATGTAGTCGTCGGCTCCCAGTTCGAGACCAAGAACGCGATCGGCTTCGCCGCTTTTTGCGGTTAAGAAAATAACCGGCACCGCAGCCAGGGACTGAGTTGCGCGAATTTGACGGCAGAGATCGAGCCCATCTTTGCCGGGGACCATGATGTCTAAAAGAAAGACGGTCGGCCGCTGCCGCTCGGCTTCGGCAATGACTGTGTTGCCTGTGGGAAAAACCTTAACCGCAAATCCGGCGGCTTCAAGATGGTGGCGCACCAGACGGGAAATATCAGGATCGTCTTCAATGACGAATATGCTCGGTTTCACAGTTTCATTGTAACGAGGAACTCCGGATATTTCTCATGCCCGGATCATAAATTGCTAGTGTTAATGTTGCCGGAGTGGGCTTATGCTCCGAATGTAAATATCTGATGAATTTGAGGAACTCCCGTGAGATACACATTTCTTACTGACACTTATGAGAGTGAACGGATCAAGGTGCTCAGTATTTGGAGTGAATTCAAGGACGAAGATCTTTCTATACGTCCTCGCGATGGTGATCCCCGGGGCCGCAGCGTACATGAGCAAATGGTGCATCAGTGTGTCAGCGAGGATCTGTGGTTCCGCAATATGCTTGGCATCGATGTTGGCGCACCACCGCTGCCGAAAATAGAAAGCCGTCTGGACTTTATACGTCAATACGCCGGGGATAGCGGCAAACGTCTCTCTGCTTTACGCGAAAAGAATGAAACGTGGTGGGAGGGAGAGACAAAGTTTTTCGATGTGGACCGCTCGCGAGCGTGGGTGATGTTGCGCCGCATGACACATACTTCGCATCACCGCGGTCAGTTGATGGCGATGCTGCGAATGTTGGGCCACGATCTACACAGCAATTACGGGCCAACAGCGGATACGGGCGGGTTAATGCAGAATCACGCGCCCACGATTTACGCGTATTCGAGTATTGACGGGTTGATCGAAGCAGAAGCTAAGGGCGGATCAAAGTCTCCGCTCCCGGGAGTCGGGGAGAAGCCCGTAACGGAGAGGCCGGACAAGAAGTGATTAGAACTTGATCTGGCTACAAATTCTAAACCGCAACGCTGAGAGTGATGCTCCACCCCAAAGCTGAATTTTATTTTCGGCGAGACTGTACAATTCGCAAGCTATAGTGAACAGTCCTATTTAATCTCCATTACTTCTTTTTCTTTGGACCGGCTCATCTCCTCCATTTTGCTAATTTCGCCGTCGGTGAGCTTTTGGATTTCTGCCATGGCGCTCTTCTCTTCATCTTCGCTGATCTTCTTATCTTTCATCGCCCTTTTGATGGCATCGTTGCCGTCACGGCGAACGTTGCGCACGGCGGTGCGATGCTCCTCGAGTACTTTATTCAAATGCTTCACCATATCCCGGCGGCGTTCTTCGTTCAGCGGTGGCACTGGGACCCGGACTATTTTGCCGTCATTCATGGGATTCAATCCGAGCTCCGCGGTGCGAATAGCCTTTTCAATTGCAGGCAAAGATGTCGCATCGAAGGGCTGGATGGTAATGAGCTGCGGCTCAGGCGCGTGCACTTGGGCCAACTGATTGAGTGGCATCTGCGAACCGTAGTATTCAACGTGGACTGAATCCAGCATATGGACTGACGCCCGTCCGGTACGAGTAGCCGCTAAGGCTTTGCGGAAATCGTCGACCGCTTTATCCATGCGGGTTTTGAGTTGGACGTAAGTATCTTTCAAGGCGGGAACTCCCGCCATCATTGCTTGAGCCATCGTGAGCTCCCTCGGGAATAGTGAATCAAAACTGTTGATTATAAACCCTGAATGCGCGAGCAGCCATATGTTAGGAGCAATGGCACGCTGCTGACGATACGGGCCCGAATCCAGTATTTCGCGATCCAGCCGGTCTTGCCGGGTAGACTCATTCCGTAGGCGTTGAGAGATCCGAGAATAATTGTTGTCCTTATGTGATTTTCATACGGACTCATGCGAATAACAGGGTGAACAGGAAAGCACATCGAACAGCCGTCGCGGGTACTAAAGGAACCGGATGACCACACCAGCACTGCAAGAAAGGTTTCAAACCTTGGTGGATACGCACAAGAAAATTCTCTACAAGGTCTGCAACTCCTATTGTAGAAACCGGGACGATCGCGAGGATCTTGCGCAAGAAATTATCGTCCAGCTGTGGCGATCTTTCGATACGTTCGATGAATGCTCGCGGTTCTCCACCTGGATGTACCGAATAGCTCTTAATGTGGCGATTTCGTTCTACCGTCGAGAGAGTACAAGAACACGATATGTGCTATCGGATGACGAACGACTTCTGAATGCAGTTGATGACACGGCAACCCAGCCCGCAGAGATACAGGTTCTTTACGAATTCATTGAAGGATTAGATCCACTGAATAAGGCGCTGGTCCTTCTCTATCTCGATGGCAATAGCTATCTGGAGATCGCCAATGTGTTGGGCATCAGTGAGACAAACGTTGCAACCAAGATCAGCAGATTGAAGCAAGAGATGAGGCAGGAGTTTCGAGGAACTGTGCGAGCTTAAGGAGGAATTAGCCATGTTGGACCTGGACGAAATGAAACAAATGTGGGCGGATCATGATCGAAAGCTGGAGGAGAGTATCCGCTTGAATATGCAACTACTGAGTGCAGCGAAACTGGATAAGACACAGTCCGCATTGATGCGCTTAACAATATATATGGCCCTGGAAGCAGCGGTATGGCTTGTAATCATCGTCGCCCTGGGCAGTTTTATCTATGAGCACATTTCCCAGACGAAGTTTGTCGTGTCCGCCGTAATTTTGGATCTGTATTCGATTGGAATGCTGAACTCCCTTATACGGCAGATTGCAGCGTCCCGCCTGATTGATTATGGCAAGCCAGTCGCTATGATTCAGAAACAAATTGAGGCGTTACGGATAATGCGCATCCGGACTACCAAGTGGGGTGTGCTGACGGGGTTTGTTGTTTGGGTACCTTCCATGATCGTCGTCTTTAAAGCAGCTTTCAGAGTAAATCTCTACGAACCTTACTGGGTGTGGAGCATGGTAACGTTCGGACTTGCACTTATCCCATTGACGATCTGGACGTCGAAACGATTCAGTGAACGTATGGACGGTTCCTCATTTATCCAAAGTCTCATGAAGAGCCTCGCCGGATACAACCTGACTGCTGCCGCCGACTTCGTTGCAAGTGTCTCCGAATTTCAAAACGAAAAGCACGCCAGCTGACTTCCGTCGCTTGGCGTGCAGCCTTGCTACATAGCTTCAGCGCGCATCATCAGGGGCATCTTTCACTCGCGTGTATTTATTAATCCAGTTCACTTCCCAGGTTTTCCCTCCGTCGTCTGAAAACGCCTGTTCGGATTGGGCGGTATCCTGCGTGATTCTCCAGATGGAAAATCGCACCAGGATATATTTTCCATTGATCTGCTCCTGATCATAGAAATCGCCTCGGCCATTCTTGAATTCCCCAACGCCGGGGATGCCCAGCATGCCCACATTTGGGGTAGCGAAATCGAGGCTCCATTCGTGAGTTGTCGGGTTATACCAGCGCAGCGACAAAAGTTCGATGTGACCCGCTGTTCCATCGGCCTTGTACTCCGCCAGATTAGCGCGGCCTCCCCAAACCTTCTTAACGATCGTATAACCATCGATGTCGACCCAGGTTGTTGATCCAGTTAGCGGATGCAAAAGCCGTGAGGAGTGCGTATGCCACGTTCCCAGATCGAAGTCGAATGCGTGCCCATCGGGATCGGTGCTCATGGGCTCAGCCCCAGCAGCCATATCCGATGGCGGCAAATCCTTTTCGCGCGTCTTATGAGCATCAAATGATGTAAACCACGTCTTCCCTCCATCATTCGAATACGATTCCGTATAACGATGCGAAGTGGGAGTGATCTCTGACCACAGTCCCCGCACCAGAATCGACTTGTTATGGAAGGTGTCTTGCTCAAAGAGCTCGCCCCGCCCGTCTTTGAACGTGCCGACCAAAGGCGTACTCAGGACTGCCATTTTGCTATTGAGGAACGACTGACTCCACTGGTGCGACTGCGGATTGTACAGAAATAGCGACAGTCCCTCCCAATGCCCCTTCGGACCGTCGGCCTCAATCTCTTCCAACTTTGCGCGCCCACCCCAAACCGGCCGTATGGTAACCGTCCCGTTGAGTTCGATCACCTCGCTCGAAGCCGAGAAGGGATCGAGCACACGGCGTATTTGCGTATGCCATACGCCCGTATTGAAATCAAAATCGTGCGATCCATCGCGCTCGGCTTTGGCGTGCTGCGGTCCTGATTCGGACGTGGCTGTGGCCGTTTGGGAGAATGCCATAAGAGATTGCGAAAGATAGCAAAAAGCACACAACAGGAAATAAGTGCTGAGCGTTTTCATTGTCTTCTCCAGATTTATGATTCGTGAGTTCATCTTTCCTTGACCGGTTCGGATGGTGAGAGGGGCTTTCGGTACACAAGAAATCCGGATTTCTCCGCGACCTTGTCGTATAGCTTCATGGCCGTTGCATTTGTCTCATGGGTTTGCCAGTACACCCTGCTACAGCCCGCGCGTTCCGCGTATCGATAAACCTCTTCGATGAGTGCACGCCCTACTCCCTCCCCTCTTGCGGTTTTAACAGTGAACAAATCCTGTAGATAACAGGTGGATTCGACTGTGATCGTGCTGCGATGAAAGAGGAGATGCACCAGACCGAGCAATTGTGCCGAGCGTTCAGCAACGAGAGCATGCATGGGCTCATAAGCATCGAAGAAGCGTGCCCAGGTCATCTTCGTAATTGTTTCCGGCAGCGCAGTCTTGCCTTCGCGTCCATAAAACGCGTTGTAACCGTCCCAAAGAATTTTCCACGCGGCAAAATCGCTTTGTTGCACTGGTCGTATCAGCAGCTCGTTATTCAATGTTTCGCTCATAGAGTGGCTCATGGTTATTCTGGACGGGTTAAGAATGCCGCGAACCATGGTATTTTCATAGAGCCACTTTTTATGGAATTAGTGATACCACTTTCTAGGAAGGGTGGGCCTCTCTTTCGCCAGGTCTACGGCGGCTTGCGGCAAGCCATTCTGTCCGGTGCCATTCCCGCTGGCGAGCGGCTACCTTCGACTCGCGACCTCGCTGAGCAATTAGGCATTTCACGTACCGTTGTGCTTTTAGCTTTTGATCAACTGCTCGCAGAAGGCTTCGTAGCGGGACGTGGCGGTTCCGGGACTTATGTCTCTGAAAGTTTGAATTGCAGCCGGCCCAGAAGATCAGAAAAACCGGCCAGGCTGGCGCTGTCGCGCTTCGGGGATGCAGCCGGCAGCGCTGCGGGAGCAATGGATTTTCCGAGCCGGCAGTTGGCTCCGCTTCGCTACGATTTCGCGTATGGCCGGGCAGATACCGCGGTTTTTCCCTTCGAAGCGTGGCGGCGCATTCTGATGCGGCATGCACGAGAAGCCCCCGTTCGCGAGTTTGATTACGCTCCTGCGATTGGCAGTCCCGTCTTGCGCGAAGCTATTTGTGCACACCTGCGGCGATCTCGCGCGGTAGTCTGCGATCCTGCGGAAGTAATTATCGTGAATGGTTCCCAGCAAGCGCTGGATCTCATCGTCCGCGTGCTAGTAGAACGCGGAGATCACGTCGCAATTGAAGACCCGCAGTATCCCGGGACCAGAGAAGTGCTTCGCGCTGCTGGAGCCCGGCTGCAACCTGTACCCGTCGATCGCGACGGATTGGATCCTACTAAGCTACCGAAACATACCAGCCTGGTCTTCGTCACACCGTCGCATCAGTTTCCTACTGGAGCGATTCTTCCACTCGCCCGGCGACTTGCGCTTCTCGAATGGGCGAAGCGCAACAACTCGGTGATCGTCGAAGATGATTACGATGGGGAGTTCCACTATGAAGGCAGGCCGCTGGAGTCGCTACAAGGGCTGGATACTGATGGACGCATTGTTTATGTTGGAACATTTTCGCGCACCATGTTTCCGGCTCTCCGCATCGGTTACCTAATCGTACCCAAGTCGCTGGTCGTTGCCTTCACAGCCGCCAAGTGGCTAAGCGATTTGCACTCCGCCACGCTCGAACAGCAAAGCCTTGCCGAGTTTATAAATATCGGAATGTATGAACGCCATTTGCGCCGCCTTCGCCGCAGAAACGCAGTACGTCGAGAGGTGCTGCTCCATTCAATTCATGAACACTTGCGCGAGCGTGTTGAGGTGACCGGCGACGGGTCTGGCGCTCACGTTGTGCTATGGCCCAGAAAACGTATTTCAGAAGATACCGTAGTGACCCACGCAGCATCGAGGAACGTTCGTATCTATGGGATATCGCAATTCTTCCTGACCCAGCCTTCGCGGACGGGACTCATGCTCGGGTACTCGCGGATGAACGAGAAAGAAATTCGGGAGGGCATGCGGCTATTGGGCGAAATACTCTAAGCCATGAGCGCTACACGGAAACTAACGCAAAGGCGTTTATCAGTACCGATCACGTATCTAGAACCGACTTCTGGACGCAAGTAATTTCCAGCTTGCCGTAACGCATCAAATATCTCTCTTAGACCTGATGTACCTGTCTATGGCGCAAGCTTTCCCATGATGGCGGCGATGTGCGTGCGTGCTCCATCCAGATGAGGGAAGTCAGTATTATCGGGGTTGAACACAAAAGAGAGGTCGGTTCCAGCAAGAAGAATCGCGTCCAGGCGTTCTCGATCAATAAGCGTGTGAGCCAAAGCGCGCAGGTCCGCAAAATCCTTCGCAGAGGCTTGCTCCTCCTCGACAATACGTACGTAGACGTTGCTGAGCAGGTCGATCTCTCCCGGGTTTGGGGTAATGACCTCCAGGTTCTGAAGTCTGCCGAACAATTTGGTTTCCATGGTGACACGTGCGCCAAAGATCGCAACACGCTGAAGTCTGCGCCGTTCGACCTCAGCAACAATGGCATCAAGCAGGCTGATAAGTGGAAGTGGAGTCATTTCCGCTAACTCTTGGGCGCAAATCTGAGGTGAGAACGCAGGGATGGTTGCGATCTGCGCACCTCCGTCAGATAGCTGACGGAGCAATCCGGTCAGGTACGCTGCCAACGCCTGAGTCTCGCGTGCAGCAGCATGACCCATAACCCGCCGGACGTTCGCGTGAACCATAAGAATATTAGGTGACAAGCCGCGAGCAAGGTGAGCCTTAACCAGCGATCTGTAGTAGAAGATCCCCGCACCCATCCCAAGACCGGAAACGAGGCCAAACTTACAAGGCACAGATTCATGTGTCATCGTGGATTAATACTAGCTTATGTTTTAGGCGGTTCGGGTCCCGGCTTGAATTACGATTTCCATCGCAGGTTCGAGTTTATAAATTCAGAAATATATGAACGCCATTTGCGCCGCCTTCGCCGCAGAAACACAGTACGGCGAAGTGCTGCTCCATGCAAATTAATGGACGTATAGGAGAACAATGCCACTGTCCTCCCGTAAATTGTGCTGTACAGTCTTGTCGAAGGTTACTGCTGATTGGATAGCGTGTCGATCGCCGCCGTACTCGGGGGTGAGGCCGGTTTCGCCATAAAGAATTCGTGGTCGTATAGGTTGCGATACATTTTCCCCGCAAGTTCGGCCGCTTTAGGACCAAAGGTTGGACGTCCACCCTCGAGAAAGACCACGACTACAATGCGGCCCACCTGGGTGTTTGCATAAGAGGCGAACCATCCGAAACGAGTGCCTTCATGGGAGCATGTCCCGGTCTTGCCAAGGACTTCTTCTTCAATGAAACTGGCGCGCACGCTGCGGGCTGTTCCGTAAGAAACGGCTCCAGCCATTCCGTCGGAAATTTCAGGGATCAACGGAGCGATATCTAACTTCCGCTTTACCATCGGTTGAAAATCGGCGATCTCTTCCGGCTTGGTTGGATGCTGCAAATAGTAGAGTGTGCCTCCATTAGCGATTGCGGAAACCAGGGCTCCAAGTTGTAAGGGAGTCATAGAAACACCTTCACCAAAGCTGCACATTTTTCCGACGCCGCCGAGCTTTGGCGAAATTTCCGCACTTGGATAAGTCCCCAATTGCTCGCCGGGGATGTTATATCCAGCAAGTTCGCCCAGTCCGAACTGATGCGCGTAGTGACTGACCTTGGGAAATCCTAACTGGCGGCCTACAGCTTCAAAATATGCATTATTCGAATGCGCCAGGGCATTCGTTAAGTTCATGTGGTACCGGCCACCGAGACGGACTTCAGTCTCTTTGGTGATAATGCCTTCGCTTAATGCGGCCAACGCGACTGAAACTTTAATCGTCGAGCAGGGCTGGGCACCGCTGGAGAGCGCCAGCTTCTGATTCACCATGGCCAGAATGCGTCCGCTGGTCGGCTGGATCGCGACGACGGTTCCATTCATGTTGCCAAGTGCATCGATTGCTGCCTGGCGGACAACTGGATCTTCTCCAGCGGTTACATCACCATCAGTGATGTCGTCCGAGACGAACGAGTGTCCAGTGAAGCGTTCGTAATAACGATGGCGGCGGTGCAAGCCTGTGCGATGCAGCGTTGCCGTACGCGTATGGGTAGCATGCAGAAGGGTTAAACGCCGTATCCGTTTGCGGGCACGTTCTGACTCGACAACTTTCGTAGACTTTTGTTTGTGTGTGAGAGCACGGGTATTGACGGTAGCTGCTATAGACATTTCACAAAGCAGCAGAAAGGAAATGAAAGCGACGCTAAGACGAATGAGGCCGGAACTTTGTTTAAAAGAAATCACTTCCCTATACCATCCCCGGATATAAACACTATTAAAGATGCACGAAGCTTGCCAGAAGACATCAGATGTGGTCAGTTTCCAGCGAAGTCTTGTAATTCCTCCAGAGTAAGAGAGTTAGGCTTCGACCGCAATAGTAAAGTTGCTTTTGCATAAACTTCCCGTATAGTTTCTAACTCATTGTGGACAGGAGAGTTGCAGGAAAAGTAACGAGGACATCGGCCTTTCGTAATCAGTTACGAGGTTACCGTAAAGATACCTGGAAAAATGGAAGGTATTTTCTCTTACTTTAGAAGGTGACTGGCCCTTGAACACTGATTGACCAATTCCCAGTCAAATTCGAGCCATTCTCAATATTAGGTTCACGTAATCTGTTCAGGCAGGCACCCCTAGCTCCTTTGCCACTTCAGCCACTCGTTCATAAGATCGCAGGCGGTCGGCGTGGTCATAAATATCCGTCACCACGATAACCTCATCTGCTGCTGTTTCGGAGAGCAATTTTTCCAGCCCCGCTTTCACCGTAGCATTCGATCCCACTATCGCGGACCCTAGTTTGCTCTCTACCGCAACTCGTTCAAAGTCGTCCCACAACTCTTCCATTGAATCGACGGGCGGCAACAATTCCACCGTCTGGTTTCGGATTAGTCTCAAAAACCGTTGTTGCGGGGTTGTAAATAAACGGCGCGCTACAGCATCGGTCTCCGCTGCAATCACCTGCACAGCCACCATCATGTATGGCTTGCGCAACATCTCACTCGGGCGGAAACTCTGACGATACAGGTGCGTGGCAGCATACAAATGTTCAGGCGCGAAGTGCGCCGCAAAAGCGAACGGTAGACCAAATGTCCCAGCCAGTTGCGCACTGAAGCCGCTTGAGCCTAAAAGAGTGATGGGCAGATTGCTTCCCTGCCCTGGGATCGCTTTCACTACTTGCCCGGGTTTTGGTGGACCGAGATAGGTCCGCAACTCTTGGAGCAACGCGGGAAATTCATCTCCGGTCTGATGCAAATCCCTCCGCAACGCTCGCATGGTTTGGAAGTCGCCTCCGGGAGCTCGCCCCAAACCGAGATCGATTCGCCCAGGATAGAGCGCGTCGAGTGTTCCGAATTGCTCGGCCACTATGAGTGGAGCATGGTTGGGCAGCATGACACCGCCGCTACCCACACGAATAGTCGAGGTCGCACCGGCTACATGCCCGATCAGCACCGGGGTGGCCGAACATGCGAGTCCCTCCATCGAGTGATGTTCTGCCAGCCAGAAGCGCGTGTACCCCAGACGCTCCGCGTTCTGCGCTAAGTCAACGGCTCGGGCAATGGCGTTGCCCGCAGATTCACCGGCACGCATGCCAACCAGATCCAGAACGGAAACTGCTAATTCATAACTCATGGTGTGTTAGATAACCCAAGCAGGGCAGGGGATGCGAACCCTGAGAGATCGTGCATCACAGTGCCGAATTGAACTTAGTAAACCTGCCTATAAGGTTTTCCGCTTGATCGCAAACACTTCATAAATTCGTTTTCTGGATCGAGACTCCCGGTATAAATTGCAACAAAGATACCTGCGACCGCTATTGTCGAAGGTTACTCACCTTTGATTCCCCCGAGACGGCCGCTTCCTGAATATGGAGGTTAAGGTGAGACTTATTTTTATTTGCCTTCTTGGCATTGGTGCGCCCACTGCAATGTTTGCACAAACGTTGTCATGCCCCACAGGAATGGAAGACATGCTCACGTATTTTGTCATGGGCTATCCTGCGCGTGTCGACAATCATATGGGTCCAGGGAATGCGAATCCAAACTACAGCTCGGTAGACCCTGACTACAGCAGTAATCAGTATTCTCCATCTGGATATTTTGTGTGGACGAAAGGCTCGAATGGTTATCCCTGGGATATCAAATCATTCGACAGCAATTACATCTATGATCGATCGACGGAACTGGTGTGGACCGATCCGACTAGTTTCAAACGATTCAACATGGATATGCCCATATCAAAGCGATGTGTTCGGGTTGGACGTTCAGGACCTACTATCAAGGTTCCGTATTCCGGCACACTGTACAAGTTGTATTCACAATGCAATGCCTACGAAACCGATCCTCTTGGCTATGTCGTGAACTCCATTTCGGCTCCGGTCATGATAAATGTCGGGAATGTAGGACCAACCCAAACGCGCTATTTCACCTACAAATACAGTTGCGACTCAAGTTATGGGAATTGCATGTACAAAGAGATTTACAGCCTTGGACTTGGCATTGGGGTATTTGACTGGAAACAATATGTCAGACATAAAAATTCTTTTAAGCTGGTTCAGGAATCCGTGATCGACCAGGAAGAACCTGGCCAGACCCCGCCATCGCTGCCGTGTACAAATAGCTACCAATAATTTTGAAGGCTCCACAAACGGAGCCTTCATTGCAAAGCATGCAAGCAGCAATTGTCCTTCAATCCAGCGCTGAGAAAACAGGAAGTCAACTACTCAGTGTTGCGGAGGCTGCTGGGATTGTGGCGAACTCTGGCTGTCGCTAGCTGGCTGTTGTTGTTCTCTCTCCTGAATCGCAGCAAGTTTTTTCAATTGTTCTGGCGTGAGTATGGCTCGAATTTTTGGAGCTCCCGCTTGTCGAACCTGCGCCGCTTTCTGTTGTTTCTGATCCATAGTCAGCGAGTTGTCGTCGCGAAGGGCGACCATCTGCTTTTTTTCATCATCAACAATTACTGCGATTTTTTGTTTCTGATCTGGCGTGAGTTGAAGCTCGTCATCGATTGACTTTTGTTGCCCCTGAGCCTGGCCCTGCTGCTGGTTGCCGGTGGAGGTGGACGGGCTTTGAGGCGAGGCTTGAGGAGGCGGCGTTGCTGGCGAAACTTGCGCAGCAGCCGTAAGGCTCATCACCCACGCCAAGGTAAGCGATGCAAGGATTGGTACGACATAGCGATTTCGCAAAGGACACCTCTTTTGACGAACAGAAATATGCTCACTGCAATCCGAATTCCTGATTGGCAAGCGAATAAGAAATGTCAGATGAAGGCTGCGATAACCGCGTTGTCCGAAATTGCGCACGGAAGGACATTCTATTTATGATCAGCAACTCTCACGATCAGCTCTGAATTCGCAAAACAATAGTTGAAAGATCACGAGAGATATAGCTCGCATAGGGACAGCCGCCCTCCGCTGTGCTGAACATAGTCAAACCCCGTTGCGCAAGGCGCATACAGCCGATTCCATTAGCTTGACATCTATTAGGTCCAACTCTTAGAGAGGAAACTTCGTATGTCCGACGATTTACGAATCACAGTTGATGAACTGCGGAAACGAATGGAAGCCGGGGAAGACTTCACTGTAGTCGATACGCGGAACCCACAGGCATGGGGGCAATCAAACGAGAAATTACCGGGCGCTATTCGCGTCCCCTTGGATGCACTTAATCAAAACCTTTCCAAAATTCCGAAGGACAAACCCGCCGTTGCTTACTGTACGTGACCAAATGAAGGATCAAGCGCCAGTTTGGCGCAAGAACTTCGGGAGAGCGGTTACCAAGACGTCTGGGCATTAAAGGGCGGCCTCGATGCCTGGCGGAATGCGGGTTTACCCATGGAACCAAAGACAAAGGCGGCTTAGGGAACGAGGCAGCATTAACTTCCAGCCGTCAGGAATCTGCTGTTTCAAATCCCTGCGCGAATCTTTTCACAACGAAGACCGCTTTTAATTTTCCAAACGCGAGGAGATCATCTGGAAGCGACGCTTCAGCGCCGCGTGAATTGTTGCCAGCGCCCACGGCGCAGAAAGAACCGCTCTACACAGAAGTGCATCCATGCATGCCATGATGACAATTTCCGCCGATGGGGATGTTGAACTCCCTACTTACGTATAACCAAACGTGGGCGCCCGCGCCACACAATCTATCTTTTCTTCCTCGAATAATTTTTCGCATACTCCGGCGCGCTTTTCCCCGCCAACAATCTCTCGTCGTCAATCGGCGTTCCTGGCATCATTGTTAACGGAATTACTCCTGCCCATGTCGGAAATGCATAATCTTCTTCATCATCGACGACTCCACCTTCCCGTACTTTCGCTGAAAATTCCGTAATCGGCAGGCGCAGGGCAGTCGTGGCCTTGAGTTCTTTCTCATTAGGCTGGCGGGACTCGGCCCAGCGTCCGGGAATAATGTGCTCCGACAATAACTTCAGCGCTTCCAGCTTTTCAGTTGGATTGGTAACCACAACGGCAGTACCCAGCACAATAACCGACCGGTAATTCATCGAGTGATTGAAGATCGAACGAGCGAGAACTAATCCGTCGAGCAGGGTTACAGTCAGGCAAACCGGAATGCCTTTATCGAGATTGCGCAGCATCCGGCTCGCCGCTGAACCGTGGATATAAAGATTGTCATCCTTTCGTCCATAGCCGGTGGGAATCACAAAAGGCTGGCCATCAATTACAAATCCGACATGACAAACGAAGCCTTCATCGAGAATTTCGTAAGCGGTAGCGCGATCATAGACGGCACGTTGAGGTTCGCGGACGAGACGCGTCCTCGAAGTAGGAGTGTAAGCATCAGACATGGAAGGTTACAACTCCGGCAATCGCCAAGGATGGGTGAAAAGAGAGTGTAGCGCAAAAGGCAGGCTTTAGGCTCTGGGCCTTGGATATTCAGCTACCCACCTAGACCTCGCACTTGCTTCTACCAATACAATTTCATTGCGAACTGAAACTGCCGTGGATCATACGCAGCCGTTGGTGTCCCAGCATTGCTGAACAATGGGCTGACAGCTGCCACATTGTATTTGTTAGCCAGATTAAACATGTCGGCGATCAATTCCATATTGAATCGTTCTCCGAAATAGATGTGCTTGGCTACTCGCAAATCATTGAACAGGGTCCAAGGAGTTGTAGCGGAGTTCCGGCCTAGATTACCATCCAGCGAAAGAAGAGTGCCATTGAAATCAAAGATGCAAGGCTCCTGAAAAACTCCTGTAGGTGAGTACCTGGAATTATATGCAGGATATCCAGCTGCCGTACACCCGGGATTCACAAAGGTATTAGGGCGACTCGTGAGCGATGACAGCTGAAAGTTGTCGCCATTGCCAGTGATGATATTGAAGGGGCGCCCAGATGCAACTTCGATAATGGGAGCAAATGTCCAATTGCTGAAAAGTTTTTGGGCAAAGCCGCTGCCGCCTAATTTTCCTGTCTGATAAACGCCACTAAAAACAAAACGATGACGCTGGTCGAAAGTGGAATTGGAGCGGTCCTCTGCTGGAAAGTAGCTGTCCTGCGGAGTGAGAGTCGATTGCAAATCGGTTGAATCATCAATAGCGTGCGCCCATGTATATGAAGCTAGAAACTCGTAATGAGCACGAAAACGCTTGCGCAAGTTGGCGGTAAATCCGTGATAAACAGAAGTGCCGTTGGAGTAGTTGGCATCCATATCGCCGAACGGAACACAATTAGCCAGGGTTGCTGGATCGCATTTTGAATTCAGTCCTTCTGCCTGTAGAACTTGTTGCGCCAGACCTACGCATTGCGCCCCAGCTACACCTTGGGTCGCCAGAATGAAATTCGCAACTGATGCATTCAATCCCGAAGGCCGGAAGAAATTAACCAGAGATGCGGGAACGTAAGGCACGCCTCCGGAGTTTATTCCGCATCCACTAACGGTGAATGGGCTAGCAGGCGTAAGCCCGGCAGCCGTAGCCGCATTGAAGTTGTTAACCAACAAATCGCCGCGGATAGTATTGGCATTGATGGGCCGATTTAGGTGGCGTCCGCCATTGAAGTTATAGGCAAGACTCAAGGCAAAGCCGCCGCCCAGATCGCGCTCGATGCTCAAGTTCGCCTGCTGCGAATAAGCATAGATAAAGTTTTTAGCCTGAGGATATCCGAACGGCTGGAAGCCAATTGCCAGCGGAGTTGTCGTCAAATAGTTCTGATTGATAAGTGCTGACTGCGGAAAATTTAGCGCCTGAAATTGCTGCTGGTTCGGCAAGTAACCTAGTGCGGCGTTCACTGGGCCAAAAGGTGAAGGAGCGCACTGCGGAAAATCAGGATTGACCAGCGTTCCTTGAAAAATCGGAATGGCATTTAAGTTCCCAGGATCGCCCGGCACAGTGCATGTCGATGTACCCGCGAAAGCTAACTGTCCTGATTTCGAGCCGTCTGAAGCATCACCTAAGAAATACAACCCAAGCAGCGGATGATCGTAGAAAATTCCGTAAGAGGCGCGCAGTACAGTCTTGCCGTCGCCTTTGGGATCCCATGCGACGCCCACTCGTGGTTGAAGGTTGCTGGTATCTGTCTGGATGCCTTTCTGCAATCCGAGGAAGTTGTATCCCGCAAGCGCCAGCGGATCAGGCTGGGTAAATTTGGGAGCAAACTCCACGTCGTACCGCAGGCCATAATTCAAAGTCAGATTAGGACGCGCGCGCCACGAGTCCTGCCAAAATATCCCGAGAGGTTTGTTGGAAAACGAATCGTGAGGGTTCCCAATGCCTTGAATGAAGTCGCCCGGAAGTCCGGCTCCGTAGGCCTGCACGGCTGAGAGTCCCGGAAATGTGGGAAGTCCGGCAGGTGTAACAAATCCTAAATTTGCGGAGCTGAAGCTGCCGAAGTCATAAACGCCGCCATAGTTCACGGTGAAAGTAGCGGTAATCGGAATGTAGTTGAAATCCACGCCAAATTTAGTGTTGTGGGTGCCTATCGTCCAGGAAAAGTTATCGGCGAACTGATAACGCTGCTCAGTGCGTTCGATATAGGAATAAGGTTCGCGTCCAAAATAGGCGTAGCCCGGAATATTCACTGCCGGATCAGAGCCTCCTGGAGTTTGCGTGTTGTAGAAATAAGCGAGGCCTCGCCGCGCGTATTGAAAAAGAAATTCATTTACCTTGTTGTTGCCGAGGGTCGAAGTGTACTCCGCTACCCCGCTTACATCGCGATAGGTCTGCTGGGAAGTTCGGGAATAAGCGTTTTGTCCGAAGGGCTGATCTTGTCCGCTGACTTCAATGCCATTAATTGTGCTCGGGCTGACATTGCCCCGCAGCATTATCCGATTGCTGTTATTGATATTGTGATCGAGGCGTAACGAATACAGACTGGTTCCTTCAAATACTGGAAAATTCCCCACCTGTGAAGCCAATGACTGGTAAGAAGCTGGCACAAAGCAGGGCGGAGATGAGCAGGTAGTGGCAAAACCGCTAATTCCCGGAAAGCCAGTCAGCGATGTCGGCCACACCCCCTTTAAGGCCATTCCAGATGAAGCTCCGGTGAGAAAAGCATATTGCCCAACTTCTTGAGCATAAGCGGGACTGACTTGCTCGGTTGCCAGGACCGCTGGATTCGTCAGAAAACCAATTTGTTGCGGCGTGAGTTGCAATGTGCCAAATGGCAATCCGACTTGGGTAGTGTCGAACGGAGTTAATCCGAAATTGTTGGCGCCAATGTCAGAAAATCCAGTCTCGTGACGCCGTGTGATTTCATAAGAAAAATAATAGTAAGTTTTATCTTTCTTGATTGGTCCTCCGAAAGCTGCACCGCCTTGCACTCGGGTGTAGGCAGGATTCGGAATCGTGCTAAAGGGATTTACCGCCTGAAAATTCCGATTGCGCAGATATCCGAAAACATCGCCATGAAAAGCATTCGATCCGGAGCGGGTAATAATATTAACTACTCCGCCTGCGGCGCGGCCGTATTCCGGCGCATAGCTATTAGTGATGATCTGGAACTCCTGCACCGCTTCCTGCGAAACCGTCGAGCGCACGCCATTCGTTGAATTGTCGGTAGCATCTGCGCCATCCACATTGACCAGGTTAGAGCGTGCGCGTTGTCCGCTCATGTTAAGTCCCGAGGTTGGGGCGGCGCCAGTGTTAGGAGCGTTGTCGCGAACCACCTGGGAATCAGTTAATGTGAAATTGATATAGTTGCGCCCATTGATTGGTAGATTATCGATTCGCTGCTGGTTGATCGTGTCAGTCGTCGCAGTGCGTTGTGTTTCGACGAGATCCGCCTCAGAGCTAACATTGACGGTTTCTTTTGTGCCAGCGAGGGAAAGCGCAATGGGCAGTTCAGCCCTTTGACCAACAGTTATCGTGACATTTTCGGACGTTACTTTGGCGAAACCCACAGCCTCGACGGCGACCGTATAGGTGGCTGGCGGTAGCGCCGGGATACTGTATTCGCCTACGCCGTTCCCGCTTGCAATCCGTTCAACTCCTTTTCCGACATCGCGAGCTGTGACCGTGGCATTCGTAATCAGTTTGCCACCAGGATCTTTAACCGTGACATAGAGATCGCCGGAGGCAGCCCCCTGTCCAAAGGCAACGGAGGTTAGCAAGAAGAGTGCGAATACGGACAAAAATAGCTTACGCATTGTCATGAGTGTCTCCGTGATGGACAAGAGTTATGCCGGATGAACTGCGCCAACGAGAAAATATTTTGTCCCGAGTTCATCGGAAGACTCAAACAAACACACATATTAGTTGCGAAAAGAAAGCCCGCAGGGTTTTACATCACTGGAGTGTGTTTATTCAAGCCGGAAGTGCACAGAGAACTTAGTTCGTTATTGGTCCAACGTATTGAGAAGGAATTACTATCTACGCTTTATGCCAGAGCTCTCATCTTTCACGGTCTTAATTGCCCAAGCCATGCGCGGGGTATTGTGGGCAATGCCAAAATGTCCGCGAGCATCCAGCAAAATCATGCCGCCATGTCCGTTGAGGCGCGATTCCAAGTAATTGATCGCTTCGGCGGCGACCCACTCCGGCAAGTTTCCCGAGGCAACACGATCAGCGGCCCACTTGGCTAGCACTAGCTTCATGATAGGTTCGCCCCATCCTGTTGTGGAAGCCGCCGCAGACTTATTGTCGGCATAACACCCGCATCCGATTAATGAAGAATCGCCGAGCCTGCCGGGAGCCTTGTTGAGTGTGCCTCCGGTGGAAGTAGCGGAAGCGATGTTGCCTTGCCGGTCCAGGGCGACCGCTCCCACAGTGTCGTGCGAGATGGTTGCGGAGAACAGGTCATTATCCGTTCCCGAGGGACGAGCCTGAAACTCGCGTAGCCGTTCAACCTCTCGCGGAACAATGAGATCTGCATTCTCGCAAAGTTGCATGCCGTGTTCGGCGGCAAAACGCTCTGCACCCTCCGCGACGAAGTACACATGCGGACTTTCGCTGAGGATTTTGCGAGCCGCTCGCACCGGATTGACGATTCGTTCTACACATCCAACTCCGCCCGTCCGGAGAGTCGCACCGTCCATGATTAAAGCGTCCAGTTGAACTTTTCCGTCGCGATTGAGAAAGCTACCTCGGCCGGCATCGAAGGTATCGTCATCTTCCATGATGACAACCGCTTCCTCCACCGCATCGAGAGCGGATCCTCCGCCGTCGAGAACCCGCCAGCCGGCGGCCATGGCATTGCGAACACCATCGAGATGGGCATTGACCATGTCATCAGGAATGGCCCAGGCGCCACCATGGACAACAAGAACAGGATCAGTGGACAAAAAGATTCCTCAAGGGAAAGTGACTGCACAAGTCTAGCATTGAGAAACTATGAAGAAATATGTGGGATGTTTGCGATTGAGAAGAGAAACATTTCCTACTACGGAATGCTCCCTTTTATGCCGCTTGTCCAGCCTTCGCTGGCAGCGCGTCCACGCCTTCTGTGCGCGTCCATGTGTATCGCATGCGGTGGATCACCGTTATTGTTGAGAGCACTGCGATCAACCATAGCACCGGCGCCATGCGATTAAACAGAGCACCGATAATTACAAGCACTAAGCGCTCCGGGCGCTCCAGAAACCCCACCCGGCAAGACCCGATCAAAGACTCGGCGCGGGCGCGAGTGTAGCTGACCATAATCGCGCTTACCATTACGAATGCAGTTAACACGACATAGAAGAAGCGGTCCCCGCGTGCATAAAAAACCAGCAGGCCAAAAAATTGCGAAGCATCGCTATAGCGGTCAATTACAGAATCAAAGAAGCCTCCGAACCGCGTCACTTGATTGCTTGCCCGCGCCACACGCCCGTCCACTAGATCGAAGAAGCCAGAGGCAATAATTACAAGTCCTGCATAACGGAACAGACGAGCTTGATTTTCGCCGTTAGCGTAACCGAACAAGAACGCGGCAATCGCATTCACTACGAGCCCAAAAAACGTGAGCACATTAGGATTAATCCGCGCTAAGGCCAGCCAACGGACAATGGCATCCAGCAAAACTCCGCAGGCTCGCCCAAAAGCGCTAGTCCAGGTCTTGCTCACTTGGCGGGAGCCTCATCATGGATCGTGCTCAAAGTCAAAATTTCCATCTCACGTTTGCCGTTGGGAGTTACAAAGCTGGCTGTGTCTCCCACTTTTTTGTTAAGCAAAGCTCGGCCAATAGGAGAACTGGTCGAGATTTTGCCGGCGGCGACATCGGTTTCTTCGCTGGTCACCAATTTGTACTCGACCTCTTCATTCTTGGTGTTATCGAACACTTTGACCGTCGACCCCAGACCAACCTTATCTTTAGGAATATTGTCCATATTAATAAGGGCTAAGTCCGCCATGCGTGCGCCCAATTGGCGAAGACGCGCCTTCACGAACTCCTGGCGTTGCTTGGCCATGTGATACTCAGCATTTTCGCTAAGATCGCCCAAGGCCGCGGCCTTCTTGATTTCTTTGGGAAGATCATGGACGAGCTCGTGTTCGAGCGCATTCATTTCTTCCTGTAATTTCCTTTTAATATGCTCAGTCATACTTCGGGAGATTATAAACCTATGCGAACCATAGCCATGCAGGAGCTCAGGATTTTGTCGAATTCTTTGAATCTCGGAAGATCGCACCAAACTAGGCGTTTGTTCTTTGCTTTTCGGCCGGAAATTGCCATTTCGTCCCAACTTGGGATAAAATGGGCATTGTAGTTCTCGGCCCTGTGTTCTTTAGGTGGTTCCTGCATGCTGACCAGCGATAATTTCCACATAGGCGAGAAGGTCGTTTATCCGAATCATGGCGTGGGGATTATCGAACAAATTAGCAGCCGCACAATTGGTCAAACAGTCGAGAAATTTTATCTCCTCAAAATTCAAGCAAACAGCCTAAAGGTGATGGTTCCTTTCCACAATGTGGGAGCGGTGGGCTTACGCCGGGTGGTCAAAAACGGCGAAATTCAAAAAATTGTAGATTTTCTTGCCGACGGCGAGACCGATAACAATGCTGACTGGAAGAACCGTTTCAAAGAAAACTCTGACCGGATGCGCACCGGCTCGCTGCTGGAAGTAGCTGCGGTGCTCAAAGGATTGTTGGTTCTTCACCAGGAGAAGCCACTTTCCTTCCGTGAGAAGAAGATGCTGGAACGGGCGCGTTATCTTTTAGTCAGCGAACTTGCCATGGCCAAAGGCTGTGATGATCCTGAAATTGAGGATCTCCTTACCAAAGCACTTGCCAAATGTCAGCTGCGATTCCCCGACGCTTCTGAATTCCAGGCGTAAATTCCTGCAATAAATCCTAAATACTTATTCTCCGAGCCAATTTCCAAACGGCTTCAAAGATTCAATGTGGTCGAAAATAATCTTCATGGCCGCTGTCATTGGAATCGCCAGAACTAAACCGATGCCACCCCAAAGCCATGCCCACACCAAAAGCGAAATCGTAACCGCTAACGGATTCAGCTGAAGCCGATTACCCAGAAATTTTGGATAGAGCACATTTAGCGTCAAGAGATGAAGGCCCAGCACAGTTATTACAATCCAAAGGAGATCCTGGGAACCGATGTGCCCAAGCCCAAGGAATATAGGCGGCGCTATCGCCAGTACAACTCCCAAATACGGGATCAGGCTGAGAAATCCGCTAAGAAATCCAGCAAAATAGAAAAATGGGATGTGCAGCGCGCCAAAGGCTGCCGTGCTGATGATTCCCATAAACACACCGATCAGCAAATTTCCCACCATAAAGCTGCGAATCATGGCAGAAATCAATCCCAGGGTGGTGTATGCGGTATGGCGATTCTCCATGGGGAACAACATCACAGTGGCAGAGCGAACGTGCTCCTGCCAGGTCAACATGAAATAGGCCAGAAAGGGAATGAATGAAGCCGCAAAGACTGACTGACTGACTGAACCGAATCCGCGCGTGAGGACTTCCGTCCAATCAGTCGCGGGACGCACATTGAGCACGCCTTTTTCGTGTTGCGGATTTAAAACTTCGAAACTCTCCGCTTTTTGCCGGAAGCGCAGAGTCTCCTGACGAATCTTGGTGGTGTACTTTGGCAGGTCTTCGACCAAGCTCGTCGCTTGGTTATACGAAAAATAAATGATGCCGGCAATCGCTGCCAGCAACAACATCATGGCGATCCCCGAAGATAACGCCCGAGGTAGGCGAAGCCGGCCAAGAATATCAACGACCGGAGCAAGTATGAACGCCAGCAACACGGAAATCATCAGAACGGCTAGAACGATCTCTCCGTAATAACACAGAGCCAATACCGCTCCTACACCAATCAGGTTTTGTGCCCAATTAGCTCTGGACATCGTCTGCGGAGGACGGGGTATTGCCGGAGCATCCGGTGGTTTCAGTTCGGCGCGCTCGGTGGCCATGCTAGTTAATCGTAGTCTAGTTCCGTGGGTCCGCCTACCCTTTATATTCGTCGTGCCTATACCAACCTATAATGAATGCGTGATTTCTGATGCGAACGATTTGGCTCAGCAGCACCCTCATCCGCGCGTGCTGGGTCTAGATGTAGGATCCAGAACCATCGGCATTGCTGTTTCCGATCCTTTGGGAATTACGGCGCAGGGACTCGATACCATCCGGCGCAAAAATAAGCGCACCGATTTCGGACGGTTAGCTGAACTGATTCAGCATTATCAGATTGCGGAAATTGTCGTGGGATACCCGCTAAGAATGAGCGGCCTTGAAGGCACGCAATCTGAGAAAATGCAGGTGTTCGCGGAAGAGTTGCGAAAGAAATTCAAACTGCCAGTACATTTGGTAGACGAACGCCTGACCTCGGCGCAGGCAAATCGAGTGTTGAGGGATTCAGAGATGTCCATAAAGAGAAGGGGAGAGGTAGTGGATAAGCTGGCGGCAATGCTAATCCTGCAAAGCTGGATGGAGATGAGAGGAAACAGCGGGCCAGCGAATGGTGTTTAGGTGCTAATCACAACGTGAGCTCTGCCTCACGGCTGTCGTTAGGAAACATGCTCCTTAGCTATACCCACGGACGTATTCAGCACATCAGAGCGCGAGTAAACCATGAAAGCAGTAGAGCGGCGGTCCGATTAGCGGAAATAACATCATGCAAAACCAAAACACCTTTTTCGTCGCTGACGACTTATCAAAGCCGAAGAGGAAGTATTCCATCCCAATCATTGTGACTGCTGTGCCAAGGACGCCTATGAATATAGGGAGATTTAAGAATATAACGAGAGTTTCAGGAATGATGCCCAAGCGCACCGCGAATAGAACGAAGAACAGTGCCAAAGCCAGAATTGCTGCACAGCGGTATATATGGCGGGCCGTAGAAGATACGATCCATTCTCTGTTGATGTAGTAGTTTCTCAACATTCCAAACCTTGATGCAGCCCAACATCGCGATGATCTTATGCTAGTTTTCGGCGGTAATCCAGCGTTGGCTGGTAATAAGTGTTTGCTGGACAGTGCTTGTTTTGAGAGGTAATGCGCTACCGAAGGGACATCGTCCAACGGACTACCCCCGAAAACTCTTTCATCCTCTAAAATATCTTCAGCTTGCGCGCCTTCTTCACATTCCTATTTCTTGCCATAATCGCTTTCGGCGGATTTCTCGCTTGGGCGCTCTGGCTTCCTGTTACGCCTTCGGAGCAAAAATTTGTTTTACTACATCCGGGCTACTCGACTCGGAGAATTGCGACTGAGCTGAAATCCGCGGGAGTCATTCGCAACGCGGATGCCTTCATCTTCTGGCATTTTCTGCATCACAAGCGTTCTTTGAAAGCCGGCGAATATCTCTTCGAGAAAGACGCCAACGCAATCAATGTTCACTCGCGCTTGGTTCGCGGCGACGTTTATGTGCACACGGTGGTCATCCCCGAAGGCTTCAACATGTTCGACATCGCGCAGGCGATGCAAGATGCTGGCCTGGGATCGAAGCAAGATTTTCTGAACATCGCAATGTCCGATACCGCGCTAATCGCTGATCTTGATCCGCAAGCAAAAACTCTCGAAGGCTATCTATTTCCGAATACCTACGAGTTCACTCGTACGCAAACTATGCAGGAGATGGTCGCCGCGATGGTGAAGCAGTTTCACCAAGTGGCGCGCGAAATCGGATTAATCTCCGCCACACCGGGCAATGCAGTTTCAGCCAAAGATCCTCCCCTCCATGCCGCTCAGCCGGTACAGTCGAACGATATTCACAAAATTGTGACCATGGCGTCGATTATCGAGAAAGAAACCGGCAATCCGGAAGAGCGTTCAGAAGTTGCCAGTGTTTATTACAACCGGCTGGCAAAAAACATCGCGTTAGGTGCAGACCCCTGTGTGATTTACGCAGAACTGCTGCAAGGAGCCTACACCGGCGCATTGCATCACGCGGACATGCAATTCGGCTCTGCCTACAACACCTACACGCATCTCGGTCTGCCTCCGGGGCCAATCGGCAATCCGGGGAAGACCTCTCTTGAAGCGGCCATGCATCCCGCTACGACGAATTATTATTATTTCGTGGCTGACGGTAATGGACATCACAGGTTCGCCAGCACGCTCGAAGACCACAATCGCAACGTGGCGGCATACCGAAAAGCAATGGCAAGGTGAATCAGACAACAGGCGTCAGGCTTAGGGCGTCAGGCTTCAAGCTTCAGAAATCAGATGTAGCTTCCTTGGATCTCTCCCTTTGGAAATTGGCTCGTAACGCGATAAACACTTCCAACCAACTCCATAGCCGTTTGCCACACTTTCAAATCTTGTAAGTTCCGCTCATAAATCAAGGTTCTCTTTGCGCTTAAGTGTAATAATTGCAAAGTGGCAAATATGTGATTGCGTCACTGTTCCTCTGAAGCCCAAACCCCGGTTCCCCCAAAGCCTGATTCCTGACGCCTGGAGCCTGCCTACTGCTTCTTGCGACTTTCCATCGCTTATACTCATCTAAGTCGGAAATCTATGGCTTGTAATCTTTTTTTCTAAATGTATTTTTTATATCGATACCGTCTCATTTTAATTTGTTTGGCTGTCTTTCCACTGAATGCATGCCTCTTCAGGTCTCACCAGGTGAAGCCGGCTGTTGCAGTGGCCCCGATCAAGACAACTACACAAGCAGAACTAATCGACTACATCAACGCTCAAGCCGCAAAGGTCAAAACTATGGAGGCGACGGTTGATATCGACACGTCCGTCGGCGGCGAGAAAAAAGGAACTATCACCGATTACAAGCAGATTCGCGGATACGTCTTAGCACGAAAGCCGGCCATGTTGCGGATGATTGGATTGCTCCCTATCGTGCGTTCCCGGGCCTTCGATATGGTGAGTGACGGCCGCGAGTTCAAGCTCTGGATTCCGCCTAAAAATCGATTCGTGATCGGCCGCAACGATATTGAATCGCACAATCTCCGGCAACCGCTGGAAAATCTTCGACCACAGGTGATTTACGATTCTTTGCTTATGCAGCCCATCGATTCAGCGGACGAAATTGCAATTATGGAGAATGGTACCGAAAACGTAACCGACTCCAAGGGACATCGCTTCGATCAGCCTGACTATATGATTGGCGTCATTCGCAAGGGGAAAAATGGCTGGTTTCTCTCTCGCAAAATTGTATTCAGTCGAACTGATCTTCTGCCGGACCGCCAGATGAGCTTTGATGAAAATGGCGAGCTTGCCACCGATACCCGTTATAGTCTCTATAAGGACTATGAAGGAGTGAGTTTTCCCTCGAAGATTGAAATCAAGCGCCCGCAAGAGGAATACGATATTACTTTGACGATTGCAAAGCTCGAACTGAATGAACCGCTGCCCGATGATAAATTCGCACTGGAGCAGCCTCCGGGTGCGGACGTGGTTCGTCTTGATCAGCCTAAGAGCAGTGCATCTCCGACGGCGCACGGTCCGCACAGCCGCTAGAGCTGAAAAAGCATGATTCAAAGGCCCTATCGGAAAAATCCATGAACAAGATGATCCTGGCGAACTTGGTTCACCGGCCCATACGGTCGCTTATTAGCGTTATTGCCATCGGACTTGAAGTAACGCTCATTCTACTCATCGTTTGGCTTTCCGTCGGGATGTTGAACGACTCCCGCGCCCGGCAGCAAGGCATTGGAGCGGATGTCATTATTTTGCCGCCTGGATCTTCCAACCTGATTGGTATTACCGGCGCGCCGGCCCCAATCAAGGTCGCGGATATTCTGGCGAAGTTGCAGCATGTCCGGACAGTTT
>DASRFC010000003.1:0-197488 GCA_035651835.1 Terriglobales bacterium
GTTGAGCAGCGGCGCCGGTTAAAAATCCACACACGAGTGCTAATGGCCAGAGAAATCGCATTCAAAAATCTCCCTACAAGTTGAGACGCGGTTGGATGCCGCTACGCGCGAATTATACTCCGCGACTACGGATCGGGTTTCGGGTCCGCGCCGAAGAGATTGCTACTATGGTGAGGTGCCAATTAAAGTTCCCCAGAAATCATCTGGCAAAAAATCTGCTATCACAATCCTTCAAGATAATGGACTGGCGAAGATTCCCTGGCTGCTGCATGGTTTTAGCACTCGCATGGGAGGAAGCTCTCGCGTTTACGGTGTGAATTCTTTAAACCTGGGTTTTACAAAGGATGATTCACGCTCTGCGGTCGAACGTAATAGGACTGATTTTCTTAAGAAACTTGGTGCAGTGACCGGGAAAAAACTTTGGCCTCTGGTGACACTACGCCAGATTCACTCTGACTTGATCCATTGCGTTTCAGAGATGCCTAAGGATCAACTCGCCGGAGATGGCCTGATTACCAACACACCCGAGCTTTTGCTTGGTATCCAGACTGCCGACTGTTTGCCGGTGATCCTCGTAGACACGAAGCACAAAGCCGTGGGAGTTTTTCACGCAGGTTGGCGGGGGACCATTAAACGTATCGTCGAAAAAGGAGCCGGAGAGATGCGGCGTTGGTTCGGAACCATGCCCAATGACATCAGAGCGGTCATCGGTCCCGGCATTCACAAGTGCTGCTATCAAGTTGGCGGGGAAATCCGCGAGCAATTCGAGTCGCAATTCGCTTATGCAGCCGAACTGTTCAACGAAACTGAGGATTATGATGAGGTGCGCGAAAAGTATCCTATGCTTTTTTTAACCGCACGCGCTCCCGGTCATAGCGAACTTCCGAAGAAAATCTTCCTTGATCTGGTGGAAGCCAATCGGCATCAGCTAATCGCGATCGGAATTTCCCCGAAGAACATCAGTGCGTCACCGCTATGCACATCATGCCACACTGACATGCTGTTTTCTTATCGCGCCGAGGAAGGCAAGACAGGACGAATGATGGCAGCCGTTGGCTTTAAAAAGCAAAATAGGTTCATCTGATTAAAAGAACTTAATAATATTGACAGCGGCGCTCGTGGAGCTTACTCTGCCGCGACGCATATGAGAGCAATCGGGGAGGGCTCATGATTCTTTACATCATTATCGTAGGATTGATCGTCGGCTGGGCGACAGGCAAGATCATGAAGGGCTCCGGTTATGGCGTACTGACCGATATTTTGCTGGGCATCGCTGGAGCGATCATTGGGAGCCGGGTGCTCGGGCTTTTAGGTATTTACACCAGCGGCGGATTGATCCCAAGTATTCTGGTCGCCATCGTGGGAGCGGTGCTGTTGGTGGCTCTGGTTAGGGCTATCCGAAGGGCCTGAATCAGCTTTGGTTTGTGTCACATAGATATCTGGTTTCCGTAATGCCATATCCCTGCCGTGACATTCCCTGCGATTATCTGGCAAAATAATAAGTTACCTATTGCCTGATCGGCCTTTTATGAAGAGCGCGCTTGCAGTTGCTGCACCTACCCGAAATATCCACTTAATCAAATGGGTCGAGAAGACAGCGGAACTGACCCGGCCCGATGCCATTCACTGGGTGGATGGTTCCCAAGAGGAATACGAAGAGCTTCTGCGGCAGATGGTTAAGAGCGGCACGCTCACCAAGTTAAATCAGAAGACATGGCCGGGCTGTTACTTGGCGCGCTCCGATGCCGACGATGTAGCTCGGGTCGAAAATCGCACCTTCATCTGCTCGCTTTCCAAAGATAGCGCTGGCCCGACTAACAATTGGGAAAACCCCTACGTGATGCGCCGCACGCTGAAGCAGAAATTTGCCGGCTGCATGCGTGGGCGCACCATGTATGTGCTGCCTTTCAGCATGGGTCCCATCGGGTCACCCATGTCTCAGGTTGGGGTCGAACTGACAGACTCGCCTTACGTTGTAGTGAACATGCGGATTATGACCCGCATCGGGCTCGACGTTTTCAAAGAGATCGATAAAGACGAAAAGCGCGTTATTCCCTGCATTCACAGCGTGGGAGTACCGCTCGCCCCCGGACAAAAAGATGTTCCCTGGCCATGCAATAAAGAAAAGTACATCGTGCATTTTCCTGAGAGCCGCGAGATTTGGTCGTACGGTTCGGGATACGGTGGCAATGCACTTTTAGGCAAGAAGTGCTTCGCACTGCGCATCGCCTCGAACATAGCCCGCGATGAAGGCTGGATGGCCGAGCACATGCTCATCGTCGGCGTCGAAAGTCCGGAAGGCGAAAAAACTTACGTAGCAGCTGCGTTCCCCAGCTCTTGCGGAAAGACCAATTTCGCAATGATGGTTCCACCAAAAGGTTTTGAGGGCTGGAAGGTCTGGACCGTGGGCGACGACATCGCTTGGATTAAGCCTGATGCGGAAGGCCGTCTGCATGCCATCAATCCTGAAGCTGGATTCTTCGGCGTAGCTCCTGGCACATCCGTGGCTACCAATCCCAATGCCATGGCTACGCTCTCTCGGAACACAATTTTCACCAACGTCGCCGAAACACCGGATGGGGGAGTGTGGTGGGAGGGAATGACCGAGAATCCGCCAGTGGAATGTATCGACTGGCAAGGCCAGCGCTGGACACCCGAAATCGGCAAGACAGGAAAGAAAGCGGCGCATCCCAACGCCCGATTCACCGCTCCAGCATCTCAATGTCCCACGATCGATGCGGCATGGGAAGATCCCAACGGAGTTCCCATCAGCGCCATTATTTTTGGCGGGCGCCGCGCCACCAACATTCCTCTGATCTATCAGGCTTTTAATTGGAGCGCTGGAGTCTACATGGGCGCGACCATGGGGTCAGAAATGACAGCCGCCGCTGCGGGTGAAGTTGGTAAAGTTCGCCGCGATCCCATGGCGATGCTTCCCTTTTGCGGTTATCACATGGGGGACTACTTCCGTCATTGGATCAAAATGCAGCGATCACTCAGCCAGACTCCACGGGTTTTTCACGTGAACTGGTTCCGCAAAGACAAAGAGGGCCATTTCATCTGGCCGGGTTATCGCGAGAACATGCGTGTGCTGAAGTGGATCGTGGATCGGGTCCGCGGACGAGCTCAGGGTAAAGAAACACCTATCGGATGGACCCCTCATTACGAAGACATTCATTGGAAAGGGCTCGACTTCTCCAAAGAGAAATTCGAGCAACTACAGGCCGTTGATCGCGCCGCTTGGCGCGGCGAGGTAATTGGACACGAGGAGTTATTCATCCTTCTCCACGCACATCTGCCTTCGGAATTAATCTACGAGAGAGAGTTACTGATTTGCCGGTTGTAAATTGGGTGGCGGCAGCCGCCCTCGGCCGTCCGGCGGAGCAATGCTTCGCGTTCTAAGATGAGGCGGGCTTTACCACTACGTTGTCGCTTTTCACCACTGCGTCTAGTTGTTGCAGCGCCTCTGCAACCGTGAGCGAATACATCTCCCGCCCAACCCCTTCCCCTGATTCAAGTGCCGTCTTCAAATAATGTCCGGCAATCTCAATGGCCAGGGGATCTGTAATCGATTGGTTGGTACGGTTCTTGTACTCAACCCATGCTGGTAAAGGCAGTGCGACCCAGACGGGGCGGCCATCTACAAGGAACTTTATGTCCACGGCGTCAGCATGGCGCGTAGCCACGGCAATGATGAGCGCCTGATAAATGCAGTGAACGTCTTTTTTAGTCCAGCGGTCGCGAGCGTGAAAGTCCTGATACATGGATATAAAAACTATACCAACCAGACGGGAACATGAGCAAACGTAATGCAATTCAGCTTAGAAAGGCAAGTTCTGGTCAGTTGAGAGTTAAATTGAAACAGCAGTTGATCTATTCTTTTCCCATCAAACGCTCGGTTATCATCGCTAGTCGAAACTTCTCATGAAAAATCTTGGAATTCTTTTGTCGGGGCGTGGCTCGAATTTCGAAGCCATAGCCCGCAATGTTGCCTCGGGCAGCATTCATAATGCACGTATTGCTGTCGTAATTTCGAACAAGCCAGACGCAGGTGGTCTCGAAACTGCCCGATCTCTCGGGTTGACAGCGCTGGCGATTCCTTCAAAGTGCAAGCAGCGCGAAGAGCATGATCGCGAGGTGGTCGCGGTTCTCCAGCAGCACAAAGTTGATCTCGTCTGTCTCGCGGGATATATGCGCCTGCTCTCGCCCTGGTTCGTACAACAATTTCCCCAGCGTATTCTGAATATCCATCCCTCGCTCCTCCCCGCTTTCCCGGGACTTGAAGCGCAAGAGCAGGCCTTTGCCTACGGGGTAAAGGTTGCTGGCTGCACGGTGCACTTCGTGGACGAGGAACTCGATCACGGAGCCATCATTATTCAGAAAATGGTTCCTGTGCTCGATGGCGATGACGAGCACACGTTGGCGGAGAGAATCTTGGAGCAGGAGCATATTGCGTATAGTGAAGCCATCAATGTTGCACTGGAAGGGAAATTTGAGATTGTGGGAAGAAGGCTCGTGATAAGGGTCACAGACCGATAAGCAGCGTTCCGGTAACTTCGAATTGCCAAATTTTGGAATTGCCGATATGCCATGAAGTCTGCTGACGAACTAAAACTTCAGCACTAAGCGTGTCATTAAACTTTTCCAAGCTTTACCTCGGACTGAAGAATCAAGGACCTTGGGAAAGCAGCTGCTTCGTTCTAGTACATCGGTTGCCGCAAACTACCGCTCTGTTTGTCGATCTCGATCCAAAGCAGAATTCATTGCCCGGCTCGGCATCGTCGTAGAAGAAATAGACGAAACCGTTTTCTGGCTTGAACTCTTGGTGGAATCCGGCATTCTCTCTGCCTCTCGTCTAAAAGATCTACAGTCTGAATCAAACGAACTTTTAGCTATTTTTGTAAAGTCACAACTGACTGTAAAAGGCATCCATCCGAGTTCGACAATCCGCAAATCCTGCAATTCATAAATCTAAGCCTCAGCCTCGGTATAATCTTCAGACAATGCCCACTTTCGCCCCAGTTGACGAACAACTCGCTTACATCAAGAAAGGCTCCGCTGAAATCGTAAAGGAGCCCGAACTGCGCTCGAAGCTCGAGAAGTCTCTGGCCTCCGGCAAGCCTCTGCGCGTCAAGGCGGGATTTGATCCCACCGCACCCGATTTGCACCTCGGCCACACCGTGCTTCTGCGCAAGCTCAAGCACTTTCAAGACCTCGGCCACACCGTCATCTTTTTGATCGGCGACTTTACCGGCATGATTGGCGATCCTACGGGCCGTTCCGCCACTCGCCCTCCGCTGACCTCCGAAGAGATCATGCGCAACGCCAAAACATATATGGCGCAGGTCTACAAAATTCTCGACTCGCACAAAACCGAGACGCGCTTCAATAGTGAGTGGTTCGACAAGCTGAAGTCAGCGGATTGGATTCGGCTCACGGCGAAATTCACCATTTCACAGATGCTCGAGCGCGAGGACTTCCACAAACGTTTTCGGGAAGAAAAGCCGATTGCTGTGCATGAACTGCTCTATCCCATGGCGCAGGGATACGACTCGGTCTGCCTGAATGCCGATGTTGAACTTGGCGGCACCGATCAGAAGTTCAACCTGCTTGTGGGCCGTGAGATGCAGCGTGCGTATGGACAAGAATCGCAAGTCGTACTGACCATGCCAATTCTCGAGGGCCTCGACGGCGTGCAGAAGATGTCGAAGTCGCTAGGCAATGCAATTGGCATACAAGAAGCGCCACTGGAGATGTACGGCAAGATCATGTCGATCTCCGACGAGATGATGTGGAGATACTACGAGTTGCTGACGGATGTGCAGGTACCTGAAATCGAGAAGATGAAGCGCGATTCGCATCCCATGCAGGCGAAGAAAGATTTAGCGCGAATCATTGTGAAAGATTTCCATTCGCAGGAAGCGGCCGAGAAAGCGACGGAAGACTGGGCAAAGCAGTTCCAGAAGAAAGAAGTCCCTGAAACCGTCGAAGAAGTAACGGTCGAGATCGAAGGAGACAGAATTCGCCTCGATAAGTTACTGGAACGCGTGGGCCTTGCGGATTCAGTAAGCGATGGCGGGCGTAAGATCAAACAGGGTGCGGTAAGAGTTAATGGAGAGGTGAAAACTGATCCGCTAACTCCTTTGGATATCAGTAAACAACTCACATTGCAGGTCGGACGAAAGATAAAGAAGGTCAAGGTTCGCTTCGCAGTTGGGATTCGACCTAAAGATTAGGTATTGTAATCCTGAGCGTAGCAGGCAGTCCATAAGCGGACTGCCTCAAGTCGAAGGATCTCTACATCCTCCAGCACACTCCCGAACGAATCGGGAGAAACCGCACAAAGGCGCTGTTACGGTGGGGTCCTTCGACTGTGTAGGCACTCGCATAGCGAGCGCCTACTTCGCTCAGGATGACAACTGTGGAAAGTGTCTCTCTGCGTCATCTGTTACCCCGTTGGTACAAACCACTTGAGCCATTTGCCTTTTTCGGCGACAATCAGAAACATTTATATCGTGCCTGGGATAGGAAGTTGCTCAATCTTCTCCGAGCTCAACTAACTCCCGGATGGTCGGTTCGTATCCATGTTCAGTCCGAAAACGTTTGTGGAAAGAGGAAGCTACGAGATGAGCGACAAGATTCCAAACTCTGTCCCTTCCCATCCCGCACGTCGTTTCCGCCGCTATCCTCTTGATATAAAGTTGTCCGTGCATGTCTTTCGTGACGGAAAGACTGTCTCCTTGTGGGGTCGTTCCACGGAATTTGCCGAAGATGGATTAAGCGCCACACTTACTGGCGAAGTGGAAGCTGGCGAAGTGGTGTCTATGGAACTCTCATTGCCACATGTTGCCTTTCCTTTGAAGTTACGAGCTCTGGTACGCTACCGGCACGGCCTGCGCCATGGAGTTGAGTTTCTGGCAAGAAACGCGGAGCAGCATAAGGCCATTCGTGAGGTTTGCGAAACCCTGGCGAAGTCGGGATAACCACCCCGGAAAATCAGAGCGCCTATTAATGGCCGCTCGTCCTTGCATCTTTTCTCTCTCATCTGCGTCCTATTACATGGACAGGGGACCTCGCGACATCCACTCTTGGGATGAGCTTGTCCCCTAAAGTAATAGGAAACACACATGCTCATAAGAAAAGCTAATGAGATTGCCTCATCTGAAATCACTCCGAAAAAACTTTATCTTAATCGTCGCAAATTCATAGCTGGAACCGCGGTTACGGGTGCCACACTGGCTGTAGGGATAGGAATGCGAAATTTGGCTTTCCCTTCGAAGACGGTATCGGCTAATACCAAGATTGAAGGTATTCAGAAGAGTCCGCTTTCGACGGCCGAGACGATTACTCCCTATAAAGATGTCACCAATTACAACAATTATTACGAATTCTCTACTGACAAGTACGAACCCGCTGGTCTGGCAAAAAACTTCAAAACGCGGCCTTGGAATGTAACCATAGATGGCCTGGTCAAGAAAAAGCAGGTTTTGGATGTCGATACCGTTATTAAGTTCGCTTCTCCGGAAGAACGCATTTATCGCCATCGTTGTGTAGAAGGCTGGTCCATTGTTGTGCCCTGGATTGGCTACTCCCTAAGCGAACTGATCAAGAAAGCGGAACCGGCTCCCAAGGCGCAGTTTGTCGAATTCACCACGATTGAAGATATGCGGCAGATGCCGGGTCAGCGCACTAATGTACTCGAATGGCCCTACGTAGAAGGGCTGCGCATGGACGAAGCCATGCATCCTCTAACCCTCCTGTGCTTCGGAATGTATGGCGAGGTGCTGCCCAACCAGGACGGCGCACCCTTGCGATTGGTGGTTCCATGGAAATACGGATTCAAGAGCGCTAAGGCAATTGTTCGGATTCGCTTCACCGATAAACAGCCCTACAACACGTGGGCGAAATCGGCACCCCGCGAATATGGTTTTTATTCAAATGTGAACCCTAATGTCGACCACCCCCGATGGAGTCAGGCTAAAGAACGCCGGTTGGGCGAATTCTTGAAGCGCCCAACTCTCATGTTCAATGGCTACGATCAGGTCGCAAGCCTGTACAGCGGAATGGACTTGAAGAAAAACTTCTAGCTCTCAATTTCTATACGGTCTTTTCAATTTTAATTAATGACTCGCTGGTTCAAAATTCCCGTCTTCCTCGCCTGCCTTGGGCCATTGGCTAAGCTCGCATGGAAAGCCTACAGCAACTCTTTGGGAGCCAACCCGATTGAGGTGATTACCCATTCGACGGGCGATTGGACCTTGATTTTCTTGCTCATCACACTCTCGATAACCCCTGTCCGTAAGCTGACCAATCAGTTGTGGCTAATTCGTTTCCGCCGCATGTTTGGGTTATTTGCATTCTTCTACGTCTCTCTTCATTTTTTAACTTACATCTGGCTGGATAAGTTTTTCGATCTGCATGAGATTTGGGCCGATGTTCTTAAGCGCCGCTTCATCACAGTGGGATTTCTGGGATTTATATTGCTGATCCCGTTGGCAATCACTTCGACCAAAGGCTGGATTGGGCGATTGGGGGGAAAGCATTGGCAAGCCCTGCATCGCCTGATTTATATCAGTGCCACAGCCGGAGTGGTTCACTACTACTGGCTGGTTAAAGCCGACAGACGCAAACCACTTGAATACGCCTTTGTGCTCGCGATCCTTTTGGGTTACAGACTCGCGGTTTGGGCTCTTGCAAAGTTCAGAAATCCGCAGGCTCGAGCTTTTCCGCGGCACAGTGTCGAGATTCCCGAAGGATAGATGATAGATGATCTCTGCCTTAACCCTGCCAGCCGCTTGTTAGCTGCAGTGCCGCTGTGGCTGAACCGCTTTTTCATGCGTCCTCCAAATACCGCCGAATCACCAGAGCAATGCTTGATCGCGGTACAATAAAAGGTTGCTATTCGGCAGGTGATCGCCGCTATTGCATGGGGTTTACTGGAGATTCATGTTTGAACTGACGGTTGAAGACACATTTGCGGCAGGGCACTACCTGCGCAACTATAAAGGCAAGTGCGAGAATCCGCACGGCCATAACTATAAGATTCGGGTAACCTTGACCGGTAAGGAACTCGATCAGGCCGGTTTGTTGCTGGATTTCAAAGATCTACGAGAAGTCATGAAGCATGTGATCGAGAGACTTGATCATCAGATGATCAACGACATTGAACCTTTCACCGTCTTAAACCCGTCAGCGGAAAACCTCGCAAAATATTTTTACGACGAAACCAACGGACGATTGCGGGCAGCTACCAAGGATCGGGTAAGCGTGAAAGATGTCACCGTATTTGAGACCGACACAACTACCGCAAAATATTCGGAATAGCTTTTGCGGGCCTGATTAGCGCACTCGGCTGCGCTGGTTTAATTCCATGCAGATTATCGAAATCTACAAGTCGATCCAGGGCGAATCCACGTATACCGGGCTCCCTTGTGTGTTTGTGCGGCTCATGGGTTGCAACCTGCGCTGCAGTTGGTGCGATAGTGAGTACACGTTCACAGGGGGGCATCGTATGTCTCTGGAAGAAATTTGCAGCGAAGTAGAACGACTGAGCCCTGGCGGCGGACTGGTTGAGATCACTGGGGGCGAGCCGATGTTGCAGGAGCGTGAAGTGGTTCCACTGATGCAACAACTGCTGGATGATGGTTACACAGTGTTGATTGAAACAAGCGGTGAGCGTCCGCTGGAACGGATACCGAAGGGTGTAATTAAGATTGTGGATGTGAAGTGTCCGGATTCCGGTGAGGGAGGTACGTTCCGCCCGGAAAACCTGGAATCTCTCGTATCACAAGACGAAGTAAAATTTGTTCTAAGCGGGCGAACGGACTATGAGTTTGCTCGCAATTTCGTAGCAGAGCATAATCTGGGGCAAAAGGTGAATGCGGTGCTATTCTCGCCAGCCTTTAGCAAAAGCGCGACCGGCACGCGAGATGCATCGCATTGTCTGCTTGATCCGCGCGAATTGACGGACTGGATGCTGGCGGACAACGTTCCGGCGCGCCTGGGGTTACAAATCCATAAGTTCATTTGGGATCCGGCTACCAAGGGCGTCTAAGCCGAGAGTTGTGAGTTTTATATGAGTCAAAGTCGATCACGAGCGATCGTTCTGCTTAGCGGAGGGATGGACTCTTGCGTGTGCGCGGCACTGGCAGCCCGCGATCACGAGGCTGCCGCGCTTCACATCAGCTATGGCCAACGAACCGAAGAACGCGAGCGGCGAGCGTTTACAGCAATCTGTGATCGACTGGGAATTCGCGAACGTCTGATAGTGCACAATGAAGTGTTCCGCGCAATCGGTGGATCGGCGTTGACCGATCCAAATATCGCGGTTCCAGAATCCCACACCATAGGAAAAGACATTCCCGTCACCTATGTACCCTTTCGCAATGCGCACTTTTTGTCAGCTGCAGTCAGTTGGGCGGAAGTCATGGGTGCGGAAAAGATCTACATCGGTGCCGTGGAACAGGACAGCTCAGGGTATCCGGATTGCCGCCCCGCGTACTACGATGCTTTCAATAAGGTCGTTAAAATCGGCACGAAAGCCGGACAAATAGAGATTGTGACGCCGCTGATTGCGATGCGAAAGGCGGCCATCATTCGGTTGGGCCTTGAATTGGGCGCGCCATTAGATTTAACGTGGTCATGCTACAGCGAGGAAGAACGCGCATGCGGTGTATGTGATAGTTGCGTTTTACGTTTGAGGGCATTTCAAGAGGCCAGCGAGGCTGATCGGATTTCTTACGTGACTTCAGCCTAGCCAGCTTAAATTACGGATATCTGTTCACGGAACGAATATCCGGCAATAGCAATGGGTATTAGCGTTCCAAGTTTCAGCATCAAAGATGACAATCCAACTTGGGTAAGAGCCGGGAGGCTGGAATGAGAAAGCATGTTGTTGTGGTAGCAATTTTGGCATTGATGACGGGCCTTTGTGCGACCCTGTCCTTCGCGCAGGCGTCGGGTACAGTAAAAGGAGTTTGCAGGGATACGGAAGGCAAGCCAATCCCAGCCGCCGTTGTTGAATGGCGCAATCTCGACAACGGGCGTAAGTACACGTTAAAAACCAATAACAAAGGCGAATACTTTTCTTTAGGAATTGATCCTGGAAAATATGAAGTAACTCTTACTAAGGACGGCAAGCAAATCGACAAGGTGAACAACTTTCCGGTTAGCCTCGATGAGGCCACCCTTGATTTCGACCAGAAGAAAAACCAGGAGCAGCAGGCCGCAGGTAAAGGCATTTCGCCTGAGCAGTTGAAGGCCATGCAGGAAGCGCAAGCGAAGCAGCAGAAAGAAGTTTTGACAGTAAAGCAGTTGAACGAAAAATTAGCGGCCGCGAATCAGGCATCCCAGGCCGGGGACTTCGATACTGCCATAACTAATTTGAACGAAGCGACGCAAACTGATCCCAATCGCGATCTCTTGTGGGCGAAGCTGGGAGACGCTTATCTCAACTCAGCCAACAAGCAAACCGATGCGGCTGAAAAGACCAAGCGCTATGGCGAAGCGGTCACTGATTATCAGAAGGCGATTGATCTCAAGCAAAAAGCCACGGCGGCAGCACAGAAGCCGAATCCTGAAGATCCAAAAATTACAGCCTCTTATTACAACAATCTGGCTCAAGCGGAAGCGAAGTCGGGCAAAACCGACGACGCTATGAAGGATTATTCGCAGGCAGCGCAATTGAATCCCTCGGGAGCGGCTCAGTACTACTACAATCTAGGCGCCATATTGACTAATGCTGGAAAGCTCGATGACGCCATTGCAGCTTTTGATAAGGCAATAGCAGCCGATCCGACCAAAGCGGATGCTTACTACCAGAAAGGCGTAAATCTGATCAGCAAAGCGACGACTGATAAGAGTGGGAAGGTGATTCCCGCTCCTGGAACGGAAGAAGCTCTCAACAAATATTTGGAGCTACAGCCGACCGGGCCTAATGCCGAAGCCGCCAAAGGGATGCTGCAATATATCGGCAGCTCGGTAGAAACGACTTATGGAAAGAAGAAAGGGAATCCGGTCAACGTGAAAAAGTAGTAATAGCTGAACTCTTTTGGATTTGAGATGGTGATTAGGGGCGGCTCAAAGAGCCGCCCTTTTTCTTTTAATAAAGCTCATTACGAAAGGTCTATGCACATGTTGTTATTCGTGGAAGAACATGGGCGTGTTCGCTAAAGTAATGGTTGGGCATACGAATTAAGCACAACCTTATATGGCAGCACCAGGCAAAGCTCCTATTTCCGTAACACTCGAAGCTTCTTCGGGCTCCAGCGCAACTCATGTGCTGCTCGCTGCAATGCTGCGCGCCCATGAGCACGTTAGCGACCTGATATTCTCTCCTGGGCGGCTCCCCCAAGTGGAAGTACATGGGCAGCTCATTGCAGTGCAAGGTACGGGCATTCGAACTCTAAGCGCGGACGATACACGCGGCATCGCTTCCGACTTAATCGGCAACAACAAGCAGGCAATCACGATTTTGCGGGAGCAAGGTTCCTGCGATGTTTCCTTTGGATTGCCGGGGCTTGCACGTTTTCGCGTAAACGCATTTATTCAACGGGGAAGTTGTGCCGTCGTGATGCGAGTCATTCCAGGGACGATCCCAACCTTCGATGGCTTGGGGCTGCCGTCAGAGTTGCGAGGAGTGGCCAGCCTGCGGGATGGAATTGTGCTCGTCACTGGACCAAGAGGTTCTGGGAAATCGTCTACGATGGCGGCATTGCTCGATCTTATTAACGAGCAGCAGACTTCTCACATCATCACAATCGAAGATCCAATCGAATTTCTGCATAATCACAAGCGCGCGACGGTGCATCAACGTGAGCTTCACAGTGACGCACCCACTATGGCGTTAGCGCTACGGGCGGCAATGCGCCAGGCTCCAAAAGTAATTGTCTTAGGTGACATGCGGGACAATGACACTATAGAAATGGCACTTGAGGCGGCGGAGACCGGGCATTTGGTCATCTCGAGCCTGAACACAGTCGACTCCATAAAAGCAGTAGACCGTATTATGAGCTCATTCGGAATCGGCGAACAGTCGTCGATTCGGAGCCGGTTTTCCAGAACGTTTCGCTACGTTATTTCACAAAGACTAATTCCGCGAAGCGATGCGCATGGACGAGCTTTAGCAATCGAAATTCTTAAGACCACGCCAGAGACTCAGGAATTCGTGGAACGCGGCGAACAAAATGGAATTTTCCTGCGCCAAGCCATGAAATCTGGCGAGTTCGAAGGTATGCAAAGTTTCGACACGGAAATCGCAAAGCTGGTGCGCAGCGGAACGGTTGATCTGCAAACCGCGCTGTCGTTTGCGACTGATCCGGCAGAAGTGAAGCGGGCATTGGAAGCGTAGACATCATACCTATCAGAAAGACAGTTCCTTTTACAAACAATCCTCAATTTATTCGCCCAGTCTCTATATTATTTGAGTGTGACGACTCTTCCTCCCCTGAACCGTGTGCTTACTTTTGAAGATGCACGCCATCTGGTAGAACAACATGCTTCCGGGTTGCGCCCGACGCACGCTGAATCAATGTGTTTGCTCGACTCAGCAGGCCGTATTTTGGCGGAGCCGATATTCGCGGATCGCGATTTTCCGCCGTTCCGACGAGCCACACGCGACGGCTATGCGGTTCGAGCGGCTGATCTTGGGAGTCTTCCCGTTACTTTGAACGTTGTCGGAGAAATTAAAGCGGGTGCTTCGGCGAATTCTCCAACTATCGCAAACGGCCAGGCGGCTGCGATCATGACGGGAGCTGCGGCACCTATCGGTTCGGACGCGGTGGTCATGGTCGAATACACCGCAGCAAAAGGCAGTGAAGTCGAGATCACTAGAGGGGTTTTCGCAGGCGAGAACATCGTACCCTCCGGTGCAGAGGCGAAATGTGGAGACCAGCTACTGACAGCTGGGACACGCGTCGATCATCGCGCAATAGCAGTGGCTGCGTCGATTGGGAAATCCCAGCTTCATGTCTACAAAAAACCACGAGTAGCCATACTTGCGACAGGCGACGAAATCGTCCAGATTGACAGCGCACCTGGCCCATTTGAGATTCGGAACTCGAATAGTTACTCGCTGGCTGCCCAAGTCGCAGCGGTGGGTGGAGATCCTGTTGTACTGTCAGTTGCGCCGGACGAAACAAACCGCTTACGTGAGCTGATTGCCGAGGGATTCAAAGCTGACCTTCTGTTGCTAAGCGGCGGAGTGTCGATGGGCAAGTATGACCTCGTCGAACAGGTACTGACAGAGTTTGGCGCAGAGTTCTTTTTTACCGGAGCGCAGATTCAACCTGGCCGTCCGATTGTATTTGGCAAAAGTAAAAACAAATATTTCTTTGGTTTGCCAGGAAATCCTATTTCCACCATGGTCACCTTTGAACTTTTTGTCCGGCCTATTCTCGACGCGCTGGCCGGCTTGGCGCCGCAAAAACTAATGTTTATGCATGCGAAATTGAAAGCCGAAATCAAGGCAAAAACAGGGCTCACCCGCTTTCTGCCAGCCATTCTTTCCGGAGAATTCGATCAAACCGAAGTCGAAATAGTGCAATGGCAAGGATCCGGAGACATCGCCGCGGCAGCGCGAGCGAACTGCTACGTTGTGATTCCGCCAGACCGGGATCGGATCGCAGCTGGAGAATGGATCGCCGTTTTAAAATGCTGATGTACTTTCAACTGGCAAGTAACTATCGTGAGAAGATTTTCGGAAACAGCAAGCGGATCGTGGGAGCAAGATCTTCCGCCAGGTCCAGCTTGGCGACAAACGCGTCGGCACATTGCTGTCTGGGTGGAAGAGGGGACCTGAGTTTGTCCACTGAGATCAAAATGATTCGTGCTTGGGGGTCGACCCGACGAAGCTCGGTTGCCATGGTGACTCCGTCCATGCCAGGGAGGCATACATCGGCAATCACCAGGTCTGGGCGTGTGGCTTCGATTTCTTCCAGGGCGTCTTCCGCATTTTTCGCCATGCCAATGATCTTCACCCGCTCCATGGACAGGCAGAGGGGGACCAGCCTCAAAATTAATTCGGAGTCGTCTACAAGGAAGATTCGGATCGGGGCCGGTTTCCGCACTGCCTTAGTTGTCACTGTAAATTTCTCCTTGCGACCGCATCTTCGACTGAGGAACGCTTTCCGCATTACGCGGATTGACTAAATACCTCAAACCAAGATCCCAAGCCGATCGGGTTGGGATGTTTGTAGTGGATTAATTCTAGCTGGTTTCATCCCTGCTTTCTTTGGGAATACGTCCAACGAGTGCATGACATTGGTCACCGAGACGCGGTGACTTGTGGCATGGGCCTCTCGGTGTGAATAGGTGTGCGAAGAAAATTTAATTGCCATAAAATAAAAGCCACATTGAGTAGTCAACGTGGCCTTTTATTACGGATCATGCTGCTGCGGAATTATTTAACGTTAACGCTTAATCGACCGGCAAGCTGGGCATCAGATTTCGGGAGAGTAGAAGGTAACACTGCTCCTACAGTATTGAGCATGAACGACGCTCCCCCGCCGTCGCCCTCTCCTTGACCATTCGGACCAAATATGTAGTTGCCATTTTCTCCGCCACTGAAACCTCCAAAACTTACGGTAACGTAGCCACGACTATTAGCGGTAATCGCAGTGACGTTGATCGGCGGCGAGAATCCTCCGAGTTGAGTAAGAGCGTAATTACTCTTTTGCACTCTAACGGCCTGCGAGCTTTTATTGGTTCCAATGAAAAGGAAATGGCCATTAGCGGCCATGGAGCACAAGGCTCCGGTTCCGCCAACAAGAGGCAGGTCTACAGTTTTGGTCAAGGTAACAGTAACGGTATCGAATGAGGGCATTACAGTGTCAATTTTTTTATAGACGTAAAGCGTAACTCCGCTTGCATTACTACCGCTGGCAATATCCACGATATAGATCGTACGGGTGATTGTGTCCCCACGCGTTGCCGGGTTACCTTCTATCAGAGCGCCCGTGGTACCGAACGGACCCAAGCTTCCGGAAGCATAGCAACCTTCTGACTGTTGTGTGGAACCGCATACACTCCAGTTAACAGTCTGGAGATTAGAAGATATGTTGTAGGAGGTGTACAACGTTGCGTCGGGTGCAGTTGCGTTTTGCGCACCGGCCGGAATGGTCGTAATAAAGGCAGATAAAGCCGCTAATAATGCTAAAAGTAGTTGATTGGAAAATTTAGACATCATTTCTCCTTTTGAGTCAATGCAAAATCCATAATCACCGTTCATTGAAGAGTAACGCGCTCAATTCCCGCAGTGTCAGTGATAACCAATATTGTGGAGTGAAGGGGCCTGGCGGTTGAAGAGCGCGGATCATTTTGTCCTTCACTCTTCGAAATGTCAATATGCAAATGATGCGTTATCTAACGATAAAAATTTTCGGTGCGCCGTCGTATGCGGTCGGATACTTTGCTCGTCGCATGAAGAGTCGCCTTGCGAGTCAGGATGCTAGAATATCCCGCTACTCTGCCCGGGTGAGGACTCTTCATGAAAAAGTTGCGTAACCGGATTTCTGCTCTGAGCTTGTTCGCTTCGTTGGTTGCAGCATCCACGATGTTAGTGGCACAGACTGCGTCACCCCAATATCCCGGGTTTCCTAGTGAAACTCCGGCTGCGGTGAATACTCCCACCGATAGCTTTGAGTACACACGCCGCGTGGAGATGATTCCCATGCGCGATGGGGTCAAGCTGCATACAGTGATTCTGGTGCCAAAGGGGGCGAAGAATGCGCCGATCCTGCTTACGCGCACTCCCTATAGCGCTGATGCGCTAACCACTCATGACCCGCGGGGCACAAAATCCGGAGATACTCCCAGCATTCACCTTGGGCCGAGTCTCTGGGGTTATGACAACGCGACTGAGGTGATCGTGGGCGGCGGCTATATTCGCGTCGTTCAGGATGTGCGCGGCAAATACGGTTCGGAGGGCGATTATGTGATGAACCGGCCATTGCATGGGCCGTTGAATCCGACGCCGGTCGATCATGCGACCGACACTTACGACACTATCGATTGGCTGGTGAAAAATCTTCCGGAGAGTAATGGCAAGGTCGGGATCCTTGGTATTTCTTATGACGGATTTCTGCCTTTGATGGCGCTGGTGAACCCGCATCCTGCGCTCAAGGTTTCGGTGCCGATGAATCCCATGGTCGATGGCTGGATGGGCGACGACTGGTTTCACAATGGAGCCTTCCGCCAGCAGAACATGCCGTACATCTATGAACAGGACGGCTCGCGGAAGAACGAGGCGAAGTGGTGGTCGAGTAATTATGACGACTACGACATGTTCATGCAGGCGGGATCGGCGGGCGAACTTGGTCGTCGGCGCGGGCTGGACCAAATGGGATTCTGGCGGAAGATTTTGGAACATCCCAGCTACGACGCTTTTTGGCAGCAGCAAGCTATGGACAAAATTTTGGCAGCGCAGCCGTTAAAAGTGCCCGTGATGCTGGTGGATAGTCTGTGGGATCAGGAAGATATTTATGGCGCGATTGCAGTGTACAAGGCAATCAAGTCGAAAGACACGAACAATGACAAAGTGTTTCTAGTCATGGGGCCGTGGCATCACGGCCAGGAAATTGGAGACGCTAGTTCGCTTGGGGCTTTGAAATTCGATACCGATACCGGCAAATATTTCCGGCTGCATATACTTGGTCCTTTTCTTGATCAGTATTTAAAGGATGGCGCGCCGAAGTCCGATGTCGCTCCAGTGAGTGCTTATGAAACCGGAACGAATACCTGGGAACGGCTTCCGGCTTGGCCTGCGGGGTGTGCTGACGGTTGTGCAGTGAAGCCGACACCTCTCTATTTAGAGGCTGGATTGAAGCTTGATTTTGCGGCTCCGAAAAGTGGGGACGCAGCGTTCGAGGAATACGTTTCTGATCCTGCTAAGCCTGTGCCGTTTCGTGCACGTCCCATTCAGCCGGTTGGATATGGAACTGGCTACACCTGGGCGGATTGGCTGGTGGATGACCAGCGCGAGCAGTCGGGGCGTCCCGACGTATTGGCTTTCACTTCTGATGTGTTGACAGCTCCAGTGAAGATTAGTGGACAGCCGATTGCGAATCTCGTCGCTTCTACGAGTGGTACGGATTCCGACTGGGTGATTAAGGTGATTGACGTATATCCCGATGAAGTCGCAGGGCAGCCGGAGATGGGCGGTTATCAATTGATGGTGTCTGCCGATATCTTTCGCGGACGCTATCGCGAAAGTCTCGAAACACCGAAAGCCTTGGTTGCTGATAAGCCATTGCTCTACAAATTTGCGCTGCCGATGGCGAATCATGTTTTTCTGCCGGGACACCGCATCATGGTGCAAATTCAGTCGAGCTGGTTTCCGCTGTATGACAGGAACCCGCAGACGTTTGTGCCGAATATTTTCTGGGCAAAGCCGGGAGATTATCGCAAGGCAACGCAACGTGTTTACCACACGATGGGTAAAGCGAGCTTCATTGAGTTGCCGATTGTGAACACGCCTTGAAATAGAGTCAAAGCAACACCAAGATCAAATGCGGCGGACAAGAGTGTCCGCCCCACACGGGGTTAGGAGGGACTTTGAAATATTTCGTGATTATTCTGCTTCTTGCGACGGCCGCGCTTTCGCAGAGTTCAGCTCAGAGTTCGACGCAAGCCGATTCGGCTTCTGCCACTAAAGGACAAGCTTCGGCGAGTGCATCAGAGACCCCTGATCTGGCTTCGCAGGTTCCCGCTCCCAAGGCTGAAGATGTTAAGTCCATGGACGCGCTGCTGCACGCGATCTATGACGTCATCTCCGGTCCCGCCGGGGATCGCGACTGGAACCGCTTTCGTTCTCTATTTGTTCCACAAGCCCGCTTTACCAAGGCTGCCAAAGAGCCAGATGGCAGCACAGCTGTAAGGTTGTTGAGTGTGGATGATTTCGTGACGGTGGCGGGAAATGCGTTCAGGAAAGAACCGTTCTATGAGAGCGCTATCGCGAACCGTGCGCAGACCTATGGAAATATTGCGCAGGTATTCAGCAGTTATGAATCGCGTCATGCTCCGGGAGCAAAGCCTTTCCAGCGCGGCATTAACAGTATTCAAATGTTCAACGATGGAAAGCGCTGGTGGGTGCTGAGCATTCTATGGGATGAAGAAAGACCAGACAATCCGCTCCCGAAAAACTTCACGAAGGCGGCGAAAAACAAATAAGACGATTTTCAAGTCTCTGCAAAATCGGCTTCACAGCTTTGATTGACCAGTGGACATAACACCATAAGTCGGGGTTCACCATTCCGCTTGCAATCGTTCGCCCAGACAGTGAGAATGGGCGGGCTTTGCTGGCCACATCCACTGCACCCGTCAAACCTCAGCGTCTTTCGCCGGCGCTCGCTCGCATCCTGGCGCTGCTGGCCATTTCGGTCTTCATCAACTACATCGATCGCGGCAATCTCTCCATAGCTGCGCCGCTATTAAAGGACGAACTTGGCCTCTCCGCATCGCGATTGGGAATTCTGCTCTCCTCCTTTTTCTGGACATACGCCAGCTTTCAGCTCATCTCGGGGTGGCTGGTCGATCGCTTCGAAGTCGGCTGGGTTATGGCGGCGGGATTCTTTCTTTGGTCCACGGCCACTGCTGTCACCGGAGCGGTTCATGGGTTCGCGCTCCTGCTGGCTGTGCGTCTCATGCTCGGAATCGGCGAATCAGTTGCGTATCCGTCTTACTCGAAAATTCTGGCGCGATATTTTTCTGAGGAAAATAGAGGTTTCGCCAATTCGGTGATCGTCGCCGGCAATACTCTAGGGCCGGGATTTGGGATGTTCCTGGGCGGAATGCTGATGGCGCGGTACGGCTGGCGATCATTTTTTATTGTCCTCGGGCTTGTAAGTCTGGCGTGGTTGTTGCCTTGGTTGCGATGGATGCCGCGCGAGCAAACGGTCCCCACGGTTGCTCCGGCAACGACTCAGATTGCGACGAACCTCGTCGCTAATCCAGGGCTCATCGAAATTTTGCGGCAACGCTCGGCTTGGGGGAGTTGCGCTGGCCTTTTCTGCACGAACTATGTGGCGTACTTTGTGATAACGTGGCTGCCGTTTTATCTGGTGCGTGGACGTCATTTCTCCATGGACCAGATGGCGCGGATCGCCGGAGCGTCCTATCTGTCTGCGGCGTTTATGTCGATTCTAGGCGGTTGGATATCTGACCGCTGGATTGTCGCGGGTGCGAGTCCGACGCGCGTACGCAAAACTTTTATCGGAGTGGGAATGACGTGTGTAGCGGTTTTCCTCGCATGCTGCGTAGCCAGCAAATCCACACTTTCTGAGGTGATGCTGGTGATGGCCATGGCGTCGTTCGGAATGTGCTCGTCCAATATGTGGGGAATTACGCAGACACTGGCCGGACCCCAGGCAGCTGGCCGTTGGACAGGATTCCAGAATTTCTTTGGAAATCTTGCCGGAGTGGTGGCCCCGGCATTGACAGGATTTATCGTCGATCGCACAGGAGAGTTCTTCTGGGCATTCGCAATAACAGCGGGAGTAGCGCTGCTAGGAGCATGGTCGTGGGTGTTCTTTGTCGGGCCGATACGGCAGATTGAGTGGGGACAAAAGCTGGAAAGAAGTTAGCGCGTGTAGAGCGGACACTCTTGTCCGCTGCTGTTGGTGTTGATTTGCTCGTTGAAAAATCTAAGTGCAACACCAAAATCAACGGCGGCGGACAGGAGTGTCCGCCCCACATGTGCGTCGGTTTTGACTTTTTTGTCGAAGATTGTCGCGCATCTGGCCTAGCTCTTGGTGATATCCAGCTATTGCGTCCTCGACGAGGTCATCCGGCGCACGCCCCGTCTTGGCAGCGAGTTCTTGCAGTCGGGACTCGGTTTCCGGACGAAGGTCAATGGCACGAACCAAATTTACGTCTAGAACAGCGCTGTTGGTCGTCTCTTCCAGCTCTTGCCTTTTTCTTTGGCTATGTTCTCCATGTCATTTACATATGCTCCTGCCTGCGTTAACACGTGATGCAGGTCGTTGCCTATGCTGATGAAGGTGAACCCCTTTTCGAGGAACTCGCCTACACGGGTGGTGCCGAAGAGAAAGAGTCCGAGGATGACTTTGTTTTTGCGCGCGTGATCAACCAACTTTTGCGTGGCTGCTCCAAGTTCGGGCGAGGTATACATGTCCGGGAACTTATATTTTTCGTAAAGGCCCATCGACATGCAGAGGTCGTTCTGGCCGAGGAAGAGAATGTCGACACCGGGGACAGCGGCGATCTCGGCGATGTTCTCGATGCAAGAGGCGGTCTCGACTTGCAGAGCCACGATGCCATTGTTATTGAAGTTGCCGGCGTAGCCGAGGAGTCCGGCTTTGTTCATGCTGCGCTGCGGAAAATAAACCGAGCGCGTGCCAGCGGTGGGATATTTCGTACAACTTATAGCCTGGTGCGCTTCTTCGGCGGTATTGATGTAAGGAACGAGAACGCCGTCGGCGCCGAGATCGAGGGCCTGCTGGATGCCAGGACGGTCGTCGTATCCGCCAACACGGACCAGCGATTTGGCTCCGCCACTAGCGACACCGGACAACATAGCAGAAAGTTTTTCGTAGCCCATGGGGCCGTGCTGGGTATCGACCAGCAACCAGTCGTATCCACTGTGGGCCAACTGCTCGGCCACGGTCGGGCTGTGGGCGTTTAAGAACAGCCCCATCTTCGGATGGCCTTCTCGTAATTCCTTTTTAAAATCGGCGCCAGTTTGCGCTTCGGGCATGCGTCGTTCCTCCAAATAATTGTGAATGAAAGCCTGGTTAGTGTAACCGTATGGGGATGGACGCGGCTAGAAGCGTGAGGTGAATTTTTCTGTAGGTCGTGACCTCTGGGCAGATTCGGGAGTTGGAAGGATGAAGGGAGGAATAAGGCAATACTAGGGGCGATAGAGGGCGAGGCCGCCTGCTCCACACAGCAGAAGCGACATAAAGGCGAACTTCAAAGGCGGCGGACAAGAGTGTCCGCCCTACACGTTTTTCACAGTTTGATAACCAATTCGTCCGGCAAAAGTCCATAATTGGGGAAGTACAAACTCGCCCTTCGAGAGTAGCTTTCAGGAGGAGCCATGAACCGTCGAGATTTCTTCGTCCACACGGGCCGCGGCTTGGGAGCGGCATTTGCCGGAACGAAATGGATCAATTCCAGACCACTTGCGGCCTGGACGTCATCCCTACCTTTTTTAACCGCAGCATTGCCTAAGAAGTTCAGCGCCAACGACACTGTCGTGCTGGGAAACACAGGCATCAAGACAAGCCGGCTTGCCATGGGCACAGGCACGGTTGGCACTGGCCATCATTCGCATCAGACTGACCTTGGAGTGAAGGGGCTTTCCGAACTGCTGCTGAACGGTCACGACCAGGGCCTGTTGTTCTTCGATGCCGCCGATAGTTATGGGAGCCATCCGCATGTGGCGGAGGCGCTCAAGCATGTTCAACGCGATAAGGTCACGGTGTTGACCAAGACATGGGCGCGAGATCCTGCCTCGGCGAAAGCTGATCTGGACCGATTCCGCCGCGAGCTGGGGACCGATTATTTGGACATTTGCCTGATGCACTGTGTCACGGAAGGTGACTGGACGGAGCGTTACAGGGGAGTAATGGATGTACTCTCGGAAGCGAAAGAGAAAGGCGTGATCCGCGCCCATGGTTGTTCTTGTCACAGCATTGAGGCGCTGCGGGCGGCGGCAAAGTCGCCATGGGTGGAAGTAGATTTGGTGAGGATCAACCCCATTGGTTCGCACATGGACGCCGATCCAGAAACTGTGATCAGTGTGCTGCGGGAAATGCGAGCTGCCGGGAAAGGTATTGTAGGGATGAAGATCCTCGGACAGGGAGACCTGCGCGCGCGGCAAGACGAGGCAATCAAATATGCACTATCTCTTGGTCTGCTGGATGCATTCACGATCGGGGCCGAGAGCAAGAAAGAGCAGCAGGATCTGATTCGGCGGATTTCCGCAGCGGCGTAAGGCAGCGAGCAGTGGATATCACAAATTCTGGGACGGATAATCAGGTGATTGCAACCTGCTGTCTAAATGCAAATTTAAACCGTTTTGATCTTCACTCTAAGAACTCGCCCTGGCTGCCTGCGCTTTAATTGTGTTTTCTGTTAGCGCTTGTTTCTCGGCCACTTTCAATTCTTTTTCAAGCGAGGAAAAGCGTTGCAGCACCTCATGTATCCTCAACCCCATATTACGAATAGTTTCGATTTGTGAATTTGCGGTGGCAGAGAGGGTTTCTTGTTCGAAAAGTATTAGCTCGGAGTTCCCCAAAACCGATGTCAGAGCATTGTTTAAGCTATGCCGCATTTCGATAATATAACGGCCTAACGCAGCCTGTGACTCGAGTAAGGAATTGATTTCTTCCAACTTTTTCGCACGGGCGAGAGCCTCGCATTTCCGTAGTGTTTCTGAAGCGACAAGCATAAGAATATCGAGCCATCCATCCTGTTTCCGCAATCGCATGACTCGGGACGTTGAGCCCGCTAAATTTGCAGATGGTAGCCCTTCACAAATATGGACGACGGAATTTGCGGATTTCTCCAAGGCAGGAAAAATTGAGGCGAGAACATCGTTACGGACAGCTCCGACTATGGCTAAATCAAACGTTTCTGCATCCAGATCATGACAAAGATCGGGGTTCATCATTGTCAATGTGGGAACGTTGTGCTCCAGCTGCCATCGCGCGGTAATAGCATGCGCAAATTCCACATGGTCAGAAACGACTAATACAGTACACTGCTCCAAACTTCGCTCTCCTCGATAAGTTTTCTGCTTCTCAGGGCCGGTCAGATCTTCAAGAATTCGAATTAGTACGATAGTGGCTATTGCGAAGTATCGGGATTCCATTCTTGTGGAGTACTGGGTAGCCCAAATTCCGCTTCGTCGGCCTTATTGATGGCAAATCCGGCACTTGCAGCCATGCTGCGAGCTTGCGCTGCTCCTGTCGCAGATTTTGCGTTTTCTGCATTCACTTGGCCGTGTCCGGACAATGCTGCCTCAATAGCAGTGCGAAGATCTACCAGGATGCAAAGCGGCTGGCCAGAAGAATACTCAGCGTGAAACATAACTTTCCATGACTGGCAAATCATACGCAAGCGGCTGACCGGTTCTTCGGCTGAAAATTGTGCTTTCCTGCAATCAAGAGTTGTAATTCCTCTTAGTTCCAGTTCGCGCAAACCATCAAGAATGGCATTCAGATCCTGATGCATCAGACGAAAGAAGACACGCCGCATCAGAAAACTGAAACGAGTGAAGGCTACCATGGCTGCGGGTTGAAAATATTTCTCACCAGCTGAAGTCTTCAGTTTTCTACCTTGTTCGAGAAGTCTGCTGGTAAACAGCTCATTCAAAGTCTGGCAGGCATTCGCTTGTTCGATGACATCATCGAGTGACTTCAGCCAGTCTGGGACGCTGGAATCGATATTTCCAAGCAGGGGTTCAAGGACTTGGGCAACATACTGCACGTCTGTATCTTCAAGCCGTGAGGGCGCACAGTGCGAAAAATACTGCACTAATAGAAAGTCGATTTTGTCGCGATCAGAATCTCCACGTTTGCGCTTGTGAAGATAGTGCTTCAACAAAACTCCGAGACTCTCGTCGCTCGCCAAAGTAGTTGTCTGGAGAAATTGCCGGAGTTGGTGGACTTGTATTTTTTGATCTACCTCGAGCAACCACTGCCGGGCTGCCTCGACCGATTCAGCGGGTGGAGCTTCGATTCCGGCATCTAGATCTGGACAGGACGGTAAGTCAATCACACATTCGCGGGCTAACGCAGTATAGAGTGGATAAAGTTGGCATGCTTCCCGCCATTCTGTAGAGAAATCATTTGATATAGAAGTCATAATTCACAATGCACGTGCAACAACATCCATCACGCGTAAGATTTTACGATCCAGTTGACAATGTTCTGTGTGAAGCGGGCCGCAACGGCGGTTCGCCTCCCGTTATATTGAAGCGCTACAACGCAAGCATCGGTATCTAATGTGCCGTCCGAGTTTTGCAGGTGTAATATGTCGGCGAATTCTAAAGGCAGTTCTGAAGTAAATAGAACTTCGTGTGGTGTTCCGAATTCAATGACCGTGTTTTCAGAAATAGGTGTGCCTTGGTTACTTTCGCGGGTCAATTGAACAGGAATGCGCACCGGAGAAGCATCGGGGAAAAACTTAGCAAGCCTTTCTGTCAAACTTTCAGTTGACGTCCGGGCGCGGGCTGTCGCCTCTTTCACAGAATCCCCCAGCTAAGGTTTCGACGTAGCCCGGGTTCCCAAGTCTGCCGGTTAGCATGGCTTGAGTACCCAGACCGCATCAGAGAGGATATTGCACGGCTTTGACCAAAATCACCCTTACAGCAAAAATAGCTAAGTTATTGATTTGAAGGGAACGGCTTGGGAAAATCGGCAGGCAAATTTGGAGACTTAATCTCTAATGTCTCAGATTGAAACGCATTCTCAGAAGACTGAGCAGAGTTTAGTGGAATTATTGTAAAGCCTGGCTGGTAGATGTAAGGACTTCGTGGCCACCAATGTTATAGCGCTTCAACTTACGATAGAGTGTCGCCCGGCTGATCCCTAACATCTTTCCCGCCAAAATCTTGTCTCCTTTGACTTGTTCAAAGACACGCTGAATCGTAGCCCGTTCAATATCTTCTAAATCGGTAGTCGTAACACCTGCATTGGAGACTCCGCTCGATTCAAAGCTAGATGAGGATGACACCAGGCTCGGTGGCAAATCCGACAAGTCGAGGAGCTGTTTGCTGCCCAAAGCAACTGCACGTTCAACGCAATTCTCCAGTTCGCGTACATTCCCCGGCCACTCGTATTGCAACAAGCATTTCATCGCCGAGTTAGACACCTGGATGGAATCGCCTTCTGCATACCGATCAAGAAACCAATGCACCAGCATGGGTATATCGGAGCGCCGCTCACGCAACGACGGCAGATGCACAGTGACAACATTAAGCCGGAAATAAAGGTCTTTTCGAAATGTGCCGTTCTTGTATTCAGTTTCCAAATCCCGGTTGGTCGCGGCGATGACGCGAACATCCACTTTGATTTTCTGATTGCTGCCCACTGGGCGCACTTCTTTCTCCTGTAAAACTCGAAGAAGCTTGGCCTGCATTTCCAAGGGCAACTCCCCGATTTCATCTAAAAAAATGGTTCCACCACTCGCAGATTGAAATAGGCCCGGGCGGGAGCGAATTGCGCCGGTGAACGCGCCTTTTTCATAACCAAAAAGTTCGCTTTCGATTAACGTGGGCACAAGAGAGCCGCAGTCGACAGCAACAAACGGCCGGTTAGCAAATGAGCCCCTAAAATGGATGGCTCGTGCGACCAGTTCTTTGCCGGTGCCACTCTCTCCGGTGATAAGCACTGGGGTGCGGGTATCTTTTAATCGCGAGATCATCCGCAGAACATCTTGAATTTTGGCCGACGACCCAACGATTCCGTGCAGCTCTGTTTCGGTGTCTACTCGTTCCCGCAAAAATTCATTTTCTTCTACGAGGCGTATCTTGTCGGCCATCCGGCGCAGAAATAAACGCAATTCTTCTAATGGGGAGAATGGTTTGCTGATGTAGTCGTAAGCCCCGAGTTTCATCGCTTGCACCGCAGTTTCGACCGAGCCATGTCCGGTCATGACGGCAACTTCAGTGCGCGGCAGCATTTTTTTAACCCGTTCAAGAAATTCAAGACCGGACATTTTGGGCATAATCATGTCGGTCAAAATGATGTGAGCTGGCTGATCTTCCAGCAGTGCCAGAGCAGTTTCGCCACTCTGGGCTTCCATGCAGGAAAAACCAAGCCCCTCACCGACCGTCATGCAAAGCCTGCGGATGCTCTCTTCGTCATCTACGATGAGTAGCCGGATTCTTAGATCATCACTCACAATGCTTTCCCCAAAGTTTGTTCCACGACCGTAATGAACTGCTGCACGCGAAAGGGTTTTTCAACGCAAGGAGCGCCGGTTTTCTGGAGGGTGGCCACTGTATCTTCATTGGCGATATCTCCAGTAATGAACACAATGCGAGACGCGAGTTCAGGACGATGCCGCGCTACCCAGGCGTGGACGTCGGCGCCGTCAACGCCCCCGGGAGTGCGCATGTCAGAAACAACGCCGAGGAAATCGCCAGATTCGAGAAGTCGCAACCCATCGACTCCTGATTCGCTGCACACCACTGTGTAGCCGCTACGTTCGAGAGCGGCGCGAACATAGCTCATGACTGCGGGCTCATCTTCAATAAGCAACACAGGTAAGACTTCCGGTCTGACGGCGCGCATTGGCATTGTCATTGCTGCATAACTCCAGCGGCCATCCCTATGGAGGCCAGTTCTGAGGCGGAGGGCAAACGAACAATGAAAGTTGCGCCCTCGCCATCTTCGTTGTTGCGGCAAAGAATTTCACCGCCGTGCTCGTGCACGATTCCATAACAGATGCTAAGACCCAGCCCGGTTCCCTCGCCCACTTCTTTTGTCGTAAAGAATGGATCAAAGATGCGTTCGGGGAACGAAATCCCGTGTCCGTTATCGCGAAAAGATATCTCAACAAAACTATTTTGCTTCAGAGTCGTAATTTCGATGCGGGCTGGACTTATAGTCGCCCGAACTGCATCATACGCATTATTCAAAATATTCAAGAAGACTTGTTGTAATTGGTGAGCGTCGCCAATTACATAAGGTAAATCTTGATCCAGGTGCTCTATTACTTCAACACCACGGCTATGAAAGTCATAAGCCCGAAGCTGTAGAGTGCGTCGCAGCACGGCATTCAATTGCACCGGTTTACGCTGCGGCGGCATTTGGCGGGCAAAACTTAACAGATTTTGCACGATTTGTTTGGTGCGCTGGGCTTCCTGCAAAATCACTCGCAGGTCCTTGCGCGCACTCTCCGGCACTTCATGGTTTTCCATTAACAAATCAGCGAAGCCGAGGATTGCGGTAAGAGGATTGTTCACCTCATGAGCTACTCCCGAAACTAGTTGACCGACAGCGGCCATTTTCTCTGCATGCACCAGCTTTGCCTGCAACGATGCTGCGTCAGTGATGTCGCTCATTACTACAACTATGCTGGTCACAGTTCCTTGTTCATCGCGCATAGGGCTTAAGTTCACAGAAAATTGACCGACCCGGCCATCTGCGCGCAAAACTTGCAAATCTAAATTGTCGACCTGATTGCCGGCTAATATCGCCGTAAAAGCTTCGTTTAGCACAGGGCGGCGCGCGGGCAGGACCAACTCTTCCAACGGTCTGCCAAGAATGAATTTCTGCTCGTAACCCATGTCATACCAGCGCCGATTGGCATAACTAACAATTCCTGACGTATCGGCCACCAGAATAAGGCTTTGCGTATTGTTAAGAATTTTGCCGGAGAAATCCCGTTCGCGTTGCAACTCTGACTGAAAAGCCTTGAGCCCGCTGATATCCAGCATAAGGCCGCGGTACTGAACGATGCGATCATGCGCATCTCGCACTGAAAAGGAGTTAATAAGAACATGGACAGGCGAACCATCTTTGCGCCGCAGAGTTTCCTCATGATTGCGCACGACTCCATGCATTTTCATATAGGAAACTAGGTCGTCATGGCGTTCCGGCGAAAAGTACAATCCGGTGCGAATGTCGGCATGCAGAAGTTCTTCACGATTGTTGTAGCCGAGCATGCGCACAAGTGCGTCGTTTACCTCAACAAAACGCCCTTCAGGAGTAGAGAAAAATAATCCCTCTTGAATGTTGTCAAACAGTTCGCGATACCGTCGTTCAGCTTCCCGTCGATCTGTAATGTCTTTTAATACGTGGATGGTCTGCAACACTTCGCTACTAGCCCCATGTACCTGCGATGTCGAGACCAGAAAAGTACGCTCTAGCGCGGGATGAACGTATTCGTCCTCGCCTTCGCCCGCACACCGGCAGTAAGGACAGGGACCAGCTGGCGCATCATTGTTTATGGCCAGCAATGCAGACATATTCAGGCCAATGAGTTCGCCTGGTTGCACTCCGATAAATTCTGCCAGCGACCGGTTCACTCGCAGCACCTTTCCGGATTCATCGTGCGCTACGATGAAATCCGAAATTGCGTCAAAGATTTCGATCCAATGCCGGTTCGCCTGATCCATACGCGCGAAGAAGCGTGCATTTTCAATAGCTACAGAGGCGTGTCCAGCAATGGCTTGCACAAGTTGGCGATCATTCATTCCCGGCGGTCCGCTTCCAGCAAGACACAATACGCCGACAAGTTCCCCCGATCCGCCTGCCAGTCGCACCAGAGTGCAATCTTCCCAGCCCAGTTTTTCCGTGAGATACGGACCAAACAATTCCAGAGCCGTGGAATAAACAATTGCCTCTGAGGAATGCGCCAGTGCTTCACTCACTGCATGATCAAAGCGGCGCAATATAGAACGCTCTGGATCGGCCAAGCCCGGCTTGGAATTTAATACAGCAGTCTCAAGACCGCGGTCCTGCTGGATCGTCAACGAACCGGCAGTCGCTCCCAGCATCTCCGCAGCTCGTTTTACAAACTTGTCGGCAAATTCTGGAAACCTGAGGGTTGAGTTTAGTTCGAGCGCAAGTCCCATCAATGATTCAGCCCGTCGCCGATGCAGTTCGGAGCGGTGCAAGTTGCGCGTTACCTCATGCGCAATGGCAACGTGTGCGGCCAATGCACGAGCCCGGCGAATGTCCTCATGCGATATCGGAGCTTCGTCAAGCCGGTCGAGGACACAAAACATGCCCAACACTTCTCCATCCGTACCAAGAAGTGGTACCGCCAGAAGTTGTTTAACATTGAACTTGGCAATCAGGTCGAGATTAGCGCCCGAAAGTTCAGCTGGATGATCGGTATAAAAAACCTGCTTATTTAAAAGGCTGCGGCTCACGATCCCGTCAGGGAAGACCACATCAATCGGAGAACTCTTGCCTTGACTGTACTTCCAACGCAGGCGAAATGAATTTTCTTCCAGTAAGCCAACAATTGCCCTTCCAAACCCAAGAAACTCGCTGGCTCTTAAAACGAACTGCTGCATGAACTTATCTAGTTGTCCAATGGATCCTAATTCGGAGGAGATAGTCAGGAGCTGATGCAATTCGTGAGCCTGGGCGCGAGCGATTACGTACAACTCGGTGTTGGTAATGGCGACTGCTCCAAAATTAGCCACTGCCGAAACCAAAAATTTTTCTTCAGCCGTAAACGCGCCTTCCTGACGGGGATAGATCAGTATGCTGCCCTCGGTTTGAGAAGCACGAAGAGGAGCCGCAATGAGCATTCCAGGTGGAATGAGATTGCCGAGGGAGTGAGTGGCAGGATCTATAGCGACGGTGATCGCATCGGCCGCGTTTAGAGCTCGTTCCGCCAGATCAGAAGCGAAATGAATGCCTTTGCGGTCATATCGAGAACGTACCGATAGTGCCAAGTCCGGCGATTCTGTTGCCACACTGCGAAGGTGAAATGCCTCTCCTGTACGCAGCAAAATACATACTAAGGGGCTATGCAGCAGAATGCGCAAACGATTTGCGAGTGCTTCAATGACGGAAGCGGAATCTGGCATCCCGTGAAGAGCCTGCGCCACTTCGGCCAAAATTTCGGCTTTACGACGCTCTTCTCTCGATCTATCGCCCCAACGCGCAGCGTCTAGCAGACTACCTAACCGTCCCGCCAAAATTGTGACTTTAGTGGCGATGTCTTCGTTAAAAAAATTAGGGTCGCTCTCGTGTAGAAAGACTCCCACGCCGGTTATTTCATTGCCAACTACCAAGGGTACCGCCATAACTGATTTTGCGGAAAATTCCGCGAGCCATGCGTACTGCTCTGAATTCAGGTTATTGGCAAAAACTGTTCTGCGCCTTTGCGCGGCTTCATTAGCTATTGTTTTTTCAGATACTTTTAGGCGATAACCACGAAAACGGTCAGCCATGTGACCGTCGGCTTCCATGCCAGTAAATTCATCAGCAGAAGTCAGCTCCCAATAATAGATACCGTCCACTTGAAAGAAATCGCGGGTGGCCTGACAAAACAGACGAATTAAAGCGGAAGCAGAAATCCCCTGGGACACAGCATCGGAAAATCGCAATAACAGTTTCTGAAAAGAATCTTCTGATTCGGGGCTGGAGGGGGCAAGCAGGGTCGCATCTCCGTTCTGCTTAATCAGAAGCCCACCCTCCTTACAGGTGTTTCAATTCACAAGTATCTGAATCTACAGGAGATTAGCTTTAAATCTCAATTTGAGTCAAGTGTATTTAGAAGTACATACGAATGGTGAAAACGCATTCACCTCAATCTGGTGTTGTGTCAGCCTGAGACTATTGCGCTGTTCTGAGATTGCACTAAGGCCGTAAGAGTGACGTTCGTAACCTTGCGGAACCTGCCTAAGTCATTTCAACTTAACAACATCGCATTAGTAACTAAATGTTCTCTAAAAATTCTAAAGGTGGCATCGGCATTGCATTTGAGAGTGCCGCGTTTCCAAGGAGGAGATGTGTCCCTAGGGTTTATACGGTTGTGGACTGCAAAGACGCTGTCCGGGCTTTTGGCAGTTTCTTTAGGAATAGTCGCTTTTCAAGGCCTGCCTGCTTTCGGGCAGGAAGAGCTGAATCGCAAGGTGAAGTCTAAAGTTGCACCTACATATCCCGAAATCGCACGGCGCATGAGCATTACCGGCACGGTGAAATTGGCCGTGGTGGTCGCGCCTAACGGCTCAATTAAAGACGCCAAAATAGTCGGCGGACATCCGGTTTTAGTGAATGCCGCCATGGATGCCATTAAAAAATGGAAGTTTGAACCTGCGGCAGAAGAAACTGCCGGAACCGTCGAATTTAAATTCAGTCCACAAGACTGAAGGATTTAAAACGAAAATTTTGATTAAGTTGCAAAGAACATTGTTCTTGGAGGAACAGCAATGACAATCGGCAGGAAACTTTACAGGAACTTCGGATTTATCCTTCTGATGGTCATCGTGCTGTTCCTGGTGAACCTCGTCGCTATGTATCGTGAACGCTCCGCCAAAACAGCTGCTTCACAAGCCCTACAGATGGCGGAAACCACTGACAAGATACGTTTTCAGATGATGCAAAACCGCCTCTACTTGGGCAACTATCTGCTAAGCGGAGACAGCCGCGAAGTGGATCACATGAACGAAGGGGTTCGTCTACTCGTAGATGAATTGCAAGCCAGCCAAAAGCAAAGCAGCTCCGATCAACAGCGGATCGCATTGGAACAAGTGCAAAAGAACGAGCAGTCCTGGGCCAGCGAATTCGCTTCTCCACTCCTCGAAAAAAGAAAAGAAGTGGACGCTGGAAATGCAACCGTTGCCGACCTGCAAATTTTCTATTTGCAGAAAGACGCAACTTCCTGGGTGAAAGGTTCTACTGAGTATTTGGATGTTGCCGATCTCGAAAACAAGAAAGTTTTAGATGAAAGGCGTAAGTCGGACGAAACCACGGGAACAGCGACCATTGTGATTGCATCACTTAGCACACTGGCAGCATTAATTCTTGGTATTTTCATTGCCTATCGGACAGCCAGTTCTATTACCGAGCCTCTCGGAAATCTGATGAAGGTCGCTCAACGCATCGGAAATGCCGGCGATCTCGATCACGAAATCGATATTAAGCGAGACGATGAAATTGGAGAGCTCGCCCGTACATTCGCCAGCATGGTCACTTACTTACGGGAAATGGCTGCTGTTTCCGAAGCTATTGCCGGCGGTAATCTGAGCGTTGAAGTTGAACCGCGTTCGAAAAATGACACCTTGGGCAACGCTTTCAGCCGCATGGTCGAAGGTCTTAGGAGCTTGGTACGCAATGTTCGCGATGCATCCTCACAAGTGGCAAGCGCTTCCAGCCAAGTAGCCGGAGCCTCGGATGAATCGGCCAAAATCAGCTTGCAGACTTCATCAGCTATCGACGAAGTCACCAGCACGATGCACGAGATGAGCGTGAACGTGCAGAACATGGTGAAGAGCACGCAGGTACAGGCCTCCAGCGTCAGCGAGACTTCCGCCTCGATTGACCAAATGGTCGCTTCCATCCAGCGCGTGGCTGATACTGCGAAAGTTCTTCTGGATATATCCAACCGCTCCCGTGAAGAAGTTCACAGTGGTATCACGACGATGGACAAAGCCACGGAAGGACTGAACAAAATCAATTCCACCATCCGTTCCTCGGGCGAAATCATCGATGTCCTTGGTCAAAGAGCGGATGATATTGGCAAGATTATTGAAGTCATTGACGACCTCGCCGAACAAACGAACTTGCTGGCGCTGAACGCCGCGATCGAGGCGGCGCGCGCCGGAGAACATGGATTGGGATTTGCGGTAGTAGCCGATGAAGTCAGGAAGTTAGCTGAGAAATCGGCGCAGTCTACCAAGGAAATTTCTGAACTGATCCAGAGCATTCAAAAGGAAGCTCGCAAAGCCGTTACCAACATGGAGCAGAGCACGGACATCGTGAACGAAGGATTAGGTCTTGGCGAGGAATTGAATGGCGCCCTTCGTAAAATCTCTAATGTAGTTACGGAAGTTTACAAGTTCGCCCAGGAAATCGGAGCGGCGACGAACGAGCAGTCTCACGGTTCTTCGCAGATTGCCCGCGCTACAACCCGGCTCAATGAGATCACGCACGAAATCAACTCCGCTGTGGAAGAACAGGCATCGGGCGCGCACGCAGTGGTTAAAGCTATGGAACGCATGCGGGAATTGGTCCAACAAACCACTTCCGGTTCGACTGAACTGGCGGCATCGGCGGAACAAATGTCGAAGATGTCACGCGATCTGCTGGATTCAATGGACCGCTTCGCACTGGAGCAACTGGAACGAGCTGTTGCCTCTCGTGATTCGAAATTTGCCAGCCGGGGATTCGTACGGCAAGCAGCAGCCGGCAGCCGAAGCTGAGATCGAGATCCTGTGAACAACCGCGACCTGCATATCGTCGGCTTTCAGGTGGGACCCGAGACTTATGGGGTTCCAATCACGTCCTTACACGAGATCGTTCGCGTGCCAGAAATCACGGCCGTACCTGATGCGCCGGAATACATGGAAGGCGTAATCAACTTACGCGGGAAGATTGTTTCAGTCATCGATTTGAGGAAGCGATTGGGCGAGACCAAAGCGGTGAACGGCAGGCGCAATCGCATTCTGGTAGTCGAGCACAAGGGGCGCCTTTCAGGGTTAATTGTTGACTCTGCTTCCGAGGTAATCAAAATCCCGGCGGCGGATGTTGAACCATCTCCGACGGAATTTCACGAGGGTTCACTGAATTGTGTAACTGGCCTGGGCAAATACAAAGGCCGCTTGATTGTTCTGCTGGAAATGTCCAAGTTGCTGGATGCCGGCGGAACCCCGCGAAAGCATCAAGAAGCCGAAGGGAAATCAGGACGGGGCAACGCAGTGGAAGCGCGAAGCGCAGCTGCGGCGAAATAACTTTGCAATTGGGTCAACAAAACTCATGAGTGCACCTGGAATAGCCATTCAACTTTCCGAAGCTGAACTGAAACTGCTGCAAGCTCTGGTCTACCAGGAATGCGGTATGCATTTCGACTCGCGCCGCGCGCACTTCCTGCAAGACCGTTTGCAGAGGCGGCTCAAAGAATGTCAACTGGATTCCTTTTACAGTTACTACCGCTTGCTGATCAGCGAACAGGGGAAAAACGAGCTCGCCTGCCTCCTGGAAAACCTCACGGTGAACGAAACCAGCTTTTTCCGCAATAAAGCGCAGCTGGAACTATTTCACAAACACGTTTTGATGGACCTGTTGCATCACAAACAGGAAACCCGGGACTACAATCTCCGCATTTGGAGTGCAGGTTGCTCCACCGGCCAGGAACCTTACACAATTGCCATGCTCGTAGCCGATGCGTTGGCCTATCAGCATCTGCGGAGTCCCGCACCTGCTGAAATGACGTGGCCGCGGCCATTGATCCCGCCTCCCTGGAAGGTGGAAATTCTAGCGAGTGATATCAATTACTCCGTCTTGCGGGCCGGACAAGAAGGTCTCTACACGGAAAATCAGATGGCATCGGTCGATTACAGTTATCGCCTCCGTTACTTCGATAAAGTAGGGGAGCGCTATGCCATCAAGAAAGCTCTCAAAGAAATTATCCATTTCGACTTCCACAATTTGAAGACGGAATTCCTGCCACAACGCAACGACATTATCTTCTGCCGTAACGTGATGATGTATTTTGACGAGCCAGAGCAGAAAAGATTAATTGAAAAATTTGGACGCTGCCTCAATTCGAGCGGATATATCTTCGTCGGACACGCCGAAAGCCTGCTGGGATTGACCGACAAATTCACTATGATCTACCGCGACAGCGGAACCGCTTATCAACAGATCGAGAGGATACTGTGACCCAGTTCTCTGACGATCGCGGCGCGGAACTGCGGGAGCTGTTTTTTGAGACTGCCCAGGAGCTATTGCAGTCTTTAAATGACGACGCCTTGCGTCTGGAGAAGAATCCCGAAGATACCGAGATCGTGCGCAGCATCCGGCGGATCGTGCATACGCTTAAAGGAGACGCCGCGGCCTGTGGTTTCCGTGAACTCAGCGAACTGGCTCATGAATTTGAAGACGCTTTAGCTGTGGAAGCGGCCATACCATTAACTTCCCTGGCCGAGGTTGCATTCTCGACTGCGGATACTTTCGCCTCGCTACTCGCATTTTATCGAGGCAAGACCGAATTACCCGCAACCGAATCATTGCAAAAAGCCATCCGTGAACTATCTGGTTCATCTAAGGCGAAGAAAGCGCGCAAGAGCAAAAAGAAGAGCAGTGCGACGGTGGGCACCAGGGCTGTGTGGACAGAATACGAACAGCTAACCGCTCAGGATGCGATTACCCGTCAAAAGAACGTGTATCACGTTACCGCATTGATCGATCCACTTTGTGCGATGCCAATTGCAGCGCGGCAACTTGTCGTGAATGCAGTGACATCAGTTGGCCAGGTGCTAGGCGCAAGACCCGAAGCAGATTCCATTCAAAACAATAAGACGGTTGAGTTGCTTGTCGCCAGCGATAAAACAGCCGAACAGGTTAAGGCTAAATGCCGCATTCCGACTGTGATTTCTGAGGTAACGATAGAAATAATCGGAGCTCCGCCTGTTAAAGCGGCGAAGAAGAAAAATGCTTCTGTTGCGGATACAAAGTTGGGTGCTGCCGAGATCATTAAAGATGATTCGATTCCAGCCAAGGCGGAAGCAGTTCTATTTGTCAGCCCAGATCCATCGGCCGTGCGGCTTGAAACTTCCAATGAGGCCATTACTCCCGATGAATCCGATAACACCATTGCGGCTCCGGGGAATCCAGTGGCCGCTGAAAACATATTGCGCGTAGACGCTGAGCGTATTGATGCGGTATTGAATCTCGTCGGCGAATTGATTATTGGCAAATCCATGCTGCAACAGGCGATGAATGAATTTGCCAAACGCTATCCCAAAGAATCTATTCGCGGCCGTTTTGCCGATGCCATGGCGTTTCAGTCGCGGGTGCTTAATGATTTGCAACGTTCGGTAATGAAAGTCCGGATGGTACCAGTGGAGCAGCTTTTCCGGCGCTTTCCCCGCCTGGTTCGCGACGTTGGCAAACTCTGCGACAAGAAAGTGGAACTTACCATTAGCGGCCAGGACACAGACCTCGATAAAAGCCTGCTTGACGCCATTGCCGAGCCGCTTACTCATATCGTGCGCAATGCTGTGAGTCACGGGATTGAAAGCGCCGAAGAACGCCTTCATGCCGGCAAACCTGCTCATGGCACGATCCGCCTGGGCGCCTACCATCAAGCCAATCAATTAATAGTCGAGGTGCGCGACGACGGTAAAGGAATTGATCCAGACAAAGTGAAAGAACGCGCGGTCAGGCAGGGGTTGGTTTCTCCGGAGGAGGCTACCCGCCTCAGTGAAGCGGATATCTTGGAATTTGTTTTTCGTCCCGGCTTCAGCACAGCTGAGGAAATCACCGAGGTTTCGGGGCGCGGAGTTGGGCTCGACGTGGTTCGCAGCGTTCTACACAGGCTGAAAGGCACAGTGGAAATTCAGACTCGGCTCGGCGAGAGCACAACCTTTCGCCTGAAACTCCCGTTAACGCTGGCCATTATCAAAGCTTTGTTATTCCGGGTTGAACAAAGGCTCTATGCAATTCCTCTAAACGCAGTCGCGGAAATTGCGCGCGCCAATGAGTCTGAGTTGCATCAAGTGGGACAACATGAGGTCTTGCAGATGCGCAATCAGGTCCTTCCTTTGCTCCGCATGGGACGGCGCAAAGTTGAGGGCGAAAATCGGAACCGTGGAAAAATCTTCGTTCTCGTCGTCTCGTTCGGCGAACGCAAATTGGGATTAATTGTGGATGGGATGGAAGGAGAAGAGGAGCTTGTTATAAAAGCTCTCGACGATCAGACAGTAGCGACGGATCTGGTCAGCGGCGCTTCCATTCTCGGCGATGGGCGAGTCGTTCTTATCATGAATCTGGCCGCGATTGTCGAACGTTTTTCGAAGTTGGGACGCGATCAGGCCAGCGGTGTTTCATCCGGTCTTTTACTTTCCCATGCCGAGCGGCTCGACGGTACGGCAGTGCGGGAGGCAATTATATGAGCTCTCCTACAGTTCGCGTGCTGGTAGTCGACGATTCAGCTCTCATGCGAAAGCTTATTCCCCAGATTTTAGAAACTGATAAGTCGATTCAGGTTGTGGGTACCGCCATGGACGGAAACTTTGGCCTGAAGAAAATCGAAGATCTAAAACCGCAAGTGGTGACACTTGATCTCGATATGCCTGGTATGAGCGGGCTCGACATGCTGAAAGAGATCATGCGCCGCCATCGGCTGCCCGTCATTGTGGTCAGTTCTCTTAGCACGGAAGGCGCGTCGATAACTTTAAAGGCGCTGGCTTTGGGAGCGTTCGATTTTGTCGCCAAGCCGGCGGATGTTTCCGCGCGAATGCCGGAAATTGCGCGAGAGCTGATTTCAAAAATCAAAGCCGCAGCCTCGAGTAAGGGAGTCCAGCTCACGGCTGCCTCCGGAGACATCCGGCAAGTCGATAAGATTCAGCCAGATACTAAAAAGCAGCCTACGCGAATTGTGGCAATCGGCATTTCGACCGGGGGGCCGCAGGCACTGCAATATCTGCTGTCGCAACTCCCGGGAGATTTTCCGGCAAGCATTGTAGTGGTGCAGCATATGCCGGAAGGATTTACGGAAATGTTCGCTCGCCGGCTCGACGAGACTTGCGCAATGGCCGTGAAGGAGGCGCAATCCGGAGATCTGTTACTTGCAGGCAGAGTTTTAATTTGTCCAGGCAGCCGCCATATTAAGGTAAAAAAGCTGGCGCTGGGAAATGTTGCCGTGCTGGGCGATGAGCCGCGCGTGAATGGGCACCGTCCTTCTGCTGATGTTCTGTTCAAAAGCCTTGCGGAGGATTTCGGGGAGAAAGGGCTGGCGGTCATCATGACGGGAATGGGCGACGACGGCGCTCAGGGATTAGGCCTGGTAAAAGCTGCGGGCGGTATGACGATCGCCCAAAGTGAAGAATCCTGTGTGGTGTTTGGTATGCCGAAAGCCGCCATTGAACGTGGTTTCGCAACACGAGTGGTAGCGCTGGAAGCTCTGGCCAATACTTTGCAATCTCAGTGCATGCCGAGTCGCGCTGGGGCAAGCCAGAGTTCCGCGGCAGGGCAAAGTTGATTTGTAAATCCGGCAAAGCTGCCGGAATTGAATGAGTAGTGAACCGCAGTGAGGAGGAGGTTGAGATGGATCAGTTTGCACCAGTAAAACGCAGCAAAGACGGGCAGCCAGTCCGCTACCTGATCGTGGACGATTCCGTTTTCGCGCGCAAAAATTTGGGCCGTATGGTGGAAACCTTCGGCGGACAGATTGCGGGTGAAGCGGGAGATGGGCTGACTGCTATAACCGAATACGATCGCATTGTTCCTGACATTGTGCTCATGGATATCACCATGCCGCAAATGGAAGGGATTGAGGCCGCTGAAAAGATCGTGCAGCAGCATCCCGAAGCGCGCATTGTTATGGTGTCTTCCGTTGGTTATCAGGAAAACATTGTGGCTGCATTGCAACGTGGTGCGCGTCACTTCGTGCAGAAACCAGTTAAGCCGGAAGTGCTCTACGAAGTAATTAAGTACGTGCTCGGAGAAGATGGCAGCGTGGCCCAAGCTGCTGGCGCAGGAGCCTGATATGAAAATGGAGTTGATCCAGCCATTCATCAATGCGGCAGACGCCGTACTTGCCCAAGGGTTAAAAGCTCCCATGGCGGTCGGGCATCTCAGCATGGAAGAGGAAACTTACCGTCGCAAGGGAATCGCGGCGCTGGTGCGGCTAACCGGCGATATTGAAGGCCGCATTATTTTCGACCTCGATCCACCCACGGCAGCGAAAGTGGCCAGCGGGTTCGCGGGAATGGAAGTAAGCGAAACGGACGATATGGTCCGCGAAGCGGTCTGCGAATTGGCGAACCAGGTGATCGGCAATGCGGTCGCTACACTCAATGACCAGGGATTTCAGTTCCGCGTGCATCCGCCTGCATTGCATACCTCCGAACATGGCAGCAAGAGCACTGAGGATACGGAAGCGCTGGTACTCTGCTTCGAAACCGCCAGCGGCAATGTGTTTATGAACATCGCATTGCGGTATAACGCGAGCCGGGCAGAGGCTGCCGCAGTCTAAAATAGTACTTTGTAGAGGACGGCGAAAAATCAACTCTGCGTTTAAGCCTTACGCACGCTGCAAAGCCATGCGCGCACTCCCCATCTTCTTTTAGAAAAATCGCCCCCCAGAATTACTGCATGCCGAAAATAAACATTGGATTTTGCGGCGGTGGCAATGGTGCGCCTCCCACTGCTTTAAAAACACTTTCAGGAGCTGCGAGGGTGGAAACGACCGTGTCTGCGCTTTGGGCAGGCTGGCTTCCCAGTGCTGGAATCGCTACTGTCGTGATAACAGTAACGGCTCCCGCATCACAGTTTGCCAGGTAAATTCTGCTGGAGGGAAGGTCTGCAGCACCGGTAATTGAAAGCCGGAATCCCGCAGGACCGTTTTGTCCCGGAGGGGAGGGCCGTGCCGCCGCGCAACCGGTCGGATTCGTATTATCGATGGTCGACGATCCTGTGGGGATCGTTTTCGTCGACACGTAACTGGATGTGTTAAATACATCTACCTGCGAGCAGATGGTGGATCCATTTATCTGGTAACTGGCCACGTAAATACGGCTCCCATCCGCAAGGGCCGTCATTGAAACCGGAACTGGAGCACCCGTACCACAGGGACTGCCAGCCGCCGCTGAGATAGAAATTGGTCCGGCCAACAATGTCGGAGGAGTAATAGTCGGTGGATTCGAAGATGTGTTGGTGATGCTGGAAGCTGCGTCGAAAACCCAAAGTGCATTGCCAGAGGAGTTGCTCGCGGCATTGACGTACCCGGACTTCAAAACATAAAGCCGGTTCAACTTGCCGTCGTAGAGCATGAAATCTGCACCCGCCCCCGTAGGTACTGGAAGTGAAAGGGGCTCCGGTATTATCGTCGGATCGAGAGCATAGACATTCCCGAAGTTGCTATCGAGAGCAAAAACCGCCTTGCTGTCGGAACGGGCAGCAACTGCAACCGGCGTCCCACCGATCACGATCGCCGGATTACGGGTGAAGTCAACGGTATTGATGCTGGTCAGATAGTCGACACCAAAGTTGGCAACATAAAGTTTTTTCCCATCGGGGGTCTCAGCAAGCGCAACGGGCTTGGGCAAAGTGGTATCAGGCGTTGCGGGATTATTAGGTAGTGAAGGATTAACCGAAATAGTAGTATTCACCACATTGGTAGCGGTATTGATAGCCGACACAGTCCCAAAGCCATAATTAGCCGCATAAACTCTGGAATTCTCTGTCGTATGAACAAAAACCGGGAGCGAGCCCGCAGGCAAACTAATCGTGGTTGCAGTATTACCGCTACTCGAGACGCTACTCGCAGAAATTGTGTCGTTAGCATTGTTTGCGGCGTACAAGATATTGCCACTGGGAAGCAAAGCCGCGTGCACTGGAGCCACCCCGAGATTGTTCGCATTCAAATAACTATCTCCGGATACATCAATCCGGCTCATCGCACCGGGATCGTTCGGCCCGTTGGCGCTGAGCACGAACACGGTGTTTGCCGCGCCTGGGCTTGGCGCAGTGGGCGGTATGGGAAAAGCGACGGGGCGATAAGTTTCACCGCAACTTGTGCAAATGACAAAAAGAACAGCGCTGAAAATAGTAGCAGCCACGGCGCGGGCCGCACGAACTACACTCATCGACACCTCAGCGGAACTATCCATGTATTCACAATGTGCTCTGGGAATCTTTTCATTTTAACTGCGGAATAGACTTAACGCCAGCCGGCAGGTCCCTTAAATAGGGTAACTATTTACTTGACTGACCGGACTCTCTAACCTACTATCCCCGCATGTCCGGTTTCGACGGGATTTACGAGAAGCTAAAACGGGCCGACGAGAACGTCATCAACTTGAAAGCCGAGATCGACACCTTCATTAAAAAAGGGAAGTACCCAGTTCTTCCCAATCCAAATAACAAGCGTTGGCAAGAAGCGGTTGACTATCACAGAGACAGAATCATTCCATTGCGATTCAGCGTTCTCGCGGGAGAAATTATTCACCATCTGAGATCGGCCCTTGACCACATCGTTTGGCACTTTTCGAGTGACGATGCTAGGCGCAAGTTTTCCAATGTAATCGAATTTCCCGTGTTTAAGTCTAGGCCAGCGGACGAAAAGGCAATCTCCAGATACGAAGGAAAAATACAAGGAGTGAGGAATGCTGTGGTCAGACAATTGATCGCCGACGCGCAGCCGTACACAGCTGGGGACAATGCTGCTAGTCATCCCATCGCTATCATCCACGATATGGACAGGTTCGACAAACACCGCGAACTCACGATTGTCACATCTACTGCATGGGTCGTATTCCACATCCCGGGTGACATGCCCGAACTTGCCAGAAAAGTTATGCTCTATCAACAGGGAAAAATGCCCGCCACTGACCGACCTGTCGTTAGTCGAGCACTGAAGGAGTACGCCCAAGTCACCCCTCAGGTATCTTTTCGGAATTTCGGTGGGCGGGAAATCCAGTCTGTTATCCCAGCTCTCACGCAACTCACGAGCCATGTCAGAGACGTTGTTTTGAAGTTCGATGGATTGCATTAGAAGCGTATAATTCGCGGCAATTATGAAAGGCTACAATCCTGATGGCGGCGTACATGTCCTACTCGGTTGGCGATGCAAGGGCAAACGCCAAGGCGAAGACTGTGGACAGTTTCATCCTGCAAAATATCTTGGCGAGAAGAAACAGATAGAGGACAAGCCTATTTCGCTTCATGCGCGGGGAAAGTCATTTGCGATTCCCTGTCCAGAATGCGACGAAAGGCACTGGTATCATCCAGAGGAAATGAGCTATGTAGAATTAGACGCTCCTCCCCCTCCCGGATTTCGATCACTAATCTGATCGGTTCACCTTTTATCTCAAGAACTTCTGCATGCCAATTTATGCGCTGCATCGCTGCCTTGTCTTGACCATTACTGTAAAATGGAATACATGAAGCAAAGAATAGCGGAGATGAACGAAGGCCCACAGGCCCTAAAGCGGTTCAGAGATGCCGTCAAAACGATTCTCGCGGTTCCCAAGAGTGCATTACCACCCGATCCGTTCAAGAAGCAAAAACCGAAGAAACACGGGAAGTAATCAACCCTTGCGCTTCCCGCGTCCCTGTCTGGTTTTTTCCTTGTCAGTTAATTGACGGTTCACTGCCAGCCCTTCCAGTGACTTCATTCCAAGTCAGACGCTTCCCAACAATCTGCGAAGCTGCGAGTTTGAAGCGGTCGAAATCGCCCATGTCTTTGCGGTTGTTGAATCTATAGGCTTGTTCGTCGAGATAGCGAAATAGATGGAACGGCTCAACCGAAACATAAGTTCCCGCAATTCCGCGCTTGAGCAGCGACCAAAAGTTCTCAAGGCCATTCGTGTGAACTTGCCCATCGACATATTGAACGGCGTGATCCACAACCTGATGTGCGTATTCTCCAGCGAGTCCCTCGTAGGACTTGAGGGCATCGGAATAGAGAGCCGCGCCAGCTTCTACGTGCTTACGTACTTCCGTTTGCAAAGCATGTTTTTTGCGGTTCGGAACTACCGTGGTGCGAATCTTTCCGCCACGTTCAAGGATTCCGAGCACAGCCGTTTTATCTTTCGTTCCTGTTCCCGTGATGCGTCGGCGACGCTGGGCAACGTGCATGTTTCGGGCTTTGCCCCCGATAAATGTCTCATCTACTTCGACGTGACCTGATAGCTTCTCGAATGAGCCGTGATGTAAAGCAAAACGAATGCGGTGTGCCATGTGCCAAGCTGACTTTTGAGTGATGCCTAGATCGCGTGCAATTTCGCAAGAGCTAATCCCATTCTTGCAATTCACAATGAGCCACATTGCAGTAAGCCACTTGTCGATGCCAAGCGCGGAATCTTCCATGATCGTTCCGACTTTGAGCGAGAACTTTGCACGCGCATGCTTCTCATAGCACTTCCACAGGCGAGCATTGGCGAGGTATACAACGCGCTCAGATCCGCAAGTAGGGCATTTAACCTGTCCATCAGCCCAGCGAAGATCAATGATGAACTTCTCGCAATTGTCGAAGTTTGAGAAGTAAACGATGGCTTCTTGAAGTGTCTTTGGGTCTTCCATGACCAAAGAGTACAGGAATCATGTTGGTCAGTCAAGTAAATAGTTACCTTAAATAGGACCGAAACATAGGTGAAAAGGTTGTATCCGGCAGCGAACTTTACGCGACGAGCAGTGAATTGGTTTCAGATGCTAGCCGCGTGCGCGCGAACGTTTTTTGGCTACAGCCGGAGCCTGAGCAGTCGTCGCGGCTGGCTTCTTCTTGCCTTCCATCTGCGCCAGGCTCTCTTTCAGAGCGGACATTAGATCCACAACCGGAGCCAGTTTCTTGGGTTTTTCGACTTCGGCAATCTTTCCACCCTCCAGCTTCGTCTGAATCAAATTTTTCAAATTTTCCTGAAAAGTATCGTGATATTTTTCAGGGTCCCACTCCGAAGCAAGCGCTTCTATCAATTGATGGGCGACTTTTACTTCTGAGTCCTTTAATTCCACATCGGGTGCTCCAAAGCCCTCCACTTCACGTACTTCCTCGGCGTAGTACATGGTATGCAGCATCATTCCGCCTTCGTGAGGACGCAGAAAGACAGTGTATTCGCGGTTGTGCATGGTGAGTTTGGCAATCGCTACATATTCGCTTTCTTCAAGCGCCTTGGTTAGCAATGCATAAGGCCGGCGACCAGCTTCTTCAGGAAGCATGTAGTAAGACGATTCGAAGTACACGGGATCCACTTCGCTCGCCTTCACGAACTCCAGGATTTCCATTGTCTTGGCGGTCTTAGGCTCGATCTTCTTTATCTCTTCCGGTTCGATGACGACATATTCGTCCTTGCGATACTCATAGCCCTTTACAATTTCGCTGCGCTCAACTACGCGATTGTCCGCGGGGCAGTATAGCTGTTGCTTGACTCGCTGCAAATCGTCGCGATGCAACATGTTGAACGAAATGCCAGAGCTGCGCGCGCCGGAGAAGAGCCGTACCGGCATTGAAATCAAGCCGAACGTTAGATATCCAGACCATACAGAGGCCGCCATTGTTTCACCTCAAAGTTGCGAGTCACAAAACATTGAGTCTAAACGACAAACAAATATTTGATGCACAGAAATTGTGCTTGGGGACATCCGGTAACCCAAAATAGAAGCACTATGGGTAGGCCATCTAAATTGTGAGTACAATTTCTAGTAGTATTCACAACGGTTCAGGGGAGCGCAATACTGTTCGAAGGTTTATGACAGTTCAGGAGAGCAAGCCTTGGAAATACAACAAGTAGGCGTAATCGGCGCCGGAACCATGGGAAATGGCATCGCCCATATTTTTTCTCGTAGCGGATATCAGGTAGTTCTATGCGATATTGAACAACGATTCCTCGATCGCGGCCTTGAAACCATTGGCAAAAACCTGGATCGTGAAGTTGCTAAGGGCAAGATCAGCGCTGATCACAAATCCACCACTCTTAAACGTATTGAACCGGTAACCGAGCGCGCGAAGCTGGCTGGTTGCGATCTGGTAGTCGAAGCCGCAACGGAAAGATTTGAAATCAAAGCCGAAATTTTCCGTGATCTCGATCGCATCTGCCGCCCCGAAGTTATCCTTGCCTCCAACACATCTTCCATCTCCATCACCAAGGTTGGAGCTTTAACCAAGCGTCCGGAGAAAGTCATTGGCATGCACTTTTTTAATCCAGTGCCGGTGATGAAGCTGGTGGAAGTGATTCGCGGCCTGGCAACTTCGAACGAAAGCTTTGAAACTGTTCGAGACCTCGCGCGCAAGCTGGAAAAAACCCCAGTCGAGGTCAACGACGCTCCGGGATTTGTTTCTAACCGTGTATTGATGCCGCTTTTAAATGAAGCCATGTATGCGGTGATGGAAGGCGTCGCTACGCCCGAAGCGGTAGATGAGGTATTCAAACTCGGCATGGCGCATCCTATGGGACCACTGACGCTGGCGGACTTCATTGGCCTCGACGTCTGCCTCGATATTATGCGAGTGTTGCAGGAAGGACTGGGTGATCCCAAATACCGGCCTTGTCCCCTGCTTATAAAAATGGTGGATGCCGGCTGGCTGGGAAGGAAAAGCGGGCGGGGATTCTACAAGTACTAAATATTTTGTTGGCCCGAATTAGATGAAGTCTCATTTTGTTTGACGCCAAGGTCTCGGCTAATCAAAAAGTTACTCCCTCTTCCACAGCCCCAGCCTGTATGCTGCGCTTATGGGAGTATCTGTCTCGGTGCTGGCCAGCGGCAGCCGGGGTAACAGCACAATGCTGCGGAGTTCGAGCACGCGAATTCTCGTGGATGCGGGAATCTCATGTCGCGAAACTTTTAAGCGGATTAAATCTGCTGGACATGACCCTCACTCGCTCGATGCCATTGTGATCTCCCACGAGCACTCCGATCACGTTTATGGCCTCCTCGTGCTCGCGAAGAAATTGAACATTCCCGTGTTTATGACGGGCGCAACTCATCACGCTTGGGCGAAGTCATTGCGCGATGCCGACGGAGAATGCCCTCGACTCGCTAAGCTTGAGGTGTTTTCTTCAGGCCGAAGTTTTCAAATCGGCGATATTGCTATTACACCGTTTACTATCCCACACGATGCAGTTGATCCTGTGGGTTTTACTTTCCGCTCCGAAGGCGTGAAGGTCGCCATCGCAACCGATCTCGGTTACATGCCAGCCAGCGTATGCGATCAGCTGCGTAATTGTGACGTGCTGATGATCGAGTCGAATCACGACCTGGAAATGTTGCGCGTAGGCCCCTACCCCTGGTCGGTGAAGCAGCGGGTCATGAGCCGGGTAGGGCATCTCTCTAATGACGCTCTCGCGGAATTTTTTGCGCACAATTATGATGGCAGTGCATCCTATGTAGTGCTAGCGCATCTCTCTGAGCATAATAACCATCCCGAACTTGCCCGGGGAGCGGCGGAAAAGGCACTGGGCCCACGTCAAACATTGTTGCGAAACCGCGTCCTGTTAGCCGGGCAGACGGCGCCTGCGGAAGCCATTCAGCTTTAGAGACAAGGCGAACACGGGACGCTAAACTTAGGGATCCTTTATAAACACGAGATCCATGTAATGAGTCAATGCGTAGATCCAATCGTAGGTAAGATTCTGGCTGGCTGGCGCTATGACATATCCGGCTTAGCGGTGGAGATGCGCGGTGACTACGAAGAGCACTTTGCGGGATGCGAGCATTGCCGGTCTCGACAGCGTATCCATCGCATTATTGACGTTTCATTGATCACGCTGGCTTCGGTTTCTGCGGGTGTATTCCTCTTGGCTTTTGGTGTGATCCGGCACTTCGGGCCGCATCATGCTTTCTGGCTGGAACTGGCCGCATTAATGGGTTTTGCGCTTTCGGCGTTGATCTGGCTCATCGTTGCCGTTGCCACTCCCGCACCCCTTGCGGTGGTGGACGCTGCCAAATTTGGGGCGCGTCAAGTGCATGATCGATTGCCGCAGGAGATCCGCGAGCGGCTGCCGGAAGAGTTAAGGTTAAAGATCACAGGCTCGTAACGCTGTTATTTGCTGCTCCTCTCTTCACTCCACCCCAAAAAACTCTTCCACCACCTTCATCTCCGTCGTTCTTCGATAATTGGGCAGGCTCTCCACAAACACTTTGCCATATTGCTTTTTTAGAATCCGATTATCCAGTAGCGCCAACAATCCGCGATCATGCAGCGACCGAATCAACCGTCCAAATCCTTGCTTCAATGTAATTACCGCCGCTGGCACTTGATACTGAAAAAACGCATTCCCGCCATCAGCGTCAATCGCTTTCACGCGCGCGGCTACAACCGGATCGCTCGGGACTGCAAACGGCAAGCGGTCGATAATGACGCAACTCAACTGCTCACCTTGCACGTCAACTCCCTGCCAAAAAGAAGATGTCGCGAACAGTACAGCATTCGGCGTCAGCCGGAATTCTTCAAGCAAAGCATTCTTCGGAGCATCCCCTTGCAACAGCATGGGATACTCCAATTCTCCCAACAACCGCTGATACACATCCTTCATCTGCGCATAGCTAGTGAAGAGCACAAACGCACGCCCGCGCGTAATTTCCAGCAATCTTCGAATCCGGTCCGCCGCCTTCACTGCAAACTGCGGAGTGCGCGGATCGGGCAAGTCCGGAGGCACATAAAGCAGCGCCTGGCTCTCATAATCGAAGTGCGATGGCAAAACCGTTTCCCGCGCATGATCAAGTCCGAGTCGCCGCCGCATATACTCAAACCCGCCGCCCACCGCCAGCGTTGCCGAAGTCAGCACGGCGCATTCCAGCTTCTCAAACATGCAGGATTTCAAAATCGGGGCTACATCAATCGGAGTAGCCTGCAAAAATACATTCGACTTGCCGCTGACGCGGCGCTCGATCCAAAACACCGTATTGCGATTTTCCGATTCCATCAGGAACTGAAACTGCACCTGCAACTCCTGCGCGCGCCGGCAGAACGCGAAAACTTCTTCGGGCTTCGATGGAATACTTTCCAGTTCCGACCCCAATCGCCCCAGTGCCTGCTGCAACGCGATAAACTCCTCGCCATTTTCTTCCAGAAATTCACGCCGGTTTTCAAACGCGAACCTTCCCGTGCCCTGCGGAAGAAGCGCAAAGAAAAACATGGAGCGATCCCGCAAACTCTTCACCGCGCCCGAAAGCGAAGCCGACATCAAGTGATTGCGCTGCAACGAAGCTTCCACGTCGCGGCACAATTCCTCTACCCTTCCATTGCTAACCGATACACCGAAGTAGCTGCCCGCCACATCTTCGAGTTCGTGCGCTTCGTCGAAAATCACCGCGCCTACTTCCGGGAGAATGCCCGCATCCGGAGCGTGATCGGAAGATTGTTTGATCGCGAGATCGGCAAAAAACAAATGATGATTCACAATGATGATGTCGCTCTCCATCGCCTTGCGGTGCATTTCGGTGATGAAGCAGCGATCGAAAGAACTGCACTTCTGTCCCAGACAAGTATCGGAACGTGCATCCAACTTGTGCCAAAGTGCACTCGCTTCTGGAAGCGATGCCAACTCGGCCCGGTCGCCTGTTTTCGTAACCTGCTCCCACGCCGCGATAGCGCGGTACTGCTCAATCTCTTCCAGTCCGCTGAGCACCGGCTGATCTGTGAGGTCATACAGTTTCTTGCGGCACAAATAATTGTTGCGCCCCTTCATGTAACAGACATTCAGCTTGCCCTTGCCATCGGGAAAAAGCGCCTGTTCGAGAAATGGGATATCTTTATGAAAGAGCTGTTCCTGCAGATTCTTGGTTCCAGTCGAAATAATGACGCGTTTGCCCGACCGGATCACAGGCACAAGGTAAGCGAGAGTCTTGCCCGTTCCCGTCCCGGCTTCGACAATGAGATGGCGTTTCTCTTCAAGTGCCTGCTCAACTGCCTGCGCCATTTGCAGCTGTCCACGACGAAATTCATAGGCAGGGTGAGTACGTGAGAGCACACCGCCGGGAGCGAAGAACTGATAAAGCGAAACGTCTTGCTTGTTGGACTTGGAAGCATTAGAAGCGGACGTATTAGAGCTGGAAGCCGAAGTAGAAGCCACAGGAGTCTCTATAATACTGCCTGTATGGCAACAGAGCTTGCCTGGGTTAGCGATTTTCCCTCGCCGTAAGTGTCGTTGGCCTTTGGTCGTCGGTCGTTAGCGAAATGACTCGCAGCTAACGATCTATAGTCTAAGCCAACGACGTACGACCAAAGACCACCGACTATTTATGACCAGAATCCGATCCAACTCGATGAGCGCTCCCGCCAGCGACCATCTTCCCATCATCGCCATTGTCGGCCGCCCCAACGTCGGCAAGTCCACGCTCTTTAACCGCATCGTCGGATCCCGTCGCGCTATCGTTGGCGACGAACCCGGCATCACTCGTGATCGGCTCTATGGCGAAGCGCAATGGCGGGGACAGCGCCTTAGCATCGTCGATACCGGAGGAATAATTCCCGACGACGAGAGTCTGATTCCATCGGCAATTTTCACTCAGGCAAAGGTCGCGCTCGAAGAAGCCGACGCCATCATCATGGTCGCTGACGGGCGCACCGAACTCACCGCTCCCGACCTCGATCTCGCGCGAATTCTAATCCGTGGAGGCAAGCCGCTATTTCTCGCAGTAAACAAAATTGACACCGACAAACAGCAACGTCTTATCGATGAATTTCATCGCCTAGGAATTCGAAAGATATTCCCGCTCTCCGCTGAACATGGACGCGGAACCGACGACATCCTCGACGCGATCTTCGATGTCTTGAAACTAGAAACTCTGAAACCTGAAGCTGCAAAAGTCCGCTCTCCCGAGAAAGCCGCGAGGGACGAACAAGCAGAGCAAGAGGAGGAAGCGAAGGAAAAGAAGTCCTCGAAACCTGGAATTCTGCAATTTGAAACTCTAGACCTTGAAACTTTGGAACCTGCTTCTGATGCTGATAGCGAGCGCCAGAAATTCGACGCCATTGCTAATACCAAAGAAACCAAAGTCGCCATCATCGGACACCCCAATGTCGGCAAGTCCACTCTGCTCAACCGCCTCACCGGAACATCCCGCGCCATTGTTTCGCCAATTCCTGGCACCACGCGCGACGCCGTCGATGAAATCGTCGAACATGATGGCAAAGAATTTCGCTTCATCGATACCGCTGGCATCCGTCGCAAAGGCAAGACTCACCTGATGGCGGAAAAACTCTCCGTCGTGATGGCCCGCAAGCATCTCGAAGCGGCTGACATCGCACTGATGGTGATCGACGCCACTGAAGGAGTAAGTGCGCTTGATGCGACCATCGCCGGTTATGCCCATGAGAGCGGGCGTTCCGTCATCATTATCGTCAATAAATGGGACCTGGTCATTAGCGGGGCGAAAAAGCCAGTAGGCCAATCGAAGGCCGCACGCATGCAGGAAAGCAAACGTCCCGGCGACAAAGCCGCCTACGAAGAAAGATTGCGCAACGGATTGAAATTCCTAAGCTACGCACCGGTGTTGTTCATATCAGCGGCAACTGGAGTCGGCACCGACAAAATTTGGCCCATGCTGGAAAAAGTAGCAGCCGAGCGCCGCAAGCGCGTTGGCACTGGAGAGATGAACCGCTTCCTGAAAAAAGTAGATTTTGAGCGGGCGTCGGTTCCGGCAAAGCAGCAAGTCAGAATCTATTACATGACGCAGGCAGGAGTCTCTCCCCCAACTTTCGTCCTATTCACGGATCGCAAAGTAAAGCTGCACTTCGCCTATCAGCGCTTCCTGGAAAATCAAATAAGAGACGCGTTCCAATTTGTGGGAACGCCCATCTGGATCAAAAACCGCGCCAGAGATTAAGAGCTGAGAAATTTGAAACGATAATCACGTAGCAACAGCCGCTAGAGCCTGCCCTGAGCCCCTGCCGAAAGGTGCTGTCCGCCAAAATCTACGCTGTCATCCCGAGCGCCGCATGATCGTTCTCGAAGAGAACGATCATCCAATCGAGGGACCCCTACCTTGACCCGTCTCCCAGCCACCATCCATGTTCGATGTAGCGACGGGCGTCCCGCCCGTCCGCGATAATGACCCAAAAGAGTGTCCACCAAAAATCCTCCTACTCCGCCTTCACCTCCCTATCCTTCGGCAGCAGCCCGATTTTATCCACTCCTGACCTCTTCGCAATATCGATCACCTTTGCCACATCTTCAAAATCAATATCATCGTCTCCACGCACGAACGCCACTCGCTCCACCCGCCCAGCAAAAATACCTTGTAAGCGGTCATGCAAGTCCGCCCACTTTACGTTTTCGCTATTGATCTTGAGCGCTGGTGGCTGATCTTTCTGCGTCCATTCCACTTGGATCACAATCGTGCGCTCTGGCGGTGGAGCTTCATTCGGATTTTTCGGCGGCTGCGGAATCTGCGCGTCGAGGCCGGTCGACTTGTCCATCGACACCACCACCATGAAAACAATAATCAATACGAGCAAGACATCGATCAGTGGGGTTACATTCATTTGAGGCCGGGGCGAGCCTCCGCCTGCATTTGAGAAAGCCATAAAGTTTGCTCCTCTTCTGCACGCGCGTGTCTGAATACATTGGACACTTACGCTCAACTTTAAGTTCCCGAGCGCCTCCTGAGTCGCAACGCGATGAAGGTAAGTCGAGGGCCCCCTACCTTGGCCCGTCTCCAAGCCACCGCCTACGTTTGATGTAGCGACGGGCGTCTCGCCCGTCCGGTAACATTCAGCCTCTATTAATCAACAAACCAACATCATTGCAGTCAAATTCATGGCAGCTATATTGTTGAAAGACCTTTTTCGGTCAAAAGCGAATCATGAATTTTTTTCGTCCTCTCCTAACCTTGCTCTTCCCTTTTGCGGTGCTGCTCTGTGCCGCGGCACAAGATAATTACGAAATTCAGGTTTACGGCTCCGACATGGTTGCTCCCAATCACACCATGGTGGAGCTGCACTCTAACTTCACCGTCGACGGCAGCAAGAAAATCGAAGATGGCGTCCAACCCACCAACCACGCCGAACACGAGACCGTCGAAATCACCCAGGGCTGGACCGACTGGTTCGAAACCGGTTTTTACATCTTTACCACCATTCAACCCAATGGCGGATGGCAATGGGTCGGCGACCACATTCGTCCGCGCTTTCGCATCCCCGAAAAATGGAAATGGCCGGTGGGCGTGAGCCTGTCGAACGAAATCGGCTATCAGCGCCACGCCTTTTCTGCCGATACATGGACCTGGGAAATTCGCCCTATAGTCGATAAGAAAATCGGCCGCTGGTATCTGGCTTTCAATCCCACGCTCGATCGGTCTTTTCACGGACCCAGCGTGAATAAGGGAGTCGAGTTTTCTCCCAACGCGAAAGTTGGATACGACTTCACCAAGCGAATTAATGGCGGCGTCGAGTATTACGCATCCTGGGGACCCATCACCGGTTTCGATCCCTTGCGAGATCAGCAGCAGCAGATCGTTCCCTCGATCGATCTCGACCTTGGGCCCGAGTGGGAATTCAATGCTGGTATTGGAGTAGGAGTGACAGGAGCTACCGATCATTTGATCGTGAAATGCATTATAGGCCGCCGTTTTTCATGGAAGACCCACTAGCCAAAATTTATGCATCCTCTGAGCAGAGCCGTGTCATCCTGAGCGCCGCCTGATCGTTCTCTTGAGAACGATCAACAAGTCGAAGGACCCCTACCTCTTCGAGCTGGCGACAGGCGTCCCACTAGCAAGCCTCCATCTCCGGGTGTTAATTTGTCATTGAGTGAGGGATGACGAAATGTTTTCCGCCAACGCAATACTTTCTTCCGTGTACAGCTCATTCAATGCTCGTGACATAGATGCAGTTCTCGCGCGCATGCATCCCGATGTAGATTGGCCAAACGGAATGGAAGGTGGGCGTGTTCACGGGCACGCCGCCGTACGCGATTATTGGACTCGCCAATGGAAGCAGATCGATCCACATGTCGAACCGAAGCGCTTCACACCCGACGAAAAAGGGCGAATTGTCGTCGATGTCCATCAAGTCGTTCGTGATTTGGCGGGCAAAGTCTTAATGGACCGGATGGTGCAGCATGTTTACGAAATACGCGATGGCTTAATTACTTGCATGGAAATCATAGAACCATAGTTTTTAATGTAGCGACGGGCGTCCCTTCGACTACGCTCAGGGCAGGCTCCCGCCCGTCCGCGAGTCAGCCCTCTCCACGTAACCACCAAAATGCTCTAGACTTCACTGGATGCCTTCCGATTCCACGCCGCTCGCGCCGGGCCTTTACCTGGTTGCGACTCCCATTGGGAATCTCGAAGACATCACTCTGCGCGCGTTGCATGTTTTGAAAGAAGCCGACCTCATCGCCTGCGAAGATACACGCCAGACGCAGAAGCTGCTGAATCATTTCGGAATCACTACTCGCACCACCAGCTATCACGAGCACAACGAACTCGAACGCGCTCAGGAACTTGTACGCGATTTGGAACAGGGAAAGCGCATCGCTGTGGTCAGTGACGCGGGGATGCCTGGAATATCCGATCCAGGTTTTCGCTTGGTCGGGTTCGCCATTCAACACGGCGTGCCAGTGATTCCGATTCCAGGCGCTTCGGCATTTTTGTCGGCGCTCGTTGCCAGCGGATTTCCCACGGACTCGTTTGCTTTCAACGGTTTCTTGCCAGCCAAGCGTGGACAACGGCGGCAAATCCTTGAAGGCTTAAGAAATTCGCAACAAACGCAAGCCTTCTATGAAGCTCCGCATCGAATCATCGACACGCTCGAAGATGTTATTGAAACGCTTGGCCCGCAACGTCAAGTTGTCATTGCGAGAGAAGTAACAAAACTGTATGAAGAGTTCCTGCGCGGCACAGCGCAGGATGTTCTCGAAAACTTGAAGGCTCGCGATGAAGTGCGCGGCGAGATTACTCTACTCATCGGGAAAACCGAAGACTTCGAGCAGGACGCATCTACGCCGAAGCTAAGTCTGAAGCAACGGCTTCAGCAGATCATCGACGAAGAGAAACTGGACGAGAAAGCCGCATTGAAGAAAGTAGCCAAAGAACTCGGAATATCAAAAAGCGAAGCTTACCGGGAATGGCAGCGCAGTAAGTGATTACTGTATAGCTTAAAGAAAACTTTTCGCTACGCTTCGATTTAAGCGATTGCAAAGCTGCCGGCAACCTCAGGGAAGTCTTCGATTCCTGTTGCCCAGCAGAACTCATCTAATCGCCACTAACGGGCATTCCAGCAAAGTAGCGAACCGTTCAAACCTCTCTTAACTTGGGCATGCGCTTTGACATTTTTTCAATAACTTAGAGATAACTTATTGAAAACACGGTCTCGCTTGTGCTTTTTGCAATAGACCCACTACAAGTACAAGAATGTTGACGGGCGGCAAATTGTTGACGGGCGGCTAAAGTGGAAGAGCGGCGCTTCCAGCGCCGCGTAATCTTCCGCATAAGAAGACGCGGCCCTGAAGGGGCCGCTCTTTCTCCTCTCAGAAAAATTTCGACCCGTGACTTCTGTGGGCAAAAATCATAAGCGCATCGGGAGGGCGGAAAAAACAGAGATCCCTCGGGCCGCTATTTTCCTGCCAGCTCCTGCTTCACCGCATCGCTTACAACTTTGCCGTCCACGCGAATCCCCGCTCCGGAGAATCTTGCCATCACGTTCTTCATCACCGTACCCATATCTTTCATTGTCGGCGAGCCCATCTCGGCGATCACGGCTTTCACTCCAGCCACGATTTGATCTTCCCCTGCGGCTTTCGGTAAATAGCCTTCGATCATCTTGATCTCGGCGGCTTCTTTGTCTGCCATCTCCTGGCGTCCGCCCTTGGTGAATTGTTCGACTGAATCTTTGCGCTGCTTGATCAATGTGCTCAGTACTTGCTGCGATTCTTTGTCGTCGAGCGGAGCCATTTTTTCGATCTGACGATTTTGCAACGCACTCTTGACCATGCGCAAAGTCGAGAGGCGATGTTCGTCGCGGGCCTTCATAGCATCCGTGATGTCTTTTTGAATTTGTTCGCTAAGGCTCATAGTTGGAACATTATAGCCGCGAATCGTGGTTCTGAATTGCAGTTGCGGAATTCCGCCGAATCGATTTTGTTGATCCGGTTAATGCGAGATCGCGTGCCTGCTAAGCAGGTTTCCACGATAAACTATCTGGTTATACCTTCTGTTCCCAACTCTTAATCTACGAAGGACTTATTTTCCATGTTGCTGAAGAATCGTCTCTTTACACCCGGCCCAACTCCTTTGCTCCCTGCCGCGCAGACCGCCATGGCGGCTTTCACCATGCACCATCGCACCGCCGATTTTCGCGCGCTTTATACGCGCGTGCTCGCGGATATGAAAGATTTCATTGGCACTAAGAACGACGTACTGGTCGTTGCGTCGTCCGGCACCGGCGTGATGGAAGGGTCGGTTTCGAATCTGACATCGCCCGGCGATAAGGTGCTTGTACTGACCGCCGGAAAATTCGGTGAACGGTGGCGCGATCTTGCAAAAGCCTACGGATGCGTAGTGGAACTTATCAGCAAGCCATATGGCGAAACCTTTTCGTTGGATGAAGTTCGCGAAAAGCTGACTCCGGATGTAAAAGCTGTGTTCGTGCAGGCTAACGAAAGTTCAACGGGTACGCGGCACGATGTGCAAGGAATCGCAAAGCTGGTGCGCGCGAAAGGCGATGACGTTCTTTTGATCGTCGACGCGATCACTGGCTTGGGCACAACTCACATGGATGTCGATGGTTGGGGAATTGATGTTGTCATCGGCGGATCGCAAAAGGCTTTGATGATTCCTCCCGGCCTGGCTTATTGCGCGGTGAGCGAACGCGCGTGGAAGCGCATGGAGACGGCGAAGAATCCGCGGTACTACTTTGATTTCCGCAAGGAACGCAAAGCTGCGGCCAAGGGCGAATCGTCCTATACTCCGGCAACTTCTTTGTTTGCCGCGCTCGGTGCCGCACTTGATTTCATCCGGCAAATGGGTGATGGGGATGTTGCCGAAGGACGCAAAGCTTTGGTGGACAATGCGGAACTCGCGGCGGAGATGACACGCGCAGGCGCGCAGGCGCTTGGACTTACGCTATTCGCGAAATCTCCTGGCGCGGCTTTGACTGCCATCAATGCTCCTGCCGGCGTTGATTCGAGTGCAATGGTTAAAGAATTCCGTGAGACCTTCTCGGCGGTTGTGGCAAATGGCCAGGGGGATATGAAGGGAAAGCTGATCCGCATCGCGCATATCGGGTACTACGACTTCCTCGATACCATCGGCATTCTCGCGGCGCTCGAACAAGTGCTGGCCAAAGTCACTGGCAAATCGGTTGAATTCGGTGTTGCGTTAAAAGCAGCTCAAGAAGTTTATGTCCGCGTCCAGCAACAGAAAGTTCCCGAAGTAGCTGGCGCGAAGAGGTAAAATCCCCTCTGCGTGAAACTAAAGGCCCGCGAAAATCACCATTATGCGGGCCTTATTAATCCGTTGCGAGGGATCTCTATATGAAAAAGCTTCAGAATCTCGGGATAACGGTTTTGGTAGCAGGGTTGGGAGTTTGCCATGCCGACTTCAAATATACGCAGTCGAGCAAAATGACTGGTGGCTCGCTGATAGGCATGACCAAGGCTTTAGGCGTTTTCAGCAAGAGCGCGCGGCAGATTAATGAGCCGCAACTTTCGACGGTCATGATCAAGGGCAACCGCATGCGGTCGGAACATGCAAATGGACAAGTCCAAATCATTGATCTTGATGGACGGCGCTTTATCAACATTGACGCGACGAAAAAGACTTACTCGACAATGACCTTCGAAGAATTTAAAGCCGCAATGCAGCGCGCCCAGGAACGCGCGAAGGAAGAACAGGCGAAGGAGCAAGCAAAAGAAACGAAAACACCGGAAGCGTCCAACGTAACCATCGTTCCGAAATTCACCGCCGAAGATACTGGCGCAACCAAGACTGTTTTGGATCTTCCCACCAAAGAGGTGAAGTGGCGGCTGGCCATGGAGTTTCAGTCTACCGATCCGAAAGTGCAGCAGCAAGGGCAGAGCGGCGCTATGACCATGAATTCGGATGCGTGGGTGGCCAGTTCGGTTCCCGGCTCCGATGAACTGCATCAGTTTTATACGCGTATGTCGAAAGAACTCGATTGGTTGCCGAGCATGATGGGCGGCATGGCGGCGGGGATGAATATGCAGATGGGTTCCGCAGCCACTGAATTTCAAAAGCAGATGGCGCAAATGAAAGGAATGCCACTGCTACAAAATGTGAGCTTCGGCATGACTGCGACCGGAGTTTCGCAGACCCAGAATGGACAGACACAAGCAGCGCAGCCAGCACCCACCTCGCAACCAAGCACACCGCCTCAGGACAGCACGGTCCCTAATAGCCCGAAAGATGCGATTGCCAAGAGTCTGGGTGGAATGTTTGGAGGCTTTGGGAAGAAAAAGAAACAGCAGCAGCAGGATCAGTCACCATCCAATCAGCCGACTGCTTCTACGACTACTACGACTGGCACGAATGCGTCCGGACAGCAAACTACTACGACCAGCAGCTCATTGATGGAAATGCAGATCGAAGTGGTGTCTTACTCGACGAATCCGCTGGAAAAGGATTTGTTCGAAGTTCCTGCCGGGTACACGCAGATACAGGCTGATCCAGATGCGCCGTTTGGTGGCGGGAGAAGACAATAATCAGGCTCCTCCCTTCCAACTTTTCAATGTCATTGGCACGACCCGGCTCGGGTGCGCTTCAGTTCACGGTAAAGTTTACGGTGTTCGAATTTTGGCTGGTTGGACCATACATTCCACCGCCAGTGGTTACGCGAACATACACGGGCATGGCTCCGGCAGTTGCAACCGCCGTAGCTGGGATCATCGCCGTTACCTGAGTGGCGTTTACAAAAGTAGTTGGTTCAGCAGTGGCATTGAAGAAAACCACGGAGTTGGCGCTGAAGCCGCTACCATTGATGGTGAGCATAAACGCTGGCGCCCCGGCTCCGGTGTTGTTCGGTACCAGAGCGGAAATATTGGAAGCAGCGCCCGTTGTGGATACGTTGTTAGATCCGTAGCCACCGCATCCGACGGCAAGGATTGTAAGTAGGATAACCAAGCTGAGTTTCATGACTTTCCCTCACGTGTGATTTTTCGTGCCAATGGAATGCAGTGTAAGCAGCGGATCAGGCGGAAGTGTCAGGTGTGTGTAATCATTTTGTAATCAGCTTGTTAGCAATATTACAAAGTTGCTGAAATCATTAGAGCCAAAGGACTTATTCATTATGAAAATCGTCGTTGCAGAGAAGATTTCGAATTCGGCTGTCAATTTGCTGCGGGAACCAGAGTGGGTAGTCATTACCCCCGAGCAATTGGATGGAAAACTTAACGAACATTTGGCGACTGCTGACGCGCTGGTTGTACGGTCGGCTTTGCAGGTGGATGCTGCACTACTCGAACATGCTCCCAAGCTGCGAGTGATTGGCAGGGCCGGAGTTGGAGTAGATAACGTCGAACTCGATGCTGCCACGCGCAAGGGCATTGCCGTGATGAATACTCCCGGTGGCAACGCGGTCGCAGTGGCGGAATACACACTGGGGGTGATGTTGGCCATGGCGCGTTTTGTTCCCCGCGCGACGCAGTCGATGCATGCGGGAAAGTGGGACAAAAAAACGCTGCAAGGATCTGAGCTTCGAGGCAAGACTCTGGGCATCGTGGGCTTGGGAAAAATTGGGATGGAAGTTGCCAAAAGAGCGCGAGTGTTTGGAATGGAAGTGGTCGCGCATGATCCTTTTGTTTCCGCGTCTGTGGCTAAGGAGCAAGGAATTCGTACGGTAGCACTCGATGAAGTTTATGCGGTCGCGGATTATCTCACGCTTCATGTTGGCCTGACTCCGCAAACTGCCGGCATGATCAATGCCGAATCACTCAAGAAAATGAAAAAAGGCGTGCGGCTGGTCAATTGCGCACGTGGTGAATTGGTGGATGAGGCTGCGCTGGCCGAAGCTTTGAAACAGGGGCAAGTGGCAGCCGCGTCTCTGGATGTATTCGCCCAGGAGCCTCCCAAGAATTCTCCTTTCTTTGGAATGGACAATGTGATTCTCACCCCTCATATTGGCGGCTCGACTCACGAGGCACAAGAAGCGGTGGGACAGCAGATTGCGTTGCAAGTGAAAGAATATTTGAAACATGGCGTGATCCAGAACGCGGTGAACGTACCTTCGGTTTCACACGAGGAGTATTTAGAAATCCAGCCTTACACCGTGCTTGCCGAGAGGATGGGAACGTTTTTGGCGCAAGTCAGCGAAGGAACGCTGGAAGACATTTCTCTCAGCTACAGTGGCCACATTGCGGAATGGAAGACGGAACTTATCCGCAATGCGGCAATAAAAGGAATTCTGAATGAAACCCTGGACGAAAAAGCCAACCTGGTAAACTCCGCGACAATTGCCGCGTCACGCGGATTGCGGATTCATGAGGAGCGAAAGACCAAGGCACCGAAGGGTGGCGCTGGCAGTGTGCTCTCGATTTCCGTCAAAGCGCAGAAGGAAGAGCACATCGTGAAAGGCGCAGTGTTGCGCGAGGAAACGCCTCGCCTTTTGCATGTGGATGGAATCGATATTGAGGCGCCTCTCGGAAGCAATCTGATTTTCATGCGCAACCAGGACGTGCCGGGTGTGATTGGAAAGGTCGGCACAATTCTGGGGAGGCATGGGATCAATATCGCCAATTTCTCATTAGGACGACGAGAAGCGAAAGCGGGTGCTACGCGTGAAGCTATTGCAGTCGTTCAGGTAGATGGGACGGTAGCCGAGGCCGTGTTAATTGAGTTGCGACAAGTGCAAGGAATCGATCAGGCCAAGGCGATCAGGTTGTTTTAGATTAAATGCGTGGGGAGCGGTGCTCGAGGGGCGGCTGTCTTACGTGAGTGATCGAGAATGTGGGTCAATTTTGATAGGTCACATGAATAGGCCGGGTAGGGGTGTTTCGACTGTGGTTGAGCTTCGCGATGCGAAGCTCAATCCTCGCTCAACATGACAATCTTAGCTCAATATGACAAACATGAGAAGTGAATGGAGACATTTTTGGCTCCGCTCGCGAGGGCGGCTGTCTTACGTAAGTGATAGAGAATGAGGGTCAATTTTTGATAGTCACATGAATGGGCCGGGTAGGGGTGTTTCGACTGTGGTTGAGCTTCGCGATGCGAAGCTCAATCCTCGCTCAACATGACAACCTTCGCTCAATATGACAATCTCGCTCAGCATGACAAACATGAGAAGTGAATGGAGACCCATCTTCGGCTCCGCTCGAGGGCGTCTGCCTTACGTAAGCGTGGACAATTCTATGGCAAAGATTTTAACCACAGAGTACGGAGACTCACAGAACAATGCCGGATCAGACGCGTTTAGCTGTACATCTTCGAAGCTCTAATCGGTGTAATCTTAGCCGTTGTAAATCTGAGAGACATTGCATCTAAGAATTAAGCTAAACATTCCAGACACTGCAAGAGGACGATTGATGCCTAAAAGAGCAGGGGTGAAGTTTTTCGTATTCTTATTTTTTATATTGGCCGGAGCGGTAACCGCTAGCGCGCAGGAAGACGGCCGATTTGACGTAAGTATTGGAGCAGCGGGAGTAATCACCAAGCAATCTACTGGAAATGGCACGGTGCTCAATCCCACCAACTCAGGGGCGGTGGTGGCGAGTTTCCGTTATAGATTCACTCCAAGCAGTTCCCTCGAATTCAATTATGGACATACGCGAGATTCGCAAATTTACACCGAAGGGACAAATGAGTTCCGGATTCAAACGACCATTAGCGAATACACGGGCGCTTACGTTTTAAACTTCTTCCAGCACCGGAAACTGGAGCCATTTGTGTTTGTTGGCGCTGGCGCGCTTAAATTCAAGCCGGGCAATACTTATATCGATACTCTGCAGTTGCCGGTAGCTGTGGTGAATCAAACGGAACTTGCGTTTATTTACGGCGGCGGTGCAGATTACCGCGTGATTCCCCATGTTGCAATTCGCTTGCAATACCGGGGGCTGGCCTATAAGGCTCCCGATTTCGAGGGAACAGGATTTCTAACCGGAGCAAAAGGGCATTTGGCTGAGCCATCGATTGGCGTGGTGTTTAGATTTTAAGTCCGTTGGACAGCGGGGGCGGCTGTCCCTGCGTGAATATCATCGCTAGGAATTTAAAGCGGCTTTGCGCAGTTTGCGGCTTTCCGCCAAGAGAGACATTGAGTGCATGAGGTTCTGCAAAGTCACAATGCCGATCAGCCGCTGGTCTTCTACAACCGGAATGATACTCAGGTTCCGGGCGGTCAACTTACGGAATGCCGAAGAAAGCGATTCGCCTTTTTGGGCGACTTCAAAGATGCGGTTCATGACCGCTTGCACGTAGCCGTTACCTTCCGCACGCAAAGCCTGCAAGATCTTTTGCCTGGAAATTACGCCTACCATATCGCTTCCACGGATCACTGGGAAATCATCTTGTAGCGAGTGAACTGCTTTCTCCAGCGCGTCTTCAAGAGTATCGGCAGGCGAGAGCGTGGCAAAATCGGTGAGCATCACGTCTTCGAGATGCACGGTTTCAAGTACGGATTGAAAAACTACTGACCGCTCTTCGAGTTGGGCAGCGACAAAGAGGAAAACGCCAATCATGGTCAGCCATGGAGTGGTAAACATTCCAGCGACCATCATCAGTGTTGCCAGGGTTTGTCCAATGGATACGGCACGCTTGGTTGCGCGCATTGGATCCATGTGGCGGCTAAAGATCGCACGCAGAACCCGCCCACCATCCATTGGATAAGCCGGCAGCAGGTTGAAAACCGCGAGCCAGGCATTGGCCCATACCAGGCTGCGAGGTAAATTCGTCGAGGTAACATACGGCTGCGCCCAGAGCTGGATCTCAGGCGCGACTGCGAGAAGAATGCCTCCGGCTGCGGCCGCAATTAGCAAATTAACTGCGGGACCGGCAAGGGCGATACGAATGTCACGCTTCCATGTGGCAGTGCCGGGAGCGAGCGGATCGCGAGTTTCGTCGAGCAAAGTAACTCCGCCAATTGGCAAGAGGATAATTGCCTTTGCCGGGATGCCGGCTCGCTGGCTGACCAGCGCGTGCCCCAGTTCATGAAGAACGACACAGCCAAAAATGATACCCACCAGAGCCATGCTGCGAGCGGGACTGGTAGTTGTGTGGGAAGCCGCTTCGGAGCCAACGACAAAAGCGAGCAGCAAAATAAATGTCAAATGAATGCGGATCTGTACTCCGAAAAGCCGCCCTGCGGGAATGGACCAATTTCTCATGTAGGACTTAAAGTGCCTCACTTACATTCTATATATTTAGATGCTGGTGTGTCGTCAGGGAATGCGGGTGAGCAGTCGAAGGTGTTCGTACTAGCGAAGCAACAATCATCGCATGAGGGTGATAGCGGGTAAATATCGAAGCCGGATTTTGCAGTCATTGAAGGGGGCGGAGATTCGTCCTACCTCGGACCGCTTGCGGGAGACTTTATTCGATATCCTAACTGCCGGAAATCCCGCGGCACTCACGGGAACTGTTTGGCTTGATCTCTTTGCGGGAACTGGCGCTGTCGGCATCGAGGCGCTTAGCCGCGGGGCGAAGATGGTGCACTTCGTCGAGGAATCAAAGCCTGCCACTGAATTGATCAGGAAAAATCTGCAATCTCTGAAAATTGAATTGGGATTTAACGTGCTCCAACAAGATGCCATTCGCGGCTTCGGAAGCCTTGCTAAGCAAGGAGTCGATGCGGACTTCGCATTTCTCGATCCACCGTATGCTTTGACTGAACTATATGGAAAGACACTTGAGGCTCTCGCTGGGTTAAGGGTTATGAAGCCAGAGGGAGTAGTTATTGCGGAGCACGAAAAGAGGTTTGACCCAGGAGAGAATCCTGGAAAATTCGTTCGTTATCGAAAGCTGGTGCAAGGAGATGCAGTGTTGAGCTTTTATCGAAGAGGCACAGCTTAAATTAACCGCAAAGTACGCAGAGTTCGCAAAGTGCGTAGAGAGAGAAAGGCGACAGTACATGCGCATTTTAGCTTTGTCTTTAGCCTCCGTGAGCAGTGAGAATTACATCAGCAACTCATTCGCACGCCGCACGATTGGATGCTGCATTTCTTGCAAATCGTTCTTGACCCGGTTTAGGCCAAAGACGCATTGCTCAAATTGGCGCGAGAGACTGGCGAACATGGGCGCCACTTTGGTGTATTCGAAGTGTTCGAATTTGGAAACGATGTAATAGCTTTCTTTTCCCGCTTTCATCCAATCGATAAAACCTTCCACCCGGTTCCGGCGCAAGCGATAGTGATTGATGCTCTCAGGAAACATTCCCGCAAAAAACAGCGTGTAGTCACCGATATGTTTGCGCACCTGGCGCTCACGGTCGAAAGAAGGCGCGGGCCCATATACGGGGTCCGATTCAACCAGCATTTCTCCAACATCCGATAAGGGCTTGCCAGCTACGTTGTGGATCTTAAAGAGCTGCTCGATTTCGCAGAATTCCGTAAGCAGGTGCGCGACATAATTCACAATCTGGGGATCGCGGATTCCGATCTCTTCGGCATAGTGCCGGGCTACGAGTTCTTTAAAAAGCTCCTGCAGCGGATGTGATTCTGGGACCATATGCTGGGCCTCCTTGAAAACCTGCATCACGCAAGGATTTCATCGGCATGTCGCGATATTTATCGCAGCTCTCCCGCGAATACAAGTAACTTTCGTAAGTCGCTCCACTCTCTGTTAGACAACAAAAGTTTGAAGAAGGTTTCATCGCGAGACTTGGCAGCGCAAAGGCTTGACTGCTAATCACTTGATGATACAGGTACAATGATCTGCTTCGAAGGAGATTCAAATTGTCTATGCAACGAATGAATATTTCGAGTGGAACACCATGGGAGCCAATCGTTGGTTACTCGCGTGCGGTGAAGACTGGGATACATGTTTATGTGTCCGGAACTACAGCGACTGGCCCGGATGGAAAGGTGGTCGGCATGGGTGACGCTTACGCACAGACAGTACAGACGATCAAGAATATCCAAACCGCTTTGCATAAGGCGGGCGCTACTTTGAAAGATGTAGTGCGTACGCGCATGTTTGTGACCGACATATCGTTGTGGGAACAAATTGGAAGAGCGCATGGAGAATTCTTTGGGGACATTCGTCCGGCGACGAGTATGGTGGAAGTAAAGGCGCTGATTTCTCCAGAAATGCTGGTTGAGATTGAGGTGGACGCAGTACTTAATGCAGAAAAATAGATTTTGCCCGGCTGGAAAACCTATATACCGAATCACAGGAGCTTAATGAGAAAAACTTTGTTGCGGATCTTTGTCTTGGCGATCATCGCTCTGATGTTTGGAATTATGGCGGCGGCGCAAAGCGCGTCGCCGGAGCCTGGGAAGCGTACTGTGATCCGGGCAGGGCACGTACTCGATGTGCGCAGCGGGAAGACGCTATCGAATCAAGCTATCGTCATCGATGGTGACAAGATTATCAGCGTGGGTCCGATGACGGAGACTAAGACCTCTGCCTCGGATCAGATTATCGACCTTCCGAATTCCACTGTTCTGCCTGGCCTGATTGATGCGCATACTCATCTCACGGGGGATCCTAAGGATGTTGGGTATGAGGGCTTGGCAATATCGGTTCCACGCGCAACATTAACGGGCGCCAAGAATGCCCGCATCACGCTTGACGCTGGTTTCACGACAGTGCGTAATGTTGGAGCGGATGGTTATAGCGACGTTGCGCTGCGGGACGCGATCAATGCGGGTGATGTTCCGGGACCTCGAATGTTAGTGAGCGGGCCTGCTCTTGGCATCACGGGCGGACACTGCGATAACAATATGCTCCCTTCCGAATATCACGCCGTGGGGGATGGCGTGGCTGATGGAATCGCAGGGGTGCAACATAAGGTCCGAGAGACTATTAAGTACGGTGCGGACCTAATAAAGATTTGTGCGACCGGCGGCGTGCTTTCCATGGGCGACAGCGCACAGGCATCGCAGTACACGCTGGAGGAGATGAAGGCCATCGTTGCCGATGCCCATCGACTCGGGCGCAAAGTTGCAGCACATGCTCACGGCGCGCAAGGAATCCTGTGGGCTTCCGAAGCTGGCGTCGACTCTATTGAACATGGATCGTACATCGATGATGCCGCGATTGCTGAGATGAAGAAAAATGGCACGTATCTGGTTCCAACCCTTTATCTGGGAGATTGGTTTCTTGCGAACGCCGATAGCCTGCACGTTCCGCCATTCATCTTGGCTAAAGCCAAAGAAGTTATGCCAGCCGCACGAAAGAATATCGCCCATGCTTTTGCCAGCGGAGTTAAAGTCGCCTTTGGCACCGATGCCGCGGTTTATCCGCATGGTTTGAACGCCCATGAGTTCGCAGTGATGGTGAAACTAGGTTTATCGCCGTTGCAATCAATTCAGGCAGCGACGATCAATGCGGCAGATCTACTGGGATGGGCGGGCAAAGTCGGGGCCATCGAGCCAGGAAAGTGGGCGGATATTATTGCGGTGGATGGCGATCCGCTGCAAGATGTAACCACGCTGGAGCATGTGAAATTCGTAATGAAGGGCGGAGCGGTTGTGAAGAATGAGTATGGAAAGTGAATCATATGATACCGAACCTGACCGATTCGGCAATCAAACAAAAGGCCGGCTTTATGCCGGCCTTTTCACTTCACATTAAAATCAAAAACTACTTCTTTGCCGGAGCTGGGGCGATTGCATCCTTCGCGGCCTTCGCCACGCGGAACTTCACCACGGTCTTCGCTTTGATTTGAATTGGTTCGCCGGTTTGCGGGTTGCGCCCCACACGAGCCTTGCGATGCGCCTTTACCAGGCGGCCGATGCCAGGAACTACGAATACTCCATTCTTCTTGGTTTCTTTGATAGCGGTATCAGCTAGGTGCTCCAAAAATGTTGCCGCTGTCTTGTTATTGACTTCTACCTTCTCCGCCAGATGACGGACGAGTTGAGTCTTGGTCAAACCTGCAGCCATGAATCCTCCTGTGAATCTACGATCTGAATTTTCCTGCGATGCCAGCATCTTATACTCACTAGCTGTGGAAAAATAGCGTATTCCCCGCATTTTATGCTGTTTTTTCTGGTGAGGAATCAAAAAAGGCCACAAAAAACGCATTTCCTACGCTTCAACCTTACTGGAAGCCGCGATTTCAAAGGCCGACAGGGTTGCCAGCCGTCGTCCAGAGTCTTCTCTTCGCGTGTCATAATGCAGGCAGGAGTTCGAGTCATTGAGTTGTGCCATCTGTCAAAAACGTAAAGAAAAGCGTTTCTGTCCTGCCATTCACGGACGAATCTGTCCACAATGCTGCGGCGAAAGCCGGGAGGTTACGCTGGATTGCCCCAGCGAATGCGTTTACCTGCGACAAGCGAGAGAGCATGAAAAATCACGTCCGCTACAGGATTTAGATCAATCCGAATTATTTCCTCAGGTTGAGATTGGTGAGCAATTTCTATATGAGCAGGAGCATTTGCTGTTGGGATTGAGTTTTGCTCTTGCCAAGAGCGCTCGTTCTGATCGATCCCTCAAAGACACCGATTTGATCGCAGCTCTGACGACGCTCGCGAAAACCTACGAAACTCTGGCAAACTCGGGGCTTTTCTACGCGTCGCCAATTACGAATGTGAGCCAACAGAACATTGTGTCTGAATTACAGATCATGGTGAAGGAATACCGGGAAGCAGAACAAAAGCATACGGGACACTCGCGGCTGCGCGACGCAGATGTGTTACGCGCCCTAGTATTCCTGATTCGCATGGCTTTTGGACGAACTAACGGAAGACCCAAGTCACGGGCCTTCGTGGATTTTTTGTTCGCACAATTTCCGGAGAGGCAATCGATTGCTACGACAGAGGAACCAGGGAACAAAATTATTCTGGCATAGCAATGCGGATTGAAGTTCAAGCTGAGGGATGTAGTAGGGGACAGACGCTTTGGCTATCCCCCAGGTAGTTTTGCTACTTCTTCGGTTGAGCTGTCGGCGGCAATATTCCATTCAAGCGTAGATACATTGCGGCTGCTCCGTAGTGATCGGCCCAACCGCTTGCCAATCCCAGCGCTGCCATGGCGCGGGGAAACTGATGTCCTCCGAAAAGCTCGACGCTGTCGCCTAACTTTGAGTCGTCCATTTTGCTGGTAGCCTCACCGCAGAAATCGAAGGACGCCTTTGCCGCAGCGAGCAGTTTGTCTTTGGGGTCAGTGTCTTTAACCTCAGCAGCTTTGGGCGCGGGAACGTCTGCGACCTTTGCACAGAGGGAGTTATTAGATTCGGTGATGTGTACCACGAGATGACCAAAAGTGATCTGGTCGGGCGTGGGTTTGTAGGAAAATTTATCCGCGGGCATGGCTTCAATGGCGGCCAGAATATTTTTCTGTTGGCGGGGAAAGAGCGTGCGAATCGAGGTGGCAACGGGATCTTTGGTTTGTGGTGGGGTTGCCGCAGGCGTCTTTGGCTCAGCTGTTTGCTGAGACCAAGCGGCGGCGGTAAGCGTAACAATCGTCAGAACACGAAAAACACCTTTCATGAGAGCGCCTCCAAGGCAGCAATTGAGGATAAACCGTTTGCGACAATTTCACCACGGAGGCGCGGATAAACCTTCAATTTAGGCTCTATATCGCACGTCATGCCTCCGTCCCTGTGAGATAATTTCCTTTACGTACAGCGTAAAAGTGGGGTTTCCAGTGAAGTTTTGGCGTTTAGTTGGTTTGCTGCTTTTGGTGGGAATTAGTTTCGGTGATGCCGTTCCATCCATATCTCCGGATGTGTCTCAGCGTATTGAGCGGCAGGTGCGAAGCCACTATACCGTTCCACCTAATGTGAAAATATTGGTGGGATCGCTCAAGCCCAGCGAATTCACGAATTATGACGCGCTAACCATAACATTCGATAGCGGGGAGAAAAAACAGACCTTCGACTTCCTGCTCTCAAAAGACAATAAGACTTTGGTCCGGGTTACGAAACTCGATCTCAGCCAGGATCCCTATGCCGAAGTGATGAAGAAGATTGATATTAAGGGCCGGCCAGTCCGCGGGAACAAAGATGCCAAGGTGGTTGTCGTAAATTATGACGACTTCGAATGTCCCTATTGTTCGCGGGCTCACCAGACGTTATTTCCGGAGCTGCTGAAGGAATATGGCGATCGTATCGCTTTTGTCTACAAGGATTATCCATTGGCGGAAATCCATCCCTGGGCGATTCATGCTTCCGTAGATGCCAATTGTCTGGCAACGCAGAATAACGATGCGTATTGGGACTTCGCGGACTACATTCATGCCAATCAGTCGGTTGTTAACTCGGAGAAAGGCCGGGACGCACAGTTCGCGGCACTTGACCGGATCACGGCCGAACAAGGCCTGAAACACGGGGTTGACACCGCCAAACTCCAGGCTTGCGTTAAGGCACAAAACGATGACGCAGTAAAAGCCTCCATTAAGGAAGGCGATAACGCGGGGGTCAGCGCGACTCCAACCATGTTTATCAATGGGCGCGAAGTTGATGGCGCACTTCCTGCTGGCGAATTGCGCAGTATGCTCGATGATGCTTTGGCGCAGGCCGGGGTGCCTGCTCCTTCACATCCAGGGACTGCAAGTCCGGGAGTGACAGGGGCAAGCAAGTAGTCGGCTAGAATCCAAGATCAGTTGTTTGTAGAATTGCGAGATTTCCCACCATTCAGGTTGTGAGGATTCATTTGAAAAAGAACTCTGGAAGAGGTTGGCTGGCTCTTTGTGTCATAACAATTCTCGTCCCCTTCATCGGCTGTACTAACAAGCAAGGTGGAGATGACGTTGCCGCGAGTGTTGACGGGCATAAAATTTACCGGACCGAAGTCGAAAAGTATTACCAGAACCAAACCTCCGGTTCCCAGCAGCCCGCACCCGTCGGAGAACAAGCGACCAGCCTTCGTCTGAGCATTCTGCGCGAGCTGATTGATAACGAAATCCTGATGCGTCGCGCCGAAAAGCTGGCCCTCCTGGCGACCGATGACGAAGTCGATCGCAAACTGAATGAGATCAAGTCGCCTTATACCGCCGAGCAATTCGCCGACAAGCTGAAAGAAAAGAACATTACTGCCGACGATTTCAAACGCGACATTCGCCGTTCACTGACCATCGATAAAGTGATGAACAAGGAAGTGAATTCCAAGATCAATATCACCGATCAGGATATCTCGGATTATTACAATACCCACAAATCTCAATTCAACTTTATCGAGCCGCAATATCATCTGGCGCGGATCTTTGTAACTCCTCTGCCGAATCCACAAATGCGCAATCAGAGTGGAAAAGCACAAAATGAGGCGGACGCTCGCAAAAAGATCCAGATGGTGATGAACCGGCTGGAAAGCGGAGACGATTTCGGCACGCTGGCCATGAACTACTCCGAAGATGCCGAAACTTCAGCCAACGGCGGCGACCTGGGCTTCACGCCTGAATCGGGCCTCAGCCGCACTGATCCTGCCACTCGCGATGCGGTTCTCAAGTTAAAGGCTGGACAGTATAGTCCGATCATTACGGTGATCGATCCCCGGACAAAGCAGTTGTTTGGTTTTCAAATTGTGAAGCTGCTTGCGAAGGAACCCGCCGGACAACGGGAATTCTCGGACCCTCGGGTGAAAGAAGCTATACGGACGCAGCTTCGGGATCATCGTGAGCAACTGCTGAAAGCGGCCTATTACGAAGTCATTCGAAATCAGGCAAAAGTGCAAAATTACATGGCGGAAAAGATTCTCGAGACGAACGGCACAGTGAAATAAGGTTAGATTGCCAATTATTCAACGATTGCGAGAATATCTCCCGCATTCACTGTACTGCCTTGCGAAACAAGGATTTTTTGGACGACGCCTTTCTTAGGTGACTTGATCTCGTTCTGCATTTTCATAGCTTCAACTACGACAATTCCCTGACCTGCGTCCACTTCTTCCTTCTCTGCAACGAGCATTCGAACGACCCTCCCGGCCATTGCCGCAGCTAATTTCTTTGGACCACTGTCGTTTCCTGCGGCTTTGTTGCGACTGCGCAATGAGCGGGGATCGCGGACTTCAGCCTGGTAGCGCGTCTTGCCTATCCAGAGATATTGGCCGGAGGCGCTGCGCTCACGCTTGACCTCATATACCTTCCTGTCAATCAGCAATGAAAGAATATCGGCTTGGGTGCTAAGCACGTCGATGAGGATTTCGCGGCCATCCAGCACGCATTTCCAGCCGTCGCCCTCACGGTTCAGATCGAGCCGGCGTTTCTTCGCATTTGCATCGATGATGATTTCGTAGATCATATTTCTAGCCCAGGGCTGCAATCTTGTTGTAGCGTTCAGCTTGTAGCGTTCAGCGCAATGCTTCCAGTCTGGATACCTTCTTCCACTCTGAGATATTTTCGTCGGATTTCATTTTTACGGAAAGCGACTGCGAACCGTTGCCTTGGCCCATGGACGTTGCATCTGCCGCGAATAGCCCTGCGGCAATTGCAACTATGTCATCATCATCGTGAGACTGTTCACCTGCGAACCGCTTAGATTGCAGTAGCCTGTCCAGATAACCGGTGTCTAGCTTCGCTGCTTTGAAGTCATCATCACTCGCGATACGTTGAAAAAGCGGAAGGTTGGTTTTGATTCCGCCAATAAAACACTCGTCCAGTGCCCGCTGTAAGCGCGCAATCGCTTGTGCGCGGTCGCTGCCATAACTAATCAGTTTGGCGAGCATGGGATCGTAGTCGAGCGGCACCGTCCACCCTTCGTACATGCCGCTGTCTTCCCGAATTCCTGGGCCACCTGGCTCTTTAAGTAGCGTGATTTTGCCGGGGCTCGGGAAAAAGTTGTTGTCAGGATCTTCGGCGTAGATGCGGCATTCAATCGCGTGCCCGCGAAGACGAACATCCTCTTGCGAGAACGGCAGAGCCTCTCCGGCTGCGATTCGAATTTGCAGGTGCACAAGATCGAGACCAGTGACCAGTTCCGTCACGGGATGCTCAACCTGCAAGCGCGTATTCATTTCAAGGAAGTAGAAATTCTTATTCTGATCCAGCAGAAATTCGATTGTTCCAGCATTGGTGTAATTTGCGGCTTTTGCAACACGCACCGCGACTTCTCCCATTCTCTGGCGCAACTCTGGATCGACTACCGCAGAGGGCGATTCTTCGATGACTTTCTGATGCCTGCGCTGGATCGAGCATTCTCGTTCACCCAGATAGACAGTATTGCTGTGTTCGTCAGCCAAAATCTGCATTTCAATATGCCGCGGATTCAGAATCGCTTTCTCAATGTAAACTTCATCATCACCAAACGCCCGCTGTGCCTCGCTTTTGGCTGATTCCAAGGAAGATTTGAGATCTGCTGGCACGTTCACTAGCCGCATACCCTTGCCACCACCTCCGGCAGCAGCTTTGAGCATTACTGGATAGCCGATTTTTAGGGCGATCTGCTCTGCTTGCTCGATCGACTCCAGGCCGCGCAATGTGCCTGGAACGAACGGAATGCCAGCTGTCTCCATGTGTTGCCGAGCTCGCGTTTTTGATCCCATCATTTGCATTGATGCCGCAGTTGGACCGATGAACTTTACTCCAGCATCAGTGCAGGCTTTGGCAAACTTCGCATTCTCGGAAAGGAATCCATAGCCGGGATGAATCGCGGTCGCGCCGCTTCGTCTAGCTACATCGAGGATTTTGGAGATATTCAAGTACGACTCCGAAGCCGGTGCCGGACCAATGTGATAGGCTTCATCCGCTTTGAGAACATGCAGAGCGGCACGATCTACATCCGAATAAACAGCGACTGAGGTGATTCCCAGCTCGCGGCAAGCCCGTATTACCCGGACTGCAATTTCTCCGCGATTCGCAATGAGTATCTTCTTAAACATAGTTACTATTAGTTCCCCGCGACGATGTGCACGTTGCAGCGAATTTGCTATTTTACCGGAGTTTTGCTCGGAGCCTTTCGGTTTCGAGATAACATAGACGTTCCGTGAAAACCACGAGTGGCCCTTCCGCCGACGCTGACAATTCCGTAGGAGCTGGCGGAACTGGTGAGAGCCTGCCGTCAAATAGCTTATCGCCGTTGAGTTCAGGCCCTTGGAATTGCGCACTACTAGCCGCAATTATTGTCTGTGGCGCAATCCTTCGCTTTCACGCGCTCGCGGCCAAAACCTTCTGGTTTGATGAAGGAATGAGCGTGGGAATTGCCCGCCTGGACTGGATCAACTTTTTACGAATTCTTTGGCGGCGTGAAGCGAACATGTCGCTGTATTATCTGCTGCTTCGCCCCTGGCTTCACTTCGGGAGCAGCGAGTTTTATGTGCGTTCGTTGTCGGTGATTATCGGAGTGGCGACGGTTCCAGCGCTCTATTTTCTAGGTCGAAAGCTGTTCGATTCCCGCATAGGCGTGATCGCAGCGGCATTGCTCACGGTTAATGTTTATCATATCCGCTATTCTCAAGAGGCTCGCAGCTACTCATTGATGGTGCTTCTCTGCGTGTGCTCGAGTTTTTATTTTCTCAAATACCTAGAAACTCCTTCGCGCAGAAACCGAATTGCCTACATTGCTTTCAGCAGCACCGCAGTTTACGCCCACTTTTATTCGGCATTGCTGATCATTGCTCATTGGATATCTGCGCGATATTGGCCTAAGACAGCAGTTCCAGCTTCTTTGAAAGCTACATGGCGCTGGATTGCGCTTCTCATCTCGCCCGTAATATTGTTCGTCGCCACAACTGGTGCGGGACCACTGCGCTGGATTCATCGGCCCGGATTGAAGGACTTGGCGGAACTAGGACTACGCATCACTGGCAATGGTGGCTGGATATTGCTGTGCGCTTACGGAATCGCTTGTGTTGCCGGACTTCTTGTGCGTCAATCCGAAAGCAGCGAAATGGGCGCACTCAATGCCTGGCGTTCGCACTTTCTTTTGCTCTGGTTGCTCTTCCCTATAATTTTTGTCTTTCTGCTTTCTTTCGCCCGGCCATTATTTCTGCCACGCTACTTTATTCTGTGCCTGCCCCCCCTGCTTCTTTTAGCCGCTGCTGGACTGAGCCGCATTCGTTTCCCATGGCTACTGGTTCCCGCCCTGCTTATCTTTATCGCTCTCTCCATACAGGGTACACGGGGATACTATCGACATGATTTCGATTTACAACGGGACAACTGGCGTGCAGCTTCCAGCTACCTTCTCTCGCAATCCAAGGCTGGAGATGCGCTAATCTTCCACGTAGCTATGGGCAGGATGCCTTATGAGTACTATCACTCTCTTCACGGAGTGTCTCCGCTTGATCCCGTGGTAATTTATCCGAATCATGGCAAGCGCATTACATTTCTGGATTTTGTCGAAAAACCCGATTACAAGAAACTTGCAAGCATAATCCCCGATTCCCCTCGTGTGTGGCTGGTCTTATCGCATGCCTCTGAACCTGCCGGTCTGGATGCTACGGCATCTACGTTGATTAGAATTTTGAATGGCAACAATTACCAGAAGGTCAGCGCAGAAGATTTCAGCGGATTAGAAGTTGACCTGTACACGAAGGGGATGTAAGGCGTGCACTGTCATGCTGAGCGAAATTTTCCTTTCGCTTTGCGAAAGGAAAATGAGTCGAAGCATCCCTACTCTTATTAACTTTGAAGATTGTGCCCCAAACTCCCGAAGGAAGCACGTTGGGCATAAATTTAGCAGGGTCCTTCGAATCGTTTCTTTTTCGCTTTGCGAAGAAGAACACTCCCTCAGGAAGACACTGTAAAAACAATAAAGACCCTTCAACACTGAAGGGTCTTTATCGCAACTTTCTGCTACTGCTTTTGATCCAGCACAATTCCCTGGTTGCCCGTCTGCTTTTCTGCCTTCGCTTTCTTCGTGGCCATGGTCTTATCCACCCACTCATCGGCGGTCTTCAAATCAGCCGTACGTGCGGCCGGATCAGTGCATTCGACATCGGCTTTCTCCCGATAGAGAAGATTCAAATACGCCATTGCGTCATCATAATCGGGACGCAGTTGCAGCGCCTTATTCAGGTTATCAATGCCGTCTTGCACCACGCCCAGATTTTTATCCTTCAGCGTTGCACAAACCTTCAGTGCTTCTTTGTCCTTCTTGGTAGCCAGCGGATCTTCCGGCTTCAGGCCCAGCTTGGCGCGGGCTTCCATCCGTGGCTGGTAACTTTGTGTCCAGTCGATGACGGCGACAGAGTAGTAAGGTTCTGGATCATTGGGATCGATCTCCAGCGCCTTGCGATAGTAGGTCTTGGCGTCCTCGAACTTCTTTTCCTGAAGATACAGATAGGCAATCCCTTTTACGCTGTTTACGTTCTTGGGGTCTTTTTCCAACACCGCCTTGTACTGCTCTACGGCCTGGTCTGCATTACGCATGTTGTCGGAAGTGTCAACGCCCGGGATGTACTGCTGGGCGTAAGCTGTGGCCAAATAGAGACGCGCATTGGTGAGGCTGGGATCCAGGTGGACTGCTTCCTGAAAGTGATTGATGGCCTCTTCGTACTTTGCGTTCTTGTAAGCGGCAACGCCTTTATTTAATTGGTCGCGGGCGCGTAACTTGTCGCAACCCGTAGTGGATAGAATTGCTAAACCGACCGCAATAAGGGTCAGTATTTGTAAGCTTTTTTTCATTGCCTTGTGAGTTCTCCCTAGGCTTTCAGATAATACGGGTCGGAATACACAGCAGCCCGGGAAGTTTTCCCCGGGCTGTGTGCTCTAAATATTAACCGCCCGCTTCAATCTTTGCGGTAATCAATCCTACTTTGTCCACTCCCGCGGCATGAGCTATGTCGATGACATTAGCTACATTCGCAAAGGGAACATTATCGTCGCCCTTCACGAACATTACTTTTTCGGCGCGAGTCTTGAAAATATCAGTAAGCCGGTCTTGCAGGTTATCCCAAGTCGCATCTTCACCGTTGATCTTCAGGCCAGGATTTTCGCCCGATCCCCGGTCAATTAACTGTACAACGATAGTGCGGTCAGGAGTGTCATTCTTGGGCTGATTAGGTGGCGGAGGCTGCGGTACCAGCGCATCCAGTCCCTTTGGAGTCAGTGGCGTGATCACCATAAAAATGATCAGCAACACAAGAAGCACGTCAATCAGTGGCGTGACGTTTATATTTGCGCTCTGGCCCCCGCTGGGGCCGACTGCCATAGACATAGCGATCTCCTCGAGTGCTTAAACTTATTGCCCGCTTTGCGGTTTGTTATTCGACGGCGGAGGTGGAGGCGTCTTATTCTGCTCCGTCAACAGGCCAAGCTGGTCTACGCCAGCGGACCGGACAGCATCAACCACGCCTACAACCGCTCCAAATTTCGCTCGTGCGTCAGCCTTCACGTAGACGCGCTTATCGAGCTTATTAGTAAGCCTGTCTTTTACTTTGCCGGTGAGTTGGTCAACTGCAAGCTTATCAGTTCCGAAATAAACGCTGCCATCGCGCATCACCGCGACTAATAGAGCGTCTTCTTTGTCGGCATCCGGCATTTGAGACGGATTGTTCACTTTTGCCAAATCTACGCTGACGCCGTGCTGCAACATGGGCGTGATCACCATGAAGATGATCAGCAGCACCAGCATCACATCCACCATCGGTGTGACGTTAATATCTGAGTTTACGTTTGCGCCTTCGTTGCGCGTTGCGAGTGCCATTGAATGATCCTTCTTCCCGCAATATCTTTACTTTGAGTTCTGCTTCATCTTCGGTACGGGATTCAGCTTGGAGGATCGGCTACGGTACTGGTAAATAGTTATCAGCGCCGCAGCCGCAACTCAAATCCGAATACCTGCCCGCCGTGAAGGTTAGGGCCGGCGAACTGCGCCGCGACGCTTCAGGAAGTAGTCGATCAGTTCGCTCGATGAATTGTCCATTTCCACGTCGAACGCTTCCACGCGCCCGGTCAAGTAGTTGAACATCATGACGGCCGGAATCGCTACCAGAAGACCGATAGCTGTGGTGACGAGCGCTTCTGAAATACCGCCTGCGACCGCACCCAAACCGGTGGTCTTGTTGGTGGCGATTTCACGGAAGGCGTTCAGAATACCCATCACGGTTCCGAACAGCCCCACGAACGGTGCTGTAGAACCGATCGTGGCCAGACCGCCCAATCCACGCTTCAGTTCCGCGTGCACAATGGCTTCTGTCCGTTCCAAAGCGCGCTTCGAGGCTTCAATGGTTTCTCCCGGAATTTCGCCGCTTTCCTGGTGAGCGCGGAATTCCATCAAGCCAGCGGTAACAACCTTGGCAAGGTGGCTCTTCTTGTTGCGCTCGGCGACCTTGATGGCTTCGTCGATCTTGCCATCTCGCAACGCGCCGGCTACTGCGGGGGCGAATGCACGGGACTGCTTGCGGGCTGCGTTAAAAGCCATCCAGCGATCGATCATCACGCCGATAGACCAGCCGGACATGATGAAGAGAATGATTACGACAATTCTTGCGATCCATCCCATTTGCCGCCATAGGGAGAGCGGATCCCATTGCACCGTGCCGCCACTATCTTGTAACCAGGTGGCGACCGTTGAAACATGAATTAACGAATGTGTTGCCAAGTTAGCTACGAACATGAGTTGACTCTCCTCCTCGGAACTTGTCGTGCAAGATTTTTAATACACCGCACTGCACATCGAATTGTTTAACCACCCGCCAAAGTAAAGTTGACGGTAATTGTCGTTTCTACCTCGACCGGCTCGCCATTCAAAATATATGGCTTGTACTTCCACTGCTTGACAGCCTCGATAGCGGCTGGCGTAAGCATCGGGTGCCCACTGAGAGCGCGCAGATTCTGGATATCCCCAGTCTTACTGATCTCAGCCTGCAACACCACTGATCCTTGGATGCGTGCTTGCCGGGCCAGAGGTGGATAATTCGGCTGAACTTTTCGCAACACCAAGCCCTGCGTTACGCCCTGCGAGACACGGACGCGCTGCGGAGTGGCAACTTTGGGAACAGCCACCGGCGTCGAGCTGATAATACCGCCGATCACGCCACCTGCCGCACCACCCGGGACACCGACGGCTCCGACTACGCCAGCCATGGACGATACTGGCGGCGGCGCCGCGTCTTCCTTAATGATTTCAATCTTTTTGGGAATTCGAGTAGGTGTGCGTAACTGGTCATTAACGATGTTGGTCTGGACCACCTTCGGCACCTTGGGAGCAACGGCTGGCGGCGGTGGCGGTGGGGGTGGCGGTGGCGGAGCCACAAGGAAAGTCATCAGCTGCGTTTTCGGCAGCGCTTCAGTGAAGAGAAGCGGGATAAGAACCAAAACCCCGACGAGTATGATTTCGAGCGCGAACGAAAATATTGTCGTCGCACCGCGCTTAGTTTTCAGCTTGCCGCCTGATTCTATAAGGCTGTCTTCAAACATAAGGCTTTTCTCCTACCTACACCCTACGTACACTTAGACACCGCCTGCGTCTTCTTTGCTCCCGTTTTTCTTTATGCGGACCAAAAATCGTGAGCTGAAAATCTTTTTCTTATGTTGATCTACGCCTTCACTTTTACCTTCTCCTGGCGAACACCCGCTTTGCCCGGCGCCAGCACGACCGCAGGCTTACCACGCTCCGACCGCCAGTCCTGATAAGCCACCAAAATCGGGGCCGCGATGGCGATCGACGAGTAAGTCCCGATTAGGATGCCAATTACGAGAGCGAAGGAGAATCCATTTAACACTTCTCCGCCAAAGAGGAACAAAGCTACCACAGTCAGGAAGGTCAATCCAGCGGTTAAAATCGTCCGGCTTAAGGTCTGATTGATGCTTTTATTAACGATATCCGACAGTTTTTCCCGCCGCATTAGCTTTAGATTCTCGCGAATACGGTCGAAAACGACGATAGTGTCATTATTCGAATATCCAATCAATGTAAGAATCGCCGCCAAGACCGTAAGTGAAATAGCGCGGTTGGTTAGAGAAAAAGCGCCTACGGTAATAAGTGTATCGTGAAAAACCGTCACGACCGCGGCCACGCCATATATCCATTCGAAACGGAAACCGAGATAGACAAACATTCCCAGCAGGGAATAGAGCGTCGCCAGCATGGCTTGCTTCTGCAATTGGCCACCCACTTGAGGGCCCACAATCTCGACATTCCGCACACCAAAATTGGAGACAAAAAAGCCGTCGGGCAAGGACGCCAAAACCGCCGGATCAACGGCTCCCTTCAAGTCGTCGAACGATTTCAGCACGCCGCCCTTAACCTTGTCGCGTTGGTTCACAATGGCCTGCGCTTGTTGCGTGTATCTTTGCGCAGCATCGGTTCCGGCATGCAGAGGATCTTTGTCCATCAAATAACTTTGAAGAGTAAGCGAGCTGGAATTATTTAGATCTTGCTTGCCGGCGGGAGTGTTCGATTCGAGCGCATTAATGATTTGGATCTTACCTTTATCGAGCGCCTGCTCATTGGTCTCCTGCTCGGCGAGGTCGATCAGAACTTCGTTATTTTGCGCTGGACCGTAGGTCTGGATTTTTGCGTTGTGCAAACCGGCGTTATCCATGGCAGCACGAATTGCTTTGTCGTTGGGGGTCTCGGCAAACTTCACGTAAACCAGCGTGCCGCCGCGAAAATCGACGCCCAGCGGAATACCATGCCAGAACAACATGGAGAAGATGCCAGCGATGCTGAACACCAAAGAAAAGGCAATGAAATACCACTTTTTGCCCAGGAAATCTATATTCGGATTACGAAAAAATTCCACGCCTGCCAACCCCTTATCTAGCTAATTCTTAAATCAATTACTTAAATGCTTAACGCTTCACCGCGCGCCTTCCGGCTCAATATCCAATCAAAGATCATGCGCGAAACGAAGACTGCCGTGAACAGATTCGCCAGCAAACCGAAGGTCAGAGTCACCGCGAATCCGCGTACTGGCCCTGTGCCAAAGATGAAGAGAATAAAGGCCGAAACGATCGTCGTAACGTGAGTATCTACAATCGTCACCCACGCATGCTTGAAGCCTTGCTCCACCGCAGAGGGCGCGGTCTTGCCGTTTCTTAACTCTTCTCGTATGCGTTCAAAAATCAGAACATTGGAATCAACGCCCATACCGACGGTTAGAATGACTCCGGCAATTCCCGGCAAAGTCAGAGTCGCGCCGCTGTATCCAAGGAAGCCAAGCAGAATCACCAGGTTAAGAATCAATGCGACATCCGCATTGATTCCAGCTCCGCGATAGTACACCAGCATGAAGATCAAAACCGCGAGCATCCCGATTACAGCGGCTTCTACTCCGGCACGGATCGAATCTGTTCCCAGCGAAGGTCCAACCGTGCGCTCTTCCAGATATTTAATTCCAGCGGGGAGAGCGCCTGACCGCAGAATCATCGAAAGATCCTTTGCGCTCTGTTCGGTGAAGCCGCCCTCGATATTGCCGCTGTCACTGATCTGGCTCTTAATAACTGCAACTTCCTGAACTTTATTGTCGAGCACGACTGCCAAGTTATCGCCAACGTGAGCGCCCGTGAAAGCTGCGAAACGGCGTCCACCTTCCCCGGTTAAGGTGAAGTTGACAGAAGGCTGGGCGGTGTCGCCATTGCGGCTAGGCTGCGCGTCACGTAAATCGCGACCAGTTACAGCCGAAGACCGCGAGATTAAGTACCAGACTGGGCCACTATCAGCTGCGGCTGACCCCATGTTCTTTCCCGGAAGCAGTACGGTATCCGGCGGCAGCACTCCGTTATGTTCTTGAAGAGCTTGCTGTTCGCTGGAGTAGGGTCCGCCAAACGATTGCCGGATCTCCAGCATCGCGGTTGACTGCATGATCTCTTTCACCCGAGCTGGATCATCGACGCCTGGCAACTGCACCAAAATTTGATACTGGCCAAGCCCATGCTCCTGAATCGTCGGCTCGGAGACTCCTAAACTATCGATTCTATTGCGGATAGTCTCAATAGCCTGCTGAACGGCATGGTCCTTCAACTCAGTCAAGGCCTGCGGCTTCATCGAAACCGTCCAGGTATTCTCTGCTCCAGAAGCAAGGTTGTACTCTGGCAAACGGTCGTTCACAATAGTGCGCAGATCGGAGCTCGCCTCCGGTCCAACGCCCTTAATTACGATTTTGTCAGGATTGTTGGCTGGATCTGGTTTGGAAATTTCGGCGTAATTGATCTTGTGAGTGCGAAGATCTTCTTTTAAACGCTCGACAGCATTATCAGAGTCGACGTTCACTGCATCATTGACTTGCACTTGCAGGATCAAGTGCGTACCGCCTTTTAGATCAAGGCCTAAATGAATGCGATTTTGCAACGAAGCCAGCAAACCCTGCCCAGAAAAACTCTGGGGCAATCCAATAATGCCAAACAGAAATACCAGCAGGATTCCAACGCTAAGTACGAGTTTCCAAGTTAAGTTCTTATTCATGATGCGAATTCTTTGTCCATCCTAGAATTTCAATACTCTTCAAAATATCTCGCCGAAGCTGGAAATCAGCCCGGCTATGCCTTGATCCTGAAATTTATTTGCTAGCCGTTTTGGTAATTTCCTCCGGAGAGGTCACCGACACAACCGAAGCCCTGGTCACTTCCAACCGAAGATTATCGGGCGGAACTCGCAAATGCACCGAATCATCTTTCAGCGCGATAATAGTGCCGCGTAAGCCGCCGCTTGTCACCACTTTGTCTCCGGTTTTCAGCTCGCTTAACATTGCCTGCCACTTCTTCTGGCGGCGCTGCTGCGGCATGATCAATAAAAAATAAAAAATACCAAAGATGAAGATCAGCGGCGCGAAGCCGAGCCAGCCAACCGAACTAGTCTGCATTGCATACAACAATTGTACGTTCATGGACCTACGGACCTATCTTCTGCAAATGAATCGGAACTGCGCCCGCCGGCGCTTCTGGCCTACAGCAATTTACCGCGGAGGCTCTCGCGTATACAGGCCGGAAATTCCCACTTCAGGAACTAACGGGGATTGGCGAGCTATGGCTTCCGTCGAGACTGCTCACCAGAAAGAAAACGGGCCCCTTTCCCAAGTGCAATAGAATGACGCACCGCTCGCATAGTGTCAAGGTAGAAACTAAGGTTGTGGACGGTGTTTAAAACCTGGGCCAACACTTCATTAGATGCATAGAGATGCCGGAGGTATGCCCGCGTGTAGCGGCTACATACCTTACAACCGCAATTCCGGTCAAGCGGATTTTGGTCGGATGCGTAACGGGCCTGCTTGATCGAGATCTTTCCTTCCGAGGTAAATAGAAGCCCGTGGCGGGCGGCGCGGGTAGGAAGAACGCAATCCATCATATCGACGCCGAGATTGGCATATTCGATGATCTCGTCGGGAGTGCCTACACCCATGACATAGCGGGGCTTATCGACGGGAAGGTGTTCGAGAGTGGCTTCGATCACCTCGCGAGTCAGAGCGCGAGGCTCACCGACGCTCAGTCCTCCAATCGCGTAGCCGGGAAAGCCGACCTCGATAGTGCGCTCGGCAGATTCTTTGCGAAGCCCGAGGTCCATCCCACCTTGAACGATTCCGAACAAGGCTTGTGTAGGGACAGCCGCCCCCGGCTGTCCAGCCACGTCAGTGGCGAGCTGAAGTTCGGGACAGCCGAGGGCGACTGTCCCTACGTGATTATTTTCTGTCCCCACGTGATTCGTTTCCCAAGGGACTTCGTGCTTATGGTCTTCGAAATATTTCTTACTTCGCTCCGCCCAGCGCAGGGTAAGTTCCATCGAGGCTCTTGCTCGCTCCGCTGTCGCAGGATGCTCCGTGCATTCGTCGAAGGCCATGATAATGTCAGCGCCTAGGCCGATCTGCGCTTCCATTGCGCTTTCCGGGCTGAAAAAGTGCGACGAGCCGTCTAGATGTGAACGGAATGTCACTCCTTCTTCGGTTAATTTGCGGAGCTCGCTAAGACTAAAAACCTGAAAACCACCAGAGTCAGTGAGGATAGCCCGCGGCCAGGACATGAATCGATGTAAGCCGCCGAGTTTCCTGACCTGCTCAACGCCCGGACGCAGGTAGAGGTGATAGGTATTCCCGAGAAGAATCTGGACATCAAGGTCCTCGAGAATGTCCTGAGAAACGCCCTTGACGGACGCGACAGTGCCGACAGGCATAAAAACGGGAGTTTCGATGTCGCCATGAGGAGTGGAAAGGCGACCACGACGTGCGGCACCGCTGGTCGAATCAATCTGAAATTCGAGGGACACTGATTGAATTGTAGCAACGCTGATCTTTTATGTTTCAGCTCCCCAATTTCGCCGGTTCACTGCGCTGGCACAAAAGACAGCACGAGCACCGACGGATGCTGCGCGTCGTGATAGATCGTGTTGGTTGCCGACACATAATTCTTGCCCGACTCCGGATTCTCCTCTGTGTTCAAGTTGCGGTCGAAGCGGGGAAAATTGCTGCTGCTGACTTCGAGCCGCAACGTGTGCCCCTTGCGGAAGATATTGCTGGTTGACCACAAGTCGATATTGAATTTGTAGACTTCATCTGGCTTCAGCAGCTCGGCCTTCTCCTGCGAGTGGCGATAACGCGCCCGGATGATCCCTTCTGTCATATTCTGCGCAAATCCGTCGGGAGCGACATCGACAAGCTTCGCTGTGAAATCAGTATCAACAGCCGAAGATTTGGCGTAGAGTTCGAGGCTGACCGGTCCTGTGACTTCCATATCCTGAGTCAGCACGGGAGTCGAGTAAATTAAGACGTCATTGCGTGCCTCTACAGCGCGCTGGTCGCGCGGTCCCGGTTGCAAATGATCCGAATCACAGCAAAGTGGTCCACCGATGGTCGGCACCGGATTCGCTGGATCATAGACGTAGTGATCCGGTAACTCCGAATTGGGAGCCGTGGGCGATAAGCTTCCGTTGCCTTTACTCGAATTCGCGCTACCACCAGAGTGTAGAAAATATTTTGTCGTGCGGGCCTGAGGCACAGGCCAATCATCCTCTTCCCGCCACTCATTGGCGCCCATGACGAAAATCTTTACCGGTTTATCTTTCGCGAAGTCATTCTGAACGCCTTTGAAAAGATAGTCGTACCAGGCCAAAGTGATGTCGGAGTCGTGGATCTCGGCAGCGGGACCGAAATCGACATCACCGATTTTGCGTCCGGAACCGGCGTGACCGCCAATTTCCATGAGCAGGCGCTGCCCCTGACGCGCGGCCTCGCTTCCTCCGCGAAGTTTGAGGCCCATATAGTTCCGCAGCGAGCCGCCCTGAAAAATGTCATACCATGCCGCGATGGTGAACACAGGCACGGTGATGTCGGCAAAATGGTCCTCTATCGACCACTGCTTCCAATAGTCGTCATAAGTTGGATGAGCAAGCCAGTCGACAAAATACGGAGCAAGCGGAGCCGTCAACCCGGGTCCGGAGGCAACTTGCAGAGAATTGAATAGAGAGTAGTTCGTCAGAGGAAGAGTCGGAGCACCAATCATGGCATTGGTGTTTTTCTTAACAATGCGATCCAGCGTGTCCTGCGCAAGACCCGAGGTCCAGGATTCATTAAACCACTGCTCGAAAGCGCCGCTCTGGTAGGTCCATCCATCATGATAGTTGCTGGCGGTCACAGTTGGATTGATGCCCGCCAAATGCGGAGGGTGCGCGATGGCGGCGAGCATTTGCGTCGCACCGACATAGGAGCCTCCAAACATGCCAACCTTGCCATTGGAATAAGGCAAGGATGCGGCCCACTCAATGGTGTCGTAGCCATCGTCTGATTCATGCTTGAACGGATACCACTCGCCTTCAGAGGTGTACCGCCCGCGAACATCCTGAATTATGACGACATATCCAGCAGCAACTGCTTTATAAGCAAATGGGATTGCGCCCCAATTATTGTCCTTGTTGTACGGCGTGCGTTGAAGAAGGACCGGGAATCGGCCGTCCTGCTTGGGGCGGTAAATATCTGCAAAGAGAACGACTCCATCGCGCATCTTGGCTGCAACGCCGTTCTCAATGGTGATGTCAGATTGGTCAGCGGCTTGAGCGATACTTGCGGTCAACAGCATGCAGGCAGCTACCATCAAGAATGCGATTTGTTTTCTGTTCATGGCCGTCCTTATGAAGAAGAGTGATTGCATGATGAAGAAGAGCGATTGTATGACAATGTCGTACGTAGGGATAGGCACCCTCGCCTATCCGGTTTGTGGGTGGCGGGCTGAAGCTCGCCTGGATAGCCGGGGGCGGCTATTCCCTACATGATTTTTTCCCCGGGAGTTTATATCTGTGCATTCGAAGCCATAATGATGTTGCGCCCAGCCTCATCTGAATGCACGTTCCAAATCTTTGCCGTCTATCTCCCAATTTTTATGATTTCTGCGCTTATCTGCCTTTCGCGAATCCTGATTCGCCCCACGCTTACTGGCAGCTTGAACCGTCTCGGCCCCGCGCTCCCCGGATTGAAATACAACACTCCGTTTTTTATTTCTTGCTTTGGCTTGTGACTATGTCCATAGATGACGGCTGCGAATCCAGCCGCTTCCGGTTTCAAATCTAACTCTGCAAGATTGTGCAGGATGTAAATCGAAACTCCTTCAACTTCCAGAACTTCCGAAGTTGGAATCTTCTGCGCCCAAGGTTCACGGTCAATGTTTCCGCGAATCGCGGTGACTGGGGCGATCTCGTTTAATTTCTCGAGAATGCCGGGATCGCCAATGTCTCCCGCGTGAATGATGTAGTCGGATCCATGAAGAGCGGTAAGCGCTTCAGGCCGCAGGAGGCCATGTGTATCGGAGATGACGCCAATAATCAATTGCTCTCCCAAATGCTTAAAAGATATACGCACAAATCCGGCGGCTATATTCGCTTGACGAATGGCAAGGGAAGGGCTACTGTCATTGCGAATTACGATTCGTAAGTAAACGAAGCATTTAACAACACCTCGAAACCCAAGGAGAGCGAATTTCAATCCCAGAATAAAGTCTAAAAACTTTAAAGGAGCAAGCGATGAAAACGAATTTCAGAGGTTCTCTCGTCTGTATCACTGTAACGATCCTGACGCTTCTGTTGAGCCTAGCCGCGTCTGCCTCCACTTATTATGTTTCTACATCGGGCAATAACAGCAACAGCGGTCTGAGTACCAGCGCAGCCTGGAGGAACATTCAATATGCCGCCAGTCATGTGATTGCGGGTGATACGGTGCAGGTGCTCGGTGGAACCTACAACGAAACGGTAAACATTCCGGTTTCAGGTTCGGCCAGTGCCGGTTATATCACTTTTCAGAATTATTCCGGGCAAACACCGATTGTCGATGGAACTGGCCTAACTATTCCAGGAGGGCAGTACGGGCTCTTTAACATCGCCAACCAAAGTTACGTGATTATTAAGGGATTTGAGATTCGCAACTATTCGACAACTAAAAGAAATATCGTCCCGGTGGGTGTTTATATCAGCGGCGCCGGTAGTTACCTACAGTTACTTAACAACCACATTCACGACATTGTGACATCAGCAACTGGGTGCAATGCGAATGCTCTGGGTGTTGCAATCTATGGCTCGCAAGCTCCGGCATCGCTAAATCACCTCACGATTACCGGAAACGAACTAAATAATTTGAAGACAGGGTGTAGTGAGTCGATGTCTCTCGATGGCAATGTCGATACGTTTACCATCAGCAACAATTTGATTCATGACAACAACAACATTGGGATTGATGCGATCGGATTCGAAGGTGTTTCGCCAAACTCAGCTTACGATCAAGCCCGTAACGGCCTTATCAGCCTCAACTCGGTTTACAACATTACCTCCAACGGGAATCCATCTTATTCGGCGAATTGCACCTGCGCGGACGGGATCTACGTGGATGGTGGCACGAATATCACGATTGAGCGCAATCTGATTCACAACGTGGACCTGGGAATTGAGATGGCCAGTGAACATTCAGGCAAATTAACCAGTTACGTCACAGCCCGTAATAACCTGATTTATTTTGGGAACTCGGCGGGGATCTCCATTGGTGGGTATGCCAGTTCTGTAGGCGGAAGCGATCACATTACAATCGTGAACAACTCGCTTTTAAAAAATGACAGCAAGAATACGGGCAGCGGCGAGTTTCAGATCCAGTATCATGCGACCAATAATATATTCGAAAACAATATCGTTTATGCCGGATCACAGGCTCTGTTGGTTAACGATTACACCAGCTCAACGCCAAGCCCGGCAACTCTGAATTACAACCTCTACTACTCTCCGGTGAGCGCCAGTAATTCGAACTGGGTGTGGCAGAAAAAAGCCATCACGGGCTTCACCACTTTTCAAACAACATCAGGACAGGACGGCCACTCTGTCTATGTGGATCCTCTATACCTGAGCACAACTACTCCTGACCTGCATGTGCAGTCCACTTCGCAAGCTGTAAATGCAGGCAATAATCTCGGATCAACCGTGGTGGGAACTGTGGATTATGCGGGTAACGCCCGCGTTCAGGGATCGAACATCGACATCGGAGCCTACGAGCAGTAGTTGCTTTTAGAGCGGGGCTATTAAAACAGCCCCGCCAAATTATTTGTTTTCCTCATTATTTGTTTTCTTCGGCAAAGTCGGCTAATTCCAATCGCAGGTTTCCAGGATTGGTAGCATATGCCAGCCCGGTATCCATGTCGATGATGCCTTCCCGCACCATTCTCTCGATCTCTCCATCGAAATGCTGCATACCTTCCTCAGCGCCTACCCGCATTGCGTCCAGAAGAGTTTTGCCTTCGCCTTCGCCTTTTTCAACATATTCTCTTGTCCGAAGCGTGGATTTGAGAATTTCGACTGCTGCAATCCGGCCTACGCCGCCCTTCCGCGGAATCAGCCTCTGCGAAATGATGTAGCGAAAACTCTTGGCGAGACGGTTGCGAACCCCGTCCTGCTCAACTATTGGGAAAACTCCGATAATTCGCTCAATTGTTTTCGGGGCATCAATGGTATGCAAGGTGGAGAGAACCAAGTGGCCGGTTTCGGCGGCTTCCATCGCGATTTCAATGGTTTCTTTATCGCGCATCTCGCCAACAAGAATTACTTTGGGAGCCTGTCGCAGTGCTGCTCTTAGCGCCAGGGCGAAGCTGGTAGTGTCGCTGTGCAGCTCCCGCTGATGAATAATGCAATTCTTATGCTGATGCAGGAACTCAATCGGATCCTCGATGGTGAGTACATGGTAAGACTGGTCTTGGTTGATCTTGTCGATGACTGCCGCCAAGGTTGAAGATTTGCCAGAACCAGTTGGTCCGGTAACCAAAACAATCCCGTTGCGCAGGTGAACAACTTTCTCCAATTCAGCTGGCAAATTCAGGGTTGCAAAATCCGGAATTTTGCTGGGAATTACGCGCATGACTATGGCGCAGGTGCTGCGCTGCATGAACACGTTCACCCGAAAGCGGCAGGTTCCGGGCAAGCTGTAAGAAACGTCGCAGGAACCATGCTCTTTGAGAGACTCGATAGCATTTTTGTTGGTGCCAATCAGATCGCCGGCTACTCGCCGTATGTCGTCAGCCGTGAGCGCGCGCGGAACGCCAGCCAACACCAATTTTCCATCAATTTCAACCAGCGGGGGCTTGCCTGGCGAAAAGAACAAATCGCTGATTTTAGATGAGGTCCGCAACATAGTGGCCAGCAGCACTGGAGTCGAAACAGGGGCTGGAGCCGCAGTTGCGGCGGCAGCTGGCGAAGGCGGTGGTACGACTGAAGTGGGCGCAGGTGCAGCGGCAACAGCATTCACAGGCGATGACATGGACAGTGGCAATCCTTAAGTAGTTAGTGATCCGTTATTGAAGACAGTCGGTTGTTTTGTGGAAATTAAGTATTGGGCTAGATGCAGATTACACCGGCCCATGATGGGAATAGAAGGTTACGGAAGGCATCTCGAGTAGGGCACTCTCGGAATGGACGCGAGTCGCACGAGTTTTTTTCTGCGCGAAAGTGGCGTCAACGAGATTGGGCGAATTTCATCCTGTGAAAACAAGTCGTTTATCGACGAGCATCTCAGAGGTGCGGAGTTCTGCTCGCAATCATCTCTTTGATCTTCTCGACGAACTCCGCTGCTGGCATGTCTTCGGTCTTCTCTTTGCCGCGAGTACGCACATTGACTTTGCCGGCTTCAGCTTCTTTGTCGCCCACTACCAGCAAGAAAGGCACTTTCTGCATTGCATGTTCCCGGATTTTTGCATTCATCTTTTCGTTGCGTCCATCTACCTCGACCCGCACACCGATTTCTTTCAATTGCGCGGCGACTTTGTTCGCGTACTCAACGTGACGCTCGGCAATGGGAATCATCACCGCCTGCACCGGCGACAGCCATACCGGGAATGCGCCCGCGTAATGCTCGATCAGCACGCCAAAAAATCGCTCGACCGATCCATAGAGTGCGCGATGCACCATGAGCGGCTGCTTGCGTGATCCATCCTCTGCTACATACTCGAGATCGAAGCGCTGCGGGAGATTGAAATCAAACTGTACGGTCGAGAGTTGCCACAAACGTCCAATGGCATCGACGAGTTTGATATCGATCTTTGGACCGTAAAACGCCGCTTCCCCCGCAATAATTTTGTAATCAATGCCGCGTTTCTTCAACACTTTTTCCAGCGATCCGGTTGCGAAATTCCATTGCTCTTCGCTGCCCACAAAATTCTTGCGGTCATTGGGGTCCCAGGTAGAGAGCTCCACTTGATATTTATCGAAACCAAAGTCTTTCAATACATCCAACGCAAAGTCGATGCAGCCGATAACTTCCGCTTCGATCTGCTCGGGAGCGCAAAAGATATGAGCATCGTCCTGGGTGAATCCACGCACCCGCAATAGGCCATGCATCACGCCGGATCGTTCATAGCGATAAACGGTCCCCAACTCTCCGAGGCGCACCGGGAGATCCCTGTAAGACTTCAGCGAGTCTTTGTAAATCAAAATATGAAATGGACAGTTCATGGGCTTGAGGCGATATTCCGCATCATCCAGCTCCATGACGTCGAACATGTTCTCCGCGTAATACCCATCGTGGCCCGAGGTCTGCCACAACTGCCGCCGTGCCACATGCGGAGTGTAGACGAGCGAATAGCCGCGCTTGACGTACTCGGAGCGCATCCAGTCTTCCATCTCTTTGCGGATGATGCCGCCCTTGGGATGCCAGAAGATTAGTCCCGGTCCGGCGAGTTCCTGAATAGAAAACAAATCGAGCTGCTGGCCCAGCACGCGATGATCGCGCTTCTTGGCTTCTTCGAGTCCGTGCAGATACGCGTCGAGATCTTTTTTCGAGAAGAATGAAGTCCCGTAGATACGCTGTAGTTGAGGATTCTTCTCGTCTCCCAACCAATACGCACCCGCGATGTTAAAGAGCTTGAAAGCCTTGATCTTTCCGGTCGATGGAATATGAGGGCCGCGGCAGAAATCGGTAAATTTGCCGGTACGGTAAATGGAAATCTTTTCATCGGGCTTGGTGAATTGCTCGATGAAATGGCACTTCATAAAATCGCCATCTTTTTTGAATTCGGCGAGCCCCTGGTCGCGAGGCAAAAACTCGCGCGCATAAGGAAGATTCTGCTGGACGAGCTCCTGCATCTTCTTCTCGATCTTTTCTAAATCCTCTGGAGTGAACGGAGTCGGACGATAGAAATCGTAGAAGAATCCAATTTCAGTTGCGGGACCGTGCCCAAGTTTGGTCTCGGGAAATAGTTCGAGCACCGCCGCAGCCAGTAAATGCGCGGACGAATGGCGGTAAACCCCGAGCGCCTCCGGATCTTTTTCGGTAAGCAAGCGAAGATCGATGTCTTTTTCCAGCGGCCGAGTAAGGTCGATAAGATCGCCGTTAGCTTTAGCCGCAAGTGCGGCTTCGGCAAGACGTGGACTGATGGACTTCGCAATGTCTAGAGCCGTGGTGCCTGCGGGAACTTCCTTAACACTCCCATCCGGGAGCTTTATATGAATGCTGTCTGCCATAAGATTAAAGCCGTATTTTGCTGAATCTCTTGAGTTTAAAGTAGGCAGCAGGGAGGGTCAAACCTTCAACGAGACTGCGCGAAATACAGCGATGGTTAAGACAGTTGCCGACCAAGAGTTCGGGAAACAGTTTTAGCCCGATTCGTCAATGAGTGAGATCGCGATGTTACAACAGTAATCGACTCGAAAGCCGCCCCACTGCTACACTCCTTACCGAATCGAAGGTGACGAGCGCATGTTGGCTGCTATCCCCTCTACTGCTTGTTTGGTGCATCGCAGCCCTTGTAGTAAACCGGAAACGCAGCCCTCATTCTCTATGATGCACGGAAGCCAATCTCGCTCGAAAAGCAATTCCTAATTCCTGTAATATGGCGATTTATCATCAACTGTTGGCCCGAGTATTGCCAGTTGGATCGTGGGTTTAATTAAATTGCCGACCATCTCACCGGGCAGAGGCATGGGTATCTTAGAGGATGGGTCACGGTGTAGTGGTCGTTGGCGCATCGACTAAAGCTTTCCAGTTGCCGTCGGGCTGTTTGCCCCAAACGACTACGTATTTGGCTTTGACGGTTTGTGGCTTGCCTTTTTTGTCGTTGAGTGTCATCTCGTATTCTCCCGTTTCGTAGGCGAAGTCTCCGGAGCGGGCGACCTGAACTTTGGAGGGCGTGAATGTTAGAGCAAAGCCGGGAAGCCCCAGCATTCCGGCGCAGAGTTTCTGCACGGCGTCTTTGCCGCTAGCAGCGGACGCATTGGGAGCGTACATCTCGGCTGTGTCGGCATAGTACGAGGTGGCTTGGGCGAGATTCTTGGAGGCGATGGCCTTTACCCATTCGGCATCAAGGGCGCGAATTGCAGCTTCGTCCGCGGCCCGGGTATCCGGAAGCGCGGCGGGATGGGCGGAGGGTTGCGAGGCAGTGTTGCAGGCGGCAAGAAGAACCAGAATCGCAAAAAGGAATACGGAAAGACGAGAGTGGAACATGAAGTAGCCTCCGAGCTGGTGTCAAATGTTTTTCGTGGCTGCCAACAAATGAAGAATATACACTAGCGGACTCCTCCTCATTGTTATCGGCGGCACGGACAGGCATCGAGGATAGGCCGCGCCGCATGGGACTCATCGACCCCGTTTATTACTGAAATGTGAATTTCGCTATTCACCGCTCTAGTGGCAGCAAGTATTCAGGATTGTTCTTAAATGAGCTGCCAAAGACGTGCTGATCTGCCTCGCGCATATCCCACACGATTACAGAAGTCGGTACGAGTCGGACTGTAATGTCATCCCATCCCGCGAAAACTGGCCCCACCTTCGGGTCCGCTAACGCAGCTTCGCTGAGGTACTTGCGGTGAATTTGCGTGTTGCATCTCTGAGATGATTCCCCGCTCAGTACCTGCGCACTACCCGTAAGGGTAACTCCGTAGGACGCAGCGGGGTCACGAGAGTCGACCATCAGAGACACTTGCGGATTTGCTTTAAGGTTTCGGGCCTTGCGGCTCCGGGAAGCCGTAGCCACATAAATGTCGGTACCGTCGAACCAGAACCAGACAGCAACGATATGGATCGAACCGTTCGGGTTCTGTGTAGCAAAGGACGCGATATATCGGCTTTCCAGCAACTGCTTGACTCGTGCATCCGACAACGAAGCCATCGGAATCTCCTTCGGGTTAGGTTCCATTTGCGCGAACCGCACAAGCATACAGATTAGTGTCCCTTAACAAAAGGAGTTCTCGTCGTCAGGGGTCAATTGGCGTGATCAGGCGTGGCTGTTGAAAAACTCTCCTTCCATCGAAAACTGCCAACAATCGGGGAATAGAAAAATGTCTAGGCGAGCCGAGAAATTGCTTGTACGGCTTCCTAACGCGATTTCATTTTTGTGAATTTCGCAGTTGGGAATTTTTCAACAGCCACAGGCAATTTCACTCACAACTACGCCACAAATCCTCGCTTGCCCCGTTCTTCACAGCGCCAAGTTGCCCATAAAAATGCCTAGTGATTACCCACTCCACCATAAGAGCCAGCACTCGCCGCCCGCTCGCTTCAGCAAGAGACAGCGACCCACTTTCTCATCGTGCATGCAGCGTTGACCCGTCGAACCGACTATTCGCCACTCACCAGTGACTTTCGCCTACTCCCTTCGTCTAACGTGCGCGAGTTCAAGTTCACCCTCTATGAAAACTTCTTACCTGTTTTTAGTGCTTCTCTTTTTTGGCTCTGCCACCTTTGGCCAGGATGCTTCGATGTTCCGCGGAAACTTACAACACTCGGGAATCTACCAGGGTCTCGGCGTTCCGAAATTCACTAAAGTTAAGTGGAAATTTCATACTGACGGTCAGCTATTTTCATCGCCAGCAGTCATGGGCGATACAGCGTTCGTGGGGAGCACGGATGGGAACCTTTACGCGATCGATCTCAAAGCAGGCACACTGAAATGGAAATTTAAGACCAATGCGCGGATTACTTCATCGCCAGCCGTATCGGATGGCACTGTCTTTTTCGAAAGTTATGACGGAAATTTTTATGCCGTCGATTCGGCAACCGGCAAGTTGAAGTGGAAATTTCAAACAGCGGGCGAGCGGCGGTTTACCGCCAAACACCTGCATGGCTCGTTGCCGACGGGCGAAACCATGCCCGATCCTTTTGATTTTTATCTTTCTTCGCCAGCGGTGTGGAATGGCAACGTTTATTTTGGTAGTGGCGATGGAAACGTCTATGCTTTGCAGGCAGCTTCCGGCACATTGCAATGGAAATTTAAGACTGGAGATGTCGTTCATGCATCACCTGCTATTTCCGATGGCACATTGTTCATCGGAAGTTGGGACAGTTACTTTTATGCGATTGACGCAACGAATGGCAAAGAGAAGTGGCGGTTCAAGACAGGCGATGATCCGGACACTCATAATCAGGTTGGCATTCAATCTTCAGCCCTGATTTCCGGCGGCATGGTTTATTTCGGCTGTCGCGACTCCAATCTATATGCTCTGGATGCCTTTACAGGAACGCAGAAGTGGGCATTCAACAATAAAGGTTCCTGGGTAATCGGTTCGCCGACCGCACAAGATGGCAAAGTGTACTTCACCACTTCGGACTCAGGACTATTTCATGCAGTGGACGCCAAGTCCGGTGCTGAAGTCTTCTCTTTGAAGTTTCTTTGGCCCATGTTTTCGTCCCCGGCAATCGCGGGCAACACGTTATATCTCGGAACGCAAGACGGGAAGTTGGTTGCCATTGACCTTGCCGCCCAAAAAGTAGCCTGGACATTTCAAACCGACGGTTCCCGCCAATACGGTCCCGTGTACACCAAGCCAGATGGAAGCCCCAATTATGAGATTGTGTATACAGAGAATTTCTACGACAACATGGTCGCTGGCGTGAGCAAAATGCTCAGCATTGGTACAGTTTTTTCGTCTCCGGTGGTTGTCGGCGACGTGATCTATTTCGGAAGCACGGACGGAAATCTTTATGCGCTGATGTGAAGGTGGTATCTTTTAAGTTTTACCAGCCCGCCTTCTGTCCCTTGTTCTGCTCGTCCAGCCATGCCTTTAAGGGCGCAAAGTATTCCAGGATTGCCCCGGCATCCACCTGCCGCTCTCCCGTTAGAGCTTCGAGCGCGTCTGGCCAGGGTTTGCTTTGGCCCATCTCCAGCATCTTGTTGAATTTTTCTCCTGCTTCTTTCGATCCGTAAAACGTACAGCGGTTCAGCGGGCCTTTATATCCGGACTCGCGGCACAATGCGCGATAGAACTGGAACTCCAGCATGTCAGCCAGGAAGTAACGCATATACGGCACATTTCCCGGGACATGGTATTTCGCGCCGGGATCGAAATCGGCTTCGGTGCGTTCGACTGGCGGTGCAACCCCCTGATATTTCCTGCGCAGCTCCCACCAGGATTTGTTGTAGTCGGCAGGCTTGATCTCTCCCGAGAAGACCTTCCAGCGCCACTGGTCAATCATCAATCCAAATGGCAGAAATGCAACCTTATCCAGAGCCTGCCTGAGCAGGATCGGGATGTCAGCTTCCGGAGGCGGCACTTTGTCTAGCAGATTAATTTTCTGCAGATACTCCGGCGTGATTGCTAAGGCGATGGTGTCGCCTATCGCTTCGTGAAAACCGTCGTTCGCACCACCCTCAAAAAGAAATGGCTGATTCTTATAGGCCCGTTGATAGAAATTGTGGCCGAGTTCGTGGTGGATAGTTACGAAGTCAACGTCGCGCACCTGAATGCACATTTTGACGCGGAGATCGTCTTTGTTGTCGATATCCCAAGCGCTGGCATGACAGACAACGTCTCGATCCGCTGGCTTGGTAAATAGTGACCGTTCCCAAAACGTTGGCGGCAGCGGTGCAAAGCCCAAAGATTTGTAGAAATTTTCTCCGTAGTGGACCATTCCTTTCGCATCGAGATTCCTGGCCTTTAGCAACTCGGTAAGATCGTAACCTCGACTATTCTCCGGTAATCCGAGAAGCGGGAAGATCCCACCCCACTGCTGCGCCCAGGGATTTCCCAGCAGATCGGCCGGGATTGGACCATCCGGCGAGACTGCGCTTGGACCATAGTGCTGCGAAAGTTTGGCGCGAACATAGGTATGAAGTGACAGATATAGTGGCAGAACCTGCTGCCAGAGTCTTTCAAGATCGGCGCTGAACGCCTCGGGAGGCATGTCATATCCGGCCCGCCAGAGCGCTCCGGTATCTTTGTATCCCAATTCACGCGCACCTTGATTCGACAGCTCAACGAAACGCGCATAACGCTGACGCATGGGAGGAGAAATTTTGTGCCACCCCAGCCAAACATCTCTAAGTTCCTCAGGATCGCGGCTGGTCTCCATGATGTGTTCAATCGCCGTTATATCAAGACAGTCACCAGGCTTGCGGCAATACTTCCCCTTGCCATAGTCAGCATCGAGAGAAGCAGCAATCTGCGTCATCTCTCGCCGCAAGACGGGGTCCTTTGGAGCAGGCGCGGTTAAAGACAAGCGCAGCAACATGAACTTGCGAGCCAGTTCCGGCGGCATCTTCACGCCATCGAACTGCTTCGACTGTTCGATCAATCCGGTAACGGCGCCAGTGATCTGGTCCTGCGCGTCGGCCGAGATCGCTTGCGTATCGTCAGTTATGAAGTTTTCCTGCACCCATCCCGCTTGATTTCCCTTCAGGCTTAGTTCGCTAAGGCGAGTCTCGGCCTGCGTAATAAATTGCTTAGCTTGAGCGAGAGTAGGCTGGGACGCGTTCTGGGCTTGCAGCGTTGAGCCAGTTTGCAGGACTAAGCCAATAACAAATAGCGCAGCGGGAATAACAAACTTCATTTGGATCCTCCCCGGCGGGAATTATACGGGAGGATCCAAATTTTGCGAGGATGGCGAGTGCGGCCGTCTCGCACTTAACGTTTTCAAATCACAGTTCCATGTCTTTGATGTGCGTAGCAATGTACCATTGGTTGCCGAAGACGTCTTTCACCGCACCACTTCGGTCTCCATATGTCTGGTCTTTTGGTGCGGAGATTGAAGTCGCCCCGGCTGCGAGCGCCCGGTGGTACAACTCATCGCAATTCGGCACGTATAGATAAAACATCGTCGGCATCGGTTGATAGCGGTCATGTGCCTCGCCCATCTCAAGATGTGAATCGCCGATGTTCATCGTGACATGTTGAATTACTCCTTCGGGTGTGGCGTGGCGTCCCAGTTCTGTCGCTCCGAATGCTCGCTTCATAAAGTTGATTACAGGCTCGGCCCGCAAAGGATGCAGATAAGGTTGCAGAGTAGGCGCACCTTCGGATTTGTAACTTTCTCCCTGGAACGTGGCAATGTACCAGAAATTGCCGGCGGCATCTTTCACAGTTGCGGTGCGCTCCCCATACGGCTGATCCATTGGTGCGTGAATCGATGTTGCCCCTTCCTGCAACGCACGTTCGTAAGTAGCATCGCAATCGGGTACGTAGATGTGGAATGCGCTTGGGAGTGCATCTCCTTTCCAAGCAAGGCCAGGACCGCCGCCTCCGATCATCAGCATGGAGTCACCAATCTGTACTTCGGCGTGAATTCCGCCCGCGCCTCCAATGCTGCGGAATTTCTCTTCCGCACCAAAAGTTTGTTTCACGAAGTCGATTAGTCCGGCGGCATCTTGCGCTATGAGATAAGTTGTAACTGTGCGGTATCCCTTGGGAACCGGACTGACTGCGGGCTTCTTCGCGTCGCCTTGTCGCATCATCGCCTCGAACCGGCGGTGCATTTCTTCGACCGGCATTTCTTCTTTTACGGTGGACACACTCCAGGTGTATCCAAAAGGATCAAGCAAGCTAGCCTCCCTGTATCCGTAAAACTGGTCGGTCGGCGGAGACATCATCTGGGCGCCTTCAGTCACAGCATGCGCTGCAAATGCGTCCACATCGGCTACTTGAATCGTCATGCTGACAGGCGAATGTCCCCAGGTTTCCGCACTGAATCGGCCGCCTTCGGGCCACTCCCCACAGAGCATTACGGTTGAATCTCCGATCTTGATTTCCGCATGAGGAATGTCGCCCCCAACTTCGAAGCGCATATTCTCTTTGGCGCCGAAAGCGTTTTTATAGAATTCAATGGCTTGCGCCGGATTCTTGAAGGCTATGCGCGGCGCGGCCACAGTGCGGGTTTTGGGATTCTTAATTTCAGCAATAGGTTCTTTTGTCATGGTTGCCATAGAGATATTCCTTTCCAGATTGGTCTTCAGTCTTTCCTTGAAACTTTCGCGCGGCAGAACGCGCAGCTCCGAAGCGACATGCAACAATGACGCAAGACCCGGCTCCAGATCGGGCGGCTTGTTATCCGGCACGGTGAGCATGGCCTCGATAGCCTGATCCAGTTGCTCGATCCTCTGTTGGATACTCAGAGAGCGCTTAGACATTGGCACCCTCCATCTGCGCTCGCAGCTTTCCCAACGCGCGGAACTGTAACTGTTTTACCGCACCTTCAGTTTTGCGAATTTCCTGCGCAATCTCCCGGATACTTTTCTGCTCGATGAAGCGCATAATGATCACGCGGCGCTGGTCGGCGGGAAGGCTCTCGACTAGCTGGGAGAGAACGGCGCATTGTTCGACATCTTCACTATGCGTGCCTGTAGTCGCATTCTCCTCCAAGTCGTCAGGCACTGGGTCGCCACTCTCCCGGCCCACGCGCTTCCAGCGGTCGGCAATCGCATTTGCTGCAATTCGGAATAACCAGGCAGCAAAGGGAACGCCTCGCCACTCAAATTGCTTCAGCTTGGCCAACGCTTGATGGAAGACCTCGGAAGTTAAGTCTTCGGCCTCCTCGCGGCTCTGCACCCGGCGTGCAATGTACGCGTAAACCCGGTGGAAGTTCAGCTCATATAATTCGGCGAACCGGCGCGGGTCACGCTGCGCCGCTTCCACCAGAAGCTGCTCGTCGGCTTCTTGTTTTAGAGCCTTCAACCGGATCTCCGCGAAATTCCGCCGTCACTAAGAATAACGGTAGAAAGGAGGAAAAGGTTACGCCGGGAAAATGTGCAATTTAGATGACATTACGAAAGATAACTATTATGCCCACGCATCTAGATATCTAATGCTTTAAATGGGCACCCTTCTCGATAGCAAACGCATTTGTTTCGGAATGACCGTCGGACTTGGCTTGATGGCATTATTAATGATGGCGTGCTCGAAAACTGAATTCCAACGTGAGCACGAGCTCGCCCTTAGCGAGAATCCCGCAGTTGTAGAACTTGAAATTCGCACGGCGAACGGCAAAACCAAATACAAGCCGGGGGAACTGGTCGAATATGAAGAGTTGTACACGTCCAAGTATTCAGGACAGTGGCACATTGAGACTTCCGAGACTTTCAACTTTATGGGCTATGCGCATATCGCGCGCGACAAATTAATCTTGCCAAGCGAGCACATCAGCGGACCTAACGTTTGCTGCTCCTCAAAACACGTGTGGCTTAGCATAGACACGACACGTTTGCCCACATATCGGATTCTCAAGAACGGCAACCCGTTCCCGGATACCGTCAATTGCAACTGCCAAAGTTACCAGGGAAGTACCAAGTATATGTAACGACTGAGCGTGTGTTCAGTCGTGATCAGAGTACGACCACATATGAAGGCAAAGGATATGCAGTTACGTCGAGCAACATCCTAAATATCGAGGTCGTGGAGTAGAAGTGCACAGCCGAGGGCGGCTGTCCCTACGTGATTACTGCTGGATTGTCAGCAGGGGCATAATACAGCTCTTCCATCGCTTTCTGTACCTTTGCCGACAGCCCATCCATATCACGCAATGTCATGCCTTCGGTCGAGATTGGCTCACCTACCCGCATCTCCAGCGGGCGGCACTTTATGTGATATGTATTCATGGGTAGCAGGTCATACGTTCCCACCAACGCTACTGGTACCACATCCACCTGCGACTTAATCGCCAGGAAAAATGCTCCTGCCATGAATGGCTTGATCTCTCCGTCCGGAGTGCGTCCGCCTTCCGGGAAAATTACCAGCGGCATGCCGCTTTTCAAACTTTTTAAAGCCGACCGGATGCTGCCAATCGACCGCGATGGATTTTGCTGATCGATACAGATCTGTCCAGAACGCTTCAAATGCCAGCCAACAATCGGATAGGCGAGCAGTTCACTCTTAAATGCGATACGAAATTGAAAAGGCAAATAAACGTAAAGCAGCGGGATATCCAATGCCGATGCGTGATTCACTGCGTAGACCAGCGGTTTCGAAACATCGATCTTGTCGAGTCCCGTAACTTCGACTGGCGACAGAATCGTCTTCATAATCAGTTGCGACCAGAAGCGCGCAAAGTTATGCAGGATACGAGTTTTTTCACCCAACAGAGAAACAGGAATAGAGACAATTCCCAGAACCAGCGTGTAAAACCAAATCAGCGGATCGAAGAATAAATACGAACGCAGGCGGCTGCCCCACCCATATTTGTGGACTTGGGTTGGTAATGAGGACCGGATTTCCCGCACTGCGGTTTCGGCCAGTGGCTTGCTATCAAGCTCCGTCGTCGATGATTTTACGAATGGCACGATCTTTAGATGCGAAGTCTTAGGTGAGAAGACCTAGATTTCGCATCGCCTCCCCGACTAAGTATATCGACCCCGTGATAACAATTACTCCTCTACCCGGTGTGATTGCGCGTGCGCGATCAAGCGCTGCGCCGACGTTTGGAGTCTGCTCGATTGCTTCCGAAATGCGCGACGCCGATTGACGAATCTCCTCTGGTGTAGCAGATCGCGGATTATCCGCGTGAGTGGCTATCACATGATCAGCCAAAGGAAAGAGAATCTCCGCCATTTCACCGATTGCTTTGTCGCGCATGGCTCCGAATACAAACGTTATCGGACGCCCTTCATAACAAGCCGACAAAGTCGAGCGCAGGGCCCAAGCACCAGCCGGATTGTGCGCGACGTCCAAAACATATTCCGGAGCGCCGTCCTTGGCCGGAACAACCTGGAAGCGTCCTGGCCAACGTGTCTCGCGAATACCGCGCTCTATAGAGTCTGGCGTGATCGGAAAATCTTGCTTGCTGAGCTCTTCTGCCGCCGCAATGGCTAATGCGACATTTCGTAATTGGTGACGTCCAATTAAAGGAGTTTCGACGAGTATTTGCCCTCCCATTATTTGCAATGGATAGCGCGAAAATAGGACAAAAGCAGATTCCTCATCGGCTGAAGCCGATTCGGAATGACAATTATTAAAAAGTTGCTGACTGCCCGGCGAAACTGGTGGCATATATGGAACCGCGCTAACGCCGCGTGCTCCACAGTCAAGAATCGCGTTTCCAATCACGTCATTTGCTTGTGGCTGCTGTGGCAGCGTGACCACTATTCCATTCGGACGAATGATCCCCGCTTTCTCTCGCGCAATCTCCCCTACGGTGTCACCCAGAAATTTCTGATGATCGAGTGAGATATCCGTGATCACGCTTAGCAGCGGATCAATCACGTTTGTGGCATCGAGACGTCCGCCCATACCTACTTCGAGTACCGCGACTTCAATTTTATTTCTGGCGAAGTATTCAAACGCTATGGCGGTGAGCATTTCAAAGAAGCTCGGATGCCACGGCAACTCGCCTTCGTTCACCAGCCGTTCAGCAGTTCGATCTACAACATCGTGGAGAGCTGCAAAATCACTATCGCTGATTTGCTGGCCGTTAATTTTTATACGCTCGTTAATTGCGACTAAATGGGGTGATGTATATAGCGCGGTTCGCACACCGGAAGCTCGCAGAATGGACGCTAGTGTCGCCGATGTCGACCCCTTTCCATTTGTGCCAGCTATCAAAATGCCGGGGAATTGCCGCTCGGGATGATCAAGCGCGGCCAAGAGCACACGCATGTGATCCAGGTCGAACTTGTGCGACGGCGTACTGGCCAGTTCGTGGCCGAGCGCATACATGCGATCAACAGCGGTTTCGTAAGACATGAAGCTTTCAGCCGTCGGCTCTCAAGCTTATAGTTTGCCGTTTTAAATACGGATTTACCAGAGATGCACAGCTAAAGCAGAAAGATCCGGCTTAAACGGGCAGATGGTGAAGCCGACTGAAACATTAGAAGTAGCCGATGCCAGAAGCTATGCCGCCACGCTCATAAAATCCAAAGCCCGAGAGATATACGGCTTCAGCTCTTTGCGAGGAACCACGGCGTCCAGCATTCCATGCTCAAGCAGAAATTCACTACGTTGAAAACCTTGTGGCAGCTTTTGCCGGATGGTCTGCTCGATTACACGCGGCCCCGCAAAACCGATCAGCGCTCCTGGTTCAGCAATATTGAGATCGCCGAGCATTGCAAAGGAAGCTGTAACTCCACCTGTAGTTGGGTCGGTCAAAACTGATATATAAGGCACCTTCGCATCGTCCAAGCGTCCGAGAGCTGCGGATATTTTGGCCAGTTGCATCAGGCTGATAACGCCTTCCATCATGCGAGCGCCGCCGGAAGCGGAGACAATAATCACCGGAGTTTTTTCATCTCGCGCATGTTCAATGGCACGCGTGATTGCCTCGCCGACTACCGAACCCATGCTTCCACCGATGAACGCATACTCCATCGCGCTCACAATGACAGAGCGTCCGTTTAACCGTCCTCTTGCATTGAGCACAGCATCGTCCAAGCCGGTATCCGTCTGAGCCTGTTTTAGGCGAGAAGAATAGGCCTTCAAATCCACGAATTTCAGCGGATCTGTCGATCTAAAGTTCGAATCAAAGATTTCGTACTGATTATCATCCAGTAATTGCGACAGGCGAGTGCGCGCATCGATGCGAAAATGCTTTTCGCACTTCGGGCAGACATTCAGATTGTCTTCAATGTCTTTCTTCCAAATGATTTGTCGGCAATCTTCACACTTGATCCAGAGGCCCTCGGTACGAACTTTCTTCTCGCCCGAAGTATCGAGCTCGCCGGATTGTCGTTTGAACCATGTCATAGTTGCCGGCAACAACTCAATACCCTACAGTTGCCCAGGCTTGATTGTACCTGTTTGCGTGAACTAGTAAAGGTTCCGGGATAAATCGTAATCATTACCATCAAATATCAAAGACCGGCAGTCTCACTGCCGGTCGGATAAATTCATTTCAGCAGAGAAGAACTACGGCATCTCCACCACGCGATGGTCCGCCTTCTGGTCCACCCCGTTTGTTTCCTCGTTTAAAAGACGAGCTGCAATTTTTAAGGCATTAATTTCATTCTTTACTCTTATGATTTCCTGTTCTTTCGCTTTGAGTACTTCAAAAGGATTTTTCATTCGACGGTATGTCCTTGATGAATAATTTATTACGTTGTCTTGATTGTAGAGATCGAGATTGCATCGCGAAATATCACGAAGGTGCACTTGAAGCCAACTATCGAATTTTGATTAGTGCCCCAAATGATAAGGATGGCCTTTGAGAATGGTGAAAGCGCGATAGAGCTGTTCGAGCAAGACCACTCGCGCGAGTTCGTGAGCTAGTGTCATTTTGCCTAATGACAGAACGTGAGTTGCTGCTGCCCTGCTTTCATCCGAAAATCCACTTGCTCCGCCTACAGCCAATAACAACGGCACAGAACTACGTTCTTGATAGTCATTCAAAAACTTCGCCAGTTCTTCCGAGGAGAGCTGCTTTCCCTTGCTGTCGAGCAGGACCAGAGTTGACCTCGGACGCGCATCTTTGGCATAGAGTTTTTGGAGTGCTATTTCGTCTTTGAGTGCCCGGCCTTCCACTTCGGCATAGTGACTCAATCGCTTCAGGTACTCGTCGGTCAATGTTTGGATAGCAGGTTCTTTCGTTTTGCCGATCCACACAATTTTAAGTTTCATAGGAAACCTGGAACCAGGAAGAATGCGAAGATAAGACGCGGAACAGTCAGACCTTTCTGCCGGATGCAAGCACAACGGTCACCCCAAACTTAATACGGCCTCGATCTTCAAATTGGCGAACAGCCGCAAGCACCTCGGCATCAATCTGCTTCCGTTTATCGTTCGGGATCCGTTCGAGCAGAGGACGAAATGGGGTAGAAACCGCCTGAGCGTACTCCCAAACTTCTTCTGCATCTCCCGGCCAAGTCCAGGAAAGCTGTTTCATTTCTTCTTCAATCGACACAAATCCCGCAGATTGTAACAATTTGGAAAGGCTGCCCGGGTCTGCAAAACGAAACATATTGGCTGATCCCGGTTCCAGCAATGATCCTCCAACATGCTTGTGCACGATTCCCATCGTGCTTGCCCAATACGATTGCTCGAATGGCCCCCACGCTAAGAAACATGCTCTGCCTTCTGGCTTCAGCACACGTCGTACTTCCTTAAGCGCCTTTTCGCAATCAGCGAAAAACATTACTCCAAAACGACAAGTAACCAAATTAAAGGCATCGTCAGGAAACGACAGGTCGTGGGCATCCGCTTTGCACGTGCGGAAATTCGTCAGGCGGCGTTGTTGAGCGCGCTGTTCAGCAATCGCAAGCAAGTCTCCGCTCAGGTCGAGCGCCGTCACATCTCCTTCAGGACCAACTCGTGAAGCCAGACTGATCGCCGGCTCACCCGTTCCGCTCGCCAAATCAAGCACTTTCATTCCAACTGTAAGACGCGCGTACTCAATCAGTGCTTGAGTCACATCGCGGCCCATCGCGGCAGACTTCGATTTCCATTTTTCAGAGGCGATCAGCCGGTAAGAAGCGCCCCATTTTGTTTCAGGGTTTGCCATGAATTACGAGAGGACCACCGAACAGGATTGAATCGAGCTGTGCGGATAACTAATTGCCCGCTAGTTGCACACGCAATAAATAATTATGCGCGCTTCTTCCTTACGCTTCGCGTAAACACTCGTTTTGTTTTCTCCGCTTTTACAGCGAGGTCCGCGGGCTCAAGCCGCTTGGCGGACTTCCAGAGCCTTTCAAGATCATAAAATTTACGGGCTTTCTCGGAAAATACATGCACAACAAAATCTACATAGTCCAGCAATACCCATTCTGCCTGTTTATACCCTTCGACATTATTTGCATAAAGCCCTGCAACCCTCTTCAGCCGCAATTCGACTTCATCCGCAATCGCTTGCACTTGTCTTGGATTGCTGCCACTGCATACCAGAAAATAGTCGGTGAACGCGCCTGACTCTTGATCGAGCTCGAGGATAGAAATTTCTTCCGCCTTTTTGTCCTGGCATGCGGAGATAGCTTCCGTTACTTGGTATTTGAGATTATTTTTTTTCATGAATACGTCAAAGGTTCATAGTCCAAGATGAGTACCCTCTCATTCTAACTGACTACCTTGAACCGGCACAGCAACACCGAAACCTCTCCATTCGAAGGATTATTACTCGCGATACAGCTCCATTTTTTTAATGTAGTCCGCGACCCCAGGGCTCACGAATTTCACCAGAGGGCGTTTGGCCACGACCGCCTGACGGATGGCCGTGGCAGAAACATTTTGATGTACGTCTTCAAGCAAATGTATGGTAATGCCGCTTATAGCCAAATCGCCGGTCGCAGCCTGTTTGGCGAATGGTTTTGTCACAGCTGACGCTGGCCGCAGGCTTTCAGGAAGAAAACTGGCGATATCAGCCAAAGAATAGCCCGGGCGGCTAGCCACAACAAATTCGCACTCCCGCAAAAGCGCCGCCGATTCACGCCATTTCGCAATATCTTTAAATGCATCTATACCCATTAAAAAGAACAGTCGATCGCTCTTCTTGAGTTCCCGCTTTAAGCGCCGTACCGTATCTATGCTGTAGTTAGCCGCGCCAATGGAGTTCTCGGATTTTTTCGTTTTCCCGGAAACCAAAGAACTACCACCCGCTTCCGGCGCTTCCAGAAGAGATGGCAGAAATGCCTTTTCCCCCGTTGTAGCCAACGCCACCATGGCATAACGATGGAAATACGAACTGACAAACTGCTGTTGTTTATGTGGTGGAACATTCGCCGGCACAAAAAACACGCGTGATAAATCGAACCGCTCGCTTGCCGCTTTCGCAAGAGCAATGTGTCCATGATGAATCGGATCAAATGTTCCACCAAGAAGGCCGATGTTCATATTGGCTTATTCTCGAAAAATGAGTTCAAGTGTTTCGGGGACAATTTGGCCACCTGCAAAACAGCTCATGCACCAGCAGGACTGTTGTCATTTCAGGTTCGCCGCAGCTCCACAGTCCATTCTCTAATCATCTTATGAACTCCCGTAATCTCGCGGGCATTTCATTTTGGAACTACTCTGTTTTTGCATGCGAGCGAAGTCCCCCCTTCTCCGCAGCTATATCCCTCCGGCTCGGGCCCCCATACTCCGATACGGCGTTGCCGTACTGAGTACGATTCTGGCTCTCATCCCGGCATTGCTGCTTGCTGATATCGCAGAAAGCCGCCTAGTCGTTTTTTCTGTCGCCATTATGGTTAGTGCATGGTATGGCGGCTGGAAACCCGGCTTGGTTGCTACATCGTTTGCCCTCACGGTCAGCGCCTACTTCACGCTGACCAGCGCTAATACAGCTGCTGATTATCGCAGGGCCATCGTACATTTGTCGCTATTTGTGTTCGTGGCGCTTCTGATTTGTTCTTTCAACGCTGCTTTGCGTTCAGCTCAAGAAGGACTGCTCCGCTCGGAGATCAATTTCCGCTCACTGGTAACGAATGCTCCCTATGGTATTTGCCGCTGTGATGCGAGTGGCCTGCTATTAAGCGCCAATCCCGCCATGGTGCAAATGCTGGGACAAAACTCGGAAGCTGATCTTATCGGGCGAAATGTAGCGAGCCTATATGCGGATTCTCAGCAATGGTTCACCGTTGCCGATCAATTGCGCTCGCAACAGCCCTTCAAGGAACTTGAGGCTGAGTGGAAGCGCAAAGATGGCGGCCTCAAGAGTGTTCGCCTGTCAGGGCGTGCGATACGCGCTGAACAGGATCTACTATTTTTCGAACTCTTTGCTGAAGACATCACCGAGCATCGCGACCTGGAACAACAGTTGCGTCAATCGCAGAAAATGGAAGCGATCGGACGTTTAGCGGGAGGCATCGCCCACGATTTCAACAATCTGCTCATGGTGATTTCCGGTTATTGCGAGTTCTTGCTTGAGCGGGTTGGCACAGACCCGCAACTTCGGGGTCCGGCGCAAGAGATTGCTAATGCCGCTAATCGTGCGACATCACTTACGCGCCAACTTCTTGCCTTCAGCCGCAAGCAAATGCTCGCGCCCAAGGTAATCGATCTGAATGAGGTGGTAACGGAAAACCTAAAAATGCTTGATCGCCTGATTGGAGAAGACATTGATCTGGTCATGGTTCCAGGCGCAGACCTTGGGGCGGTAAAGGCTGATCCTGGACAGATCGAACAGGTCATCATGAATCTTGCCGTTAACGCCCGCGATGCCATGCCGCACGGCGGAAAACTTCGGATTGAGACCTCCAATTTCACTCTCGATGAAACTTATGCGCGTTTTCATGCGCCAATTCAACCTGGTGAATATGTGATGTTGACCATTAGCGATACCGGAATGGGCATGGACACCGAAACCCAAACTCACATCTTTGAGCCCTTTTTTACCACCAAAGGGACAAGGGGTACCGGCCTCGGACTCTCTATGGTTTACGGCATCATCAAGCAGAGCGGGGGGTTCATTTGGGTCGACAGTATGCAAGGCAAGGGCACGACATTTGAAATCTGTTTGCCGCGTGTTACGGGAGCTGTAGAGGCCAATTATGCCGAGGTCTACCAACGGCAGAAAACGGACACACGTGCAGGAGAACGCGAGACGATCTTGCTCGTTGAGGACGAAGGCAATCTGCGCTATCTCGCCCGTCAATTTTTAGAGCAACAAGGCTACATGGTATTGGAAGCCGGAGACGGGGATTCCGCCCTACAGCTTTCAAGTTCTCATAAAGGTCCCATTCATCTTCTTCTGACCGATGTCGTTATGCCTGGAATGAATGGCCGTGACCTTGCTACCCAGGTTTCCCGCGCCCGCCCTGGAATAAAAGTTCTCTACATGTCCGGTTATACGGAAAACGCAATCGGCCACAATGGCACGCTTGACTTAGGTATCGTGCTGCTACAAAAGCCATTCACCCTTCCCGATCTGAAGACAAAAGTACGTGAAATGCTCGACACTCCACTCCCTCAGGAGGCAATTATGGCTAGTCGTTCAGCAAACCCAACTCGCTTTGGTCAGGCTCGAGAAAAAGTACCGTCCTTCCGGGCTCAGCGCTTTCAACTTCATTTGCCATTGAAATATCGCCAATTAGGAGAGAATGATTGGAGAACTGGCACAACCCAAAATATCAGCCGCTCAGGAATGCTATTTCAAGCGGAAGAAGCCCTTCCGCCGAATGTACAGCTGGAAATAAATCTTGTGTTGCCCGCAGAGATCGCAGGCCTTGCGGCAGCAGAAGTAGTTTGCAGGGGAGAAATCGTGCGCAGTATGGAGCCTGGCCAAGAAATGCGCCCGGCATTAGCTGCGAAAATACTTCAATATCACTTCCAGCACGGCTCGCGTATTCCGGAAGCTTAAACAAAGCAGCTTGGAAAATCTCCGCGAGAAAACAGTGCAATATCACTTTTCAGGACGACTCCCGCATCGCGGGAGCCATGTAAGTGTGGGTAATGCGGTCATGCCAGCACAGCCGATCTTCGTCTAGAAAGCACCATGCATAGCCAATGCCAAGTGAAACTCCGGAGAGGAATGAGGCCAGCACACGCCATCGCCGCATCTTAAGAGGGACCAAAGTGCCATCAAAGTTGTGGAGATGAAGTTTGGCCAGCTTTAATCCTGGAGTGGTTCCTGTGTGCACCAGCAACAAATATTGATATAAAGCCCAGAGTAGCCCAGTAAAAATGAGGGCTGTGGCCACAGCTTCTCGCGCCGGTGGGATGGCATTCGTAATACAAAAAAATATATACCCAAACAGCATAGAAGCGAGCACAACCAAAAACGCATCAGTCAAGGCTGCACATAGCCGTCGCGATGTGGCAGCCGACTGTAGTGGTATATCAATCCCTGGTCTTTTCTCTTCAGCGATTTTTTCAATCGCCTCAATCGAGATCCCGCCCAAAGCTGGCGCCAGAGGAGTGTGGTCAGGAACATCAAGAATACGAGGCTTGTCGCTGACAGGCTCAGCCAACTCATCCAAAATTCCAGGGAGGACAAGGGATCGAGGGAACTCCAGAATGCGCGCTGTTGTCTCTGGAATAGTCTGTAGAGATTCATGCGCGAGGAACTGTTGTTCGTGTTGAATTGTTTGTGGGATTACAGAAGACTGCTGGACGGCGACAGCTTGACGATTGTGTGCTGAATAATCAAGCGAGTCGGAGAGATGAGAATGTTCATCCCTTCCCGAATCTTTCCACAACGACTCTCTCGGTTCAAATTTCAATTGCAATGATGGGTAGCGTGGTGGGCGGGGTTTGCGCGCTTTATAGCGATTTACCTTTGCTGCCACCTCTCGGCGCCATGAGTCAGTATTCTGCTCAAGAAGTAGTTCCGGTGGTACTGTCCCGACTGTCTCCGCCGAATCGGAAAGATTAACTTGCGATTGATCGTTAAGTAATTTGGAACTCGAGATGCTATCTGGTTCAGATTGGACCGGCCGATTCTCTTCGATCTGGTTGGTTTCTATCACGAAACATTGATCCGCGCCGCTATCGGATGCGCTGGAAGTAGTGGCAAAATGTTGCTCACGCGCATCCAACGATTCAGCGCCACCAAACCGTGAGCGATCAATAAATCGCGAAGACTCATTTGATTCGCCATCTGGTTGAAATCTGGAGTTCATATGAAACAACTTTGAGCCGATGAGTGGTTGCGTACGCTGCCTCTTTGGCAGCAACCTCAAACTTATTAAACAAAATTAGAGCGAAAGGTTACCGCCATCGGCCAGTTCACAACGAATATTGCCAGTCCTATCAGCGCCGTGCTAAGTTCACGCTTAACTCTGGCAATGCCGCGATACGGAGAGTTCGTGCGCTTTCGATGAAATCCCGTACAGGATTAATTATCACGCTGACGGTCGCGTGTCATCTGTTGGTCGCGCATTTACTAGTTACCAGCCAGTTGCTCGCCTCAAACAACCAGCAAAAACAAGCACAAAATCTTCCTGACATTCCTTCTACCCTGAAACAGGAAGATGTCACCATCAAAGCAGTCGCACAAGAAAAAGTGGGGCCGGTTTTTAAGCTGCATGGAAAAGCCGAAATCCATTACGATGCCTACATCTTGCGTGCGGACGAAATCACCTACAATTCTGAGACCGGCGATTCTACTGAGGACGGCAATGTAGTTCTTGATGGCGGACCCAACGACGAGCATCTTCAGGCCACTCGCGGAACATATAACATCCGCATCGAAAGCGGACAATTTGAAAGTGTAACCGGCACCACTGGGCTGCGGCTCAAAGGCTCGAGAATGATGCTGACCTCCCCGAATCCCTTCGCCTTCACCGGGAAATTGGTGGTTAAAACTGGTCCAGATCATTATCTCGTTTACGACGGTACCATCACTACCTGCGAATTACCTCGGCCCAAGTGGCAGTTCTATGCTGGAAGGATGGTGGTGGAAGTTGGCGGTAACGCAAAACTTTACAACAGCACGTTTCGACTGGCACGAGTTCCGATCTTTTTCTTCCCTTTCGCCACTCATCCTATCCAGAAGCTGCCGCGCCAATCGGGATTCCTCATCCCCAACATTGGCCGCTCGTCGACCAAAGGTTATACGTTCGGAGAATCCGTTTTCTGGGCTATCAACCGCAGCATGGATCTATTGATAGGTTCCGAATATTTTTCCAAGCGTGGATGGGCTCCGGATGGCGATTTTCGAGCACGTCCGAGTGACACATCATTTGTTAATTTGAACTTTTACAGCGTACTTGACCGCCGCACCGGGGCGAATTATCAGGGAGGAGCCGAGGTTCGGTTGGATGGTGAAGGCACATTCGCTAGCAATTTTCGCGCGGTGGCCAACATCGATTACCTCAGCTCGTACGTATTTCGCTTAGCTTTTAGTGACGTATTTACTCAAGCCGTGAACTCTGAAGTCAAGTCGCTAGCTTTTCTTTCCAATGCTACCAACGGGTTTTTCTATAATGCGTCGACGCAACGCTATCAAGATTACGAAACTGATACGAGCCCAGCTAAAGTAATCAATATCCTTCACGCTCCGAGCCTGGAATCTTCCAGCGTGGACCGCCAAATTGGCAAGTCGCCGTTTTATTGGTCTTACGATGCCGCTGCCGATGGACTTTCGAGGAGCGACCCTGCCCTAAATGGCTTTCCTGCTTTCAGGACTGCGCCTTTGGTCGGCCGCTTCGATCTTTACCCTAGTCTGTCTTTGCCATTGGTTATTAGGGGATGGTCGTTGCGTCCAGAACTTTCAGTGCGAGACACCTTGTATACGCAACAACTTGTGCCCAGCGGCTTTGGACAAGTAGGCCTCGCCCGGTCGAGCGTGATCACACGTAAAGTTTTGCAGACATCTTTCGATATCCGGCCTCCGGCGATAAGCCGCGTTTTCGAGCGCGAATTCATGGGGCGCAAATGGAAACATGTGGTTGAGCCTCGCATCGTCTACAACTATGTCAATGGGGTCAGTAACTTTGCTAACATTCTGCGCTTTGATGAACGCGATATTCTTAGTGACACCAATGAGGTTGAGTACTCAATCGTGAATCGCTTGTACTCTAAGCGGACTTCTGAACAACAAGAAAGTTGCGGTGCGCGAGGTATGCCCCTCCTCACGGTTGGTGGTGCGCCGCCTTCAAGCCGTGTTCCTTGGGAACGCCAGTTGCCAAAAGAACTCGATTGCACCTCTCAACCCGCTGTAACGGAAGTTGTTACTTGGGAGCTGGCACAAAAATATTTCATTGATCCAACATTTGGAGGCGCGCTTGTTCCTGGCAGCTTAAATGTTTTCAGCAGCACTGAAGATCTCACCGGCATTGCATTCCTTACCCAGGCTCGCCGTCTCTCGCCATTGATCTCCCGTTTAAAAATTCAGACTTCGGCGCGGACTAATCTGGAATGGGATATGGATTATGACTTCTGGAGCAGCCGCGTGAACAGCAGCCTGGCGCTGCTCAATTATCACCTTGGCTCATTCACACTTGGAGGTGGAGACGCCTTTTTGCAGGTGCCGGAAGAGACGTTACCTTCCGCGCCTGTTCCGGTGCAAGCCGCCTTAAGTTCGGTACCCACGTTCAATCAATTCCGCGTTCTCTTAGGGTATGGGAGTCAAGGAAAGCGGGGGCTTAGTGCAGCTACAAATATTGGATTTGATGCCTCTCTCGGATTTCTGCAATACGCCTCAGCACAAGTCGCGTACAACTGGGATTGTTGCGGTTTCAACGTCGAATATCGAAGGTTTGCCTTGGGGTCGGTGCGGAATGAAAATCAGTATCGCTTCACGTTTGCACTGGCAAATATCGGAGCTTTTGGAAATTTACGGCGACAGGAACGACTGTTCTAGTCTGACGATGCATCCTTTTCACGGCGAAGATCACCTAAAACACCGGGATCTATTAAACTCCATTTATGCCTATCGTCGCAGATCTCGCCAGTAAGCAGGGCATTCTAGAGGATCGGCTGCGCGCCTTGGGGCGCACACTTGTGGCTTATTCAGGCGGAGTAGATTCAGCATTTCTTGCCTGGACGGCACATCGCATTTTAGGCGAGGACATGCTAGCCGTGATTGCCGATTCACCGAGCTTGGCTCGTACTCACCTCGCAGATGCGATTGCGTTTGCGCGATCACAAGAAATACCGCTTCAGGTCATCTCGACAAATGAAATGGACCACCCGGAATATGTCCGCAATGACTCCATGAGGTGTTTTCATTGCAAAGACGAGCTATTCACCGTAATGGATGGATTCCGCAACGAGAATGAATTTGATTCCATTGCGTACGGTGTGAATGTGGACGATCAAGGCGACTTCAGGCCAGGACAACACGCGGCCAAAAACCACCATGTCGCCGCGCCCCTACTGGACGCGGGTCTGACGAAGCAGGACATTCGCGAACTCGCGCGCAGTGCAGGCCTGCAAGTCTGGGATAAACCAGCTTCTGCTTGCTTGTCTTCGCGTATCGAATACGGACGTCCGGTGACTCGCGAAGCTCTCACCGTGGTTGAGCAAGGCGAAGAGGCATTGCGCTCTTTGGGGTTTATACAATTTCGGGTTCGCCATCATGGCGAGATCGTTCGCATTGAAATTGCTCAGCAAGAACTATCGCGGGCGTTGAGTCTGGAAATGACTGCGGAGTTCAGTCGAATATTCAAAGCTTTAGGATTTAAGTTTGTCACTCTCGATTTGGAAGGCTTTCGCTCTGGATCGATGAATATCCTGCTGCCGGTCGACCGTCTCACGCGGAAGTGAGCGGATTCAACATCGCAATATGTTTACGACACAACTTCCGGTGTGGCTTGCAGCAGCTTCTTCGTGTACGGATGCTCCGGTCTCTCGGTGATCTTTTCGGTTGAGCCTACTTCCACTATTTTCCCGCGATACATTACGGCAATTCTGCTTGCCAGATATCTCACTACTGGCATCGAGTGCGAGATAAACAGATACGTCAATCCGAATTCTCGCTGCAATTTCGCCAGCAGGTTCACTATTTGCGCTCCGACACTCACATCAAGAGCTGACACCGGCTCGTCTCCGACAATGAATTTTGGGCGCAATGCTAGAGCACGTGCGATAACGATGCGTTGACGCTGTCCTCCACTGAATTCGTGGGGGAAGCGGGGCATGGCGGATTCATCAAGCCCGACAGCGCGGAGAAGTTCAGCCACACGGGTACGTTGAGGGTTCATTCTTCGCATCCCACCCTTCGCAAAAGCGGCACTCTCTGTTGTCCCACCTCCGTCGTCGTGAATCACAAGTGGTTCGGCGATTAAATCCTCTACACGCATGCGAGGATCAAGGGATCCGAATGGATCCTGGAAGATGATTTGCATGTCGCGGCGAAGTTTTCGCATATCGCCATGATTAGCAGTAAGGAGGTCGCGACCGTCGAAACGAATGCTTCCTGAAGTTGGCTCGATTAGGCGAAGGACTAATCGACCCAGAGTGCTCTTGCCTGATCCCGATTCGCCGACCAGTCCAACAGTTTCGCCGGAAGCGATATCGAGAGAAACATCATCGACAGCGCGGACTTCGCCGTTAGAGCCACCGCCGAAGATGGATTCCCCTAAAGGAAAAACTTTGGCGAGATTGCGAATTTCCAGGAGAGCCACGAGCGGATGGTAGCAGAATTGGGAGAAACAAAAATCAGCCGCGGATCACGCGAACAAATACGGATCAACAATTTCTTAATAAATCCACCTCAGTCGAGCGACGCTTGCCGAACAGCCGAGGGCGGCTATTCCTACGCGAGTCTTTGCGACAATGGCAATGTCTCTGAATGAACTTCTTACATCGCAATCATTGGCACCGCTAACAGCGCCGCCACCATTCCTATCGCTTTCCATCGGGTGAAGTGTTCTTGCAGGATTATCTTTGCCATCAATACCGTAACCACTGGGTATAACGAGCTCAGCACGACTGCCGTATCCAAGCGCCCGGTTTGACTGGCGCGGATAAAAAGTACACTGCCGGTCACGTCGAGGCATCCTGCCAGCACTGCCAAGCGGGCACTAGGGCGATAAATGTTACGAAAGCTGCGCCCGAGCAGCACGATGGGAATCGTCAAGCCGAGTGATGCTGCTTTTGCAAATGCGGCAATCCAGAATGAAGACGCATTTCCCGCTTGTTTCGTGCAAAGAAAGAATCCGGCAAAACCAACTCCAGCGAGTAGCGCCAATCCGATGCCATCTGGGCGAGTGTTATCTTGGGTGCGCGAGATTAACCAAATACCAATTCCTGCCAATACGAATCCAGCGATTCGCAAGGCGCCTGGCGCACCTTCCGTCACAATCGTGAAAGCTGTCGGAACCGCTGCGCCAAGCACTGCCGACACGGGCGCAGTTAAACCCATTTTCCCCGTAGCAAGAGCGCGATAAAAAAATGCCAGTGCGGCACCGCCGGACAGTCCGGCCGCAAGGGACCAAAGCACGCTCATGCGCGAAGGAAAAGCCGCATGCGTAGAGATTGCCAACGTGATTACCAGGATCATGGCGCTGGCATGTGCGATCGTTGCAATCACGTAAGCATTGGCGCGGCGCGCGGCATATCCTCCAGTGAAATCAGCCACACCCCAAGTGGCCACAGCGCCGAGGCTAAAAACAATCGAGAATAATGAGTAGGGCATGACCAGGACTTTTCTTAAAGAGACGAGAGTAGCACGCGGTAGGATGAAAAGAATTTCTCGCCAGCACTGGTTCTGTTAGAAAGAGAAACCATGTCTTCAGCGTTGAGTCTCGGGTTAGTCGGGGGACTGCTAGTCATCGCTTTCCTCGCTAATCGCATTTTTAAGGTCACGCGCATTCCCGATGTTGTCTTGCTCATGGGATTGGGCGTTCTGCTTGGACCGGGACTCGGGCTTTTCCATCCAGAAAAACTTGCTCGAACTACGAATCTTTTGGGAACACTTGCCATCATTTTGGTTCTCTTCGAAGGCGGCCTCGAACTCAACCTGCGCAACACTCTTCGACACTTCCCTGGTGGCTTACTGTTGGCCACTCTAACTTACGCGTTTAGTACTGGCCTGGTTGCGCTAATTGTCGTCAAAGGACTGCATCTCTCTTTGACTGACGGCTTGCTGATAGGAGCGGCGCTGGGTTGTACCAGCAGCACGGTTGTACTGCCGGTCTTGCAACAAATGGAAGCCGAAGAGCCGGTGAAAGCAACCCTCATGCTTGAAGCATCGTGGGGAGATGTACTTGCGGTACTCATGGTAGGTTTGCTCCTGGGATTGGGAAGTCAGCCCGGACCCATTGTTCAAGGCCTGATTCGCCGTTTCCTGGAGCAGGTTGGAATCGCATTGGTGTTTTCTGTCGCAGCCGGAATTCTGTGGTCGCGATTGTTGCACGTACTCTCTGAACAGCGGTTCTGGCAAGTGCTTACGTTTTCCATGGTGCTGGTCCTATATGCGGGAATGGAGGCGTTAGGATCGAATGGCTTGATTGCGGTACTTGGCTTCGGACTTACGATTTCAAATTTCCCTGGCATCGACGCAGGCTTGGGATTGACGGGTCCAATTAGTGCATTGGCTGAATCGCAACAGGCTTTGCTGACTTTCCATTCCGAGCTCGCTTTTTTGGTGCGTACGTTTTTCTTTGTACTAATTGGAGCAATTGCGCAACTGGGGATTTTTCGCCAGCACCCGTTATTACTGGCAGGCACACTGGGTGCTTTGTTCGTCGCGCGTTGGCTCGCGATTCAATCAAGTCGTTGGTCATGGCAAGGAATTGGCGCACAGGGCCGGGAGGCGATTCTATGGATGTTGCCCCGTGGTTTGATCACTGTGGTCCTCGCCCTTGAAGTCGCAGAAGCCCGCAGCAAAGAACTTGCCTTCTTCCCCGGCCTGGCATTCGCAGTGATTTTGGCGACAAACCTCTTATTGGTATTTGGAAGTTGGCGAGCGCGGCGCCCCGCCACGGCAGTTGCCGGCACTGCCACATCCAAGGATTCGGATGCGACAGCATCCAGCGGAGAAGAAACTGTAGCGGATGTGGTGACCGTCCCGGCAGCGGCTGTGCGTACCAGTTATCAGAAAAGGTGGGTCGTGAATGCAGCACTGTTGGCGCTTCTGGCATTTGGAGCCTTTTTACTTTGGTATGGAAATCAGCCTATGAATGTGCGGAAACTGCACATCGAAAACTGGTTGCAAGATCACTTGCATGCAACACATTAGATAGCTTGTTTTTGGCGAATGGACGAGATCCCCCGTCCTGCATCACGTTTATTAAAATTGCCCGGCCATCTGCTAGCATTTCGGCTACAATCCTTCATTCGTAAAAGATGAATCTGTTCGCTACAGAATCTGAATATAGAAGTTGGTAGCAACCATGATTGGGCAAACTATTTCCCACTACCGGATCGTCGAAAAGCTTGGTGGCGGCGGTATGGGCGTTGTCTACAAAGCAGAAGATACCCGTCTGCATCGCTTCGTCGCTTTGAAATTTTTGCCTGACGAAGTTGCCCGCGACCCCCAGTCCTTGGCTCGTTTCCAAAGGGAAGCGCAAGCCGCTTCGGCACTGAATCATCCCAATATTTGCACTATCTACGACATCGGCGAGCAAGATGGCCATGCATTCATCGCCATGGAATACCTCGATGGCGAAACCCTCAAACATCTCATCGCCGGGCGACCACTCGATCCAGAAGTTCTTCTCGGTTTGGCCATCGAGATTGCAGATGCTCTGGATGCGGCGCATGTGCAGGGCATCGTACACCGCGACATCAAGCCAGCAAATATTTTCGTCACCAAGCGTGGGCATGGCAAGATTCTTGATTTTGGGCTAGCCAAAGTTACGCTTTCAGCCAGCGGAATTGGCGACACTCCACTGGATGCAACTATGGCGACGGCCGGAGTAGACGTTGAGCATTTGACAAGCCCGGGGTCGACTCTTGGTACCGTAGCCTATATGTCGCCCGAGCAGGCTAAGGGCAAAGAGTTAGACGCCCGTACTGATCTATTCTCATTCGGCGCAGTGCTGTATGAAATGGCCACTGGCTTGTTGCCATTTCGAGGCGAAACCTCAGCGCTTATATTCCAGTCGATCTTGAGCAAAGCTCCGCTGGCTCCGGTGCGCGTGAACCCGGATGTTCCGGCCGAACTGGAACGAATTATCAATAAAGCGCTAGAGAAAGATCGCGAGCTTCGCTATCAATCAGCAGCTGACATGCGAGCGGACCTGAAGCGATTAAAGCGGGAGACCGAGTCAGGACGATTACCTGTCGCGAGTTCGATGGAAGAACAAGCCGTACCAGTAGACGCCGGAGCATTTAGTTCAGCGTCCCGTTCGGCTGGACAAGAGAAGCCAGCTTCGGCTTCAGCGATTTCTGCAGCATCTTCGGGCGTCACCGCAGCGGTATCAGCCGTGACCAAACTTCCTAAAAAACACACGAACATTCCGCTCATAGTGGGAGTAGCCGCTTTGGCAATTGTCGTTGCTACGGTCGCGTTTTTCTTTTCACGCCCAAAGACGAAGACCCTGAGCGAAAAAGATTCGATTGTGTTGACGGACTTCACTAATACGACGGGCGATCCGGTTTTTGACGGCACGTTAAAGACGGCGCTGCAAGTCAGTTTGGCGCAATCTCCATTTCTCAGTCTTGTTTCAGACCAAGAGGTCGCCAAGACTCTCAAATTGATGAATAAGCCGCCCGATACTCGCATCACGCCGGAAATTGGCAGGGAAATATGTCAGCGCAATGGAACGAAAGCGTTGGTCCACGGTTCCATTGCAAGCTTGGGAAGTGAGTATGTGCTCACGCTCGAAGCCATGAACGCGGCAACCGGCGATTTGATTGGTCAGGAGCAAGCGCAATCCGCCAGCAAAGAAAAAGTTCTCGATAGTCTCGGGCAGGCGAGCACGAAATTGCGCAGCAAGCTTGGAGAGTCACTGGCGTCGATTCAGAAATTTGACGCTCCCTTACAGGAGGCCACGACATCTTCACTTGAGGCACTCAAGCTGGACAGCGAAGCAGCGGATCGCAACAACAACGGCGATTTTCTCGGATCAATAGATTTTACCAAGCGCGCCATTGAACTGGACCCCAATTTTGCCATGGCGTACCGCGGACTGGGAGTGGAGTACATCAACCTTGGGCAATATGAGTTGGCGCTGCAAAATATGCGCAAAGCATTCGAGTTGAAAGACCGGGCAAGTGAACGGGAGAAGTTGGCCATTACGAGTGACTATTACTCCGATAGCGGTCAAATCGAAAAGTCTATTGAAGCCTACGAAACTTATAAACAGGTTTATCCGCGGGATACCAGGCCCCTGATTAATCTTGCCACTGAGTATCTGCAAATCGGACAATTTGACAAGGCGCTGGAGAACGCGCTGGCAGCGAAAGAGTTGAATCCCAATCAATTTAATGGCTACGCCATCGCGAGTTTTTCCTACATTGCAATGAACCGGCTGGATGAAGCGAAAGCCATGATGAATACTGCCCTGCAAAACAAACTTGGGTCGGCGATAGTTCATGAACAGCTCGCAGTTGTTGCATTTGAGCAAGGAGATCAGGCGGCATTTGGGAAAGAGCGCGCGCTGCTCGAAGCAAATTCCCAGGGGCAATACGACGTTTTACAGTTCGAAGCGTCGCTGGCTGCGGCTCGCGGCCAATTGAAAAAAGCCCATGAACTGTTCGTTCAAATAGAAGATAAAGCCCAGAAACTCGAACTCAGCGATGCAGTTGTCTCCGCTATAACCAATGAAGCGACGGCGAATGCTATGGAAGGGAATCGCTCCGCGGCTCTCGCAGGCGCAGATGCCGCGCTGAAGAAATCGCAGACTCCCACAACATTACTCTCGGCCGCAGATATTTATGCGCGCAGTGGTGAACAAGCTAAGGCGGAAAAATTGGTTACGCAGGCGGCTGGGCAGCGCCCCGACGATGAATTTATGCAGTCGGTTTATGTTCCGATCGCGCAAGCCGTGCTGGCGATGAATCATCATGATGCAGGGAGGGCTGTGGACTTATTAAAGAAAGCCACGCCTTATGACGGCGCGAACACTGAATGTCTTTATACGCGAGCTAGCGCATTGTTGGCAGCGGGACAGGGCGCCGAGGCGGCGAAAGAATTTCAACGAACGCTGAGCCTGAAGGGCTACGCGCCCACGGACTTGTTCGTATCCCTCGCGCAGCTTGGACTGGCACGCGCCTATGTTGCGACTGGTGATAATGCAAAGAGTCGGACCGCTTACCAGGATTTTCTTGGGTCGTGGAAAGATGCCGACCCGGATGTGCCATTGCTAAGGCAGGCGAAGGAAGAATACGCCAAAATCCAATAAATTCGCGTAAAGCAGGCTTTGTAGGAGGTGCTTGCGTGATAAACTTTCCTCACTGTTCCCTTACTTAGGTTGACTTAATTTGATTGAACTCGCCCCCTCAATTTTGTCAGCGGATTTCGCGCATTTAGCGGACCAGATTCGCACGGCAGCCGACGGCGGCGCGACGGTGATTCATGTCGATATCATGGACGGGCATTTCGTTCCTAATATCACAGTTGGGCCTCCGGTTGTAAGATCGTTACGAAAAGCGACTAGCCTTCCGTTGGACTGCCATCTCATGATCGATAATCCGGATTTGTTCATACCGGAATTTGCTGAGGCGGGCGCGAACTGGATCTCGGTCCATCAGGAAGCTTGCAGGCACTTGGATCGAACACTGCATCTCATCAAGGACCATGGCTGTTTAGCAGGAGTGGTAATTAATCCGGCAACTCCGGTGGACGTTTTAAGTGAAGTGCTCGATATTGTGGATTATGTGTTGGTGATGTCGGTAAATCCGGGATTTGGAGCACAGAAATTCATTTCAAATTCTCTACATAAGATCAATAGATTGGCCAACTTACGAGCTGAGCGGCGGTTGGACTATCGAATTGAAGTAGATGGCGGAGTGGCTGCCGGAACCATCGCCGAAGTAGTTCGAGCCGGAGCGGAAATTTTGGTGGCGGGCAACGCTGTATTCGGTCAAGGTGATCCAACCATTAATGCTCAAAGATTATTGAAGATGGCGAAAGAAGCCGCGCTGCAGAAAGTATAGAAACTGCCGTCGGTTGTTCGCGTTCGTCGTTATTTTCAGATGCTTCGTTTCTCAAGGAATTCTATGTCACGTCGTATTCCGTTTGCGGTGCTCATTATTGCGCTGACCTTTTCCATTGCGTGTACCAACAAGAAAGTCAACAACCCGCTGGCGAATGTTAGCTCTAAACAGCCGGATAAGGTTTTATTCGACCGCGGTATGGATGCCATGAAGCACAACCGCTTCGATGTGGCGCGCATGACCATGCAGACTCTGATCAATACGTACCCGGATTCGGAGTTCGTTGCACGTGCCAAGCTGGCGGTAGCGGACTCCTGGTATGCGGAAGGCGGCACCACGTCTTTGGCGCAGGCGGAAGTCGAATACAAAGATTTCGAAACATTTTTTCCCAACATGCCAGAGGCTGCCGAAGCGCAGCTCAAGATCGCTAACATTCACTATCAAGAAATGGAAAAGCCGGATCGCGATTACACACATGCGATGCGCGCGGAAGAAGAATACCGGCAGTTAATTTTGCAATGGCCGGACAGCAAACTGGTTCCAGAAGCCAAGCAGCGTTTAATGCAGGTGCAGGAAATAATTGCAGAGCGCGAATTCCGCGTAGGACGCTTCTACTTTGGCAGACAATCTTATCCGGCGGCGATTGCGCGGCTGCGGTCACTCGCCGACAAGTATCCCCTCTACAGCAAAGCCGATGAAGCGTTGTATCTGCTTGGGCAAGCCTACGAAGGCGAAATTTCTCAGGTCCGTTCGCGTCCGATGAATGAGGCGGCCAAGGCGCGCATGATTCAGCAATTCACTTCAGGTGCAGCGGAAGCTTATTCCCGAATCATTACGCGTTATCCGCTGATGGATCGCACTGATGATGCGAAGGCTCGGCTTGCAGCATTGCACCAACCAGTGCCTAAACCAACTAAGGCAGCAGTTGCGCAAAATCGCGCTGAAGAAAATAGCCGTAAAGAAGCCAGCACCATGGCCAAGGTGATGAGCGCGTTCCAAAAGCATCCGAACACGGCTCCAGCATCTCGCGTCGGAGAACCTACCTTAGTTGATCCACGGGCAACAACTGCGAGTGAAGTAATTCGTTCAGCGACGAATGCGGCAATGGGAACTAGCACGCAGAATGCGACTGTCGAAACGGTGAACGGAATCGGAGCCCCTCCAGCCGATCAACCTGCTCCGCGTTCGGATGCTCCTCCCGCGGATACGCCTGTCGTGAATGGCAGTACAGTAGACAATTCCACCGTTCCCGCTGGCACCGAAGCTGGATCGTCGCCATTGGCTCCTACGAACGCTGCGGCTGCTGATCCAAACGAGCTTAAGCCTGACTCCACGGCAACGACGGACGCTAACGAGTTAAAACCCAATGTTGGCAATGGTCAGGCTGGCGATAGCCAGAATCCGGCGCCAGCGCCTGCTCAAGTAAACGAGATCGGAAATGGTGGGTCGTCCTCAAACGCAGATGGAAAAACAGATACATCTTCCTCCACCGATGCGGCAGATCCCGCAGATTTATCGTCCAGCAAGCATAAGAAAAAGAAAGGTTTGGGCAAGTTGAACCCGTTCTAAAGGCAGGCTCTAGGCGTCAGACTCTAAGCTTCAAGCTTTGGGCTTAGATCCCGAGCTTGAGATGTTTTGAGCTTAAAGTCGAACTGCACAGCCCATCTTCAAAATTCCTAGAGGCTTGGGCCAACCTAACGCCTGAAGCTGTTGTCCGGTAGTAACCTGTTACTGTCGTATCTTCATTGACTTAGCGTCCCGGACAATTTAACTTCGCGCTATCTCCCCTCAGTAAGGACTTTCAATCTTGGCGCGAAAAATATTGCTGGCCGACGACAGTGTGACAGCCCAGAACATGGGACGGAGAATCCTTTCCGATGCTGGTTACGAAGTCATTACCGTAAACAACGGCGCTGCGGCCCTGAAAAAAATCGGCGAAATCAGGCCTGACCTCATCGTGCTCGATGTATACATGCCTGGATATGGCGGACTGGAAGTCTGTCAGCGAATTAAAGAATCACCCGATACGGCGCGCATTCCAGTGTTGTTGACGGTTGGTAAGATGGAGCCGTTTAAAGCCGAGGAGGCAAAGCGGGTTCGAGCCGATGGCCATATTATCAAGCCTTTTGAAGCCAGCGAATTACTGACTGCGCTTACCAAACTCGAAGACAAGATTGTCCCCTTAGCTGATCCGAAAAAAGCAGGACGGTCGGGTAAAACCAGCGCATCGAATCAAAAAGTTGAGCAAGCAGACGCCGAGTGGAAGACACGGCTTAGAATTCCACCTCCAGCGGCTAAGCCATTGGAACCAGAAGCGAACGTACCTGAGGAGAGCACGGCGGTAGCTCAAGTCACCAGCACCTTCAAAGCGAAGGTACTTGCGATCGATGCTGACGCGGTCAAAGAAATCACTCCTGAAGATATTGCAGCAATAGTTTCCCGCGGAATTCCTGGCCCAAAAGATAGCGAATCGACTCAAGACGCGCAGGGAAGTTCGGCAGAGAAGGCAAATACAGAAGTTTCCAAACAGGCTGGGCCATCGAAACTTGATGAAGCACACCGGGCCGCAGAGCCTATCGGTGAAACCAAGTCAGCCCATGATGAACCGGAAGTAGAGACCGCAACTTTTGCATCCGCACCTCTCAATTTGAGTGACACTTCCTCTGAACTTCCAAAAGCTATGGCCAGTGAGTCGGAATTCTTGACAGCATTAGCATCTCTATTGCCTGCTGCTAAGAACGAACATCCGGTTGAACAAGATGCAAATCTGACTGCATCTGCGAAAAATTCGAAAGAGAGCTTCAATCAGGCTGTATCTGATATCACTGGGCCAAGATGGGTTGCACACTCAGTCGCACTCACGGAAGACGAGTCAAAACTTCTCCTTGAAAATGAAATCCAGAAAACTTCCACGGCGCACGCAGAGGCCGAAGCACCCGCAAGTTTTTCATCGGGGAACATGGACGAAAGCGCGGCAGTGTCTACTGCGCTTATATCTGCGGCAACGGCATCCGTCGTGGAACCCGTAAGTCCGCAAGAAATTCCAAGCCTAACAGCCACCCCTATTGAAATTGGAACACCTACACATGACACCACAATTTCTGTGAGCTCGAATGTCCATCAGGAGATGTTTGCGAATGCGCCGGCTCCAGGCGATGAGGCGCAACCAGCGGAAAACCCTGAGACTATCGATGGTGGCACCAAAGTTGAGGAATCTCACGGAGAGGCGTTTGCTGCGGCCGCATCTGCTGGGCCAGCCACTGTGGAATCAGTCTCTGTAGAAAGCATTTCGCATTTGGACTCTGGTGTCCTCTCTTCGACAAACGTCGAATCTGCCAATGTGATTGCATCGCCCGAAAAATCTAACAGCCAGGCTGACCGCCAACGCGAAACAGAATTGGCTGCAGCATGGCAAAATTGGAAGCAGATTCGTGAAACCATTGTTGGCACAAATGAGACCCAAACAGTATCTGCTCCCATTTCCTCCACGATGGATTCTGCAGCTAGCGTTTCGAGCGAGTCCACCGCTCCGTCCGGATTCAAAGATCTCCGAAGCGAACCAAAAGCGCCACTACAATTAGCCGAAGAAGCTCTTGCCGAACCTGTAGCCGAGGATTCAGCGATCGCCAGCATTGTCGATAACATGTTGGCGGATTTAAAACCCAAGCTGATGGAAGAGATTGCCAGAAAGATGGCTAAAGAAAAGAAGTAGCAGTCATCGTCTCCCAAGGTGCATCGATCATCCCCGCCATTGCAGTGGCTGGAAAGATCCTGCGATGTCCAATTACCTAAGCGTCTGATCAGTAGGACTAAGGCGCGATTTCTTCCAGAATTTCGTCGGCCAGATCGCGGGTACGAACTTCTTCCAAATTGCACATCACTGCCACTGCAACATCCGAGTCTGGCAACATAGCCAAATCGGTACTGGTACCTGGCTGGCCTCCGTCGTGCGCAATTTTCCTTTTTCCTTTTAGCTCCCCTATTCCCCAACCTAATCCATAACTGGTGCTCTTGCCGTCGCGAGTCTTCTGTGGAGTCCACATCTGTTCTTCCGTTGCTTTGGCCACGAGAGTTGCGTGCATGCTTGCAATGGCAAAATCAGCCAAGTCCGTTGCAGTTGAGATCAAACCACCGCCGGGAATCTTGTTGCTGGTGTCGGCGAGATACGCATTTACTACGTCGCCGTTCTCAGTTTTTCTATAACCCCGAGCCCGATTCGGAATGATCGCGTATGTGTCATCGGAACGGATGTGCGTCATACCCGCAGGTTGAAAAATATTTTTCTGCAAATAATCCATGAAGCTCATGCCGGATACGCCTTCGATTTCGCATCCCAGGATCGAATATCCGAACGTCGAATAATGGAATTTGGTTCCCGGCTCAAGATCAAGTGGTTCGGATTTGAAAAAATCGAGAGAATCGACAACCGAACTGTAATGATGGGTGCTTTTGTTTTCTTCCTCGGGATTTTTATAATGCCGGACTCCAGCCAAATGGCCAAGCAATTCTCGTGTTGTGATGGTCCACTGCTTCTGCGGATAAGCGGGGCAATATTTTTGAGCCGGCGCATCCAGATCGATCTTTCCGGCTTGAACCAGCTGCATGACTGCAGTCGCGGTGATGGGTTTAGAAATTGATGCCAATCGGTACATGGTAGAAGTTGTTGCGGGGACGAAGTTTTCTAAATCCGAGAAGCCGTAAGCTCCGGTCCAGGCAAGCTTCCCATCTTTTACGACTGCAACCGAGATGCTGGGCGCATGCGCCTGGGCCATAAACGCGGTAATTGCTTTTTCGATGTCATTGATTTGGGCAGGAGCAAGTTGTGAGGCTTCTTGTGCAGCTGCACGAGTTAGCAACGAGTAGGCGATTACAAAGAGCAGGAGCAACACGCGCTGAAAACTCATTCGTCTCCTCAAGTTACGGGATTGAGAAATTAATGCCTGGAGTTTAGATCCTTAGAAAATTCTCGATCAACTTTCCTCTGGTTGGTTAGCACGCTCTCAGGATGGAACTGATTCCCAATTCCAGCTTATAACAAACTTGGCCTCCGATGCCGCAGTCTCAAGGAGACTGCGGGCTCCGTTTGCAAGGTGTGAATTGGCGGTGCTGTGCCAGCGCCCAGCAAAGCTCACTTTTCCATTGACACTCTGCCCGCAAACAGCCATGCTTTACACGATTCAGGAGAGTCCATGCCCGAGACTCAACAAGAAAAATCCCCGCAAGACAAGCGAGCAACCCGCCGGTTTGGATTGCGGCTACCAGTTGCGGTCGCGACCACCGAGAATGGAGCACGCGAGATGCCCGCTCAAACTCGCGATGTGAGCGCCCGGGGCATTTGCTTCTTTGTCGATTCGGCTATTGCCGCCGGATCGGGCATCGAATTCACGCTTACCCTTCCACCCGAAATCACGCTAACCGAAGCCATTCGGGTGAAATGTACAGGCAAAGTTGTCCGCGTCGACGATGAGAAAGAAGGTAAGGTCGCCGTGGCAGCGGTTATCGATGAGTATGAGTTTCTCGCGGAACCCTAAGTCTTGCTATACCAAGTCTTCAACTTTCAAAGGATCTCCCTTCCAGGATGAATGAAATTGGTGCTCTACGAATCCAGCATCATAGTCGCGGCTTTCAGCCTTGAGTGCCTGTTGCAAACCGAACAATGATCGTGGATTTCGCGGATTGCGGTCAAGATCCGCACGAAACACTTTCTCTGCGCCCGATGCATCACCATTGATTAGGAGTGCAGCGCCTAATGATTCACGTATAGGGAAGAACCAATCGGGCGGCTCTCCATATTTCAACGTGTCTTCCACGGCAACTGCCTCGGTTAACATGGTGATCGCTCCCGAGTAATCTTTCTTTGCGGTGGCAATCTTTGCGCCTAGCACGTCTTTCGCGATCCTCATAATGTCTTTCGCTTTGTTGTTTACGGGCATGGCGAACACCACGTCTTCAGGCGTTTTCTGCTCGGCATCAGCAACGATCTTGTATTCCGCTTCCGCTTCGCTCGTCTTTCCGATTCCGGCTAATGCCATGCCGCGTGCAAAATGCCAGAAAATTGCCGTAATTTTCATATCCGGATTGGGTTGTGGCATTTTCAGGATGTCGTTCCAGCGATGAAAGCGGATATCCACGGCTATGGGAATCGTCATAAAGCCTTCGAGTTGCGGCATCTCTTTCACATGCGGGCCTACGTGAGCGGCCAGCAAATCCGCATTCTTCTTCGACTCTGGATAGTTTCCATTCATGGCAGCGCACATGGCGATGAAATGCAAATTGTGGCTGTAATACATCATTGGGTAAATGCCCTGTGCACCACTCGCTTTGATATAGGCGCGATCCACCGCCGCAGCTTCTTCGTTGGTCTTGACCGCGGCGTCGTAATCGCCGGTGCGAATGTATACATGCGCTGGCATGTGTACGATGTGTCCCGCAGCAGGTGCCAGAGAAGCCAGTTTATTGGCGCCGGCCAGTGCACGCTCCGGAGTCGGAGAAGCCTCGACTGTATGAATGTAATAGTGGATTGCGCCAAGGTGGTTTGGATCGCGCTTCATCACCGACTCAAGCGTGGTCACAATTTCTTCCGTGCCAACTTCGGGTGTTCCATCGGGGTGCCACAGACCCCAAGGGTGAAGGTTCATGCCCGACTCAGCAAATAATGTTGCGGCATCAAGATCGTCAGGAAAGGTTTTCGCGACTTCGCGCATGGCGTCATGATAGTTCTCAGCGGCTTTTCTGCGATCAGCTTTCGCATCTGAAGGAAAGCGTAACGCCATGGCCTGTATATACGCCTTCTCGCTAGGCGAGGCTTTTACTGAAAGATCCGATGCTTTTTGAACAGCTTCGTGCGCTTTTATAAACCGTTCGTCGCTTGCGGGATCGTTGTAATTGGGCCCAATGGCTTCGGCCACACCCCAATAAGCAATCGCGAGTTTGGGATCCAGTTCGGCGGAGTGAGCAAAAGAACGTGCTGCTTCATCGTGATTGAAGGCATAAATCAGCCGCAACCCTTGATCGAAGAACTGCTGCGCTTGCGGGTTGCTGGTCGAGACTGGGTGATGCAGGTCCCCCAATCCTGACATCAACGTCACGGATTTGCTTTGGCTGTGCATTGAATGATCTTGCGCAGAGGCGAACACTATTAGCCCAGGTACCGCAAATAACAGAACAAACAAGGTGGAAGCCAGGCGGCTCATAAATTTAAATCCTCCTAAGTCTGGGAAGGCAGACTTTACGGAATGACGTGTATCGGATGATGCCTCAAGGGTATTTGCGGGTAAGCTTAGTCCAAAGGCACAGGATACGCAACGCTGCCTCCGTGAGGCAGACCATAGGCATCGTTTTGCGGTACACAGACGTTCTATTCAAGCCTTAGTACAATCCAGACTATCCTCATGCGCAGGGCTGCTCTCGTCTATAACCCGCGATCCGGAAGCAGTCGGGGCAACCGTATTGGTGATGTCAAAGCTGTGCAATCTGTATTGGAAGCAGCCGGCGTTGAAGCGCTGCTCATAACTACTTGTTCCGCGCTGGACGCAACCGAACAGACTCGCCGTGCGATTTCTGAAGGATTCGACACTATCTTTGCATGTGGCGGGGACGGCACAATCAATGATGTATTGCAAGGTATAGTGGGAAGCCGCACAGCTCTTGGAGTGATCCCTTTGGGCACTGCAAACGCTCTGGCTCGCGACCTCGGCATACCGTTTTCTCCGAAGTCAGCTGCGCATTGCGCTCTAAATGCTGAAGCACGTCGAATTGCCGTCGGACAGGTACTTTATCGTGACTTCTCGGGAAGCCCTGCCTTGCGTTATTTCTGCGTTACCGCCGGTGTGGGAATGGATGCACACCTATTCTACAAATTGAATATGTTGAGCAAGGGCCGCTTGGGCATTTGGGCCTATTACGTCAAAGCCCTTCATCTGTGGGTTACCCAACCCATGAAGTTTTTTGACGTAGATTTTCTTACTCTAGAAGGGCAAACCCGCAGGGAATCAGTTTCTGAACTCCTCGCTGTGCGAATTACAAACTTCGGAGGACTGTTGCGGAAATTGGCGCCGGGCGCAAGCTTAGCCCGAAACGACATGCGCCTGGTGTTATTTAAGACGAGTCGTCGATGGTCCTATATGCGATACATTCTGCGGGGTATGTTCGGAGCGAACTGGAAAGTTAGAGGTATAGAGCTGGAGTCCGTGGAAAAGGTAACGTGCAAAATTTCTGGGACAGAACAAAAGATTCATGTCGAAGCCGATGGAGAATTATTGGGCACGCTTCCGGCAGAAATTTCCATAGTTCCAGATGCGCTTACAATCCTGGCGCCCAAAGGCAATCACTCCTCATTGTGTTAAAAACATAACTTGGAACCGATAACGCACTTCCTGACTGGCGCATGTTTAAGCCGCACCGGTTTGAACCGTAAGACCGCTCTGGCCACCGCGACGATCACACTTGCGGCCGAAGCGCCTGATCTCGACGTGCTTGGCCAGATTAAAGGACCCGTTTTCGGTTTTGCTCATCATCGCGGATTCACACACTCTTTTTTGGGATTGTTCCTGATGTCAACTGTTGTCGTCGGATTTATCTACCTCATCTGGCGTATCCGCGGACGCAAGATCAGCAACCCCAATCTGCCTCCACGCTGGGGATTATTATTTTTATTCTCATATCTCGCTGGCCTTAGCCACATACTGCTTGATTACACCAACAACTACGGCGTACGCCCGTTCTGGCCGTTTTCTGAGAGATGGTACTCGTGGGACATCGTTTTTATTGTCGAACCTGCGATCTTGATTTTACTTACCGCTGGCTTAGTGTTTCCGGCCCTATCTAGGTGGATGAGAAAAAGCTCGAATCCAATTCGCAGTGGTCCGAAAGGAAGACTCGCCGCGACATTAGCTCTCGTCGGAGTAATCGCTTTATGGGGATTGCGGGACTTCGAGCATCGACGCGCTGTTCACTTCTTACGAACTATGTCTTATGACGGAGCACCAGCAATTCGAGCATCAGCGTATCCGTATTGGTGGTCACCATTCCGCTGGTACTCAGTCGCGGAGACTCAAAATTTCTATGGGACAACGGTGGTGGATTCTGCTGCTTTGCGTTTAACTCAGATCAACTTTTATTCCAAACCAGCAGAAACTCCGGTTACTCTCGCTGCAAAACGGTCTTTCCTCGGCCGCGTTTACTTGGATTGGGCACAGTATCCTCTCGTCCAGAGCTACCCGATGACAGATTCAGATGCTATTGCTTATCGTCGAGTGCAATTTAAGGATATTCGATATGCATATCCCGAGATGAGCGGGCGAGATGGGCTCTCGGCAGGTGTTGAACTGAATCGAAGCTTGGAAGTGGTGAATGAGAGCTTCGGGAATCGCAGCCAAACGGTTTCGCCTCCCAACTAAGCGGTACAATGGAAGCTTATAAACCAGAGTTGAGCTTGACGCAGCTATGGCAACACGCAAGAATGATATTTGAGGAATTTTGAGGTGATCATGCTGGCCTATTTGTTTCTCCTGACTGCAATCGCAGTACGATTTTTACCGCATCCCTGGATGTTCACCCCGGTTGCAGCTTCGCTGCTGTTTTTCGGCGCGCGTGGTCCTAAACGCCAGCTCTGGCTTCCATTTGTAATGTTGGCTGCTTCGGACGTGATTCTAACCAAGCTGGTCTACTCTTACCCGTTTTCCTGGGACCACTATGTAACTTGGATCTGGTACGCTGCAATCATTTGGCTTGGCACTAATCTTCGCGAAAATAGCAAGCCACTGCGGGTGATTGGAGCTGCGTTAGCGAGCTCATTGTCTTTTTTTCTACTGAGCAATCTTGCCGCGTGGGCCGCGTGGACAGATCTTTATCCGAGAACTCTGAACGGCATAATGGAATCCTACGTAGCAGGACTGCCATTTTTCCGGAACACCCTCGAAGGCGATCTATTCTTCACGATGCTGATGTTTGCTACTCCGGTTGCCGTGCATTATCTGGCTGGAGTTTTCGCAAAGCAAGATTACAAGCCCATATAGGTAGCTGTTTTCAGAACGTCGCTTAAGACTGTTCTGCAATTCTCACCACTGATTTTTTCGACCGTCGTTGCCGCCTGCTCCGCAGGAGCCAAGCAATCAATCCAGCTGCCACTATCACGCCAATTGCATATAGATGTCTGCTGAAAAACGGACCTATTACGTGTACAAACTCTGGTCCAAACTTTAAGGTGAGTAGCCCTAAGAACGTAAAACGGACGAATCGGCCTGAAAAAATTGCCAGAAGATAATGGCTAAACCGCATTTCGGAAACAGCCGCTGCCAGGACAAAAAGCTTGAATGGAGTTGGGGGAGGCAGCATTGCCGGCAACATCAAACTCCAGAAGGGATGCTGATCGAAAGTCGAGTGGATCTTTTCGAAACGAGCGGGTGAAATCCGCTTCCGCAGCAACTCTTCCCCACCTTTATACCCAAGAGCATAGACCGCGACACTCCCCAGGGTTTCGCCCGACGAAGCCATCAACACATAAAGCAGGAACTTGTGAGGATTCTGGTAGACATATGTGGCTACTGCAACATCTACAGGCAGGCCTAAAGCGGCGGCATCAATTGCTCCAATAACAAAAACGCCCCACGCGCCAAGTGGTTTCAGCAAAACCCAAAGGAAGGCAGTGTAACGAGCCAGAATGTGTTTCAGGGTCTTCAAGGCTTAAAAAAGACGTAAAAAAAGTGTACGCGAAAGTGGGGCTGCGCGGGGATGTGCAATCCGAAAACAATCGGGGTTGCTACATCAAGTGTTGGGGAGAATGTTCTGTGTCGCCGCTCAACAACCGGAGAGCATGGGGGAGTAAATTAACTACCGCCATAAGCGAATCGACCGCGCCGCCTGGACTTCCCGGCAGATTCAAGATCAGCGAAGTCCCCCGTGTTCCGCAAACTCCGCGGCTAAGCGCCGCGAAAGGAGTATTCTTACCCCCCTCTGCACGCATTTTTTCAGCTACGCCTTCCAGCAGACGATCACAAATCGCACGAGTCGCTTCCGGAGTAACATCGCGAGGCGCAACCCCTGTTCCCCCTGTCGTGACCACGAGTGGAACTTGCGCGCTTAGACGAACGATTACCTTCCTAATGGCAGCTTCATCGTCCGGAACAATCTCCAGAGTCGCAATTGCAAAATTATTTTTTTTTAAAACTGCGGCAACAGCAGGCCCCGACAGATCCGCGCGTTGCCCACTGGCACATGAATCACTAACCGTCAGGACAGCAGCCGTTAATAATGCAGAACTGGAAATCTCAGGAGTCGAGGAGGACATCATCTTCTTCCTCCTGCTTTTTCTCTGCGGCCTCGCCACTATCACGTTGCGCTTCATCGAGCAGACGCAGACCTTCCATCAGCAATCCCTGAGTATTAAGGGTCGTGCTTTCTTCGGTAGTCTTGCCTTCAAAATTCATTTGGAAATTTCCATTTGTCCAGCGAAGCACCTTGAATACTGCGGGGTCGCCAGTAAGCGCACCGTAAGCCGCGTGGGTTACCTGGCCCTCGCGAAAATACATGTCGCACTTATCTCCTTCATTGGTCAGCGTAAGCAAACAGCTTTTGCGGCCCATTTCCAGAGATTGCACGAGATCAATGACATTCATCTGCAGCAAACTGCCACGCAAAACTCCATCGGAAGAAGCTGCTTTCGCCATCTTTTCCAAAGCGATCTTATCGATCACGCGCTTGATTCGCTGGATTGCATCTTTGAGAAAAAACGGCTTTTCTACAAAATCATCGACCGCATGATCCTGCATCCCCAGCTTCTCGCTAATATCACTTTTTGTCGCCAGCAGAATAACGGCAATTCCGGCAGTCTTAGGCCGACTCTTCAATTTCTCAACCAACTGCCTTCCGTCCATGCCGGGCATACGGTAATCGCTCACCAGGAGATCAGGTGGGTCTTCCACAGCTTTCAACAAAGCATCCGCGCCATCACTGGCAGTGTTTACGACCGCCAATGTTGTAAGTGCGCCCCGCAACATTCCGAGCACCATCGGATTATCGTCGACCAACAACACTTTGACGTTATTTGCCATGCGCTACTTTTTTCGTCCCAGAGTTTTTCTTCATTCGCAAGTAATCTCCGCTCTTCCCACCAGACTTGCGTTCGAGCATAATCTCGCGAATTTCAATGCCCTTATCGAGGGCTTTGCACATATCGTATACGGTGAGAGCGGCTACACTGGCAGCTACCAGAGCCTCCATTTCGACTCCCGTAACCGCAGTAGTAGTAACTGAAGAATGAACAGCGACGCCATTTTCGCATAGCTGCAAGCTCACATCAACGTGCGTCAACGGCAAAGGATGGCACATAGGAATCAGATCGGCAGTCCGCTTTGCCGCCATTATCCCCGCCAATCTTGCAACTTCCAGCGGATCACCTTTCGGGTTGTCGGGCAGAGCATTTAAAACATCAGCCTTGAGCACCACAAAAGCGCTGGCTTCAGCCTGACGTTTGGAAGGCTTCTTGGCGGAAACGTCCACCATCCTTGCGCGACCTGATCCATCATAATGAGAAAGCTTCTTTGGCATTGCGAAGCTCTATCTTACAGCGTAGGCCAAACATTTCGGCGGGCGCGGCAACGAATGCATTCGTGAAACCAGAATAGCCCTTATGCGATACTGAATTTATGCCTGTTTTCCTCGATTCTGTTGCCATCGATCCCAAGTCGGTCAAAGTGAATTTGACCACGGGGACAGGAGTGGATATCGAATGGAAAGACGGGCATTTGTCCCATTATTCCTTTCAATTTCTGCGGGATGCCTGCCCTTGCGCGCTCTGCGATGAGGAGCGGGAAAAAGCCGGCCGCAAGCCTTGGGAACCTCGAAAAGCCGCGCCGGAAGCCCTGCCCATGTTTAAGCCAGCGATGAAGCCACTATCGGTGGAAGGCGTAGGTAAATATGCGATTAAATTTGACTGGAATGACGGCCACTCGCTGGGAATTTATTCCTGGAAGTTCCTGAGAGAAGTTTGCGTGTGCGAAGAATGCAAAGCGGCGCGAACTCCGCTTTAGCTATAAGTAATTCAGAATTTCTTCTTCCCGAAGCCCTTCAAAGAGCATTTCGCGCTGAAACACAGCAAACCTCCCACCCCATCTAACACTTGGGCGATGATTGACGTAGCAGGCGATTGCACTGAAATCGAACGGCTCGATTACCATGACCTCCTATGTACAAATATATGTCTGCCGAAGTTCTTCCGCTGTTTGCTCGGACCCTCAAGGTACGATTCACTCAGCCCTCTGACCTCAATGATCCTTTCGAGTTCAGCCCTATCATCGACTTCAAAGGTACAGCCGAGGAAGTTCGAGACGTTGTTGATGCTCGGCTCACTGAAATATTTGGCACGGTCGATGGTGCTCTCGCCTTTATGCAGAAGCAACAGGCATCGGACCCTAATTACCCCAAACTGATCGTCCCAATTCCAGTCTTCCGCAAGATGATCGCCGCCAATCCGGTGTTAGAAAAACAATTCATGGCAGAGATGGAACGGCACAAAGCTGAGGTGCTTGATAGCGCGAGAATGGCGGTTGTGTGGGAGGCTCATTGGGAGAAGTTTCAGAAGATGCTCGGACAGTCATTGGGAATACTCAGCCTGACGGAAGACCCAACGCATCCGCTCATGTGGAGCCACTATGCGAGCCAACATTTCGGCGTCGCTGTCGAATTTGATGAGAATCATCGATGGTTTAGTCAAAAAATAGCCGATTCTGATGACTTCAGGCATCTCGTCAAAGTCCTGTATGTACAGTACCCACTTCCCCGCACTTGGAAATGCTTAAACGCAAACGAAGTGCTCTACACAAAAAGCAGCGAGTGGGCCTATGAGCGCGAGTGGAGGATCATTCGCCCACTGAAAGACGGTACGGAGATGAGTCCGGGCAAAATTTGTTTCGACGTTCCGCCAGAAGCGGTCCGTAGCATCACTTTTGGATGCCGCACAACTCCTGCACTAGAAAAGGAGATTCGTGACTCTGTTGCGGCGAACCCAGCTCTGCGCCATATTCACTTTAAGCGAGCCAAGCTGGCGGTTGGCGGAAAAATTGAGGTGGTAGATGCGTAACCTACCAAGCTACTTGCCGTAGAATTCCCGCACGGAGAGGTTGCGCCTAAGCCCTTTGGATGATTGGTCCGGACGGGCAGATTTGAACTGCGCCCGATCGAACCCCAAGCGAGTGCTCTACGGCCCTGAACAATCGAAAAGCCACCATTCACAAAGATAAAGACCCATCAGAAATGGACGCTGTCCTCCATGTAAAATCTAATTAGTTTCTCCACGGAGCCATTCCTAAGTTTTGTCTTTTCTCGACCAACTCAACCCGCAACAGCGCGAGGGCGTCATTTCTGCCGACGGCCCAGTCCTGATCCTGGCCGGAGCGGGGAGCGGTAAGACCCGCGTCATTACTTACCGTATCGCTCATCTCATCGAGACGCTCGGCGTGATGCCGGAGTCCATCCTTGCCGTCACCTTCACCAACAAAGCCGCGGCGGAAATGGTCGAGCGCGTGGAAAAAATCGTTGGCGGACTCTCTGTCGCGAAGCCCACAATTGCCACGTTTCACTCATTCTGCGTACGAGTCTTGCGCCGCGATATCGAAGCGCTGCGCATTCCTTCGGCTGTTCCCGGGGCGAAGCCGATCGGCTATACAAAAAGCTTTGTTATCTATGACGAAAACGACCAGCAGCAGGTGGTCAAGTCAATCATGCGGCGGCTCGGCATCGACGATAAGCAGACCACACCTCGTTCCGTGCTCTCGCACATCTCATGGGCCAAGAATCACATGCTCGATCCGCAAGAAGTTTATTTGCAGTCCGCCGATCCCAATACCGAGAAGGTCGCGCAAATTTACGCCGAGTATAAAAAAGAATTAGCCAAGGCCAACGCCTTCGACTTCGATGACCTGTTGCTCGAAACCGTGCGCCTGCTCAAGGCTGTGCCTGAGGTTCGCGACTACTACAACCGCCGCTATCAATACATTTTGGTCGACGAGTATCAGGACACGAACCGTCCACAATATGAACTAATGCGCCTGTTGGCTGGAACTCGGCATAACGTTTGCGCGGTGGGCGACGAAGACCAGTCGATCTATTCCTGGCGGGGAGCGGACATTCGCAACATCCTCGAATTCGAAAAAGATTTTCCCGAAGCCAAGATCATCCGCCTCGAACAGAACTACCGCTCGACACAGAACATTCTCCAAGCCGCGTCAGCCGTCGTCGCGAATAACGTCCAACGCAAAGGAAAAAATCTTTGGACGGCGCGCCAGGGCGGAAGCCAAATCGGCTACTACGAAGCTCCCGACGGAGAAAATGAAGCGCTGTTCGTCGCCGATTACATCTCAAAATACTTGCGCGAAGCCGCAAATCAGGGCGAGAAGGCGCGCGTTGCGGTCCTTTATCGGACGAACTCGCAGTCCCGTTTGTTTGAAGAAGCCATGCGCCGCTACCAGTTGAAATACAACGTGGTCGGCGGCTTTTCGTTTTATGAGCGCGCCGAAATCAAGGACATGATTTCGTATCTCAAGGTCATCCACAATGTCGACGACACAATCTCAATGCTGCGGGTGATTAACACGCCGGTCCGCGGAATCGGCAAAACGACAATCGAAACACTGGAACGCGTGGCGCTCGAAACTGGTATGTCGCTCTGGGGAGCCATTGGGGAAGTCGTCAAACGCCAACTCCTGCCGCCGCGAGCCGTAGCCGCGCTGAAGAGCTTCCGAGATCTAATTGAAGATGGCCGTGCGATGCTGTCGGGCACCTACGCCGAACGCATGGAGCAGTCAGCACGAGAACAGCAAGACTCAGCAGCACTTAATGGAGAGACGGGCGTCTCGCCCGTCCGCGATGACGATGATACAGATTTCAGCCCCGACAACTTCAGCTTCGACTTCGGATCCGAAGCAATCGACGAAGAGTTCGCCAATGAAGAAGCCGGCACCAGTTTCGATCCCGCAGCAATGCCTCCTTCCGACCAGGAAAGTTCGCCGGCAACAGAAGTTGTCAACGAAGGCTTCGCCACGGCTCCAACCACTTCCGATATCCTAAAATTCCTGATCGACCGCACCGGCTATATAAAGCTTCTCGAAGAAAAGGACACGCCCGAAGCCTACTCACGAGTTGAGAACCTGCGCGAATTAGTGAACGCCGCCATGGATTCCCGTGATCGCGGCGAGACTCTCGACCAGTTCCTGGATCACGCAGCCCTAGTCAGCGATGTTGATGCGTACGATCAATCGGCCCAGATCACGTTAATGACGTTGCACGCTGCCAAAGGTCTGGAATTTCCGCTGGTGTTTCTTGGAGGTCTCGAAGAAGGGCTCTTCCCGCACTCGCGAACATTTCTTCATCCGGACGACATCGAGGAAGAGCGCCGCCTCTGCTATGTAGGCATGACTCGTGCGATGGACACATTGATTCTCACCCGTGCCGTCTATCGCCGCCGTTACGGAACTGACATGCCGGAAGCCAGCATTCCTTCGCGATTCCTGGAAGAGATTCCGCCGCAACTCTTTCAGGATTTGGGATCTCCGCACAAAGCTCGTGTAGCGCGGACGCACTCGTCCGCGAATGAAGCTGATTATGTCTCCACCCACTACGACTACGAAGATGAAGATCAGAGCAGGAGCTGGGCAGTAAAAACCAAGCCGCGCGCGCCAGCAGCAACTTATTCCGGAAGATCCTACAACTCGATAGACAATATCGCCGAGTTTTTTGCTTCCAAGGGCAAGAAGTTTAATATCTCAAAATTGCCGGTCGAAGAGCCCAAAGGTAAAAAAGGATTCCGCCCTGGCCAGAAAGTCAAACATCCCAAATATGGCGAGGGAACCGTCTATCAGCGCGAAGGAGACGGCGAGGATGCCAAAATTACGGTACAATTCCCTCGCTTCGGTTTGAAGAAGCTGGTGGAGAAGTACGCCCAGCTTGAGCGGGCCTAGTTTCCAACGGGCCTGTTTCCCTATGACGGCAGCTGCGATGCTGCAATCCATGCCTTCGCCGATAGCAAAATTCACGGGCCAAAGGAAATTTACAATGAAGGAAGGGACCAGATCAGTTCTGTTTTTAGCCGTAGGAATTCTCGCAGCATCTTCAGTCTTCGCGCAGTCGAATCAAATTCGAACCCAAAGACGTCCTCCCGCCTTACCGGATGCTTCGCAAAAGCCGCAGTCCAAACCTGCCGCCGGTGACGGATCCTATTTCATCCTCGATGGCATGCCCATGCTGCTTGAGCTTCATCACGACACTGAGGTGGGAACCAACCGGCCAATTGATGTCTACAGGTTCGTGATCGAGATGCAGGTCATGAACTCCGATGGGAACTTTGAGCCTGTGGGACTTCAGATTTCCAACTTCTACACGGCGTCAGCGCTCGATGCTAACAACGATGTGTACCCGCACGCCGCACGCGACTGCAAATTGTGGAATCGAATCGTGACCAGCGCACTGGCGACTCACGATCCCAAAAGCAAGACTTGGCCATACGTGGAATTCTTAACTGCAAATGGCGCTCGTACGGTTCAGACCAATGAAGACGGGCAAGTCTGGTGGAGCGACGACGTCGAGTGCTGGGGATCAAGCGACCGCTTTCCGCCTTTCTGAGCGAAAGGTAAGTCGAATAACCTAAGTGGCTGCATCAGCATTTATACTGAATTGAGGAGAACGAACTGTATTCATGGCAAACACCAAAGCTTTAAGCAAAGATGAACGCAAGAAGTCCAAACGCACGGCTCGCAAGAAGAAGGCTACCGAGAGTCCGCTGAAGAAGCGCGATTATGCTCGGGGTTCGGCGAAACGTAAAGTAAAGAAACTGGTACGCGGCGCATCCAAACGATAATCCAATGACGTTAATGTAACCACGGCACTTGGCATGAAGTCTCGAACATTCATTGGAATAATGTTCTCTGGCTAAATGCCAAGTGCTAATTGCTAAGTGCTGCTTCACATGGCTCAAACACCAATCATCCCGAAACGCCCGGTCGAGACTATTCGCACCTCGGACAACCAACTGCTTTGCTGTAAGTCCATCGACAAGCTGATCTCCGATTCCGACGAGCCAGAACGAAGGCTAAAGAAAACCCTGGGGCCCGTTTCTTTGACAGCCTTGGGCATTGGCGCTGTCATCGGATCGGGCATCTTCACCGTCATCGGCACGGCTATTGCCGGACAGAAATTCGATACTTCCTCGATCCTCAACGCACCCCTCCTCGATTACCTTATCCGTCACACCGCAACTCTGGGTCGGCCCGGAGCGGGTCCTGCATTGTCATTATCGTTGGTGTTAGTGGCAATTGTTTGCGGCTTTACGGGACTGTGTTATGCAGAATTAGCTTCGATGATCCCCATTGCAGGAAGCGCGTATACGTACTCCTATGCCACTATGGGCGAACTCATAGCCTGGATCATCGGTTGGGACCTGATCCTTGAATACGCCGTCAGCAACATGGCGGTTAGCGTCGGCTTCTCCGCACATTTGGTAGGTATGTTCGATTGGTTTGGCTGGCATCCCGCTCTGCGCTGGATCTCGCCCGCCTACCTGCCTGCGGGTCTGGCCGATCTAAAAGGCAACATGCTCTATGCGCCGGGCTTGCACTTCGGCTTCAATGTACCGGCGTTTCTTATAGTAATGATCCTCACCGTGATTCTGGTGCGCGGCATTCGCGAATCGGCCGAAGCCAACAACACCATGGTGATCCTAAAGATCGCAGCAATCTTGGCATTCATTGTTGTCGGCGCTAATTACATTCATCCCGGCAACTGGCATCCCTTCGCCCCTCAAGGATGGTCCGGCGTCCTAACCGGCGGCTCCATCATCTTTTTTACTTATATAGGATTTGACTCCGTATCCACGGCGGCCGAAGAAGCTCGCAATCCGCAACGAGATTTGCCAATAGGCATTATCGCCACGTTGGTAGTTTGCACGATTCTTTATATCGGAGTCGCTATTGTTCTCACTGGAATTGTGCCGTGGCAGTCGCTCATGGACGACGCCGCTCCGGTCGTGAACAGTATGAAGACTCTGACTGTTCGAACTGGCTCTTCTACTCTGCACTGGGTGGAACTGGGCGTATTATTCGGCGCGATGATGGGGATGATCTCATCGCTACTGGTCTTCCAGCTTGGACAAGCCCGTGTCTGGTTTTCCATGTCGCGTGATGGCCTTATGCCGCGCCTCTTCGGTCGCGTACATCCGCGCTTCCGCACCCCATCGACGGCGACATGGATCGCCGGTTTCGTCGTAGGAATTCCAGCGGGATTTCTCGATATCGGCACGCTTTCCGATCTATCTAACATCGGTACGCTATTCGCCTTTGTCCTGGTCTCGATAGGAGTAATTATTCTGCGCTATCGCGAACCCGACCGCCATCGCGGATTCCGCGCTCCCGGCGGCCTTGCTGCTCCGGTGCTGAGTGTGCTGTTTTGTGTTTTGTTGATGTCAGGATTGCCCATCCTGACCTGGTTGCGCTTCTTCGCCTGGCTAATTATTGGCTTAGTGATCTACGCGTTTTACAGCCGTCATCATAGCGAGTTCGCCGGAAAAGCCTAAGATTTGCGAGTAGATTAGATCGATGTAGCGACGGGCGTTCCTTCGGCTTCGCTCAGGACAGGCTCTCGCCCGTCCGCCATACTGAGAACTTTTCCACACTATCCAGAAGCCGCTTCCTTTTCGATAATCGCTAGCTCACGTAGAGACAGCCGCCAGGAGCCTGCCCCTGAGCGCAGCCGAAGGGGCTGTCCACTTACCCTGTCACCGCAATTTCCAGCCAGCCTTCTTCGTCCTCTGGAGCCCCGCTTCCACGTGGACGCCCCACTATCAGCTCCGCGCCTTGTGAAAACATGTGGGATAACAAAGTGTGGCCGGCATCATCGATTTTTTCCGTATCAGAAAGGCTGATCTGAATGGCTCGTCCCGCTGCTTTTGACTCTCGCCAATGCAGCTCCAGTTCTTTGACGGAATCACCTTGCAGGTCCTCAATCAAATAAATTGTCGATCGACGGTTCGTTCTGGCCTTATTCGGCATCTTGGTCGTACAAAGCATTGGCATTGTCTCAGGCAGAGTACCTCTTGGCAACTCCTCTTTGGGAGATGCCCTAAGTAACACGGCCTGTGTAGAGCGGTATACTCCTGTCCGCTGCCTTTGATCTTGGTTTTTCTTTAACGCTCCCAAATTCGCCACACTCACGTAAGGACAGCCGCCTTGAGTCTGCCCTGAGCGTAGCCGAAGGGGCCGTCCACTCCGAGCCCGAGGCCGCCCAGCCCTCTCTCATTTATTGTCTATTGTCTTCCCGAGTATCACCGCCCCCGGCTGTCCAGTCGAGCAACGCTCTACAACGAATTGAGAGCACACCATTCGCCCGTTCAACCCTCGTGCCTTGATCTTGGTTTTTTAGCAAATCCCTTCGCAATTCTGATCCTCAAAATCTACAATCAAGACATGAGCCTTCCGCCTCAGCGGGCCAGCTCGTTTATTCTCTCTCTGCCCAAAGCGGAACTGCACCTCCACCTCGAAGGCTCCGTCGATCCCCCCACTTTGCTCGAACTCCGCAAACGCCACGGGAAAACCAGTACGCTCGCGGAAGTCGAACAACTTTACCGCTATAACGATTTCACCGGTTTTCTGATGGCGTTCAAAACCCTCACCGAAGACCTGCAAATGCCTGAAGATTACGAACTCATTACCTATCAGCTTATGCGGCAACTTCACTCGCAAAACGTTCTGCATGCTGAAGTTTATGTTTCAGTCGGCGTTTGTCTTTGGCGCAAGCAGGATTTTGCCGCAATCTTTGAAAGGCTGGAACGGGGACGGGAGCGTGGTGAAAAAGACTTTGGGATTTCTTTACTTTGGATTTTCGATGCCGTGCGCCAGTTCGGCGTCGAAGCCGCGCAACAGGTATTCGAATTGGCTGTTCGATTTCGCGACCGCAATGTGGTTGGCATTGGCATCGGTGGTGACGAACAGAAAGCGCCAGCCGAATTATTTCGCGATCAATATGCGTACGCCGCTGAGAACGGACTGCGCCTAACAGCGCATGCCGGGGAGACCGCAGGTCCCGAATCCATTTGGGGAGCGCTCAACTTGCGGGTTGAGCGAATTGGCCATGGCTTGACTGCGGCCCAGGACCCGGAATTGGTCGAAGAACTTGCCGTTCGCCAGGTGCCTCTCGAAATTTGCATTACGAGCAACCTGCTCACCAACTGTTGTCAAACGATCAATGATCATCCGGTCCGGAATTACTTCGATCAGGGTGTCATGATCACTTTGAATTCAGACGACCCCGCCATGTTTCATACGTCTTTAAACCGCGAGTACCATCTGGCACAGCAGTTTTTTGGATTCACTGACGAGCACCTTCGCGAGCTCACCCGCAATTCCTTTGAAGCGTCATTCCTTCCTGCCGAAAAGAAAATTAGCTTTCTGAACATGCTTGATGCCGCTGCGGCGAAATAATTCGCGGCTCGCTTATATACTCACTAAGATTTTCGTCAGTGTAAACTTTCGAGATGAATTCTTCTTTTCGCGGCTCCCCTCTAGGGCGAAGCACCAATCCAGATCTATTCGACACACATACCCCGAAACCTCCCGAGCGCCACTTAGTCGCATTCAGCGATGGCGGGGCGCGTGGCAATCCCGGTCCAAGCGGTTATGGCGTTGTCATTCAAGATGAAACAGGGAAAAAAGTCGCGGCTCTTAGCGAATATCTTGGACACCAGACAAATAACTTCGCGGAATATCAGGGTCTAATCGCCGCACTGGAATATGCGGTTCAGCATGGGCATAAGGCTCTTCGCGTAATCAGTGACTCAGAATTGCTGGTGCGGCAGATCAAGGGAATTTACAAAGTAAAGAATGCCGCGCTACAGGATCTTTACGGCCGTGCGAAAGAATTGATCGCGAAGCTGGATTGGTTTTCGATCGGGCATGTGCTGCGGGGGAAGAATCAGGAAGCCGATGCGCTGGCCAATGCCGCAATGGATCAAGGGATGGGCCGTGCCGCACGGACACTCTCGCCTGCGATTACAAATCCCGCAATGCGAAAAGAATTTAACGGAATCGTGCGCGACGGCAAGATCGAATTAGTGGACGGCAAGTTAGCGGATGGGACTCAAGTCCAGGTTCGGGTGAAAAGCTAATGGTCTGCTATCTCACGGCACAGTCTCATTGGCCTCTTCTGACCGGGCGCTCTCGTTTCCACGCACATCGATAGCGGAAACCGAATAGAAATACTTCTTCCCCGATTGCATATTGGCATCCTTATATACCGGTGTCTTTACCAACTCTGAGTTGATCTTTAAAGGTTGCCCACTTTCCTCGCGCCTGTAGACGTTGTACCCCGCAAGATCGGCATCTGTATCGGGAGACCAGATCAAATCAATAAACGGTCGCTGGCCTTCACCCGAGAATACGGCTTGCAAGCCGGTTGGCACCGCTGGAGGAAAGACGTCATGGGCAAACACTTTTATGGATGGAGTATCGTCGCCTTCGACTTCGATTTCTGGCTTGTCGGGCTGAGTGATCACAGTGACCACGTTTACGCGATACTCGTAAGTTTTTTCCCACTCGAAATTGCGGTCAATCAATTGAGGTGAACTCGATATAACTAGCGGTAGTTCCCCGACGAGAGTATCGGTGGCGTTGCCTTGCTCTCTTCGGTACACGCGATATCGATAGTGCAATTCAGCCGGCGATGACGACAATTGTGTCACCGCCTCCCACGTAAGCACGATGCCATCCGCGGTAACGGACGCTTTAAATCCCTCCGGGGGAGGCAACGTGGGAGCTGCGGGAACTTGCACACGGTTCGAAAGACCTGCGCTGCGCCCTTGTTCATTGAGAACTTCGACAGCGTACGTCATCCTGCCAAAAGGATCGGCAAACGCGTCGAGTGGCAACTTGTCGACATAATCGACATTGACTTTGACTTCCGAAGTTTTGTTTTTTGAGGGCTTCCCCTTCGCCGCTGCGCTCGGTGTAATGGACATCGGGGTCGCCTGACCTACAGGAGTGTCACATTGTGTTACAACGGCGTCCAGCTTGCGGCAAACTTTCGTTGGACCGAGACGTCCAATGGACTCTCGATCGGTAGTTTTGGACGGCGCAGTCCACGCAAGATACACTTTGCCGCCTTTGCGAGCCGCCCGCAAATCCGTGACCGGCTCCGGAAGGTTGAGCGAAGGAGGCAACGGAATTCCTGGCGTACCGCAGCTCGTTAAAATTGCGAGCGTCAAGGCAAAGAAAAGTCGTGCGGGCTGTCGCTTCATTAGTAGAACGATTAGCAGCAACAATCAGCGTATCAGAACTCGCATCATTGCAATTCCCGCTAGCTCGCCAATTCCCATGGGTTGGCTTCGTAGCTTATGGGATGAGGACAGAAGTTAGCAATAGGAAGCTACTGCAGGCAAGTGGAACCGTCTTCCTTCTTCAGAAGCTGGCGTTGCGATTAGAACGTTGCCACTACGTTAAAACTACAAAATATAGCGCGACAAATCCTGATCTTTGACAATATCCGCTAGCATACTTCGCACGTAATCGGCATCGATGTTGAACTGCTCGCCCTTCTTTTCCGGCGCATCAAAGCTGATCTGATCAAGAACGCGTTCCATAATCGTGTGCAAGCGGCGTGCGCCGATGTTTTCCGTGCCTTCGTTCACGCGAAACGCGAAGCGGGCGATTTCTTCGAGAGAATCTTTCGTAAATTCCAGCTTCACTCCTTCGGTTTCGAGCAAAGCCACATACTGCTTGACCAGCGATGCCTTAGGCTCGGTCAATATACGGATAAAATCTTCCATCGTTAGAGACTGTAACTCTACGCGAATCGGAAATCGCCCTTGCAACTCAGGAATCAAATCGCTTGGCTTCGAAACGTGAAAAGCTCCGGCCGCGATGAACAGGATGTGATCGGTACGCACCATGCCGTAACGGGTGTTCACCGTGGTGCCTTCAACAATGGGAAGAATGTCACGCTGTACTCCTTCGCGTGAAACGTCTGGTCCATGGCCACCTTCGCGTCCGGCGATCTTGTCGATCTCGTCCAGAAAAATAATGCCCGAATCTTCCACACGATCGATAGCCGTACGGGTGACCTGGTCCATATCGATGAGGCGCTGCTCTTCTTCCTGGATCAAATATTCGAATGCCTCATTGACCTTCATCTTCCGCTTCTTGGTGCGCTGGCCGAAGATGTTGGGAAGCATGTCTTTAATGTTGACATCCATCTCCTCGACGCCCTGATTTGAGATGATTTCAAAAGACGGAAAATTGCGCTCACGGGTTTCTATCTCTACCGTGCGCTCATCCAGCTTGCCTTCCCGCAATTGCTGGCGCAATTTTTCACGAGTGCGCGATTGAGAATCGCCTGTGGTTGTGGTTCCTTCCAGAATCAATCCGCCAGTGTTCGAAGTTCCATCGGAGGGACGAGCAGGAACCGGAGGCGGTAAAAGAATATCGAGCAGGCGTTCTTCCGCATTCAACTCGGCCTTGTCCGAAACATCCTCAAGCTTCTCTTCGCGCACCATGTCGATCGCGATTTCCAGCAAGTCGCGGATAATGGACTCGACATCGCGTCCCACGTATCCCACTTCGGTAAATTTCGAAGCCTCAACTTTAAGGAAAGGTGAGTTCGCAAGTTTGGCCAAGCGCCGGGCAATTTCGGTCTTCCCTACACCCGTTGGCCCAATCATGATGATGTTTTTAGGGATGACTTCTTCGGCAAGCTCCGGTGTCAGTTTTTGACGACGCATGCGATTGCGCAAAGCGATGGCCACGGCACGTTTGGCGTCCTTCTGACCAACAACATGTTTGTCCAGTTCAGCGACAATCTCTCGCGGAGTGAGTTCGTCGAGAGCGATCTGCTCTTCTTCCACGGTTCCAGGTAAATAAATGGCCATAAGTCAGTCGTTTTCCACGGTTCCAGGTAAATAAATGGCCATAAGTCAGTCGTTTGTCCTTGGTCGTTCGTCGTTTATTTGATCGTGGGATCGCCAAGACCCAAGTCAGGCCCACGACCAAGGACAAACGACCAACGACGTTTACAGTTCTTCGATCGTTACCTTGTCATTGGTATAGATGCACATTTTGCCGGCAATCTTCATGGCTTCTTCAGCGATTTGGCGCGCGGAAAGTTCCGTATGTTCGAAGAGGGCTTGAGCCGCAGCTTGCGCATAAGGTCCGCCGCTGCCAATCGCGGCAATGCCGCCATCCGGCTCAATCACATCACCTTGGCCGCTTAATAGAAACGTTTGCTCCTTGTCGGAGACAAGCAGCAGTGCTTCCAGATGACGAAGAAACTTGTCAGTCCGCCAGTCTTTCGCGAGTTCGACGGCAGCGCGCCCAACATTCCCGTGATACTGCTCGAGTTTCGACTCGAAACGGCTGAAGAGCGAAAAAGCGTCGGCGGTAGAACCGGCGAAGCCCGCGAGGATTTTCTCCTGATAGAGTCGCCGAATTTTTTTCGCGGAATGTTTAATGACACCTTCGCCGAGAGTAACCTGGCCGTCTCCGGCAAGTACGACATTCCCGTTGCGGCGAACGCAAAGAACTGTAGTGGAGCGAATCAGACGCTTCGTAGGCATGAGGGCAATTCTTAATTATAGCAGCGGATCACACGCTCTGGCTGCGACGAAGCGCATGACGGCCCTTCATCTATGCGTGGACTGGTTGGGTATTCGTCTTGCTACTCAGTAATTGCCTCAACACATACTGCAAAATCCCGCCATTTGCATAATACTGCGCCTCTTGCGGAGTATCGATTCTTACCAGCGCTTTGAACTCCGAAGTTTTCCCGTTAGCTGAAGCCCGTACTTTCACTTCCCGACCAGGAGCGAACTTCTCTACCAGTTCACGGACCCCAGCTATTTCGATTATTTCTTCGCCAGTGAGATTCAGCGATTGTGCGTTCTCCCCTGCTAAAAATTGCAATGGCAGAATTCCCATCCCTACCAGGTTTGAACGATGAATACGTTCATAGCTCTCGGCGATCACCGCTCGCACTCCGAGCAATCGCGGACCTTTAGCTGCCCAGTCGCGCGATGAACCTGATCCGTATTCTTTACCGGCGATTATGACCAGCGGTACACCTTCGCTAATGTATTTTTCGGACGCATCAAAGATCGACATCTCGGTGTCGTCCGGAAGGTGGCGCGTAAATCCACCTTCGAGACTCGGCACCATCTTGTTGCGCAGACGAACATTAGCAAAAGTGCCGCGCACCATGACTTCATGATTGCCACGCCGCGACCCGTAAGAATTAAAGTCAGCAGGCTTCACTCCATGTTCGATCAAATATTTCCCTGCCGGGCTGTCTTTCTTGATCGAGCCCGCAGGTGAAATGTGATCAGTGGTAACGCTGTCGCCAAGCACCGCCAATACTCGCGCATTGCGGATGTCCTCGACCGTCCCTGGCTTCAATGTCATTCCATCGAAGTACGGCGCGCGACGGATGTAGGTGGAATTTGCCTCCCAGGCATAAGTTCCACCCTTCGGAACCGGCAGTCCGCGCCAATGCGCATCACCTTCGTAGACTTCGCCATAGCTTTTGCGGAACATGTCCGACGAAATTGACTTTTGAACAGCCTCTTCGATCTCACGCTGCGAAGGCCAAATATCGGCCAGATAAACTGGCTTGCCTTCGCGGTCTTTGGCAATAGCGTCTTTTCGCAGATCCAGATCAATTCGTCCGGCGAGAGCAAAGGCGACAACCAGTGGGGGAGACATCAGATAATTCGCGCGTACTTCAGAATTGATACGCCCTTCAAAGTTACGGTTCCCGGAAAGCGCGGACGCTACCACCAGGTTTTGTTCATCGATAGCTTTTGACACTTCGTCGGGCAACGGGCCAGAGTTGCCGATGCAAGTCGTACAGCCGTAACCAACAATGTGGAATTTCAACTTCTCGAGATAGGCAGTCAGCCCGGCGCGATCGAGATAGTCACGTACAACTTTGGAGCCAGGCGCTAAAGAAGTCTTCACCGCAGGAGGAACTTGCAATCCACGTTCAACCGCCTTTTTCGCAAGGAGCCCAGCGGCAAGCATCACAGAAGGATTTGAAGTATTCGTGCAACTGGTGATCGCGGCAATCACAACGCTGCCGTGTCGCAAGTTTCCGTTGGAGCCTTGCGGAACATGCTCGTGCACGTTCGGATCTTCCACGCCAATCGAAACAGGATTGCCACCTTCCTGCTCCCATCGATTCTCTTGCTTCAGTGCGACTACCGAAGATGCCGCCGCAGAAGCTTTCGCTCCAGATTTTGGTTTGATCAGCGACGGAAGAGCCTCTTCAAATGACTTGCCAGCTTGCGAAAGCGGCACGCGGTCTTGCGGACGCTTCGGTCCTGCGATGCTCGGTTCGACGGTGGAGAGATCAAGAGCGAGCAACTCAGAATATTGCGCTTCGGGTGTGTTTTCATCATGAAATAAGCCCTGCTCGCGGCAATATGCTTCGACCAATTCGATTTGTTCTTCGGAACGTCCAGTGAGCCGCAAATAATTGAGGCTTTCCTTGTCTACTGGGAAAATGCCGCATGTCGCTCCGTATTCCGGCGACATGTTTCCGATCGTCGCGCGATCCGCCAACGAAAGTTCCGGCAGTCCGGGTCCAAAATATTCGACAAATTTTCCTACGACACCGTGTTTGCGCAACATCTCTGTAATGGTGAGAACAAGGTCCGTAGCGGTTGCTCCTTCTCGAAGTCTCCCGGTAAGCTTCACACCGACGACTTGCGGAATCAGCATGGAAACCGGCTGTCCTAACATGGCGGCTTCGGCTTCAATTCCGCCTACGCCCCACCCAAGCACTCCAAGGCCATTGACCATGGTTGTGTGCGAGTCTGTTCCGACCAGCGTATCGGGGTATGCCGTGCGTTTCCCATCGGCTTCGTTCACAAAAACGACTCGCGCCAGAAATTCCAGGTTGACCTGATGCACAATGCCAGTATCCGGAGGAACGATCGCCAGGTTACGGAATGCAGTTTGCCCCCAGCGTAAAAATGCGTAACGCTCTTTATTGCGAATAAACTCAAGTTCCGCGTTGAGTGCAAACGCCTGCGACGTTCCGAACTCATCGACTTGTACCGAATGATCAATCACCAGTTCGGCTGGTTGCAAAGGATTGATCAAAGTGGGATCGCCAGAAAGTTTCTCCATCGCATCGCGCATGGCCGCCAGATCGACTATTGCAGGAACTCCAGTGAAATCCTGCAAAAGCACACGGCTTGGAGTAAAAGCGATTTCCTTGTCTGGCTTTGATTTACTATTCCACGCAGCCAGTGCTGTAATGTCGCTCTTGGTAACGTTCTTTCCGTCTTCGGTGCGCAAAAGATTTTCCAAAAGAATACGCAAAGAAAATGGCAGGTGTTTGGTCGAGATTCCCTGGTTATCGAGTACGTTGATTCGGTAGATCTCGAACTCGCGTTTCCCGGCACGAAGTGTAGAACGACTGCCAAAACTATTCATAGAATGGCCTTCCCAAGTATTAGGTGCGGCAAGCGCCGCGAAGAGAACTCAACAGAATAGTTTAATCGTTCTTAAATAGATTGCGTAGTGCGATGGCAAAACATGGGAGTAGATCGAAGAATCGCACATCAAATCGGGAGAGAGTTTACTTTCGGAGATCCGCGAATCCAACTGCTTTAAGGGGCTTCCGGAAGGGTATAGTCGAAGTCGTACGAATGTTTTCCCTCGGCGATATTAATCGTCATCTTGCCAGTTAAACCCACCAATTGACCGGTACCTGAATCGGGCACAACCGTCACAGTTAGTTGCGGAACACCGCGCGTCATCGTCCCACTATGCTGAAGTGCAAAGGTTCCGTTTCGCCCGTGCAGGGTTCCGCTGACCCGCTCGATCGCTACATAGCCAGCCGAGCCTTTGGTTTCCGTCATAGCAGTCAGCATCGTGCCTTTGCTGGTAGCTTCGAGATCGCCGTGAAATTGTTTATCAATTGTCATCCGGCCCGTATTGGCGTCTTCGAATTTGCCATCCGGCGTCTGCGGAACAATCTTCACTTCAAACGGTCCGCTTGCGTGTAATGTCATAGTTCTTCCCTTCTGAAGCGCTTTCGCACCCGGATCGCCAACTGAAGGCTGCGTCTGTGCGCTCGCCAATGCGCCAAAGTCACAAAAACCAATGACCAGGTACAAGTAAATAGAACAAACTCGAATACGAGATTGCTTTGTCATAATAGAAGGAAAACACTATCACAAGTCGGTGTTACCTCTGATTCAACGGATACGCTGGTTTACGACGTAGATGCCGACGCATCAATATTATCGATGCTGCCAGCACAATCACCAGAATAATCCCCAAGACCAGCAGAATCCGCGACTGACTGTATAGCACAAACACGCCATGCTCACTGTAAAAGCCATTAAAGCTGCTCACAATCGCCGGCAATGCGAGAAGGTCCTGCTTTGTTAGCTGCAAGGCGTGTTCCCGGGGATGGTAATGGGATCCAAGAGACAGCATTCCGCCGTCTATGTCCAGTTCGATGTGCCCGCCAAGGACATACCTGACCGGACGGTTCGCGATAAAATCTGCAACCCGCCTGGCGCTAGCCAAATCAGCATTAGCATCGTCAATAATCAAACGTCCTGGCAGGAAGAAATCACCCGAGAAGAACAGTCCGGTCTCGCGGTCGTAATAAGAAACGTGCGACGCATAATGGCCGGGGGTTGGAATTACATCGATTATTCGATTACCAAGATCTACCTGAGCGAGGCCGTTCGGCCAATCTGAAAAGCCAAAGTATTTCCGCACATGGTCCAGATCCGTCGGAATGACCTCGACATTCGATATAGCTCTGAATTGAGAGTCTCCCAGGCGATGATCTAAATGACCGTGGGTATGAACGACAATGAGCGGCATCTTCAATTGCCCATCCGTGGGCAGCAGCGACATCACGCTCTGGGCCAGTGGCATCAATTTCGGGTCCTCGACATCTCCTGTATCGATCAGAAGAGCCTTAGAAGATCCAATCAGAAGATACACAAAGGGTGCCTCAGCTGTGGCGCACGGATTCTCACGTAGGATGAATGTTTGCGCGTTGTATTGATGCACCTGAATAGACGGTTGTGAGTTCGTGGCACAATCCGATGCACCTTCATTCCAGTGAACGTCCATTGATCCGGGAATGAGTTGCGAACGGGCAGTCGAACATATAAGCATTAGTCCGGCAACCGACACAATGCTGAGCCTTGATTGCATCGATAGCATTCCTAAGCCCCCTTGCCATCGGGCAAAATGGAATCCAGAGTGCGCAGCCACCAATCTACGGCAAGGTCGAGTCGTTTGCGGTCATGAGTGGTGCAGTAGTCGAGCATGAAGCCTCGAAATCCCGCCAAAATGATAGTCGCGAAAGCTCGTGCTGCTTTGGATCTGTGCCCCTCACGGCGGAGTGGTTCAGCGACAACTTCAAGCCAATCTTCCACGGCGGCGTGCAAAAAATCTTTGTACAGCCGTGGATGGCGTAGCGCCATTCCATACGCCTCGAAGAAGAGGCTGAAGAGCGGTTCGGAGTCGGGTGTGCTCATGTGTTTCCAAATCATCCGGCACGCTTCTTCAAAAGTAGCCGTTTGTATCTGGCCGTAGACGGCACGCTGCCTCTGTCGAACCTGCGCCAGAACTTTGACTATCATTTTTTCTTTTGATCCGAAGTAATAGAGCAGAACCCGGGGGCTGGAACCAACTGCTTTGGCTAGAGGCCGAAGCGAGAGGTTAGAAAGGCCATGCTTAGTCAGATATTGGACGATATCGTCGAGCAATTCCTCCGGCCGCCTTTCGTTCGCGGTTCGACTCATAGCTGAAAAATATCATAAGTGAAACAGTCGTTTCAATATGCTAAGTAATACCCCCTGTGACCTCTATGGTAAGTTTTTGACTTGCAGATAGCCGCGAATCGCAGGAAGTAATCGGGTAATGTTTTACGACGGCAAGAGCCTGGCTTGCGGCTTAGTAGACGCGCGGAATTAAAAATCCCGTCGCCTTCCTGTATTCCTGATACCGATTTCCAAATTCGGAGGTCATAAGCGATTCCTCCTGCTTCGCTTTAATAGCGAATCCCACGGTTGCAAGAGTGATCGCCAGAATCGCCCGCAACTCTCCTACATACAGCGCTGTGCCAATGCCCGCCAATAATATCCCGGTGTAGATCGGATGACGCACATAGGCGTAGGGTCCCGATGCGATCAGTTGGTGATCGACTTTTACTTCGACCCGGGCGCTCCAATATTGACCAAGGATGTATCGCGCCCAGATCGCCAGCGCAACCCCAAGGCATGTGATGAAGATGGATGCGTAAAGTATCTGGAGGTTTTCTGGTACGAAGCGCAATGCGAGCGGACCAATTCGCAAGCGGCCCGTAAACATGAGCACAACAGCGGCAATCATGAACAATAAATGTTTTGATCGGGAGGAGAACCTCTCCGGAATACGTGCCTGTTTTACCTTCAGCGAGCTGATCGCCCAATAAAACAACATCGCGTACCAGGGTGTCATCTCGATTTGCCAGAGAGTCGGCGTGCTCATATTTCTGCTCCTTAGCTATTTTTACTTAGAGAGGCGCTGTAAGCGCTGGATCCATTTCAATTCGCATTCAATCTGCCTGCCCAGGTACGTAATAACCTCTCCTCCGAGCTTGTTTAGAGAGCCTGATCTCTATTCCTATATATGCATGAGCCCAATCAAATACCATGTATTGAGCACGGCAATGAATGCCGCGGCTATCCATGCCAGACTCTTGAGCCATGCTGCATTTGCGAATTCACCCATCTTTTTCTTGTCATTTGTAAACATCACCAGCGGAAAAACTGCGAAGCTCAATTGCAAACTCAGAATAACTTGGCTAAAAACCAGAAGATTGGCAGTGCCGCGCTCTCCCCAAAACGCGGTAACCAGGATGGCGGGAACAATCGCCAGCCCTCGCGTGATCAAACGCCGTAACCATGGGCGCAGACGGATATTCAGAAATCCTTCCATCACAACCTGGCCCGCTAAAGTACCCGTTAGCGTTGAATTTTGTCCGGAGGCAAGCAACGCCAGGGCAAAGATCGTACTCGCTCCCGCGACCCCGAGGAGAGGAGAAAGTAGCTTATAGGCGTCCTGAATCTCGGCAACTTGGTTGTATCCGCGGCTATAGAAAGTGGCGGCAGAGACTACAAGAATGGCCGCATTCACCACCAACGCAATGGTTAATGCGACCGTAGAATCGATCGTACCGAAGCGAATGGCCTCGCGTTTTCCGGTGGGTGTACGTTCGAAATTGCGCGTTTGCACAATCGCCGAATGCAGATATAAATTATGCGGCATCACAGTCGCACCCAGAATGCTGATGGCTATATACAGCATCTCGCGATCGCGAAATAGTTGGGCGGGTGGAACAAAAAAGCTTTTCGCAAGGCCCTCCATGCCGGGATGGGAAAATAAAACCTCCAGCCCAAAACACACGGTAACAGTCGCGATCAAGGTGATCACCAATGCTTCAATAAACCGAAAGCTTTTGGACTGCAAAACGAGAATTAACAGTACGTCCAGTGCAGTGAGGCAAACACCCAGTAGCAGCGGAATGTGGAACAATAAATTAAGTGCAATGGCCGAACCGATCACCTCTGCAAGATCGCAGGCCGCAATCGCTATCTCGGCCAATATCCATAGAGAGAATGACACCGGACGGCTGAAGTTCTCCCGGCAGGCCTGCGCCAGATCGCGACCCGTGACGACTCCCAACTTAACAGCCAAAGCTTGCAACAAAATGGCCATTAAGTTCGACAGCATGATGACCGACAGCAGCGCGTAATTGTACTTCGAACCGGCGGCAAGGTCAGTAGCCCAATTGCCAGGATCCATATACCCAACGGCAATAAGAAAGCCCGGTCCTGCGAATGCAAAAAGTTTGCGTAGAAATGTCGCTGAATGGGGAACGGCCAGACTGCTGTAAATTTCAGGCAGACTCGCCCGTGACGCCGGATACTGTACGCCAGCCTCTTCGCTATTCGTCACGTCAGTCGGCATACTTGCGGGCATCTGCTCATCAAAGCATTAGCGTAAGTATACACGAAGATATAAACTACAGTTAATAGGAAAAGCCCTCGGAGAATGAAGAAAACGGCTGCAGAGTTCTTGTACCGAAGCGGATTTCGAGAGGTCAGTTGTTAGAAGACGAACGCCGGCTGCGGCGATCTGCTGCCGCTACCCATACCTTTTCAGCCGCGGAACCACCAAGCGCTACATCGCCAGCATCTGTGGCTAGGGTTAGTGTGCCATCGTAGTTTCGTTGGGAAACATGCAAGTGCGCTCCAGGCCGGATTCCACGCTGCTCTAAAAATTCCAGCAAACGGCGGTCACGCTCGTAAATGCCGCTAACTACATACCCGGTATTTTCTTCGGAATGCGCGAGTAGCACCAATCCCCGTCTGCGACGGCTCACGGGACTTTCAAGTTCACTTAAATTGCCATGGGGACAGGCTCCTCCCCTACCGAGTTTCGCAAGCAGCTTAGCTTCAAAATCAGGTGACACAGCATGTTCAAGGCGTTCTGCTTCATCGTGAACCTTAAACCATTCCATTCCAAAAACTTCAGACAGCATCCGCTCAATGAGATGATGACGCAATGTCAGTTTACGGGCTATCTTTCGTCCTGTCGGCGTGAGCCCTACATGCCCATCTGTTTGGACGCGCACGAGGCCATCCTTTTTCAGCCGGCGAAGGGCCATAGTCACGGCTGGAGGAGAAACCGATAGCCAATGCGCCAGAGTCGCGGAGATTACCGGCTCGCCTTCGCTTTCGGCTTCCAAAATCGCCTTTAGATAATCTTCCTTGGAAACGGTAATCATTAAATTGATTATACGGCCGAGTTAAGCACGGTTAACAATCATTTGGATAGCGCACTATGCTGCTGTTTGCAAAACGGCGTTGGCTCCATCTCTCTCTTTGGGTTATTCTTAATTTCATTCAAAATTGGTCAGGCGCGATTTCGAACATGAAAGTTTTGGTTATTGGAAGTGGCGGGCGCGAACACGCCTTGGTGTGGAAGCTGAGTCAATCTTCCCGTGTCTCCAAAATTTACTGTGCGCCCGGCAATGGCGGAATTGCCAATGAAGCCGAGTGTCTGCCCGCCGACGTGAGAAACGTAGAATCCCTGTTAGAACTCGCCCATAAGATTCAGCCCGACCTGACCGTTGTAGGTCCCGAAATCCCTTTGCAGCTCGGCGTTGTGGATGAATTCACGCGGCAAGGTTTACGCATCTTTGGACCAACCAAAGCGGCTGCGCAACTGGAATCGAGCAAAAGTTTCGCCAAAGAATTTATGCAGCGCCATCGAATTCCTACGGCGCACTACGCGATTTGCAATTCGGTCGAAGAAGTCCATAAGGCTCTACCCCTTTTCTCAACGCCGCTCGTGGTGAAAGCGGACGGGCTTGCCGCAGGAAAAGGTGTTGTGATCTGCCAGAGTAAGGAAGAAGTTGCAGCAGTCGCGGCGGAGATGCTCAATGGCAAGTTGGTAGGTGAAGCTGGCTCTCGCGTGGTTCTGGAAGAATGTCTTCAAGGCGATGAGATTTCATTTCTTGTATTGAGCGATGGGGAGCGAATTGCGCCGCTTGTTGCCGCTCGAGATCATAAGCGAATTGACGATGGCGACGCGGGCCTCAATACTGGAGGTATGGGCGCCTACTCCACCCCGACCCTGGTCGATGAGCAGATGAGCCATTGGCTGGTGCAGCACATTGCCCGTCCCGTAATTGAAGGGATGAAGGCCGAGGACGCGGAATACAAGGGAATTCTTTACTGCGGTTTGATGATGACTGCACGCGGCCCCATGGTGCTCGAGTTTAATTGCCGCTTCGGCGATCCCGAAACTCAGCCAATACTGCTGCGGCTCGAAAGCGACCTCACTGAAGCATTAGAAGCTTCCATCGAAGGCCGGGTTAGTGATGGTGACTTTCATTGGTCAAATGACGCGTCCGTCTGCGTTGTTATGTCTTCCGGCGGGTATCCGGGCGTCTATGAGTCTGGCAAAAAGATCAGCGGTATCGAAGCTGCCGACAAACTAGAGGGAGTGAAGGTCTTCCACGCAGGAACCACAAGGCGGGACGGAGAATATTTCACCGCTGGAGGCCGCGTATTAGGCGTTACGGCGCGAGCGAGTGACCTGCGCAGCGCGATTGATCGTGCTTATGAAGCTGTTTCAGGAATCAATTTTGAAGGCGCACACTACCGCAAAGATATCGGAGCGAAAGCGCTAAAAAAATAACTCTAATCGTGAACAGGTCACTGTATATGGTTCGTATAAATTCATAAGGTCCTTCGGACGCGGATCCTCAGGATGACAAATAACAAAAATAATAAAGATGACAAATAAATTGAAAGAAGGAATTCATGAGCAAACCAGTAGTTTCCATTGTGATGGGCAGCGATTCTGATCTGGATATTATGCGCGAGGCGGCGACTGCGCTCGATGGGTTCGGAATTGCTTACGAAATAGACGTGACTTCGGCTCATCGATCTCCGGATCGAACAGCCGATTACGCCCGAAAGGCCGCCAGTCGTGGTATCCGAGTAATCATCGCAGGCGCTGGGGGCGCAGCCCATCTCGCGGGAGTAATTGCAGCGCACACGATCCTGCCGGTTATTGGAGTGCCTATTCCCGCTACTTCTTTGAATGGAATGGATTCGTTACTAGCCACCGTCCAAATGCCCGCAGGTATTCCGGTCGCAACCGTTGCCATCGGCAAGCCTGGCGCAACCAATGCGGGGCTTCTAGCGGCACAAATTTTGGGAGTAGCCGATTCCGCAATAAGCCAGAAGCTTGCGGCGCACAAAGAAAAATTGGCCAGCGGAGTGGAAGAGAAATCCAAAAAACTGCAGGCAACTCTCAACAAATAACGCTTGAATCGATGGAGGGACGGGTGTCCCCGCCCGTCCGCGAAATCTTGACGCAGATATGCTACAGCTCCAATCCTTTCAAGTACTCTCGCAATGGACCGCCCAAATCGTCCCGCTTCAATGCGAACTCTACTGTCGCTTTCAGGAAACCTAGCTTATCGCCCGTGTCGTGCCGCTTTCCTTCGTACACATAGGCATACATTTTTTCTTTTTTCAGCAGTAACTTCATCCCATCCGTGAGCTGAAGTTCTCCACCCGAACCCAGCTGGGTTTCCGTCAAAGTCTCAAAAACAGCAGGAGTGAGGATGTATCGTCCAATAATCGCCAGATTTGACGGAGCCTTCTCCAACGGCGGCTTCTCGACCATGTCGAGCACTTCAAAAAGCCGCTTATTTCCATCAACCGGTTTTACCGCAAGCACACCGTATGCAGAAATAGCTTTGCCTTCGACAATCTGGGTAGCGACAACCGAGCACTGTTTCTCTTCGAAAACATTCATCATCTGCTTGAGGCAGGGTACCTCAGCGTCGATCACGTCATCCGCTAACAAGACCGCGAACGGTTCATTGCCGACGAGCTCCCGCGCGGTAAGCACTGCATGTCCAAGGCCCATCGCTTCTTTTTGCCGGACATAGGCAATGTAGATCATGTCGGAAATTTGCCGCACGACTTTCAGTAAATCGGTCTTGCCGCGCTCTTCCAGCATCTTTTCCAATTCGTAGCTGACATCGAAGTGGTCTTCAATCGCCTGCTTGCCACGGCCGGTAATAATGATGATCTGGTCGCAGCCTGCCGCGACAGCCTCTTCCACGCCATATTGAATAATGGGTTTGTCTACCAGCGGCAGCATCTCTTTCGGTTGTGCTTTAGTGGCGGGTAGAAAACGGGTGCCTAATCCGGCGGCGGGAAAGACAGCTTTGCGAACTCTCATCTTCATTCGGACGTCACCTTTTGTCGTGGATCAAACGGCTGCCCTATGATTCTATCCCGTAACATTGGGTTGGTTTTAACGCTACAGTGTTGGAGAATCATCCCCCAGCATGGCTTTTCGGATGATCTTGAGAGGCGCCCCTCCCTGTCCCATGAAGCGGTCATGAAATTCCTGTAACGAGAATTTGTCGCCCATCTTTGTTTTGTAATCTTCCCGCAGCTTCATAATTTCTAGCTTGCCCAAAGTGTAAACAAGATATGTGGGATCGGAAGTTCCTCGCTTCGACTCCTCATCCGCCACTGGCGGGGGTTGGTACCCTTCCTTGATAAAAAATTCCCTCGCCTCATCAAGCGTCTTCTTTCCCGTGTGCATTTCGATTCCAACGATGAAACGGGCGTCACGCAAAAGCGCATCTTCGATCTGCCCCATGCGCAATTTCAGATCGCCATTTCCATAACCTTCATCGAGCATCATCTGCTCTGTGTAATGCGCCCAGCCTTCCGCGTTGCTGCCGCAAAATAAGAGCTTGCGAGTCTTCGAGGGAGCCTCTTTGATCCACAAAAATTGAACGTAGTGCCCTGGATATACCTCATGAACCGCGGTGCTGATAATGGTCCCGCGATTGAAACTTTGCATCCATTGCTCGGCTTTTTCTTTTGTCCAACTCGGGTCTACAGTTGTGACGTTCATCAAGGCTTCAGTAGCCTTGGTTTCATAGGCGCCTGGCGTGTCCATGGATGCCGTCGTTAACGCGCGCTCGAAAGGTGGCGTTTCTTCCACGATGGGCGGGACTGTTGAGGGAATAGTAATAATTTTCTTATCGACAATATATTCTCGCAAGCCGCCTAGCACATCGCGAAAGCTTTGCAGCAATTGATCCGCCGCAGGATGATCTTTCTGCAACTCAGTGAGCACGTCGCGGGGGTCGCGCTTGGGATCGATTTGTGCAGCGACTTCTTTCAGCCGCTGTTGGTTACGCCGTAGATCGGCATACCCGATTTCGAGCAGATGATCGAGTGGAATGTCGACCATCTCGTCATAGAGTAATTTCTTGCGGTAGTTCTCTGCGCCTAACCGGAAGTCTCCATTAGATACAGGCAGCAGATCCTTCCGCACGAAGCTCTCATATTCCGTCATCGCCTGTATGACCGCATCGTTCACAGTTTTAAACTCACCCAGCAGCTTGGGATCTTTGACGGCTGAAAAAGCTTCCGGAACATCTTTACGAAAAAACTCAATGTCATCGGGAAGCTGTTGCAACGCGACTTCCGTATAAACGCGTGGCGGATTTTTAAGATTTTTGCGTGCCGTATCAAACAACTTGGGCATCTCGCGCTCGCGGGCAATAACCGATCGCAATCTGTCTTCCGGCGGAGCGAAATTTCGCTTCATTATCACGAAAATCGCATTACAGACGGAAGTCGAATAGGCATCCGGATCCTTTCGCCACATCTGGATTTCTTGCAATTCCAGTAGCCGCGACCGTATGGCTCTTTGTACTATTGCCAGATCTCCGGCAGTCTCCTCTGGCAATTTCGATTTATCTATGTGTTCAAATTTACCCAGAAAACTTTGCAGCCCCGAAATTTCATTGCTGACAACAGCCTGCGAGAGGTTCTCCAGCTTGTTGTCATATTGATGAAATCCCGCCGCTGTACCATCTGTAGGATGGAAGCCGAAATAGAAATCAAAATATTGATCGGCTAATTGATTGAAATTGGAAAGATCCTCCGACTGCCCGCCGGAGTTTTGTGCGAACGAATTGAGGGAAATAAAGCCGGGGATCAGAGATAAGCAGCCGAGAAAAATTAGAAATTTGATCATGATGTCTAGACGTTTGAACATGGATAAAGTTTCCATAAAACGTCTGCTACGCTATCACAAAGTAAGCAGAATTGCAGATACAGCGATTAGTTGGTGGTGGCTCAATTAAATTGTATGGCGGCTTAGCGTAGTTTGCGGCTTAGCGTAGTTTGCAGCTTAGCGTTCTTTGCGGCTTTCCTGTTCGTAAGCTTTGCGGTTACATTGAAAATGTCTTAACCGCTAAGTTCGCTAAGGACCTCCGAAAAATATGCGCGGCGCAATTCGCTTCGCCTGGCGCTGTGACTCTAGCCACTCTCGATCAGCTCAATAAACAAACTTAGGAAGATATCGAAGAAGCAAGTTCCACGGACGATAGCTCTTCGAGCAGGCTTTGCAATTGCAACAAAACTTCGTCAGGACGGACCGCTTTCGAGGTGAACTTTAAAACTCCATCAGGAGAGAACTTCGCGCTGCCGTGTGAGGCCACGAACTTCGCTAGCCTTTCCGGATCAATTGACGCGTTTGGCCGGAATTTGATGCTGACGAGATCGCGCTTACGTTCGATGGTTGTAGCTCCCACGCGCATCGCCAGCAATTTCAACGACGCGTAGTCTAAAAGATGTCGCACAGCTGCCGGCAGATCACCGTAACGGTCTTGAAGCTCTGCACCAACATCGTTCAACTGATCTTCGGTTTCAATACCAGCCACCCGCTTGTACATGCGGAGGCGTTGATTTTCTTCCGTGATGTAATCTCCGGGAATTCGAATATTCAGCCCAAGATTAAGCTGCATCTCGCTCTGCTCGGGCGCTGACTCGCCTTTCATCTCCCGGACGGCATTGTCGAGCATTTGTGTGTAGAGCTCGAATCCAATGGCTTCAATGTGGCCGCTCTGCTCCCCGCCTAGCATATTGCCTGCGCCGCGCAGTTCAAGATCAAGTGCGGCAATTTTGAATCCCGCCCCCAAATCGGAAAATTCTTTCAATGCAGCCAGACGCCTACGGGCGATTGGCGTGAGTTCGACATCTTGTGGGACTAACAGATAAGCATAAGCACGGCGGTTCGATCGTCCTACGCGTCCTCGCAACTGATAAAGCTCGGAAAGACCCAAACGATCCGCACGATTAATCAGGATCGTGTTGCACAGCGGGATGTCGAGCCCGTTCTCGATAATCGTCGTTGCCACCAGGATGTCAGCCTCGTGATGCATGAACTTCAGCATTACTTTCTCCAGTTCGCCTTCGGACATTTGTCCGTGACCAACCAGTATCCTGACTCGCGGCACCAATGCCTGAAGTTTTGCGGCAATTTCCCAAATACTTTCCACGCGATTGTGGACGAAATAAATCTGCCCGCCGCGGTCGAGTTCCTGTTCTATCGCTGCTTGAATTAATTTTTCGTCCCAACTCGCGACTACCGTCTGAATCGCCATTCGATCTTTCGGCGGGGTCTCGATCACGCTCATATCACGAAGCCCGGTTAGCGACATGTGCAGTGTCCGCGGAATCGGCGTGGCCGACATGGTGAGAACATCCACTTCTTTCCGCATCTGCTTGAGGCGTTCCTTGTGACGTACACCGAAGCGTTGTTCTTCGTCGACAATCAACAAACCGAGATCGGGAAATTTTATGTCTTTCGATAGAACGCGGTGCGTTCCAATCAGAATGTCGATCTTTCCCGCTTCGACTTTTTGCAGAATTTCCTTTTGCTGCTTTGCAGTGCGAAAGCGGCTGATCATTTCTATGCCAACGGGAAATGCCGCAAAGCGCTGCTTGAAAGTTTCATAGTGCTGAAATGCAAGAACCGTCGTGGGGGCCAAAACCGCTACTTGCTTGTTGTCGCTGATCGCCTTAAAAGCTGCGCGCATCGCGACTTCCGTCTTGCCGTAACCAACATCGCCACAAAGCAGTCTATCCATTGGCATGGACGATTCCATGTCGCGCTTTACATCTGCAATCGCATAATTCTGGTCGTCAGTTTCGTTGTATTCGAAGGCATCTTCGAACTCGCGCATCCATTCGTTGTCATTCGCGAATGCGTGCCCTTGGGCCGTCTTCCGCTCGGCATAGAGCTTGATCAGTTCGTCCGTCATGTCTTTCATCGCCTTACGGACGCGGGCTTTGATCTTTGACCAGGCGGCGGTTCCCAGATGATTGAGCGCCGGTTTGACGCCTTCCGACGAGCGGTATTTCTGAATCAGGTCAAGCCGGGTGAGTGGAACGTAGAGCCGCGCTCCTTCGGCATATTCCAACAGCATGAACTCAGCGTTACCGTCACCCTGATTAATTTCTTTTAGCCCTAAGTATTGGCCAATTCCATGTTCGACATGGACGACATAATCCCCAACCGCGAGATCACGAAAGTCTGAAAGAAATGCGGAAATTTTCGATTTGCGCCGCTGCGGCCGTGCAGCAACAGACTCCGACTCATCGAATAGGTCGCGCGATCCAAAGATGGTGAGATTCGCGTCGGGCAGGACCAATCCGTCTGGTATATAAGCTTTCACAAGAGTAGTGGTGAGCACTTCTCCCGCAAAATAAGCCGTCTCGTCCGCGAAGCTTTCGCCACTGCGGGTGCGGCTCCCTAGCCGGAACGACAATCCATATTCCGAGAACATTTCGGCCAGCCGCTCTACTTCTCCGATATTCGGAACCGCGATCAAAACTCGTCTGGAATCTCCAATTTGTTTTTTGGAGTCTTCCAGCAACGCCGGAACGGAGCCATGAAAGCGGGTTGTGGGCTGCGAATGAAAACTTACTGCCTCGCCTTCCTCGCCATGTTCCACCCCAAGATAATCAAAATCGGCGCCCGATAACCCCGCTAGCTTCGGCCACCATTCGTCAGGAGTAATGTACAAATCGGAAGGCCTGACTAAATTCCCGACTCCGCTACGCTCGTGAATTTCTTCAATGCGCGCCCAAACCTGATCAAACTCTTTCTCGAGACTCTCGGGTTCATCCGCAATAACAGTTGCGTGCGGCAACAAACCCAATAAGTTGCTGTCAGCGCCTGCAACCGGTGCATAGAATTCCCATCCAGGAAAAACCGTAACTCCGCCTGAACGCACAGCCTGCTCGACTACTTCTTCTGCTCCGGTAATCCGCCTTCCAGAGAGCCGCGTGTGAATCGCCGCGAGAAGTTCTTCGCTAACCGGAGTTTCCGTTAAGGGGAGCAGCAACGCCTCATCGACTGGCGTCGAGGATCGCTGCGTGCCGGGATCAAACTTTCGTATCGACTCCACATCATCGCCAAAAAACTCGATCCGCAATGGACGATCCGCCTCGGGCGAGTAAACGTCAAGAATCCCGCCGCGCAATGCATATTCTCCCGGCATCTCGACCACATCGGAAGATGCATAGCCGACCGTATTCAGATGACGAAGCAACGGCTCGGTGTCGATCGTTTCGCCCCGCCTCACTATGCGAGCCAGATCGGCATAGTACTCGGCGGATCGCAGCCGCAAAGCTGCCGCACCAACCGGAGCTATAACAATAGAGGCAGCCCCGGTCGCAATCTTCCAAAGCGCAACCGCACGCTCCTCCTGAATCTCCGGATGTGGAGATAAGTTTTGAAACGGCAGAACATCCCGCGTGGGAAGGGAAACGATCGTCTCAGGGTCGGCGCCGCCTGCCAGTTCAGCAAAGGCTTGCAGCACGGGAACCATGTCTTCAGCCGCGCGATTGTCGGGCACAACAACGATCAGCGGACGGCCCAGACTCTTTTGCAGTAAAACCAGCATCAATGCTTTGGCGCTGGGAATTAGTCCAGAGACACGAATACGTCCCGTGTTGTCTCTTAGGTGGGAGGCTACACGTGTAAAAGCGGGTAGTTTTTCCGCGTCCGCGAACAGATCGCGAACGAAAGGCAGCACCATTGCTCTTTCATTTTATCAGGGACAGAGTGAACACGTAGGGACAGCCGCCCTCGGCTGTCCATCTTCTCATCGCTGTGGGGGACGGCGTCCCGCCCGTTCTCGAAATTTGATCCCGTGCTTTTATTTCAAACAGATTCACTCTCAATCTGCTCGCAGCAGAGGCCGCGTCAAACAAGTTGGCCCGCCTCCACCATTGATGCACAATTCCGAACCTGCAAATGTTCTTACATCAAATCCTGCATCTCGTAATTTTTGATTAGTCTTACGATTTTCGTCTAGCGCAAGTAGTCGCTTCTCGCCAAGGGCGAGCACATTGCAAGCCAAAGATTCTCGTTCCGAATAATCAATTTCAATCAAGCGGAATCCACGAGTCTTCAACAGTTCCACAGTTTCAACCGACAACCACGGCAGATCGACGATCGCCGCCCTCTCATCCAGCAAGCTAACCAGCGACATCAAGTGAAGACAGGCAGCAGGGCCCGCGCCGTAGGGCAAAGAAGCTGAAATGACTTCAACGCCTTTTGGCCCGAGTAAATTTCGCAACTGAGAAATTCCCTCTGCATTCGTGCGATAACCATTGCCCACCAGCAGAGTGCGCGAGTCCAACCATACAATGTCACCCGCTTCGCTGCTACCCGGCGGGACGATCTCTCCCAGAATTTCAATCCCAAGAGATTGGCAAAGTGCCTGATGATGCCGGCCTTCAGCTGCCCGGTTCTTCTTCCCTGGATTCATCACAATCAAACCGTAATCTGTAATCAGCGAAGCATCGTGAGTGTAGACGGCATCAATTGTTAAGTCCGTTATCGCCTCTTCAGAAGGAGCTGGCAGATAAATTACTTCCGCCCCAGACAATTCCAATTGACGGCACAACTCATCATGCTGCTTTTGAGCCTCAGAAAAATGCGGAGCATGCAGAAATCCCAACTCGCGCCAGCAGTTCACCTGCTCGGCCATGTTCCATCCGGCGGATTGTGGCGAACAACCCATTACCCGCCGCAACGTCGCCGTCATGGAATGGCCGTTAAATATTTCTCGACCCGATTTAAGCTTATCTATTTCTACGGTTTTCAAAGTTTGCGACCATACTCGCCTTCACGAATCTAAATGGGCATTATGGCAAAAGCAATTTGGGAAGGAACAATTCTCGCGGAATCCGATAAAACAATCGAAATTGAAAGCAACCAGTATTTCCCAGCCGATGCAATTCGAAAAGAATTTTTCAAGCCAAGCGCAACCCATACCGAATGTCCCTGGAAGGGAACCGCCAGCTACTATGACGTTGAGGTAAACGGGAAAAGCAACCACGACGCGGCCTGGTATTATCCCGAACCGAAGTCGGAAGCAAAGAAAATCAAGAACTACGTCGCGTTTTGGCGCGGTGTGAAGGTGCAAAACTAGCGGAAGGTAGAAAACTAATAGTTTGCGTCAAGAAAAAGGGCCGGAAGCCCGAGCTTCCCGCCCTTCGTGCATTGAAACGCTACTTGGTGCTGTTGTTGGAATCAGTTTGTGCCGCTTCTCCACCGATTGCCAAAGCGTACTTCTTCCCGCCGAAGCGAATCTCGGACAGAGATCTGCTTCCGTCTGGATTATTCTTCAGTACAGCTGCACTGTTATTCGGCGAACTTTGCAGATTCACCACTTGCGCGGGAGTGGTCGCCACCACTTTGCCGCCCTTCAGTATGCTCAGCTGAACATTCGTTCCCGTGCCATCCCATTTGAGGTTGTAGTCGCCGGCTTTAAGCGACTGCCCGTTCACTGTGACCGTGTCCATCACTTGTAGCGATCCTTTGTTAGCTGCAAAAACGCTGGTGGTTAATAACAGCGCCATGCCCAACACTAAGCTCTTGGAAAGATTCGTAATTTTCATTGGAACTCCCTTTTCTTTCCCGAAGTCGTCGGGAAGCGGTTCTGGGCGGCCCGCCTCGCCTTCTCGAGAAACTTGCGTTTATATGAGAAAGGCCTACAATGCTGCCTCGGGGTTAGCACGAAAAAATGCCGGCTGTAAAGCCGCGAATTTCTGCATCGGGGATTGCCATCACCAGGCCGCCAAACCAAGTGGGACGGCAGTCCCTTAACCCCTGAAAATTATTCCCGCATCTCTCGGACAAATTTCTCTTCGTCCGATCCAACCATCGCGTGAAGATACGTTTCGTTTGTAATAAAAGTTCCGTAGTATCGGAACCCGCTTACTCCCCTTTGGACGCATATCTTCCTGGGGGGTTAGCAAACTATAGTTCCTTCGCAAATAAGCGTGTTGCGATGAACGATTCTGTTACAACTTTTTACAAGCAATCGCCCAGCCATTAACATTCGGCTCTCAACGTGTTCACTGCAAACGAGAATGATGATTGTTGTAGGCAAGATAAAAATTCGGATGTCCGGTGTTGAGTAAGTGTGTCCAGATTCGAACAGCAAAAAGCAGCGCGGACTCTTAGCGCATCGCAAAATAAAATTTATCGTGTCTTTTTCTTTTTGTGTGCAGCTTTCTTTTTCACCGCGGTTAGCAGCACTGCTGCGTGCGCGATTGCAGCATTATCCGTTCCCATGCCCTCTGGCGTCTTCGCTTTGATGCCAATGCAATTTTCGGCAAGCCCCATCAACCCTGCAACCCGAGTTCGAATAGCCGCGCTGTGCGGCCCAATTTTCGGTGACGCCAGAATTAGAGTGGAGTCAATATTAATCACTGCGTATCCTGCTGCTTTGACGCGTTTGAGCGCTTCCGCCAAAAACACGGCTGAATCTGCACCCTTCCACTTCGCATCAGTGGGAGAAAAAAGCGATCCAATATCGGGAGCAGCCACCGCTCCCAGCAGCGCGTCTGTAATGGCATGCAAGAGAACATCGCCGTCAGAATGCCCCCCCAATCCTTTGGAGTGCGGCAAAGTCACGCCCCCAATAATTAGGGGAATACCAGATTTGAATTCGTGAGAGTCCCAGCCATAGCCAATGCGGATTACAGGTTTCAAGTTTCAGGTTTCCAGTTCTATAGTGTTTGCGAAAATACGTTTTCGATTCGCTTTTTTGTAATGTACGGAGCGGTTTATCCGCGAACTCTGCGAAATCCGCAGCCGCTCTTTATTGTTTTAAATAAAATTCCGCCAACCGTAACCAATTCTCATGCAGAAACCCGGCTGCGGATTGGTACGGATTTCCGCTGATTCTTTTTCTTGCGTTATCAAATACCAATCGGCGGAATTGTGGACGCGGTCCAAAGTTAAGCAACAAACCTACTTCAATGGATGTCGATCTCAAGTAGTGAAGGAGCTGAGCTTCGTGCACGCATTCGAGAGTGCGAGCGCCCTTGAGCTCCAACAATACGTTTTGCTCGACGATAACATCTGCTCTAAATTCTCCAACGTTATGACCTCTGAACCACACGGGAACCGAAACTTGTTGATTTACATCCAGCTTTTCATCGCGCAAAGCAATGACCATTGATTCCTCGTACACAGATTCCAGAAAACCGTGTCCGAGTTCATTATAGACATCATAAAAAATGCCGATGATTTTCTCGGTAAGTTGCGCGTGTTTAAGGACAATGGGCTCTGCTTCCATCGCCCAAGTTTAATCGCTGTTTTGAGATTTATCCGCGAACTCTGGGGAATCCGCGCGGCCTCTCTTACCGTTTCAGGAAAATTGGGCGGGTAATCTAAATGTAGGCGATAGTCCGTCCGGCTCTATTTGTAAGCCCAATAGCTTTTTTTGAAGATTTATCCGCGAACTCCGTGAAATCCGCGGCCCTTTACCGTTTCAGGAAAATTGAGCGGGTAATCTAAATGTAGGCGAGAGTCCGTCCGCCGATTACTGAGCCCAATTAGCTTTTTTTGGATCTATCCGCGAACTCTGTGAAATCCGCGGCCAATCTTTTCGTTTCAGGAGAATTGAGCGGGTAATTTAAATGTAGGCGAGAGTCCGTCCGCCAATTACTGAGCCCAATTAGCTTTTTTGGAGGATTTATCCGCGAACTCTGTGAAATCCGCGGCTGCTCTTACCGTTTCAGGAAAATTGGGCGGGTAATCTAAATGTAGGCGATAGTCCGTCCGGCTCTATTTGAAGCCCAATAGCTTTTCTTGAAGATTTATCCGCGAACTCCGTGAAATCCGCGGCCAATCTTTTATTGTTTTAAATAAAATTCCGCCAATTCCATATCCGCTGGTGTCGTGATCTTGATGTTTCGCGGAGACCCCATCACCACCGCCACTGGATGCCCAGAGCGCTCAACCAATGATGCTTCATCGGTTCCCACGAATCCGTCAGCCGCAGCTTCGTCGAACGCCTTCTTTAACACTTCGTAACGAAATCCTTGCGGAGTCTGCGCCATGACGACGCGTTCCCGCGGAATTGTCACGCTGACCAGTGCTCCTTCCGCGGTACGTTCAACCTGCTTGAGGGTATCGACAGCCGGATAGCCCGCAATAGCCGCACCATATTTCTTTGTTGCCTCGATCACGTCATGAATGATTTCTTCCGTCACAAACGGACGGACAGCGTCATGCACCAGCACAATGTCGTCGGGTGCGGATGTAAGAGCGGCCAGCGCATTTGCTACCGATTCTTGCCGGTGCTCGCCGCCTTCGACCAACTGAATTTTTTTCGCGAGCACCTCCTTCGCTTCTTTTTCGAGACGATTGCGAAATCCGGCCATTTCATTTTTGCGGAGCGCAATATAAATGTCTGAAACCGGCTTCACGGCAAACCGGCGCAGCGTGTGAATCAGAACTGGCGTTCCGTTGAGTTCGGTAAACTGCTTCGAAGGCACGGCTTTCTTTGCCTTTGCGCTTGCAGCAGCCGACATGCGCGTGCCCAAACCAGCCGCCGGAATGATGACAATAACTTTCATGGCAAGGGCGCTTAGTATACGGTGATGATTGAACCTAGTTCAAATAACCTGCCACAATATTTTTGCCCAATCCCCTCTAAAGCTCACTTCTTTGGGCCTCCAACGCTTACAACCATGCAGATCACATCTCCCTCCTGTGATCGTGATCTAGGCAACTCAATCAAGCCACATTTACAAGTGACTTTAGGTAACTCTCCAGGGCATGCCCACCAGTACACCTCCTTCAGCCGGTTTCCCGCGACTGGACTGGCCTTTTGGCCTTTGCGCGCCGTCCAGATGCAGTTCAGAATGTCATTCAGCATCAGGTCCCCCAGTATCCCTAATGACTATGTCCGCACCCAGCGCTTTTAGTACTTCCGCCAATTTTGCGCCCGCTTCGAAAAAGGTTTCCGCTCGAGCTGCGCTCATTAATGTGGACGAATCCAGCCGGAATCTTCTTTCCGAGTGCTTCCGTCAATTTGGTATTGAGCCCGTAAGCGTAGCTTCTGAGGGAGGCATCCGCCTTGAGAAAGAGAAATTTGAAGCTTGTGTGCTCAAGATCGATCCCTCCGCCGAACCCCTTCTTGAAACCGTGAGAACCTCCCCTTCCAACAGCCGCATGGTGATCTATGGTCTTGGCGGCAGCGTGCAACAGGCGATGAAATTTTCGAAGTATGGTATCAACGCCGTTTTTAACGAGCCTCTCGATCGCCAGTCCGCGTTGAAGTTGGTGCGCTCGACGCAAATGCTTGTACTCCATGAATTCCGGCGTTATGCGCGCATCCCTGTGATCACGGAAGTGACCGTCATCGCTGGAGGAAATAATCGTTTCACTGTAAGCAGCCAAGAAATAAGCACAGGTGGAATGTCGATCCGTAGCACGGAAGATGTTGCCCCTGGCCAGCCGGTGGAAGTCTCTTTCGCTTTATTGACCCTTCCACGCGTGTGGGTTCGCGCCACGGTGAGCTGGCGTAAACCTGGCAACAAGACATTCGGAATTCGCTTCGATCCTCAGGACGAGCGGCGATTACAAATTAAAAAGTGGGTGAATGCCCACCTCGAAACCGCTAATTTCTCTTAAGCCTAATCTTCGCTGACTTTTGTACGCCATTTTTCCGCGGTCTTTGTCATTCCGAACCTCCCACAGCTCCGCTTGCGGAGCGAGGGAGTGTGAGGAATCTGCTTTTTTATCCTCATGAGTAGCTGCATTCGGGGTTATCCAAGCTTCCTTATCGAGCTCCATAAAACCTGGTCTTTGTCATTCCGAACCTCCCACAGCTCCGCATGCGGAGCGAGGAAGTGTGAGGAATCTGCTTTTTTATCCTCATGAGTAGCTGCATTCTGGGTTCATCCAAGCTTCCTATCGAGCTCCATAAAACCTACTCTTTGTCATTCCGAATCTCCCACAGCTCCGCTTGCGGAGCGCGGGAGTGTGAGGAATCTGCTTTTATTCCGTACATGTTTAGAAGAATTCCCTCCACTGCCTTTGTCCAAACTGCATAGGGTGATCCCTGTATTGCTGCCTAAGTACATCGGCGTTACTCTTTGATACAGATCAAAAGAAATGTGGTCGTAAAAGTAGGTAACCTCAGACTTCTCAGCAGTTAGGAAGGCAGGTCATCATGAATTGGGATCGAATCGAAGGCAAGTGGAAACAAATTCTAGGTGCCGTGAAAGCGCGTTGGGGCCAGCTCACGGATGATGACTTGAATGTAATTGCAGGGAAAAGGGATCAATTGATTGGCCGGCTCCAGGAGAGATATGGCATCGCCAAAGATGAAGCGCAAAGACAAGTGGACTTATGGCTTACATCCCTGCGCGACCTGGATTTTGCTGAAGAAAAAGAAAGTTCAGACGATCATTTAGTAGGCCGAAAAGCCAGCTGAGCTACCCTCAATCTAAGAACACAACAAAACTTGTATTAAGTTGACTTCGCTCTTATAGCTTGTCCGCTGCGACTGGCTGAATCTCTTCCACATCCACCCAGTTCGTGGGATATTTTCCCGTGTAGCAGGCTGTGCAATACGTGGTCTTCTCGCCGTCTCCGCAGGCTTTTTTTAAGCCTGGCAATGACAGGTACGCCAAAGAATCGGCCCCAATAAATTCTTGAATCTCTTCAATGGATTTGTTCGCTCCAATAAGTTCTTTCTTGGAAGGCGTATCTACCCCGTAGAAACAAGGCGAAACCGTTGGCGGACAGGAGACGCGCATATGCACCTCTTTCGCCCCGGCCTGACGGATCATACGGACGATTTTCTTGCTGGTCGTCCCCCTCACAATCGAGTCGTCGATCAGCACCACCCGTTTACCTTCAAGCAAACTTCGCACCGGATTCAGCTTGAGCTTCACGCCAAAATCGCGCACCGTTTGCCGTGGCTCAATGAAGGTTCTTCCCACATAGTGATTGCGAATGAGTCCGAAGCGCAGAGGAATCCCGCTTTCGGCGGCATATCCCATCGCAGCGGTAACACCGGAATCCGGTACGGGCACCACTATGTCAGCCTCCACCGGAGACTCTTGCGCGAGTTGCCGCCCAAGGTTTTCGCGGCTCTCCTGCACTGGACGTCCAAAGACACGGCTGTCGGGGCGAGAAAAATAGACGTGCTCGAAAATACAGCTCGATTGCGCCAGCGGAGTCGCATAGAACCGCGAGGTTGTTCCTTCCGGCCCAGCCACAATGAGTTCGCCGGGTTTTACGTCGCGCACAAATTCCGCTCCGATTAAATCGAAAGCGCAGGTTTCAGATGCGAAGACAATCGTGTCCTGCTTCTCTCCCGGCAAAGCTGGAATTTTTCCCATCGCTAACGGCCGAAAACCGCGCGGATCACGCGCCGCGAAAATCCGGTCAGGACTGATCATCACCAGAGAAAATGCGCCTTCCACTCGTCTTAAAGCGTCGGCCATGGCTTCGGGCAGCGTCTGTTCCTTGGACATCGCGATCAAATGCACGATCACTTCAGTATCGCTGCTCGTCTGAAATATCGACCCTTGCGCTTCCATTTTGGTCCGGATATCTTGCGCATTCACCAGGTTTCCATTGTGAGCAAGAGCCATCATTCCCTTGTTCGATTGCACCATGATGGGCTGGGCATTCAGCAACGAAGAGTCGCCGGCTGTCGAATAACGCGTGTGTCCAATGGCAAGCGTGCCGCGCAACTTGCTTAACTCGCCTTCATGAAAAATATCGGCTACAAGCCCCATGGACTTGTGCATGTTGAGCATCATGCCATTCGATGTGACAATGCCCGCCGACTCCTGCCCGCGATGCTGCAAAGCATGCAGTCCGAGATAAGCCAGTTTCTCAGCTTCGGGGTGGGAGTAGATCGCAACCACACCGCACTCATCGTGAAACTTGTCGGAACGAAATTTGTCAGATTGCGGCATCCTGGCTCCTGGCCTTTAGCTGTTAGCTCTGTAGTTTTGTTGCATCTCGCCTTGCTCACGTATCGCTTTGCTCACGTAGGGACAGCCGCCCTCGGCTGTCCAGCCGAGCTTACGCTCGGCCTTTTCTTTATCTTCGCTCTACCATGCTCAACAATTCATCCGCGAAGAACCTGTGTATTTGTTCTTCTTCGTATTCTTTTTTATGCCTTGTATGGCTTTTCTTTGCGCTTCTTTGCGACTCTCCTTCGCGCGCTTTGCGATTAAAAGCTTTTCACACCACCAACTCCGCGTCCGCCTTCAGCACTCTCTCAATCGCTCCCTCGAAACTCTCGCGCAACTCCGAAACCTTCGCCGACACAACAACCCTGCCATCAATTGCAATTTCTGCCTGTTCGGATACTGTTTCGCCGATCGGCTCTGCGGAAATGCCGTGACTATCTGCTACTTGTTTGATTCGCGAGAGGTTAACCGGGTCGCAAGAGATCACGACGCGGCTCGCATCCTCACTAAAAAGAACGAACTCGGGAGCCAGATCTTGCGAATGCAAATTGACTTTAAAACCTATTCCCTTCGAAAAGGCCGATTCAGCCAGAGTCACTGCGATGCCACCATCAGAACAATCGTGCGCCGAATCGGCTAATCCCAAGTTGATGATTTCGATAACTGCTTTCTGTAGAGCAGCTTCGCGGTCAAGTTCCAGCGCCGGAGGAAATCCCCAGACTGTTCCTAAAATTTCTTTCGCATATTCTGATGAACCAAATTCTGACTCAGCATCGACTGCATCGCCCGGTTCTGAACTACCCAACAAAACAATCGCCCGTCCCGTTTTTCGGAAATGTGGAAACACTGCCTTATGAACATCTTCGAAGATGCCCACAATCCCCAAAACCGGCGTGGGATAAATTCCCTCTCCCAAAGTTTCGTTGTAGAGACTTACATTCCCACCAGTTACAGGCGTCGCAAGCGCTTCACAAGCTTTAGCGATTCCATCAACCGCTTGCGAAAGTTGCCACATAATGTGCGGCTTCTCGGGATTGCCAAAGTTCAAACAATTCGTTGCGGCCACAGGAGTTGCGCCCGAGCAAGCCACATTGCGCGCAGCTTCAGCCACAGCATGCATCGCCCCAAGCTTCGGATCGAGATAACACCAGCGCCCGTTGCCATCCAGCGCCATCGCCAATCCCCGCTGCGAGCCTTTAATGCGAATCACGCCCGCATCGCCCGCGCCCGGTCCTTCGACCGTGTTGGTTTGCACCATGTGATCGTATTGTTCCCAGACCCAACGCTTGCTGCAAATGTTTGGACTACTAAGAAGCTGCTTCAGATTTGCAGTAAAGTCTCCATCTTGAGCAAGTTGGACATGCTCGGGCTTTTCACGCGGAACCGGTGTTTCCCAGCGTTCGAGCGGGCGGTTGTATAACGGAGCATCATCAGTGAGCGCGGGATTTGGAATCTCGGCAACGACTTCTCCATGATGCAGAACTCGCATGGTGTCCTCACCGATAACACGCCCAACTTCAACTGCATCCAGTCCCCATTTTTCGAATACGCGGAAAATTTCTTCTTCGCGTCCTTTTTGCGCAACCAGCAACATCCGCTCTTGCGACTCGCTCAGCATGATCTCGTAGGCGCTCATGCCGGTCTCACGTTGCGGCACACGATCCAGTTCAATCTCAATTCCCACATGTCCGCGCGCGCCCATTTCGCATGTCGAACAGGTAAGTCCCGCCGCGCCCATATCTTGGATACCAATAATCGCGCCCGTCTGCATGGCTTCGAGACAGGCTTCAAGGAGAAGCTTCTCCATGAAAGGATCGCCGACCTGCACATTAGGCCGCTTCGCTTCCGAGCCTTCGCTGAATTCTTCGCTGGCCATGGTCGCGCCATGAATTCCGTCGCGTCCGGTTTTCGATCCCACGTAAATCACAGGATTGCCCGCGCCAGCAGCCTTGGCGTAAAAAATCTGATCGCGCCGCACCAGACCCAACGCGAATGCATTCACAAGAGGGTTCCCCGAATAGCAAGGCTCGAACTTAGTTTCGCCGCCAAGATTGGGAACCCCGAAGCAATTGCCATACGAAGCCACGCCACCCACAACACCTTCAAAGATGGAATGATTCTTGTGAATCTCGGCTTGGGTTGGAGTTGCTCGTGTGGGATTTGCCTGCGTTGGATTTGCTTGTTTTGGATTTGCTTGTGTAGGGACAGCCGCCCCCGGCTGTCCAGCCGAGCGTTGCTCGGCTTCGACGGGCGAGACGCCCGTTGCTACATTGGATTCGATCGGGCCAAAACGCAATGAGTCCATCACCGCGACCGGCCTTGCTCCCATAGTGAAGATGTCGCGCAAAATCCCGCCGACTCCCGTCGTAGCTCCTTGAAACGGCTCGATAAATGAGGGATGATTATGCGATTCGATCTTGAAGGCGCAGGCCCAGCCATCGCCAATGTCGATGATGCCGGCATTCTCCCCCGGGCCTTGCATAACCAGTTTGCTGCGAGTTGGCAACCGCTTGAGATGAACTCGCGAAGATTTATACGAGCAGTGCTCGCTCCACATCACGCTGAAAATGCCCAGCTCGGTGAGCGTGGGTTCGCGTCCACCCAGCAAGCGCTTGATTTTGTCGTACTCATCGGGAGTCAGGCCGTGCTCCCGAATGAGCTGCGGGGTGATGTTCAAAGTTGCAGAAGAAGTCATTGGGTTGGGAAACTCTATTGTCGCATCTGGAGGCAGGGTCTGGGTAGAGCGGAAATTTAGAATTCGGCTGGTAGCGAATCGCGCCGGAACAGCACCCGCATACGTTCGTCACTTGCCCGTAAGTTATTGATAATTGGTTGAGAGCCTCTTCGAAGTACCAAGTCGGATTTAAGCTGCGCTGAGGAATGCCCCGATTTTGCGTCAAGAAGACGGTGGCGCGGCTGTAAGGCACGCCAGCCAGGTTGAGGCTGTCGCTCACTTCTGGATCGCTTAAATCGCTTCCAATCGCTTTGTACATTCATAATTATACGTACATATTTGCATTTATGTGGCACTGGCAATCACGCATGGCGCACGTACATCGATGGACAGCCGAGGGCCGCTGTCCCTACGCGATACAAACAGCACGAGGGCGGGTATCCTTCGTAAGTCTCTGCAAGCCAACTATACTGGGTTATTCATGAAGTCGATCATCATCGGCACCGCCGGACATATCGATCATGGCAAGACCGCTCTGGTCAAAGCTCTGACTGGCATAGATGCCGACCGTCTCGAAGAAGAGAAGCGGCGGGGAATTACTATCGACATCGGCTTTGCTCATCTCGATCTCTCAACGGTAAACGGTGAAAAGCTGCAACTCGGCTTCGTGGATGTTCCCGGCCATGAGCGTTTTGTGCGCAATATGCTGGCCGGGATTGGCGGAATTGATCTGGTACTGCTGGTCATTGCGGCGGATGAATCGATCAAGCCACAGACCCGCGAGCACTTCGACATTTGCCGGCTATTATCTGTTCGGCGCGGCATTACAGTGTTGACCAAATCCGATCTGATTGATTCCGAGATGCTCGATGTTGTGAAACTGGAAGTTGGAGAATTTCTTCGCGGTTCATTCCTCGATCCACAGACTTCTCCAATTATTCCCGTAAGCGCGCTTACTGGCGCGGGATTAGACGATCTGAAACGCGCCCTGGCAAGGGTTGCCGCTGAAATATCCAGCAAAGACTCCGCCGCTCTGCCGCGTCTTCCGATTGACCGCGTTTTCACAATGAAAGGTTTTGGCACCGTAGTGACGGGAACTTTGATCTCGGGAACGATTCGCAAAGAGGACGAACTGGAGGTCTTTCCGAGTGGGAAACGCATACGGGTGCGAGGCGTGCAGGTTCATGGAAAGCCCGCTGAGCAAGCGGTTGCAGGGGAACGAACTGCGTTGAACCTTGCGGGGGTTAGCACAGAAGATCTGGCGCGCGGAATGGTACTCGCGCCGACTTCCACATTCCATTCGACTTCGCGCGTCGATGTTTCGCTTTCGTTAGTGCCATCGGCAAAACTTTTGAAAGATCAAGCGCGGGTACATTTTCATGCCTACACCGCAGAGACAATTGCGACCGTGGTTTTATTGGTGCGTGACAATATCGATCCCTCCCACCCTTGCAAAGAAGGCAAGGATGGGGCACCCACTTCTAACCGGGAACCGGCATCGTCCACTTTTGCAAAGAACGCAAAGATGGGACATGCGCATGTCTCGCCTGGGGAGCAAGTCTTTGCGCAATTGCGCTTAGCCGAACCCGTACTGTTGCTTCCCGGAGATCGATTCATCATCCGGCAATTTTCGCCTGTGATCACGATTGGTGGTGGAGTGGTGCTCGACGCTTCGCCAATTCCGCGATCTCGAAAGGATTCAACGGAGCGCTTCCTTGAAATCCTGGCACAAGGTGAACCGGAATCAATCTTGCTGGCCCGTATTGCGCGGCGTTCAGAGCGAGGTCTATTGGTCGAGCAGGCTATTGAGGAGACCGGATGGCGGCGACAAGCGGTGGAGGCTCATTCAGCGGCGCTAATTGCAAATGGATCCATCATTCGAGTGGATGATTTGTTGGTGCACTGCGACGCGGTTGTGCGGATAAAATCCCAGGTGCAGAACGCTGTCGCAGAATTTCATAAACAAAATCCTCTGGTTGCGGGAATCAGCAAAGAAGCTCTGCGGGGAAATCTTGATCTCGAAATTTTCGCCGCAGTTCTCGATATGCTTGTGCGCGAGAAGAAGTTAGTCACGAATGGCGAGGTGGTTCATCTGCCCGGACGCGCCATCGTAATGAAAGACGAAGAGGCAGAGTCGAAGAAAATTATTGAGAACGCTTTCGCTTCCGCGGGATTGAAAGTTCCCGCTCTGAGAGATGTGCTGGCTGCATTAAAAGTAGATAAAGTCCGAGCACAGAAAATAGTGACATTGTTGCTGCGGGAGAAAGTTCTGGTAAAGATTTCCGAAGAGCTGGTGTTTCACCGGGACGCTTTAGAAACCTTGCGCAAAAATCTGGCGGCGGAAAAAGCAAAGTCGCTAAAGATAGATGTGGCTCGATTCAAGGACATGACGGGAGTCAGCCGGAAGTACGCGATCCCACTGCTGGAATATTTGGATCGCGAGAGGGTCACAAAGCGCGTGGGCGATGAAAGGGTGATCTTGTAAAGTCCAGCCGCCGATTTCACGGATTCGCACGGATAACCCACCAAACCTATAATTTAAAACCATGTTGCGGGAGCGCTGTTTAGTTGAGACAGAAAAGCAGATTTCTTCGCGCCTTGTCGCCGCGCCAGCCGCGGATTTCACGGGTTCACACGGATAAACCCACCAAACCTATAATTTAAAACCATGTTGCGGGAGCGCAGTTTAGTTGAGACAGAAAAGCAGATTTCTTGCGCCTTCTCGACGCGCCAGCGCAGGCTACGAACGGCTCGGAATGACAAATCTGACAATCTAAATGAATTCCAAGACAACGCGCCAAATTAAGCTTCCCGAGGTCTTTTGATCGAGGTCTTTTGATCTCAGATTTTTTCTTCCGGCATCTCAAGTTCCAGGCCTAACGGATCCGTAAAGCGATTAGTCAGGTTCGCCAAACCAACCAGCAAATGCAGATCAACAATTTGTTCGTCGGGAAAATGCTGCTTCAATTTAAGGAAATCATCATCGTCGATTTCGTGCGGCGCTCTGGTTAATTCGTCGGCGTAAGTTAAAGCTTCGCGTTCTTTTTCGGAAAACCGGCTATAGTTGCCCGCTTTCAGAGCTGCCCAATCGTCGTGAGTGAGACCTACTCGTTTTGAAGATGCGATGTGGTGCTGCAAGCAGTAGTGGCATTCGTTGATGATTGACACGCGAATGTAGATCAGTTCGTAGAGCTTGCGCTCGAGCGAACGGCCTACGCTGGCGTAGAAACCGAGGAAGTTCTTGAGCATCTCCGGACGGTGCGCCAATGCTTTCTGCACGTTGCCCGGTTTGCCACGGAGAACCGTCTCGTAGATTTCTTTGACTTCGGGCGAAGCCTGTTCTGGTTCGATCAATGCGATGCGAGTCATGACGCTCCAAAGTTGTTCGATAGTTACGCCTATATAATATCCGCTGCACGCCTCGCTCGAAACTTATTGGAGTTTTCCATGCTCACGATCCCCATGCTAACGATCCGTCCCGCCACTCGCGATGATGTTCCGGTACTCAAGACCATGATCGAGGAGTTCGCGACCTTCGAACGTTTGCCATTTAACGTGACTGAGGAAAACCTTGCCAGGGACGGCTTTGGGACGAACCCTAAATTCCGAGTTTTGATTGCCGCATGGGAAAAGCACATTGCAGGCTACGCTTTTTTCTTCGAGTTCTATTCGACTTTTGAAAGCCGGCACGGGATTTTTCTCGAAGACATTTATGTGCGTCCGGAATTTCGGGGCAAAAGTATTGGCAAAGAATTTTTCTCGCGCCTCGTAAAGTTGGCTCAGGAAGAGAACTGTTATGCGCTGCGCTGGCAGGTGCTGGACTGGAATCAACCGGCCATTGAGTTCTATGAGAAACTCGGCGCGACCTTTATGGACGCATGGAAGACGGTACAACTCGATGCGGAAAAATTCGCCGTTGTGGCGGAGGGCGTGCGGTGACTCAGGCGATTCGAATCATTGGAGCGGGCTTAGCCGGATCGGAAGCGGCTTGGCAATGCGCACGGCGAGGAATTGCGGTTGAACTGTTCGAAATGCGCCCCGTGCGCTCGACACCGGCGCATCAGACTTCGGATTTCGCGGAACTTGTCTGCTCGAACTCTCTTAAATCGGAAAGCGAAAATACCGCTCCGTGGCTGCTTAAAGAAGAAATGCGGCGCGCGGGATCGCTGCTGCTGGAAATTGCACGCGAGTGTGCGGTTCCTGCTGGCCATGCATTGGCGGTGGATCGAACGACCTTTGCGGCAAAGGTGACGGAGAAGATTTCTGGCGAGCCGCTGATTACGATCAGGCGGGAGGAAGTTACCAGTATTGACCCGTTGGACAGCCGAGGGCGGCTGTCCCTACGTGATTCTCGTTTGGAGTCGTTATTCCTACGTGAGCATGGCGAGGGTCCGATTACGATTATTGCAACCGGGCCACTAACTTCCGATGCACTATCACAGGAAATTGGAAGGCTCAGCAGATCGCGGGCGGGGGCGCCCGCGCCACACTCAGATTTTTCTCCGCCCCACTTATATTTTTACGATTCGATCAGTCCCATTGTTGAAGCCGATTCCATCGATATGTCTAAGGTTTATTTGGCGGCACGCTATGACAAAGGTTCGGCCGACTACATAAATTGTCCGATGACTAAAGAAGAATACGACCGGTTCCTCGATGGACTGCTTGCCGCACAATCGGTTGAAGAACGCGAGTGGGAGAAGCTGAATTACTTCGAGGGTTGTTTGCCGATTGAAGAGCTCGCGCGGCGTGGACGGGATACTCTGCGGTTTGGCCCGATGAAGCCGGTGGGATTGAAAGATCCTCGGACTGGCCGAATCCCCTATGCAGCCGTGCAGTTGCGGCAGGAGAACCTGCGCGCCGATTCCTACAACCTGGTGGGATTTCAGAATCATTTGAAGTTTGGCGAGCAGGCGCGAGTGATGCGGCTGATTCCGGGGCTGGAGAATGCTCGCTTTCTGCGCTATGGACAGATTCATCGCAATACGTACATCAATTCGCCGGCGTTGCTGACTGAGACGTTGCAGATGAAAGAACATCCGCACGTTTTGTTTGCGGGTCAAATTTGCGGGGTCGAAGGATACGTGGAGTCGATTGCGACTGGGCTGATGGCGGGGATTCACGCGGCGGCGCTAGTGGCGGGAGTTGAGCCGGTTGCGCCTCCTCGGGCGAGCGCCTTCGGATCCCTGATGAATTATGTTGCGCATGCAGATACCAAGAAATTCCAGCCCGCAAATATCACATTCGATCTCCTGCCAGCGCTCGAGGTGCGCGTTCGCGATAGACAGGAACGGCATCGGAAGCAATGTGAAGTGGCGCTTGGCGCCTTTCAAGGATGGATGGAAAAAACGGAGATGAGCGCGGGTGTTGGATAAATGTGGGTGGCATCAGCTTAAAGATCTAACCGCAAAGAACACGAAGATCTCGCAAAGAGCGCCAAGAAGGACGGGGCGCTGAAAATGCATAGATCCTTCGCGGACTGAAGCCCCCTCAGGATGACAACCATCAGTTTGTCCTCAGTTAATTTCCTCCTATCCCGCATTTCATTTTCCTGCAACAAATTCTTCTTCCTTTCCGTATCTCCTATGGAATAACCGGCGCGGCTTACGTTCTGCCGAGGTCCGCGTCCAATTAGACGGGCTGCGAAATGGTCATTCGGGATCTCATCGGCGATGTGCTGCGCACCATGTGGGCGCATAAGTTGCGCACATTTCTTACGATGTTTGGTATTGCCTGGGGAATCGTCTCTATTGTGCTGATGGTGGCGGCTGGCGAAGGGCTTGAAAAAGGACAGGAAGCGCAAGCCAAGACTCTCGGCAAGGACGTGATGATTGTTTTTCATGGCCGAACCAGCTTGCAGGCGGGCGGTGCGCGTGCCGGGCGAGTTGTACATTGGGAAGATCCCGATGTTGCTGCCGTGCAAGCCGAAGCTCCGGATTGTGAATACGCCATTCCAGAGCTGGAGCAGGAAGACGTTCGCATTCATAGCAATTACAACAACGCGGCTTTCTTGATCACGGGCTCGCAGCCGCCGTTTCAGGAGATTCGCAGCTTAGGCGTGGGGCAAGGACGCTTTTATACCTGGGACGATAATCGTGAAGGACGCCGCGTGGCTTTCCTCGGCAGTGACGCCGCTAAACAGCTTTTCGCCGGAAACAATCCAATTGGACAAAACATTTATTTGAACGATTTTCCCTTTGTCGTGATCGGAGTGATGGCGAAAAAGAAGCAGGACTCCAGCTACGACGGATGGGATGTAAATAAAGTTTTCGTCCCGTTCGGCGCGATGCGGCGGGATTTTCCGGACAAGCCTCCGGGAACTCCGACCACTTTCGATCAGCTGCTGGTTACTCCGAAATCCGTTGAGCAGCATGAGGCTTGCAAACGCGAGGTGCGCGCTGTGCTGGCGAAAATGCATAACTTCGACCCTCTGGACAAAGAGGCCTGCCCCATTTGGGATACCGTGCAGGAGGCTAAGGCTTTCCGCCAGATGACGGATGGAATGAAATATTTTTTGGGAGCGGTCGGAATCGTTACGCTTTTTCTCGGCGGCTTAGGCGTAATGAACGTGATGATGGTCGCGGTTCGCGAACGGACTCGCGAGATTGGCGTGCGTAAGGCGCTGGGTGCGCCGGCTCACACTATCCTGAAACAGTTTTTTATTGAAGCGCTTTTGATTGCATTTTTGAGCGGTGGAATTGGACTCGGCTTTGCATACGGGCTTTGCTGGCTGGTGAACTTGTTACCGATGCCGGATTTTTTTGCAGGATTACTGCCGACGTGGCAGTCCGGATTACTGGCATGCACGCTGCTGGGATTGATCGCTGTGGCTTCGGCGCTGTATCCCGCGAGGAGAGCGGCTTCGATCGATCCGATTGAGGCGTTACGGTTTGAAGCAGGCGGATAGGAAGCAGACTGAATTTGCCGAGCTGCGCTCGGCCGGACAGCCGAGGGCGGCTGTCCCTACGCAATTAGACGGGCGAGACGCCCGCCGCTACATAAGAAATAAAGCATGTTGATTGAAATTATTCTCGAGGCCTGGGTTGCGCTGAAGCGCAATTACACCCGCAGCATGCTTACCATGCTGGGGATTATTTGGGGCATAGCCACTGTCACTTTGCTGATTGCTTACGGCAGCAGCTTCCGGCAGATACTGGTTGCTGGATTTGACGCCTTCGGAAAGAGCGCGGTCATTTGTTGGCCACAGCAAACCAGCGAACAGCCAGGCGGGCAGCGCGCTGGGAAAAAAGTTGTATTTGAGCAAGCGGATGTTGACATGGTGAAGGCGACTGCTCCGTTGGTGAAGCATGTCTGCCTTGAAACAGTACGGCGGCCCGGAATCGCTTATGAAGATCGCATGGTTGGAACTGCTGCCATTCGGGGAGTTTGTCCCGAGTATGGCGAGATGCGCAATGAGGTCCCGATGGAAGGCCGCTGGATTGACAGCACGGACGAAATTGAACGGCGGCGTGTCTGTTTTCTTGGAGGAAGAATTCGCGAACAGCTGTTTAGTGGCCGGCCCGCTGTAGGAGAGACAGTCGCTATTGGTGGAGTGCGTTTCACGGTGATCGGCGTCATGCAGCGGAAAATTCAAATGAGTAATTATTTTTCCAGCGACGATGAGTCCGTTTGGATTCCGTATTCGGCAGCCAGCGATCTCTGGGATACGCGTTACGCGGCGGTCATGGTATTTGCTCCGATTGCTCCACAGTTCGAGAAACGCGCCATGGCGCAGGTTTTGGCCGCGGTTGCGACTCGGCAGCAGTTTTCGCCGACTGACCCCAAGGCGATCCAAATGTTTGGGCGCGACGAATTTCGCCCTGTGATCGACGCGCTCACCATTGGCTTGCAGGTGCTTCTAACGTTTGTGGGAACACTGACACTAGGGATTGGCGGGGTCGGCGTGATGAATATTATGTTGGTCTCGGTGGATGAGCGCATCCGTGAAATTGGTTTGCGCCGGGCGTTAGGCGCCAAAAAAATTCACATCAAGCTGCAATTTCTGGCGGAGACGCTCCTGATCATGTTGCTCGGCGGCGTAATTGGCGTTCTGATTTCTTATGCAGTTGCCGCAGCTGTTGGGACGCTGCCATTGATGGGCCCGCTGTTTGAAGATGATTCGGGCCGAGGCGATATCCACTTACATATTTCTTTAGTCACAATCGCGCTCTCAACAATGGTTTTATTAATCGTGGGCGTGATCAGCGGGTTGGTACCGGCGCTGAAAGCGTCGAAGCTAGATCCTGTCGAGGCTTTGCGTTATGAGTAAACGGCGACCACATTGCCAACCGGGAAAAAATATAAACACGACGAAACATTCTCAACCCTACAGAATTCGAGAGCGGGCGAAGTGTTTCGTGGGCTGAGCATCGCGCGTTTGGCGGTCAGTAGCAACTTTGAAGAAATCGAATGGGCCGGAGAGGAAGTCTCTCTGGCTCATTTCTTTGGCAATGCATAAAGAGGAAAAGAGTGGAAAGCAGATTCCTCACACCTCCTCGCCGCGCAAGCGCGCCGATGAGAGGGTTCGGAATGACAAATCGATTAATAAGGAATGATGGATTGATAAAGAATAACGAAAAGGTCAGACAATAAACGCTGATTACCGGTAATTAAGTTTTTCTTCTAGCATCTCAAGTTCCAGACCCATAGGAATCTTTCTGTTTGACCAGAGCGGCTAATAAAGGTACCTTGCTCCCATCCATCCTCTCTCTGTCGCGAGGTGCTTGTCTTGCCAGTCTCCGCTATCGACGCAATTAATCCAGCACTCGACCACACGAAGCAACAGCTATTCAAACCCTTTCGTATAGGACAGTGGGCCAGACTGGCACTGGTCGGGTTCTTCGCCGGAGAGCTTAGTTCTGGCGGCTGCAGCGGTCGCACCTTCCGCATGCCGAGCGGCAGCGGGAGTTCCCGTTCGGTTCCCGGCCTTCACTTTCCGCATTTCCCGGTCGTTCACCTAGCCGCAATCGCATTGATTATTGCAGTGGCAATAGCAGTGCTAATGGTTTTGTGGATACTGCTTATCTATCTGAACAGCATGATGAGATTTGTTTTGTTCGATAGCATTGTGTTCCGGGAATGCCACATCCGCCAATATTGGCGAGGGCGGAACCGTGCCGGGTTACGTTATTTTGTCTGGCAGATTCTGTTTATGCTCGCAACTGGCGCTGGTATGACAATTTTGATTGGCATTCCTGCCGCATTGGCTCTCGCTTCAGGATGGTTGACACACCCCCGCGAACATATGCTGGCGCTTGTGTTGGGCGGAATCTTTCTGTTCTTCGTTTTTATGGCATTCATGCTAGCGGTAGCGGTGGTTGCAGTTCTAACGAAAGATTTTGTAGTTCCACAAATGGCGCTGGAAAACGTTAGCGCGTTCGAAGGCTGGCGGCGGTTGCTGGCTTTAATGAAAATGGAAAAGAGCGCCTACGCAGGCTATATCGGAATGAAAATTGTACTGGCAATCGTGGCAGGAATAGCGCTGGGCATTGTCACCGTTATAGTTATGCTCATATTGCTTATTCCTGCTGGAGGAGTTGGGGTGGCCGCGGTACTAATCGCAAAATCAGCGGGAATTACGTGGGGCTTATATACGATTACATTAGCCGTAGTAGTGGCGTGCATGGCGTTGGCAATTTTGCTTTTTGTGATGGCTTTGATATCCACGCCAGCGATCGTTTTCTTTCCCGCTTATTCGATTTACTTCTTCGCGGCGCGTTATCCGGCATTGGAAGCGGTGATCCGGCCATTGCCAACTCCGTCGCGGGTTCCTCCGTTCCTCGCAAACCCGGAACCCGCGGGTTGAGCGTGGCGAGTTGGGTAGTGGCTCAATTACAACATCAATCATCGATAACGAGTGAGTTACGCCTTAGCGTGCTTTGCGAAATTCCTTAGGGAACTTTGCGGTTAAAGGTTTAAGACTGTAACCGCAAAGAACACAAAGAAAAGCCGCAAAGAACGCAAAGGGCCATGCTGGTCTTTATCTGGATGGGAGTATTCTTCGGGAAAATATAACTCTCAAATTCAAATTGAACCACTACTCGGGGTTGGCTTAAGCCTTGAATTCCCCTAAAATCAGAGTGAACGATATTCGCGAGGATTTCAGGAGTTCATGCCACTTTACGAGTACGAATGCAAGAAGTGCCACCACCGTGTCGAACGCATTGTTAAATTCTCGGATCCACCACTAAAGAAGTGCCCGAAGTGTGGAGGCCCGGTCGAGCAGCTGATTTCGGCGCCAGCCGTGCAGTTCAAAGGATCGGGATGGTACGTCACCGACTACGCCAAGAAGCCGGGGGCGAGTGCATCGTCTAATGGAGATTCAAGCGAGAAGGGTGAGTCTTCTTCGAAAGATGACTCGTCTTCAAAAGATGGTTCGTCGAAAGCCGAAACTTCCAGTTCCAAAGATGATTCTTCCTCAAAAGGTAAGGGAAAAGAAAGCAAGGATTCGACTGCCAAGGCGGAGTCGAAGTCTGAAGGTCCAGGCAAGAAGAAAGCTTCTTCGGAGAAGAAACCTTAAGCGTCGTTATTATTATTATTATTTACCGCCAACGCATGTCGTAGCCCAGCGCGTTTAAGATCTGGTTCTCGAATTCATATTCCAACAATTGATTGAAGTTGTTGCCTTTGAACTCCCATGAGGCCGCGTAATTGGTATGTGGCGGCTGATAGATGGAATAGGCAGGCGCATAGCGGACATCACAGGGTTGCGGGCAAGCAATCATGCCCGTAGGATCGGCACGAAGAATACCGGTAGCCGCAAACAGCACGCTTGAGGAGACATCCGTCTCGCCCGTCACCAGAATTTCATGGGGCATGACAGTCAGAGCGCGAGGATTACCCGGCACAATGTCCGCGGGAACGTTGGCAGTTGCTCTCTCTACCGGATTCAGATCAATGCTATGCGCAACGCTCTCTTGGGCTGCGCTCCAGATATTTCGCAATGCTGCGTCAGGATGTTGCGTTTGATTTACGAAGCCGACGGGAGCAGACGACGGCAGCCCTCCGCAGGCAGTCAGACCGACAGTCACCATCCATAGTTGTAAAAATCGGCGCATCTCGCTGCAACTTCCACTACTCAGGCTATCGACAAGGTTGGGCGGGTTCTCTACGTCCTGAAGGTAGCTCTCGGCTTCCAGCTCTTAAGCTATTAGCCCAAAAGCGGAGGCGGGTAGGACTGCCGCAGCCGCTTTGAATCTTTTTAGGCAGTCAGACACCTAACTGTGCGAGATAGTCGTTGCAACGAGGATTATACCTATGATCAACATTCGACGCAGTGAAGAGCGGGGTGGCGGCGATTACGGCTGGCTCAACACCCATTACACTTTTTCGTTTAATACCTATCACGATCCCAAGTTTATGGGCTTCCGTTCGTTGCGGGTCATCAACGAGGATTGGGTCGCGGCTGGGCAAGGTTTTCCCACGCATCCCCACCAGAATATGGAAATCATTACCTATATTCTCGAAGGCGAGCTCGAGCACAAGGACAGTCTGGGCACGGGATCGATTATCCGCCCCGGCGATGGACAGCGCATGAGCGCGGGTAGCGGTATTCGGCACAGCGAGGCGAATCCTTCCAAGACCAAGGCTGCGCACTTGCTGCAAATATGGATTGAGCCGGACCGGGCAGGACACAAGCCCAGTTACGAACAAAAAGAATTCCCCGAGGCGGAGAAGCGGAACAAGCTGCGCTTGATTGCGTCGCCCGATGGCAAGGACGGATCAGTCACTATTCATCAAGATGCAAAGCTTTATGTTTCTTTGTTGTCTCCGGGCAAAGAGGTCTCGCATGAGATCTCGAAGGGACGCCACGCCTGGCTGCAAATCGCGAAGGGCGCAGTCGAGCTGAATGGAACGCAACTCAACCAAGGTGACGGCGCAGCAGTGAGCGACGAGTCGAAGGTGACGATTAAAGGAACTGAAGGCGCAGAAGTTTTGCTATTCGATCTAGCGTAACGTAGTCGAAATTAGCCGCGGATTGTTCAGAGCAACACGGGTTGAGTAATATCCGTAAGAATCTGTGAATCCGCGGTTTCGTTTTTATGGAACGTTCTTCAGGTGTCACAGCCATCGCGATTCTCTTCTTTTTATGCGCAGGATATCTCTGCGCCCTGGCCTTGATCATGCTCGCGTCGCCGGGAACTGTCTCTATGACACTCGGCGCGCCTCTGCTGAATGGGCTGGAGCTGGCCGGTCCTTACATGTTTCTTCTCGCAAGCGCTGTTGGCGCATTGATAGGATGGGGACTACTGCGCCTGAATCGCTGGGCAAGACGCGCGGCAATTCTGGTCGCGGGAATCGGTTTTGTAATGTTGGTTCCGGTTGTGTCGGCGGCAGCAGTGGATTTTCATTGGTCGCTGCTAACCAGTGGACTAGGAATGATAGTGAGGGTAATGGTGGTCTGGTACTTGTGGCAGGGGCCAGTGGCAGAGGAATTCTGGAGTAAACAAAAAATGATCAGAAAATAGGAAAGCCCCAGTGTAAACCGGGGCTCAAAAAGTGGTGCTGAACACCGTTCGCCAAACATTATTATCTTAGTTCGGCCAAAGACTTTGTCAAGCACATATTCGGTGTCGAGTGACCAAGGAGGGCGAGGGAGTCGAACCCTAGTGGCTGAAAAGCCACTCGACTATTTGGCGAACAGCGTCCAGTACCCACTGGTAACACCCTCCAAACGCTGCCTGCGAAAGCAAGTGTATGATGCGAGCTAATAACGTAGACGGAACTCGCAAAATAAATCGGCACTTGATTCCGATTTGGGAAGGTTTGTCGAGCTTGCTCGACTGAACAGCTGAGGGGCTGTCCCTACGTGAGTAATAAAAAGACGGGCGGGGACGCCCGTCTCCACATTTATTTAAAAGAGCAATCAGCTTCTTGCTTTTGCCGGTTCTTTTTCTCCTACTCTCTTGCTTACTTCGAACACCACTTTCCCGTTCTTCGCGTCGATGACTATGTGGTCGCCGTTCAGCACTTCTCCATCGAGGATCTTCAACGCCAACGGATCCTGCACCAGCTTTTGAATTGCGCGCTTCAATGGACGCGCTCCGAAGCTGGGATCGAATCCTTCTTTGAACAGCAGGTCTTTCGCAGCTTCGGTTAACTCGATCGAAATTTTGCGTTCCGCCAGCAGACGACGCACATCTTCCAACCGCAGCTCGATAATCTTCACCAGCTGCTCTTTGCCCAGCGGACGGAAGACAATGATGTCGTCCACGCGGTTCAAGAACTCGGGCTTGAAGTAATCCTGCAACGAGTTAATTACCTGTTTCGTGACATTCTCGGCGGCTTCCTCGGTTTGCATATTTTCCGCCTGTAGAAGCGCCGAGCCGATGTTCGAGGTCATAATAATTATGGTGTTGCGGAAATCAACCGTGCGCCCTTTGCCGTCAGTAAGGCGGCCATCTTCCATGATCTGGAGCAGGATGTTGAATACATCGGGATGTGCCTTTTCAATTTCGTCGAACAATACCACCGCATAAGGACGGCGGCGCACTTGCTCCGTGAGCTGGCCGCCTTCCTCGTAACCGACGTATCCTGGAGGGGCGCCGATCAGGCGGGACACGGCATGCTTCTCCATATACTCGGACATATCGATGCGCACCATCGAATGTTCGTCGTCGAATAGAAATTCGGCGAGGGCGCGCGCGAGTTCGGTCTTACCAACACCAGTCGGGCCCAGGAAAATGAAGGAACCGATCGGGCGCTTTGGATCGCTGAGACCTGCACGGGATCGGCGGATCGCATTCGCAACACGTTCGAGCGCCGGGTCTTGGCCAACAACACGCTGGCGCAGCCGGTCTTCCATGGTGACCAGCTTTTTCACTTCGCCTTCAAGCATCTTCGAGACCGGAATTCCGGTCCACTTGGAGACGATGCGGGCCACATCTTCCTCATCGACCTCTTCTTTCAACATGCGATGGCCCTGCGCTTCCATTTGCGCAGTCAGCTTTTTAAGTTCTTCTTCGGTCTGGCGAATCAGGCTATAGCGAATTTCGGCAACACGTTGCAGATTGCCTTTGCGTTCTTCGGCTTGCTCTTCAATTTTGAGCTGCTCCAGTCTCTCTTTGAGCTCACGGGTACGGGCAATCAGGTCGCGCTCGCGCTTCCAAACCGCTTTGAGCGTGTTCGATTTCTCGCGAATCTCGGCGAGTTCTCGGTCTATGACAACCAATCGCTCCTTCGAGTTCGGGTCATCCTCTTTCTTTAGGGCCTGACGTTCGATCTCCAGCTGCGTGGCACGGCGTTCGAGCTGATCGATCTCAGTGGGAAGCGAATCAATTTGAATTCGCAACGACGCAGCCGCTTCGTCGATGAGATCAATGGCTTTATCGGGCAAAAATCGATCAGTGATGTAGCGATTAGACAAAGTAGCCGCGGCCACGATGGCGGAGTCCTTGATGCGCACGCCATGATGGACTTCATAGCGCTCTTTCAACCCACGCAAAATCGCAATCGTATCTTCAACCGTGGGCTCGCCGACGTAAACGATTTGGAAACGGCGCTCGAGGGCTGCGTCTTTCTCGATGTACTTGCGATACTCCGCAAGGGTTGTAGCACCGATAGCCCGCAACTCGCCGCGAGCTAGCGCCGGCTTGAGCATGTTTGAGGCGTCAATCGCGCCTTCACTCGCTCCCGCTCCGACCAGCGTATGCAACTCGTCAATGAAAAGAACTATTTGTCCAGCAGAGTCTTCGATTTCCTTCAGCACAGCTTTCAGGCGGTCTTCAAACTCGCCGCGATATTTCGCTCCGGCAAGCATGGCGCCTAAATCGAGCGAGATGACCCGCTTGTTCTTCAGGATCTCGGGCACATCGCCGGAAATAATCCGCTGAGCAAGCCCTTCGACGATGGCTGTTTTGCCAACCCCAGGTTCTCCGATGAGCACTGGATTGTTTTTCGTGCGCCGAGAGAGCACCTGTACTACTCGGCGAATCTCTTCGTCGCGGCCTATCACCGGATCAAGCTTGCCGCGTCGCGCTTGTTCCGTCAGATCGCGGGCGTAGCGCTCCAATGCCTGATACTTCGCTTCGGGATTCTGGTCCGTCACTTTTTGCGAACCGCGCACTGCGGTGAGTGCTTTGAGGATCGCATCGTAAGTCGCTCCATGACGCCCAAGCAGAGCTTGCGCCGGATCGCGCTTCAGATGAGTTGCAGCCAAAAGCAGATGTTCAGTAGATACGTACTCGTCTTTAAAGTTTGAGGCCTCTTTGAATGCCTGCTCCAACAGTTGGCTCATCGCATTTGACATGATGGGCTGGACAGCGTTTCCGGAAACTTTCGGTAAGCGGTCAATCTCCCCATATGCCTCGTTCAATACGGCTTGCGGGCCGATGCCGATTTTTTCGAGCACCGGAGGCACGATGCCTTCTCTATCCTCAAGCAGAGCGCCTACCATATGGATTGGCATCACTTCCGGATTGCCATGCTCCGACGCTAGAGAGCTGGCCCGCTGAACCGCTTCCTGCGCTTTAACTGTGAATTTATCCCAACGAATTGCCATGATTCTTTCCTTTGCAATTATCGACGTGAGCCGTAGATCGCCACGCTCACTTCAGCTCTGCATCAAAATGGTCTTGAATCATATGGAACAGGTGATCTCGCGCATCCGATCCGCCGATTCCATGGGTCTTTCCCGGATAGACCATTAGGCGGAACTGCTTACCCGATTTGATGAGTGCATCCACCATTTGGATGGTGTTTTGGAAGTGCACGTTATCGTCACTCGTACCGTGAACCAGAAGCAGCGATCCATTGAGCTTGTCGGCCGCTCGCGGGATTGATGAGAGTTCGTATGCTCGAAGATTGTCTTTCGGTAGGCCCATGTACCGTTCGGTGTAAGCCGTATCGTAATTATGCCAATCGGTTACCGGCGCTACTGCCACGCCTGCTTTGAACAGATCCGAATGAGTGAGCGAATAAAGCGTCATCGAGGCACCATTACTCCAACCCCACATAGCTACGCGGTTGCGATCCAGTTGCGGAACCTCTGCCAGCAGCTGGTCGAGAGCCGCAGTCTGATCTTTCAATTCAATGGCCCCGAATTGATGCCGGATCGCGGTCTCGAATTTGCGGTCACGATTTGGAGTGCCACGATTATCCACAGAGAAAACAGCGTATCCCTGCCATGCGAGAAGTTGGTGAAACAATCCTGTTGTGCCGATCCACTCATTGCGAACCAGCTGTGCGGCTGGACCGCCGTAAACATTCACGATCAGCGGTATCTTGGTGTTGCCTTTGCCGGCAGGAGGCAATAACAACTCTCCATATAACGTCGTTCCGTCTTCCGCTTTGAATTCAAGGAACTTAGGAGGCAGCAGCCCAAAAGGTTCGACGCTGCGCGAATCCCATACTTCTTTGCAAGAGCCTCCAGTGCTGCAAAGCGAAAGTTGGGGCGGTTTGAGTAGCGCGGAGAAATCATCCGCATAATGTTTGCCGTCGTCAGCAAAAGTAGAATCATGAGTACCGTCAGTCTGCGAGGCCCGCATGAAGCCTGAACCGTCCAGCTTCACCGAGTAAAGTTGCTTCTGACGAGGGTCATCCTTGTTGCACGAAAAATAGACAACTCCGGCTGCATCGTCGACCGTCTCGACGCCAAGTACCTGGAAATCGCCCTTGGTGAGCTGAATTTCGAGCTTGGCATCTCCATCAAGCGGACTTTGCTTATTGAAGCTATAGAGATACAGATGGGTATTCCCGTCGCGCCAGCTCGACCATAGAAACCGGTCCCCGGATTTGAGCACGCGGAAGTCATCGTTCACTTTTACCCAGCCATCGGGAATGGATTCCGTAAGCACGATTCGCGATTTGCCGGAATGAGCATCGACAAAATACAAATCCATTTTGTCCTGGGTCCGGTTCAACACCTGCGCCCACAGCAATCCATCATGCACCCAACCGAAGTGCGGCATGTATACATCGTTGTCTTTTGTGAGTGAAAAGAATTTGGTTTTTCCGCCGGATGCGCTCACCACTCCCAGCCGTACCACCGGATTCGGATCGCCGGCTTTGGGATACTTCTCCATATCGACGCTGGGATGTGTAGGCAGCCAATCGGTTATGGGATAACTCGGAACCTGGGTTTCATTCGACTGCAAGAAGGCGATGTTCTTGCCATCCGGTGACCAGAAATAGTTGCTACGTACGCTCAGTTCTTCCGCGTAAAGCCAGTCGACTTCTCCGTTCAGCAGATTCGCATCGGTATCTTTCGTGAGCGCCTTCTCATCCCTGCCATTCACGGGACGAACATACAGATTGTGTTTGCGTACATAAGCCAGCAAGTTTCCGTCTGGAGAGAACTTGGGATCGCCGCTGGGATCGGCCGCTGATGTGACCTGCACCGCTGTGCCCGAGGTTATGTCGTAAAGCCAGAGCTGCCCTTGAGAATCGAACAGTAAGCGCTTGGAATCGGGAGCCCAGACGTAAGCAGCCACATGATAGCGGCTAAGCCTCTCCTTCTCTCGTTCATCCTTGATCTTGTTAATTGGAGGAGAAAGTGTGGCGAGCTTCATCTCGCTGACCAAAACCTTCTTTTCCCCAGTCGCTGCGTCTATGTACCAAAGCTCGCCGTGATCACCCGAGTCGTCGCGCTGCACAAACGTCAGCTTCGTGTTGTCGGGGCTCCATTTCAGATTCTCCGGCCCGCGTCCCGTGATTCCTCCCTGAGCAAAAATCGATTCAATGCTGAGTGGCTTACGGTTTTGATTTTCTGAAGCCGGGCTTTGAGCGAAGCTGAAGCGGACTAAAATGCAGCATGAGATCAAAATGAGGCGTAATTTCACGGAAACTCCTAATACTCGAATCTCGGCAGCCAAGAGCCAAAAGTTTACACTGCCGGGGCGGTAGCTTGCATAAAAGCCGCTGAACACCGCATCGACAGCCTCTTCCATCGCCGCCACGGAAGCTACGTGCTAAAATCATTGCAACGCCATTCAACATGCTGCCAGACGTACAGAACCTCATTGATCTGAAGAGAGCCGACCGCGAGATCCTCCGCTTAAAAGAGGAGATTGCCACACTTCCCAAGCGCGTGGCCGCAATTGAGCAGCGCCTTGCTGGAACCAAAACCGCCCTGGAAAAAGCCAGGGAGGCTGTCAAAGGTGACGAAGCCTCCCGCCGCAAATATGATTCCGCCATCCAGGATCTTCAGCAAAAAATCTCCAAGTACCGCGAACAATCCTTAGCCGTAAAAACCAACGATCAATACCGGGCGCTCATGCACGAGATTCAGTTTGCCGAGCAGGATATCCGTGCAAATGAAGACAAGATTCTTGATTTGATGGTGAATGCGGAAATCCGCGAAAAAGAGGTCAAGGCTGCCGAAGCAAGATTGAAAGCGGAAACGGCCGAAATTGAAAAAGAAAAGGAAGAAGCGCGTAGAGTCACAGCCTTGGACGAAAAAGAATTAGCCGAGTGGAATACCCGGCGGGACGCGGCGCGCGCCGGAGTCAAAGAAGACCTTCTCAGGCATTATGATCGCGTGCTGAAATTTCGCGGCTCAGGACTCGCGGAAGTCCGGGACCAGCGGTGCATGGGATGCCAGGTCCTGTTGCGGCCTCAAACATACAATGATGTACGAGGCGGGAAAACTGTTGAGTGCGAATCCTGCCAGCGCATTCTCTATTTCGATCCTGCGACCGAAGTCGCGGTACAAAAGCCGAGTGCAACCGCAAAAAAACGCGCGCGCCCCAAGATTCATGTCAGCCGGGCATGGTTTTATCGTCCTGACTTCGACCAAGTTGGAGAAGTGTTTATCGCCGTTGCCAATTCCGAAGCTCGTTGCAGTTGCCGGGTATACGATGCGCACTCTGGCAGAAAAATAGGAATAACCCGCAATCGCGAAGGCGATTTCATCAACGCTTTCGCCTATGAGATTGGTTCTGGCATTCAACTGCGAAGCGGATTTGACGAGAAGCAGTTGGACGATTGGGGAAGCGAACTACCATCCGCAATTCTGGACGATCTACACAGCGACCTCAAGGTTGCTCGCGCTCAAACTTCTGTAGAGGAAACTCAGAGTTCGGAAACACCCGCAGCTAGCTAGCTTTTTTGAAATTTCCATTCCCCGCAACTTGGGCGGCTGCCACCTCATCACTCGTCGAATCTTCCACATCAGCTCGATGTTCGTGTGTAGAAAGTTCGTGTGTAGAAACCAGAGGCGTGCTGCCATCCACTAGATGATCCGATGGTACCGGGTAACGCGCCAACAACATCTTTATGTTGGCAGTGTGCTGGCGAAGAGCGGCCCTCAGTCTAGCAAGGATGCTTTTTACCTCTTCCGGTTTTTCAGCCGCAGTTGCTTGAGCGCAAAGCTCGCGAATATGTTGATCCAACGTCATGTATAGCTCTTCGCAGATAAGGAATAGCGTTTATGATGACTGAAATTCCCAAAATGTTCGATACATTACATTCCCTAAGGGTTCTCAGGTTTATTCCCGGCACGGAACTCAGTTGCGCCCGCAAGAGCGTATGAAACAAGCGGTTAATTGACGCCATGAGAACAAATACAATCAGAGTTTCTGGAGAATTATTTCTCCGAATCGAGGCGAATGATGGAACATAGCCTGCCACAAACAATATCGCTGCTCGCTCGCACCCCCGCTACTCTCAATGCGCTTCTGCGTGATCTACCAGAAACCTGGACGTTGCGAAATGAAGGTGAAAATACATGGAGCGCGTTCGACATTATCGGCCATCTGATCCACGGCGAACGCACTGACTGGATGCCACGCGCAAAAATGATCTTGCAATCCGGCGAGAGCAAAGCGTTCGAGCCTTTCGATCGTCTGGCACAAACCCAAGAGAGCCGCGGTAAGTCGCTGGAGCAACTATTGGATGAATTCTCGCGTTTGCGATCGGAAAATCTCGGCGAACTGCGCGCCTTGAATCTGCGGCAACAAGACCTTGATCGTCATGGCCGCCATCCCGCCCTCGGAGTAGTGACTCTCTCGCAATTGCTCGCGACCTGGGCGGTTCATGACTTAACTCATCTGCACCAAATCTCAAGAGTGATGGCCTACCAATATCATGATGCCGTAGGTCCGTGGGGCGCATATTTAGGAGTGCTACAGTGTGAAGGCCACAGCTCCTAAGAGGCTTGTGTGGGGCGGACACTCCTATCCGCCGCATAGGTTCGGCGATTCGACCAGAGGGATGGATTCCCATAAATATGGGAATGTGGGAGCAATGAAAACAACCCTCGAAATTCCTGATCTCCTGTTCAGGCGCGCAAAGTTGGTCGCTGCCGAACGCGGCATTCCTTCCCGGAAACCTGTGGAAATGGCTCTCACTGAAAAGGCCCGGCCTTGCGCAGGATTTTGGGTGGCGCAGCGGTTCACCGCTGCGATAAAGCCTAATTTCAATGAGCGCTTCAGCGCCTGAGGAAAGAATAGAAGCCACTACCAAACCCAACTTCACCACCAACAGCAGCGGACAGGAGTATCCGCTCCACATCAAAAGGAAAGGCCAACCATGTTTCCATGATTGGCCTTTGTTATGCGGACTCTCGCAATCCTAAGAAAAAGAGACGCAGGCTTACTCCGCAACTTAAACCAGCAAATTTAGTGTGTATCGACCAAAAGGGCTGGTTTCGGCGTAGCGGTCAACGTCTCCGGATGCGCTTCGTTTACCGACACCAGCGTAGCATTTATGACCTTGTTCGAATCCAGTGGTTTCAGTTTCGAAGAGTTCAGTTCATAAGTTCCCTGCTCCGGAGTGACCAGGATGAGCCGGCCATGGCCCTTCATAAAGCCGGTCGCGATTTCCAGCCGGACAAAGTACTGCTCTCCCGGTTTGATATCTAATTCCATGCCGGACTGCTTATCGTTGGAACGGAAGTTATGTTTTCCCGGATCGAGTTTCACCGTGAAATAGCGGCCATTCTCCATATGAGCCAGCTCCGTTTCATCGCACCAAACCGATGGCGCCAGGGCGCTGCCCACAAACTGCTTATAGCGATATACGTACACTGTAGCCTTGGACGGTTTGACGTCTGTTGTGGTTTGTGTAGCGGCGCTTGGCCCTTGAGCGAATGCAGCCAGCCCACTAAGGATAAACAGGGATAACCCTAAAATTCTAACTGTGCGCATCGAGTCTCCGTGAATTCTTTATTGGCCGGAAGCGGCCAAAAGGCCCAATCCGTCCTGAGATTTTCACTACCACTCAAAGCTATTCGGCGTCGCCTTTGTGCTCAAGTTACGGGAGTACCGTGGAACCAGCGTGACGAGCCCACCACATCGGTTCATTTCCTAATGGAAAGGGAATTCAAGCTGAAAGGCAGGCCAGCGGCCGCATGAACGGGGTTGTCCGCGGCTTTTGACTATGAACTTCATCCATCACTGACAACGCCCATGTTTTGAGATTCCAATTGCCTATCTGGCATGACTAGATCGCTGAAGCTCGCTCATACATACGAGTACCGACGAAAGCTTCCTCATTATCAAAAATCCGGCCATGCTATCTTCATTACTTTCTGCAAGCTCCTTCGTGATCCTTTCCTACCGGAAGCCAGGGATATCGTTCTCCAACATTGCCTTCACGATCATGAAAAGAAATTCGACCTTCATGCCGCAGTCGTAATGCCGGATCATGCACATCTATTGTTGACTCCATTACGCGACGAACAAGGCTGGCCCTACAGTCTGGTTTCAATCCTAAAACTGATTAAAGGAACATCTGCGCGGAGTGTGAACAAGCTTCAGGATCGCTCCGGCCCAGTTTGGCAGGAAGAATCATTCGATCACGTTCTGCGATCCAACGAGAGCTTCGTAGAGAAGCTGGAATACATCAGGCAGAACCCAGTCCGCCGTGGATTGGTGCAAAATACAGAAAAATATCGTTGGTTATGGATCAACCCAGATTAGATGTGTAGGACGGACACTCTTGTCCGTCGCTGTTGTCTTTGCGGTTGATGCTGACTTTGGATATTCCAATATGAATCGTCATTGACGAACAAAAATCAACATCAACAGCAGCGGACAAGAGTGTCCGCTCTACACGATCAAAGCGGTTTCTCAATGTGGCCTTTATTTATGCCGACACTACCGGAGTTTATCCTGAACAAAGCTGAAGTACTCCCATACCCTTTCGCATGCGGGTAGATTTGCTCCAGAGTGCTATGCTTATTGGGAAGCGTCATGAGCACCACAAAACAGCACGTTGAGCAACTGCTCCGCAAACTTCCCAATGGCATTTGGATCGCAGGCGCTTTGCCGTCAGCACGTTGTTCCTCTGCTAAGCCGCGATCGGCACTTTGATTTGGTGGCGGGAAATAAACGGATTGACTGGTGAGCGCGGCACCCGACATGCCCATTTTGGAAAATTCTCTTGCATCTTTTCCCATTCTAGTTCAGGATAACTCAATCCTCGGACGAGGTCGCACGACCTCGGCAACCAAGGACTAAATCAAACTCAGACGAGCGAAGACCGTTCGTCGCAGGAGAATGTAATGTCAACCTCGACCTATCCGTCTGTCCCTTCAACTTTCTCAAACATCCCATATACAAAGTACGAAACTACCGAACCCTCTTCTGGCCGCATGGCTGTGGCCATCGCCGGGTACCCATATTCGGCGCGAGCAGCAATCCTTGACATAGTGGATAACAGCGTCGCAGCGCAAGCCACTGGAATAGATATCGTGCTGCCAAGCGGCCCTGAAGATCGAATTACCGTCGCGGATAACGGAATCGGCATCGCAACAGATATATTGGCCGAGGTGCTCCGTGCTGGCAGCCGTGTACAAGAAAGATATGAAAACCAATCTCTATCGCGCTATGGCATCGGTCTGAAGGGAGCGGGGTTTTCCCTCGGCGAAAAAATTGGCGTTCTCACTGAAGCCAGCAAACAACCACTTCGCCGGCGAGCGATTGAGCTCCCAGTAATTCAAGCAAACGACGCCTGGATTCAGGACACTCGCGAACCCGACGATAGAGAGCGACAAGAGTTCGATGCTGCACTGTCTGCACTCCCGATTAGGAACGGTAAACGGACTGGGACACTCGTCATTATCGATAAGTTGAACCTTCGTTCCCGCGACATTGGGCGTCTCAAGACCGAAATCGCGAGGGCCCTTGGGGAAACGTATCAAAAATTTTTGAGCAGGGGGCTGCTTAAAATCCGGCTCAATGGAGTCGACATCGAACCGAACGACCCCTTGCACCGCGAAAATCCAGCGACACTCACGCTGTATAAGCGTGAGCCCATTTCGCTGAGCAACGGAGCAGTAATCTATTTTTCGGCGGTCTCGTTGCCTCACCCGAACCAACTGCCGCTAGATATGCGCCGGAGGTACAGGTACACCCAGACGAATCAAGGATTTTATTTGTTTCGCAATGGAAGGCTTCTGCGAGGTGGCGAATCATTGGGCTTGTTTAGCCCTGATTTTCACTATAACGCTTTTCGTGCGGAACTAGAATATAGCACGGATGCAGACGAGCACATCAACGTCGACGTCGCGAAGTCCGGAGCGACGGTAACGCCCGAGGTGCAGCAAAAACTCCAGGAGATGGTACAAATCTCTAGAAAGACTGCCGAAACTCTCTGGCGCGAGAAGGATGTCCTCACTGAGGAGGACGTAAATGGCCTCTTTGATGAAACGAACAGGCTGATCGCTTCTCGATCAAACCTGCTAGCTGAGACGGCAGAATCACGCAAGAAAAAAGCCCGTGCTTCGAACGCGCCAGCCGTGAGCACATCGCAGGGTAGTGGCAAAGCTCACGCAGGTGCCCCGCAATCGGGAACTTCACAGACGGCACAGGTTAGCTCGCAAGGGAAAAGTGCGACGCCGGCTGTGCAAGGTGCCAAAACGTCCCCACGAGACATACCCTACCTCCAACAGGTCGACACGCTTCCCGCTGACGTTCTATATCGACCGATTTGGAATGGGGATCTTAAGGCGGTTGTGGTGCAGATCAACAGATCTCATCCGTTCTATAAGGCCGTGTTTTCAAGCTCTCCAGGCGAGGGGCGAGATTCGTTGCCGCGCACGGCTGCGACCGCGACTCAGCAACTCATTTACACACTAGGTTCGACCGAATGGAGCCTTGTCGTCGATGAAGACCAAGAACGCCTTTTTGAGCAGTATCGACGATACGCCTCTATGAACCTCCGCGCATTGCTTGAATAATGACGTCGGATAAAATAGGAAAAGGCCACGCTCATTTCTGAACGTGGCCTTTATTTATGCCGGCAACTACCTACTCTCCCACACACTTTCGCGTGCAGTACAATCGGCCCGGCGGGGCTTAACTTCCGTGTTCGGGATGGGAACGGGTGGATCCCCCGCGGTAAGATCACCGACAACTTGAGGCGCTTTCGCGGCGTCTAAGCCGCGAACCGAAATCCTGAGCGCTTTCCAGCGAAGGATCTCTACGCCATTTCGCTGTCACTTATCGTGACGAACTTTCAAAGAGCGTGAGAACAAATCATCCCAAGGGACGATCTCTCACAACTGAATAGATTGGGAACAGCAGATTCCTCGGCACGTTCTCGCCGCTTCCGCGGTTATGTACGGCTCGGAATGACAAGCTATTTCTTACATCGACAAGACCCGAAATTCGTCGGCGTACAGCCGAAGGTTATTTTGAATTTCCTTGGAGTTTTTATCTCACTGGCCAGGTTCTGCCAGCATCAAGAATCTTCGTCATTCAGTCTCAGTCCAGGTTCGAACCAAGGACTGAAGACCAACAACCAACGACTGATATTCCGAGTAAATTTTATGGTCAAGCCGAACGGGCGATTAGTACAGGTAAGCTTCACACATCACTGCGTTTCCACCTCCTGCCTATCAACCAGGTAGTCTTCCTGGGCCCTTCTTTACCCTTTTGGGTTGGGAGATCTCATCTTGGGGAGTGCTTCCCGCTTATATGCATTCAGCGGTTATCACAACCGAACTTCGCTACCCAGCTATGCCATTGGCATGACAGCTGGAACACAAGAGGTTCGTCCATCCCGGTCCTCTCGTACTAAGGACAGGTCCCCTCAAATCTCCTGCGCCCACAACAGATAGGGACCGAACTGTCTCGCGACGTTCTGAACCCAGCTCACGTACCGCTTTAATAGGCGAACAGCCTAACCCTTGGAACCTTCTACAGCTCCAGGATGCGATGAGCCGACAT
>DASRFC010000004.1:0-79524 GCA_035651835.1 Terriglobales bacterium
GCAAGTCTGAGCATGGCAACGAAGATCAAGGTGCAATGGGCAGCGACTCTATTAGGAATCATGTTCTGCTTATTCGTAATAACTCTTCACACGCCGAGGATCGCTGGCGCTGTGCATAACGGAAACGAATGGACAAGCGGCTTTGTAGCGCTGGCAATGGCTGGAGGAGCTTTCGTTGTGGCGGGTGTATTTAATGGAGCATTCTCCATGCGGTCGAAATAAATAGGTTGCCTTCAGAAGTGAAAAATTCCACCAACCCCAACGAAGTAATTACTCCTGCGGCTTCCCGTGTCCAGATTTAGATGCGGCGTGCCGCTGTAGAAATCCCGCCAAGCGGTGCGCAAGCTGAAATGGCGGGTAAGCTTGACATCCAGGCCTAATCCCACCTGCAATGCCGCGACTGTATTTGCAATTTTATTTGGGTTTGTTCCGTAATAAACCAACAATGAATTGGGATCATAATGAGCGAAACCAAGCCCCAGGCTTGCCCATGGAGAAAGCACTTTGTAAGGAAAAAAGTTGGCACGCATAGCGGGAGTCAAGAAGTATGCCCTGTAGTTCCTGGGTACCACATCAGTGAAGTAATTCAACTGCTGGCCTGGAACCATTACAAAGGGCACTTCCGCTCTAAGGGCAAATAGCTTGAAGTCGCGGACGCGCCGGGCATAGTTTAATTCGAATGTACTATTCTCCCCGACATTCAAATCGAAGGCGGAGTGCTTTACTTCGACATCGTTGACGAAGGTCCGTCCCCACATCGCTGATATTTCATTTTTTTGGGAAGCAACGTCCTGAGCTGTAGAGCAGATTGCAAGCATCATGAAGGCTAAGAACGAGATGATTTCGAAATTCCGTCGCGTTCTACCAGTCATTCCCCAGGACGTCATAAGTTGGCCGAAAGGCAAAAAATCAGCGTAGCACGTAGTCCATACCGGCCCGATTGTCTTGATTGGTGCGTCTGGTTACGACAGTTTGAATGCTAAAATAGAAAGATTGCATGCTGCATAAAACCCTCACTGTACCTGATCTGGACACCGCAAAGGTTGAGCCGGAGTCACCTTCAGAATCAACAACAAGTCCGACTAAGGTCGGCTTTGTGAGCCTTGGCTGCCCCAAAAACCTCGTCGATAGCGAGGTCATGATGGGCATGCTGGCGCATGCCGGAGCGGAACTGATTCAGCGCGCCGAAGATGCCGACATAATCGTGGTAAATACCTGTTCCTTTATCGACAGCGCTCAGCAAGAATCCGTTAATACGATTCTGGAGATGGCGCGCCACAAAACTGACGGCAAAGCTCGCAAACTGATAGTCGCTGGATGTTTGGTTGAACGTTATCGCGACGAGATTCAAAAGAATATTCCGGAGATTGATGCTGTTGTGGGTACGGGCGAGCTGAACAAGATTCTCGCTGCGGCGGGTGTTGGTGCTGCGCCCACTTCGGCTTCTCCTTTTAATATCCTGTCACCGAATGCGCTGACATCGCGTCCCGAAGCTGAGGCTCGAGCAGCACAAGGCCGATTTTCCCGCGAAACCTGGGATGGGGCAATCGCAGACCTGCCCAATTATTTATATGACGGGGAAACGCCCCGGATTCTGGCGACACCCGGCTACACCGCATACATCAAGATCGCTGAAGGCTGTGACCATCCTTGCAGCTTTTGTATTATTCCGCAGCTGCGTGGGAAGTTCCGTTCACGCAGGTTTGAATCCGTAATCGCAGAAGCGGAGCGGTTGGCGCAGGCTGGCGTGCGGGAGCTTACGCTAATTGGCCAGGACACGACCTGCTACGGCGAAGATTTTGGCTTGAAGGACGGCCTTGCACTGCTACTCGAAAGATTGGCCGGAATTGAAGATTTACGATGGGTACGCTTCTTGTACGCATATCCGAACAAAATCACCGGACGTTTGCTAGAGACCATAGCAGCGCACGAAAAAATTTGCTCGTATGTCGATGTGCCATTGCAGCATGCTTCGGCTTCAGTATTAAAGCGCATGAAGCGCGGCGGGGGATCCGAGGTATTTCTTAAGTCTATCGAAAAGATCCGTCGAACCATTCCGGACGTCACGCTGCGAACTTCATTCATTGTTGGTTTTCCTGGAGAAACCGAAAAAGAATTCGAGGAACTTTGCGAATTCGTGAGCCAGTCCGAGATTGACTGGATGGGCGCGTTTGGCTATTCAGACCAGGAAGGCGCCGGAGCATTTTCCGTCGAAGGCAAGCTACCGGCGAGAGAAATTGAGCGCCGACGCAAACATCTCATGCAGATCCAGCGGCGCATCAGCAAGCGCAAGAAGAAGGCTCTCATCGGAAAAGAATTTGATCTGCTGCTGCAAGGCTCATCCGACGAAACTGATTTATTGCTCGAAGGACGCACGGCTATGCACGCGCCAGAAATCGATGGAAAAGTTTTCGTCAATGATGTTCCGGAAGAAATCGAACCCCGCATTGGTGAATTTTATCGATGCCAGATCACCGAAGCGCACGATTATGATTTAGTCGCGCGGATCGTCTGATTCTAAATTCCAGTCAAATTATGGCCAAGCCCCGCAGCCTACGTTGTCCTATCTGTAAGAAAACCGCAAAGGCTGACAATCCCGACTTCCCTTTTTGCAGTGAGCGCTGCCGATTGCTCGATCTGGGAAAGTGGGCGAGTGGCGGTTACGTGATCTCATCGCCTGTGACCGATACCGCCGACGATGCACCTGAAATTCGGAATCCGCAGATTGGCGACGATGACGACTGATCTCGACGGGAAGCCAGCTGTGAACGAAAGCGCACGCAAAATCTCTGCTCCGCTTTGGGCGAAACTTACAGCGACATTTTTCTGCACTGGGCTAATGTATCCGGGCCCTGGCACCTGGGGATCCGCTGCGACTGTGCTTCTTTGGTGGTTGATAGCGCATTTCATCGGTCCAAGTTTTCAGCCATCCGCTGCAACTTTTCTGGCTGCACTGGCCATAGGCATCGGCATTCCTGCTGCTACCGCAGTTGCCCGCGCTACGGGCCTCAAAGACCCGCAGTTCGTGGTTATTGATGAAGTTGCCGGTCAACTCATCGCGCTTATTGCAGTGCCGGTTACGTGGAAATCTCTGCTCATGGGATTTATACTTTTCCGTGTATTCGACATGCTGAAACCGCCGCCGGTGCGTCAGCTGGAACGCCTGCCGGAAGGTTATGGGATTGTGATCGATGATGTGGCAGCAGGTCTCTATGCACTAGCGATTATGCATCTGCTGCTGCACTTCGGGGTTTTACTGCGCTAAATGCAAGGCGCGAGCATCTAAGAAAGTATGAAGTCCATGGGAATTTCTGATCGTCTACTGGGCAAGAAGAACGTCAATGGAAATCCACATATTGAGGCGGTTTCTCCTAGTGCCGCCTTGCCTGGGGGAGAAGTACGCATCATGGGCAGCAGCCTTCGCCCTCCAGAATTGCATCGTCCGAATGTACGTTTTGGCGAAGTGGAAGGCTCAGTTGTAATCAGCTCGGATGATTTCCTGGTAGCTCGCGTGCCACATGGAGCTTCGTCAGGTCCCATCGTTGTCTCTACGAATGGGCACTCGAGCAATCAGCATCCGATCAAAGTCGCGGTATCGATTGCTGAAAACATGCATCCCGTCACCAATCCCGCGCTGGACGCGGAGGGGAACATTTACGTCACCTTTTCCGGATCGCGTGGCCAGAAGGTTCCAGTCTCGATTTTCAAAATCGATACCAATTACAACGTCAAGCCGTTTCTCTCGGATTTGATGAATGCTACTTCCATTACATTCGATCGTGGTGGGCAAATGTATGTTTCTTCGCGCTACGAAGGCACGGTTTACCGGGTAGCGCCAAATGGAACCATGTCCCCTTATGCAGAAAGCATGGGAGTCGCGACTGGTATTGCGTTCGATCGCGCTGAAAATTTATTTGTCGGAGACCGCAGCGGAACGATTTTTAAAATTTCCCGCGACCGGCAAATTTTCGTTTTCGCAACGCTTGAACCCAGCATTTCGGCCTACCATCTTGCGATTGGGCCGAAAGGCGATTTGTTTGTGACGGGTCCCACGACTTCGAGCTTCGATTCTGTATATAAGATCGATTCGCATGGAAGTGTATCGACATTCTATCGAGGCTTGGGACGCCCGCAAGGGATGGCTATCGATGTGGCAGGAAACATTTATGTAGCCGCTTCTCTCGCTGGAAAACGTGGCATCGTGAAAATAACGCCTGAGGGGAAGGCGTCTCTGGAAGTGGCTGGCCCTGGCTTGGTCGGACTGGCTTTTGCTCCTGGACATTCGGCAGTATTAGCCACGACTAGCGGCGTGCATCATCTCTCATGGAATATTCAGGGGCTCTCGATATGGGATCAGCCGGCCGGAATCGATGCATGATTCCGGCTCTAATTAAGCTCTGCTAGAGAGATTTTCTCCGGTCGTGTTTGCAACTTTTCATTTCGTACCACCTGCTCATTTACACTTCTATTCGTGAACGCCGAGATCATCGCAGTGGGTTCTGAACTCTTAAGTCCTTTTCGCCAGGACACCAATTCTCTTTATCTGACAGGCAAGCTTAATCAACTTGGCGTTGAGGTCATTTTCAAAAGCATTGTCGGAGACAGCCGGGAACATCTTACGCAAGCGGCATCGCATGCGCTTTCCCGTGCGGATATTGTCATTTGTACTGGGGGGCTGGGCCCCACTGAAGACGACCTTACTCGTGAATCTGTGGCCGAGGCGCTCGGATTGGAACTGCGCCGCGATTCGGAAGTTCTCTCTCTTCTTGAAAAGCGCTTCGCCGAACGTGGGTACAAAATGACGGCGAATAATATGAAGCAGGCGGATGTCATTGCAGGAGCAACTGTACTGGCAAATAGTAACGGCACGGCGCCGGGGCAATGGATTAGCGGTAAGTATGAAGGGCAGGACAAAATTATCTTATTGTTGCCTGGGCCTCCACATGAGATGCAGGCACTATTCGAACAGCAGTGCTATGAACGTTTGCGGAAAAAAGTTCCATTGCAGTTCATCGCGACTCGTGAATTGAAGATTACGGGCATGGGCGAGTCGATGTGCGATGCTCGTGTCGCGCCAATCTACAAGACACATCCAGATGTTCAGACTACGATTCTGGCTGGAGCGGGCGAGATCCAATTACACCTCAAGGCTCAGGCTGAATCAGCCGCAATTGCCCAGGAACGAGTGGACAAACTCGCCGATAAACTGGAAGAAGAACTTGGGGACAATGTATTTTCCGATAACGGAGATTCCATTGAACAGATTGCAGCCTATTATCTGCAAATGCGGCACGCCACTTTGGCAGTTGCGGAATCATGCACGGGGGGCTTGCTCGCCGAACGTTTGACTTCGTTGAGCGGGAGTTCGCGATATTTTCTAGGCGGAGCAGTGGTGTATTCAAACGAACTAAAAACCGAATTTGCCGGAGTTCCGGCTGAATTGATTGATAAATATGGTGCGGTAAGTGAAGAAACTGCTATCGCTCTCGCAGAAGGTATTCGCAAGCGCTGCGAAGCTACTATCGGAATTGGAATTACCGGAGTCGCGGGGCCAACCGGTGGAACGGCAGAAAAACCGGTGGGACTGGTGTTCCATGCGTTGGCGAGTGAGACTGGAACGGAAGTTGTACAAAGGAATTTTCCCGGAGACCGCAAACGAATTCGCTCCTTTGCGACTATGCAGGCGCTAGACATGCTTAGAAGGAAACTGATGTAAGACCCTTATTTGTGGGGCATTGGCTTTAGCAAATGCGAATTTTCGTTGCTCTCGACATTGAGGAAGCCATTCGGGCTCGCATTGAACGTTTTATCGAGGGAGTGCGAGGTTTTGCACCTGATATACGGTGGGTCCGGCCTGAGTCGCTGCATATCACTCTGAAGTTCATTGGTGAAAAACAGGTCGATGCCATAGAAGAGATCAAGCACGTGCTTTTGCAGGTGAAGGTAACTCCCTTTGAAATCGCTTTTCGAAGCTATGGCTTTTTTCCTGGAGCAAAGTCACCGCGAGTGTTTTGGATTGGGATCGAAGCTGGGGCGGCATTGGCAGAACTGGCTCGAGGCATTGACGAAGCATTGTCCGTTCGAGGTATCCCAAAAGAAAGGCACGAATTTAGCCCTCATCTGACGTTAGCCCGCGCCGGATCGGGATCACCACGACGTACCAAAGCTGGCGGTCCGAACCTGCGATTTCAACGTCTGCAAGAAAAATTGGTCGCTATGCCGGCTCTTAATTTCGGCATGATGACTGCCAGTGAATTTTTTCTATATGAAAGTAAGCTATCAACAAGCGGCTCACGGTATACGAAGATTGCGCGGTTCCCTTTCTAGTATTCATTGTTCAGTGCCTGTGCCAAGAAATCATTCGATTCGTCTGGTCACCTTTGCGATAATACCCGCACTCTTCCTTCAATGACACGCATACTGCTTACCGCAGCGTTGAGTTATCTGCTCGGGTCGATCCCGTTTGGATATATCCTCGTGCGCATAGCTCGCGGTGAGGATATCCGTCAAACCGGGAGCGGAAATATAGGCGCAACTAACGTTGCGCGATCATCGACTCTTCTTGGAGCGTTAACCCTGGTTCTTGATGCTCTTAAAGGTGCTGCCGCAGTTTGGATTGTCGAGATGCCAAATTTTGGCTTCCATTATCGCGTCGTTCACATTCTTATCACGCCTCAAGATCCCAGGTTCATACGTGCGCAACTGGAAGCGCATCATACCTATCTAATCGCATGCATCGCCGCTCTCTTCGTTATTCTTGGTCATATGTTTCCAGTGTGGCTAAAATTTCGCGGAGGAAAAGGCGTAGCAACGGGCCTAGGGGCTTTTGCAATACTCGCACCCAAGACGATCCTCGTGACTGTCGCTGTATTTCTCATAGTAGTGGCGGCGTTCCGGCGAGTTTCCCTGGCATCGATTGTCGCAGTCGGATTATTTCCAGTTCTGGCCTGGAGTCTTAACGATTACCACGACACTCCGATTAGTCTTGCTTACATGGCAATAGCTTCTCTGCTGATCATTGCAAAGCATCATTCCAACATCAAGCGGCTCGTCTCCGGAACCGAACCTCGTTTTCGCATGAGGCACGGATGAGCCGGATCGCAATCATTGGCGCAGGTGCATGGGGCACGGCACTTTCTATCGTTTTAGGACGAAATGGGAAGCATAGTATCCGACTCTGGGCGCATGAGAGAGAGGTGCTGGAGTCGATTTCAGAGCTGCGGGTAAACGAGTTGTTTCTATCCGGATATTCGATACCGCCCTCTGTTACTGGAACTAACGATCTCGAAAAGGTGTTGGAAGACGCGGAAATTGTCGTGAGCGCGATGCCCTCGCAACACTGCCGCATCGTGTTTCAAAAGATGCGCCCGCATCTCAGGGCAGACATGCTCCTTGTGAGCGCCACCAAAGGGCTGGAAGAGAAAACTTTACTGCGCATGACAGAAGTGATTCGCCAGATCCTTGCAATCGAAGATGGACCCGATTCTAAAATAGCGGCGCTTAGTGGCCCGTCGTTCGCAGTGGAAGCCGCACGTGGAGACCCTTCAGCTATAACAATCGCTTCAAAAAATATTGAAGTAGCCAGGATCATTCAGCGCGAGTTCAGCGATCCACGATTTCGTCTCTATACCAACGACGATGTCACTGGCGTAGAACTTTGCGGCGCGCTCAAGAACATCATCGCAATTGCGTCCGGCGTTTGCCATGGACTTGGACTCGGCCACAATTCAATTGCAGCCCTTATTACAAGAGGTCTCGCCGAAATTTCGCGCCTCGTTGTTGCGTGTGGTGGGCGACAGGAAACAGTGGCTGGCCTTGCTGGCCTGGGTGATTTAGTTCTCACTTGCACCGGAGGGCTTTCCCGAAATCGTACTGTAGGAGTGGAACTCGGCCGTGGACGCAGGCTACCGGAAATTATCGCTGGAATGCATGGAATGGTTGCCGAAGGCGTGTTCACAACATATGCAGCCGTTGACCTCGCGCATTCCCGAGGAATAGAGATGCCTATTACAAAACAGATGTTCGCGATCCTTCATGAGGGAAAGTCACCGGCAGAAGCGATCCGGGATTTGATGGCACGCGCATCGAAAAGCGAAATGGCTTTGGACTGAAAATTTAATCCTCTCCGATCCTATTGAACCGGCCAATTTCTCTTTCGCTTAACGTGAAGTTCTCACAACTCACGTCAATTTTCTTATACTCTGCCGCATACTGATTACGGAACTGTTCATAAGCGTTTTGCGAGATCCAAGAATCAATTGTCACATACCGGCTGGGGCTCGCCACGTCAAGAATTAGTTCAGTGCCTGCAAACTCCACGCTTTGACTAAACAACTGAACCCAATCGCCGTCAGGCCCATAAGCAGCTTCGAAGAGCTCCTTCATTTCGGCTTTCACCTGAAACTCCCAAATCACCATATATCCAGCATCTTGTTTATTTTTCAATAGGATCCACCACCACTAATTTCCGTGCCAAAGTGCCTCCTAAATACCCCCTCTGATTGGTACTTCGGTAATGGTAAAAGTCCTCAAATTGGCATTCCTACCCTGCGTTGCAAATTAAACTTTCTACGTACCTCTAGCCGAAAGCTTAATCCCTTTGTCGCTGAAATTACTCACAGCCGCGCGCATACCCATTCTGTACGCAATCCTTAGCGTACTCGTTCTCATAAGTGTTGTGCCCATGTATTTCTATTCTGCACAGGTGGAATCGATCAACCGCGACCGCCTGATTACAAATGAAAGGCTTTTGCAGAATACCGTGGCACGCTCGTTGGCGGACGACATTTCACAGCACCAGGAATCGTTGCAGATGATGCTGGCCAACTTGTCTTCGGCTTTACAAGTCGCTAGCGGCGGCGATCTTACTGCGGCAAATGTGAATGCTCCAGAACTGCGCGCTCTGCTCGAGAATTTTGTCTCGTCCTCTGATGATCTAGCCTACGCGACTTTACTGAATTCAGACGCCAAGGGAATTTCCGCTGGACGCATTGCGCCCGACGCTTTCTTGCAACGCGAGCTCGAGCGGGCTTATTCCGCCGCCCGTGAAAGCCGGGCATATAACGGCCAAGCGCTGGTGGTCGGAAGCGGCAAATCGTCGCGTACCGTTATGTTGGTCAGTACCCCTGTGGTTTATGGCGGGCGTTTTCTGGGAATGATCGGATCGGTTGTCGATCTGCAATTCCTGATACGCCGTCTACAAGAAGTCAATCGTGGCGGACTAACTCCGTACGTAATTGACAGCCAGGGACGCCTTGTTGCCGCGGCCACGTCCGACTATGCCACTGGTCAGGATATGGCCAACCTCGAAATTGTGCGGAATTTTGTCGAACAAGGCAGCAAAGCGCAATTGGTCGCAGCGACGCGAGAATTTTCCACTGGCGGAAAACATGGAACGATGATGCTCGGAACCTATAGTCCGGTGCCGAATCTCGATTGGGCTGTGGTAGTGCAAAAACCACGCGATGAAGCTTACCGTGGAGTGTTTGAGATGCAGCGCTCGGCCCGCGTGCTGGCGCTTATGGCTATTGCTCTCAGTATCGCGATCAGCAGTTATGCCGCCCGCAAGATCACAAATCCTTTGTCGATTCTGACGGAATCAAGCAGAGCAATTGCCCGTGGAGACTTCTCGAAACGCGTAGCCCTGAAAAGCCGCACTGAAATTGGGGAGCTTGCGGCTACGTTCAATACCATGTCCGAAGAGCTTGAACACTTTGTACTGGACTTGAAGCGTGCCGCCAATGAAAACCGCGAGTTGTTTATGGGATCCATCCAGATGCTTGCCGGCGCGGTCGACGAAAAAGATCCTTATACGCGGGGCCACTCTGATCGTGTTACCCGCTATTCGCTGCTCATTGCGGCGGAATTAGGTTTGCCCGAAGATTTCCTGGAAATCGTTCGCATCTCTGCCCAACTTCATGATGTCGGCAAAATCGGCATTGAAGACCGCATCCTGAAGAAACCTGGCGCATTGACTCCGGAAGAGTTCGAGATCATGAAGACTCATACCACCAAGGGTGCGAATATTCTGCGTCCGGTGGCACAGTTGGCGGATATGATCCCAGGGATAGAGCTGCATCACGAAGCCATTGATGGACGCGGTTATCCGCACGGGTTTAAAGATGAACAAATTCCACTGTTACCTAGAATCATTGCAGTAGCCGATACTTTTGATGCGCTCACTACGAACCGTCCGTATCAGCAAGCTCGTGACCCTCAGGACGCGTTGAAGATTATTCACTCTCTCTCAGGCAAACGCCTGGATCCTGCTGCTGTTGCAGCCTTGGACATAATCTACGCTCGTGGAGATATCCAGATTCCACGCCCCTTTGTACCGCCTCCGGTCATACCGGCAGCTCAGCCTTCTGCACAAATGCCACCAGAGGCGTTAGCCGTCGCGCAGGCCACAAGAACTTAGGCATTGGCGCAATGTCGCAGGTTCCAGCGATTTAACCTGTTCCGATCCGGATATTGGCTCATTACAAACGCCAGCCATCGATAATAGTGAGTTGCGCCTTCGCGTACTTTTCGGAGTTTCTTAGGAAAGTTTTCGGTTTAAGGTTTAAGACTATAACCGCCAAGAACACAAAGAAAAGCCGCAAAGAACGTACAGAGGGGCTAGGCTGGTCTTTATCCGGATGGGAGTAATCTTCGGGAAATATCACTGTCAATTTCAATTTGAGCCATACCTCGACTCGCCCCGCGCGTCAACTCCTGCCCACCGTTATAATGAATGTTTGGTCCTTTAATTTCTCATGATTCAAACTCTTTTTGGCAGTACCGAGCAGAAGCCCAGCTTTCTCGACCGCATGAAGCAGGCGGTCACGCGCACGCGGGAAAACCTGACGGAGCGTATTGAAGAAGTAGTTTCTATCAACAAAGAAATTGACCGGAACACCCTGGACGATCTGGAGGGGATTCTGCTTGGTGCAGACATTGGGAGCGCCACTACCCAGCAGGTACTCGGTAAGCTGGGCGAAAAAGTTGACCGCAAGCAGATCAAAGACGCTGACGAACTGAAGAAAATACTCAAAGAGGAGCTTCTTGCAATTCTGAACGCTGCGAACATCCCACCTATCGAGCGGACTGAAGGAATGCCGGAAGTGATTCTGGTGGTTGGAGTGAACGGTACCGGCAAGACGACGACTATCGGAAAACTGGCGCAATTCCTGCGTTCTGATGGTAAGACCGTTCTGCTCTGCGCTGGCGATACATTTCGTGCCGCTGCCATTGAGCAACTAGAAGTATGGGGCCAGCGTACTGGCACTGAGGTGATACGAACTAAACCAGGCGGTGACCCGGCGGCCGTACTTTACGATGCTTTGCAAGCTGGCATCGCACGCCATAGCGATTACGTGATCGTGGATACGGCTGGGCGGCTTCACAATAAAGCCGGCCTGATGGCGGAACTTGAAAAAATACGCCGTACTGCGCTACGTATTATTCCCGGCGCACCGCACGAGACATTGCTTGTCATGGATGCGACGACCGGTCAGAATGGCTTGCAGCAAGCCCGGCTTTTTACCGACGCGGCAGCTGTAACCGGAATCGTGCTGACGAAGCTCGACGGGACGGCAAAAGGTGGAGTTGTAGTAGCCATCTCCCGTGAGTTTGGGGTACCTGTCCGGTATGTGGGAGTGGGAGAGAAAGTCGGAGACCTGCTGCGGTTCGAGCCCAAAGACTTTGTCGATTCCCTTTTCGCATAATGTCCGCGTAGTATTTAAGAATTGTCGCGGAGGAACCATGAGTATTCGTCAATCCCGTCCTTCGTTTATTCAGATGCTGAAGAGTTGGCTGAGTCGTATCCGAAATAAACCGCAACCGCCAGCTCCATACTCCCAGGTTCCGGTTCGGATCCATAAGGGTCCAAAGGGACGAAGTGGCGCGGCTGTGGCTGAACCTGAAGAATACTCATTTAATTCCTTCCCTCCCGGAAGAATGTAGAGTTGTGGAACCGGATCACGCCGCAGAGTCCCTGATCGAATCATGTCCGACCTCAAAACCGACGAACTTTTTTTGCAATGTGCTCTGGAAGTAGCACGTGAAAATATCGGTCTTACTTCGCCTAATCCTTGTGTGGGAGCGGTAATCGTAGACGACGAAGGATCAATCGTTGGGGCTGGCTCTCACACCTACGACGGCTTGAAACATGCGGAAGTTCTTGCTCTTGAACAGGCAGGCGAAAAAGCAAAGGGCGCGACTGTTTATGTCAACCTTGAGCCCTGTTCACACTGCGGCCGCACTGGCCCCTGTGCGGATGCCCTCATCGCTGCCGGAGTGCGTCGGGTAGTTGCCTCTATGGAGGATCCAAATCCTGCGGTTAGCGGGAAGGGATTTCAAAAACTTCGGGATGCTGGCATTGCAGTCGCTTCGGGAATTCTCGAAGCGCAAGCTAAATTGCTGAATGAAGCTTTTGCGAAATACATTCGCCATCACACGCCTTTGGTCACGGTAAAGGCTGCGATGACGCTCGATGGTAAAATCGCGGCCCCACCCAATTCCCCCAAGGCTTCGGAGTGGATCACCGGGGAGCGTGCACGAGCTCACGTACAGGATCTTCGTCACAGTAATGACGCCATTATGGTGGGAGTTGGGACCGTCATTGCCGATGATCCGTTACTCACCGACCGCAGCGGACGTGCACGCCGCCGACCACTTTTACGGGTGATCCTCGATTCCCTGCTTCGCTTACCTTTAAATTCGCGAGTCGTTGAAACCGCCAATGACGATGTGCTAATTCTCTGCTCGTTGGCGGAAGAAAAAAAGAAGAAGCAATTGAGGCGGCGCGGGGTTCGCGTTGAGCAAATTCCACCCGCAACCAGTGATGGGCGTCCGGCGTTGCCGGACATTGTCCATTTTCTCGGCACGCAAGAGATCACCAGCGTGATGATTGAAGGAGGAGCGATGGTGAATTGGGCCGCACTGGCGGCCGATGTCGTCGACAAAGTCTTCCTGTACTACGCTCCGAGAATTCTCGCCGGGGCGAATTCCATTCCGTTCGCAGCAGGAGCCGGGTTCCAAAGTGTAAAAGCATCTCCGCAGCTGAAAAGCTTCCGCCTGCATCAGTTCGGAGAGGATTTCGCGGTAGAAGGATACATCAAAGATCCTTATGCAGATTAGCTCCTTGTGGTGAATCATCCGTGCAATTGACCACAACACGCGAAGTGGTAGCGGATCGCGTGTCCGATTCCTCAGAGATTGCGTTCGTTCATCGGTTCTATTCATCTGATTTACAATTTACACAAACATGATCCGTTCCTACAAAGGCATTACGCCAACCATTCCGTCCTCTTGTTATGTTGATGACTCAGCTCAGATTATTGGCGATGTAATCCTCGGAGAGCACGCGAGTATCTGGATGAATGCAGTAATTCGCGGAGACGTTCACGAAATCCGCATCGGAGCGCATTCCAACGTCCAGGATTGCAGCGTGCTGCATGGGATGAAAGAAAAGTACGGCGTCTATCTTGGTGAATATGTAACGGTTGGCCACACCGTAACACTGCACGGATGCGTAATCGAAGACCGCTGCCTGATTGGCATGGGATCGATCATCCTAAATGGCGCGAGGATCAGGGCAGGTTCGATCATCGCCGCCGGAACATTGATTCCTGAGAAAACAATAGTCGAACCGGGATCTTTATGGATGGGCTCGCCGGGAAAATTCCGCCGCAAGCTGGACGAAAAAGATCAAGAAACCATCATGCGTTACGCCAATAATTATTTAGGATATAAAGAGTCGTATTTAGCGGAGAAGAAATAGCAACCACAATTGTCATCCTGATGCGCTACTTCTACTCTGTCATCCTGCCTTATTCTGTCATCCTGAGCGCAGTGAACTGATTCGCTTGCGAATCAGTTCCAAGTCGAAGGATCTCTAGCCTCAGCGTCTTGCATACAGTTGCCGCACGATGCGTTATTCTAGTTATTCGTCTTAAACAGCCCTGATTAACGACCTGATTCGATGATTAAAGCCGTCCGAGGAACTCGCGACCTTCTGCCGCCTGAAACGGCGCTGTGGAACCATGTCGAAGCAACCGTGCGCGATGTGTTTCGCGCCTACAACTTCCAGGAGATTCGCACACCCATTTTCGAAAGCACCGAGCTTTTTGCGCGTGGAGTAGGAGAAGAAACGGACATTGTCGCGAAAGAGATGTACACGTGGGAGGATCGAGGCCGTGCGCAAAGTGACAAAGGCCAATCTCTTACGCTTCGACCGGAGAATACCGCTGGAGTTGTCCGCGCCTACATTGAACACAAGCTTGGTGATCGTGGATTGCAAAAGCTCTACTACATTGGGCCGCAATTCCGGCGCGAGCGTCCGCAGAAAGGACGCTATCGCCAGTTTTATCAGGTCGGCGCAGAGGTCATCGGTCCTACCAGCGCTGGCAGCGAATCTCCCGCGCGTGACGCTGAAATTCTAGAACTGCTCGCGACCTTGCTTGACCGTCTTGGAATCAAGAATTGGACGCTCGAGCTAAATTCCGTCGGATGTCCGAGCGATCGCGCCGCTTATAACGAGGCTTTGCGAAAGGCCCTCGAACCTGTGGCCGCAAAGATGTGTGTGGATTGTCAGCGGCGGGCGGTCACGAATCCTCTGCGCGTTTTCGATTGCAAAGTCCCCGAGGACCAGCCGATCATCGACACGCTCCCTAGAATCGGCGAATTTCTTGACGAGAATTGCCGCAAGCACTTCGAAGCGGTCAAAGAAATCCTGCAAGCTGCCGGAGTACCTTTTACGTTGAATGATCGGTTGGTTCGCGGGCTTGATTACTACACGCGAACCGCGTTCGAATTCACTCACGGAGCACTCGGTGCACAAAATGCAATCCTCGGCGGAGGCCGCTATGACGGTTTGTCAGAAGCGCTCGGCGGACCACCAGCGCCGGGCATCGGTTTCGCTATCGGAGAAGACCGATTGGTGCTGGCATTGCCGGAGTCTGCTGAAGCCGTGCAGCGCAAGCCTGACGTCTATATTGCGCCATTAGGTGCGGGAATGGATCGGGAAGCCGCAAAACTGGCTCGCGAGTTGCGCCGGCAAAATGCGGTCATAGAACTTGGCGACGAGACTTTTCGTTTGAAAAAATCGTTTGAAGCAGCAACTAAAGTTGGTGCGCGCTTTATCTTAATCGTGGGTGAAAATGAGGTAAAATCCGGTAGCTTTGCATTGAAAAACCTGGCAACTGGGGAGCAGATCTCGGTACCGCGAGCCGAACTGGGCGATAGAATTCCGACCGCGAGATAATAGCCATGCATGTTTGCTCCCGCTATTGGGTGGCGGTTTTAGACTGACAGAATTTCATCGCAGGGCCAAAGGCCTGCGCACCCAAAAGCAAAAATCGATGCTTTTCGCCGTACTCGGATTTGATCTGAACGTAAGGAGCGTGATGAAAAATTTCATCTTACTAATTATTTTTATCTCAGTTACGGCCTTCACCCAATCGGCCAGCCACTCGTCTACTCCACTGGAAGACGCTTTGCTCGCAAACACCAGGGCAATCCACGAAGCACAGAAGACCAAAAACGCTGATCTGCTCAAACGCATTCTCAGCGATGACTTCGTGGAAGTCGGGAGCGAAGGACATCTTCATCCAAGGGCGGAATTCGTTGAAGAGGCGCGCGACGGAGAATTGAAAGATTACAACCTCTACAATTTCAACGTTCATTCTGTTGACGAAAATACGGCAATCGTCACCTACAATGCGATCATCCAAATGCCTGAAGGCGATACGGGGGCGGCGCCACGCTATCAAATTTTCTCTGATTTATGGATAAAAGATGGAGAAAACTGGAAACTGAAGTTCCAACAAGCGACGCCGCTGCGTTCTATTGACTAGCCAGCCGCTCGCGGGTTCAAGCTGCGGTAACTTTCCCCTGGCCCGCTGACTAACGTAAGAACCTCGCCCTTCAATCGGCGCAGCATTTATAATCTTTCTTTCATCTTTTTGCTTCTCATCCTGCACCAAAAAGGCTACAACTTGCTCGATTTTTTAGGCGATTTACAACGCACTCATTTATGCGGAGCCCTGCGCTCTTCTGACGCCGGTAAAAAAGCCGTCCTTATGGGATGGGTGAACCGCCGCCGAGACCTCGGGAACCTGCTGTTCATTGACTTGCGCGACCGCACGGGCGTCACCCAGATTGTTTTCAACAAAGAACAGAACGCAGCCATTCACGCCAAAGCCGAGACGTTGCGCAACGAGTACGTCATTGCTGTCATAGGAACCGTCAAGCAACGCGACGCGAATACGATTAACAAAAATATTCCTACCGGCGAAGTCGAACTGGTGGTCGAGGAACTTCGCCTGCTGAATGAGTCCAAGCAGCCGCCTTTCCTGCCCAGCGAAACCGTTCTGCCCAACGAGGAGATGCGTCTCAAATACCGCTACATCGACCTTCGGCGCGATGCCATGCAGCGCAATATTGAATTGCGTCACAAAGTCGCGATTGCAATTCGTGACTATCTTTCTGCACAGGGATTTTTCGAGATTGAAACTCCCTTTATGACCCGGTCGACGCCGGAAGGTGCGCGCGATTATTTAGTTCCCAGCCGCGTGCAGCCTGGAAGCTTCTATGCCTTGCCACAATCGCCGCAGATGTTTAAACAGATCCTGATGATCTCGGGATTTGATCGTTATTTCCAGATCGTCCGTTGCTTCCGTGATGAAGACCTGCGCGCCGATCGCCAGCCGGAGTTTACGCAAATCGATTTGGAGATGTCATATCCGCAACAAGAAAGTGTGTGGGCGGTGGTCGAAGGATTTTTGACGGCGTCCTTCAAAGCTGCGGGCCAGGAAATAAAAACGCCATTCCCACGCATGAGCTATGACGAAGCGATGCGGTTGTATGGAAATGACAAGCCCGACATGCGTCTACCCGCAATGGTCGACGTTCGCGAAGCATTCACAGCCGAAGAGCTGGAAGAGTTCACGACGAAGTTCAAGATTCGCAAAGATCTGCCATTACAGCTAATCCGCATTCCAAAAACAGGGGACATCTCTGGCACCGAGCGCCGGACGATTGGAACTTATGGCGCGTACCAGCATGTCGGCGGGTCGAATTTCGTTCAGTTGATGACGGATCCGAAAAGATTCGCAAAAGATTACCCTTCGTTATCTGAAAAAGTGATTCAGTTCGCGAAAGTTGAAGCTGATGATTTGTGGCTATTAGCGGGCGCGCTGAACAACCAGGAAATCGCCGCAGTGAAAGAGCAAAGCCTGCAACATTTCTGTGAGAAATGCGGATTCCTGCGGCTGGACCTCGCACAAAAATATGCGGCCAAACACAAAGCTTTCGAGAAGACCGGCAATCCGGAAAAAGATTTCAAGTTCCTCTGGGTTACCGACTTCCCTATGTTTGAATGGGACCGCGAATCGAAGCGCTGGAACGCGGCGCATCATCCTTTCACCTCGCCCCATGAGCACGACATGGACAAGCTCGAAGCCAACGTGCATTCGGTGAACGATCCGAAGTCACCGTTGGGAGAGATCCGGGCGCTCGCGTATGACGTGGTGCTCAATGGGACTGAACTGGGATCAGGCTCGATTCGTATTCACCGGCAAGACATTCAAAGCAAAATTTTCCAGGCTCTCGGCATGTCGGACGAAGAAGCGAAGTCACGTTTTGGATTCTTTCTGGAAGCGCTCGAATACGGAACGCCGCCGCACGGAGGAATAGCGTTGGGATTAGACCGAATAGTGATGATCCTGGCTGGGGCTGATAGTTTGCGGGAAGTGATTCCCTTCCCGAAGACGGCCCGGGCTGTGGATTTAATGGTGGATGCCCCAACCCCGGTAAGCGAGGCACAACTAAAGGATCTCGGAATTCAGATAAAGAAGTGATTATTTTGCACTGTATCGTTTACGTCCTTTTACAAAATTAGAGTATATTTCGGGTTTGCGTATGTTCCGGATCGAGCGCAAAATGATTTAGCGCTGATGGGGAAAGTATTTAAACACGCACTCACGTCCAGTGAAATAGCGGAGCAGGCCGCTCTCTACCTCCTCGGAACCCTTCCTGAAGCAGACCACGCGGCGTTTGAGCTCCATCTTGAGGAAGGTTGTCAGCTTTGCGAGGCGGAAGTCATCCGGGCCAGCGCTGAGATTAGCGCTCTGGCTCGTTCCGGGTCCAGCACTGCTCCCGCGGATCTGCGCGACCGCTTTTTGGCGAAGCTAAAAATACCCCGCCGCCTTCAGCCAGATTCAGCAGGCATTCTGCTTAACCATTCAGGGCTGTTAATCGCGCGGACAGACGCTATCGATTGGCGAGCTACAGACTTCCCTGGCGTTTGGTCTAAGCCACTATTCATCGACGAGCTTCGGCACCGTGCGACCTCTTTAATAAAGATGGACCCGGGCGCTACTTACCCGCCCCATCGTCATTATGGCTCCGAAGAGCTCTATTTCCTAAGCGGTGATCTGGCTGTGGGTGGCGTATTGCTCAAGGCTGGCGATTATTCCCGGGCAGCAGCCGACAGTATTCATGGGGGTAGCCGGACAGAATTTGGCTGCCTATTTGTCCTGGTAGCTTCCCAACTCGACGAAATCCTGCGCTAGCCACTTCGTCGGCATCACTCAAACAAAAGCGGCCCACAAAGAGAGGGCCGCAGTAGTTTTTGATCTATCAACGTTACTTACCGCTACCTGACAGCGGAACCGTTTGTGGACTTCCCACTGTTGCGCTATCTGAGATATTCAGCACCGCCGAGCGCGCACCCGTAGCGGTTGGCGTAAATGTCACGCTAACTGTGCAAGCTGCACCCGCAGCCAAAGTACCACCGCAAGTCGTGGCTGATTCGGCAAAGTCACCTGGATTGGTTCCGGTGAAGCTTATCCCGGAGATCGTCAAAGTTGTTTTCAGGTGATTCTTTACCGTTACTGTTTTTGCGGTGCTTGTAGTCCCTACTGCAGTGGCTAGAAATTTTTCACTTGTTGGAGAGACAGTCACTTGCGGCCCTCCGGTACCTGACAACGAAATGACTTGTGGGCTATTGCTCGCGTTGTCGGTAACTGCCAGATTGGCGGATTCTGCGCCGATCAAACCAGCGGTAAACTTAACACTCACGGTACAAGATTTTCCGATTGCGAGGGTAGCGCCGCAAGTGGTGGTCTTGGAAAAATCACCAGCGTTGTTTCCACTGATGGCAATCGACGAGAAATTCACCGTGGCGCCAGCGTTATTGGTTAGTGTTACTTTCTTGGCTGCGCTTGTAACCCCGAGCGCTTCTTTTACGAACGTCAGCGAAGTAGGAGTGAACGTTAGCGGCCCAATGCCTCCGCCGCCCACAGTTATCGCCGCATTCCCTGTAATTGCGCCATTGATGGTTTCAGTTGCCATAATAGTTTGGCTGCCCGATGTTTTCAAGGTAGCGCTGAAAGTCTGCGTTCCCTGATCTGCTGGTGAGAAGGTGAAATCCGCAGGAAGCATTGCTTGCGAATCGCTACTGGTGAAATGAGCCGTACCGACAAAACTCTTGTCGGTAGTCCCACCCACCGGATTCTTCGCAGTCACAGTAAGACTGAAGGAAGTTCCGGCAGTCGCAGAAGCCGGAGCACTCACGGTGAAGCTGGGATGCAATCCCAGAGCTACGCAAGCATTCGCGGCATTCGACCACTGCTTTTGAATTGTGTAAGTCGAGCCGCCCACCGTAACCGTGCCTTGCTGTGCATTGCAAATGTCGCCGATCTCTCCGTTATTGGGATCGTACCAGGCCAGGGGAGGTCCAAAAACCTGAGCCAAGCTAACCTGGATATCAGTTGCTGTTTCAACCATTTCGTGCGAGGAAACTGACGTCATATTGTTGAACTGAGTGCTTCCTCCGCAACCAGTGTGACATCCAGAGGTAGGTCCAAAATCAGGAAACACTCCGTAGGCGATGTTTCTGGAGTCGAATGTATTCGAAGTGGCTCCATGGTATGCACAGAACCCTCCGGCAACACAACTGCCACCGTTCCCTGTGATGGTCACCAAAGGTGGGAAATAAATCATGTACTCCGTATTTTCATTTCCCTGGCTGTCAGCGGTCGGTGTTGGCAGGTGGCCTGCGGTAATCTGGCTCAGGAGTTCGGTCTGAATCTGACTGTCCGAAACAGTGCAAGGGGCTGTAGCACAAACCGAGGGCGTGATCGTAAATGAGCCTACGTAACTCCCCCGTCCGATCGACTGATTCGATCCCGTGTTCGTACTGTATTCGCTTACCAAGTCGTAATATGGGCTGGCGGTTACCGTCTGATAAAATCCGCCGATTTGTCCCTGAACTGTAGCATCCACGCTCGATCCCCAAAAAACCGCCACGATTTGAATGTTGGAAACCACCGGGCCGCCATAATAATTAAGATGGGGAGTAGCTGGTGGTGGCGCGGCGTTCTTCATCCCGGGAACAGTCATGCGAACTATGTGAACCGGGCCTGCGGCTTTGGGCGATTGCGTCGCTTGATCTTGCGCCGAAGCGGCGCCGGTAATGACGAGACATACCGCCATGAGCATTGATGTACATGGGTTGTGATTGAGGGAGAACGAAAGAGAGGCCTGCTGTCGGGAGTTCTGGGATTGAGCCATAATTTTCCTTTGGGTGCATTCAATTTATCGCCCGAAATGTTTATCGTGGATTCAGCGATCCAGGGAAGTTCTTAGGTCCCTGTTGCGGTCTAGACTAGGGGGAAACGCTTACATCTTCGGGCCAGTAGCAAAGAGACTGGCAAGCATATTGCCTTCGCCAGAATCCCTTGTCAATGAAAAACTCTGGTTTCCCCGGTACAAACTTGCATACTGCGAACGGGTTGATTTTCATCATCGCAAAACATTGCACACCTTTCTCGATGGGACACGCAGAGGCCATATTTTTGCCTTCCATGGGCCTCATCTGCCAAACTAAGAACCAGGCACAATCACGGACAATTTATTTTTGATTCTTTATTTCTGACGCTTTATTTCTAAGACTTTATTTTCTGAATTATGGGACGCATTCACGTTCTCTCTGAACACGTTGCCAACAAGATCGCCGCCGGCGAGGTAGTCGAGCGTCCGGCATCTGTCGTAAAGGAGCTTCTGGAGAATTCCCTTGATGCCGGATCCACGCGAATCAAAATTCAAATCGAAGCGGGAGGCAAAAAACTAATACAGATCACAGATAACGGGTGCGGCATGGTACGCGACGACGCTTTGCTCGCCTTTGAGCGTCATGCAACTTCGAAGATGAAGGATGCCGAAGATCTGCTTAGTATCGCGACTCTGGGTTTTCGTGGCGAAGCCTTGCCATCCATTGCCTCGGTCTGCCGCCTGCATCTCGAAACTCGAGCTTCCGATGAGGAATCGGGAACTATCGTCGAAATTAATGGCGGCAAAATTTTCAAGGTGGAGGAAGCTGGACTTCCCACCGGCACGTCGATCACGATTCGGGATTTGTTCTTTAATACGCCAGCACGAAAGAAATTCCTGAAAGCAGAGTCGACCGAGCTTTCGCATATAGCCTCGTTAGTCACACATTACGCGCTGGCCCATCCGGATAAGCATTTTGAATTGCATTCTGCAACAAACGCGATATTGGTTGCGCCGCCTGTTGCGGGTCACAGCGAACGTGTCTATCAAGTATTCGGCAAAGAAGTACTCGACCAACTACTTCCAATCTCGGCAGTACAGCCACTCGAGCGGATTGGACTACCGCAGCCTCCGCCATGGAGAAGGCAGGAGGAAGATGAAGAACCTCAAGATCCCGGCGAACTCCGGCTGCACGGATTTGTTTCCAAGCCAGAAATTCAGAAGCTAAATCGCAATTCCATTTATGTCTTCGTCAACGGACGACTAATCCGCGACCGTCTCATCCAGCACGCACTGACCGAAGCTTATCGAAACATGATGCCGCCCACCGTCTATCCCGTGGTTTTGCTGTTTCTGGAGCTGCCGAATGCGGAGGTCGATGTGAATGTGCACCCTTCGAAGACTGAGGTGCGTTTCCGGCAACAGAGCGTGATGCACGATTTTGTCCGGGACTCGGTAAGGGCCGCACTCATGAAGGCTCGTCCGATTCCGCAGTTTGCTGCGGAAATCCACGCACACCCAACCGCAGGCGCATCACTGACTCCCACGGCTCACGCGATGATGGCAGCTGGTTCAACATACGCATCCGTCGAACAACCATCATTTGGACTAAGCGCGCCGATCCTTCCTCCTACAAATGACCGATTTCATTTCACGAGCGGCATTGCTGTCGAAGCCAACGCTGCCGTTTCGCTTGTACGCGAGCCACTGGCTTCGGATTTTGTTCCAGACGATGCCTGCGCGCAACCGATCCAGGGTGAACCAGAAGACGCTCTGCCCCAAAGCAATATCACGCCATCTCTGGCCACACTTAAGCCGCTGGGGCAAATTCGCGAGTCATTCATTTTGGCTGTGAACCACGAGGGTCTTTGGATCATCGATCAGCATGTGGCTCACGAGCGCGTCCTGTTCGAAAAAATCCTGAAGCAACGCGCTACCCTCAGGACCGAGAGTCAGCGCTTGCTCATGCCACTTCTGCTTGAACTCACGCCAGCACAACAGGCCGTATTCGCGGGAATTTCCGAAGAACTCAATGCCAATGGATTCGAAGCGGAGCCATTTGGCAGTCGCAGCATTGCCATCAGAGTCTCTCCTGCCGGGCTGGAACCCTCGCAAATTGAACACATGCTTCACGAGTTGCTCGAACAGTTCTCCCGCGAAGAACAAGCTCTCAATATGGAAAAAGTTCGTACCCGGATAGCCGCCTCTATTGCCTGTCATGCCGCCATCAAAGTAAATATGTCTCTTGAACAAAATAAAATGGAGTGGCTACTGACAGAGCTCGCCAAAACGGAATGCCCCATCTCATGCCCACACGGAAGACCAATTATTCTGCGATACTCAATGCAGGATATTCAAAAAGCGTTTAAGAGAATTTGAGAAGTTTGCGATTAGCTTTAGCTCGACTAAGCGGCTGAGCGCTGATTGCTAAGTGCAATAGCTCTATGACTGATCAGGAACTCGAAGAACTCCGGCAAAAGAAGTGGCGGCTTGACGCTCATCCTGTGCGCACTCTTGAAGACGCACGCTCGTTCGTCGAATCCGTTGGGTTCTGCATGATGTACCCGCTGAAACAGCCGGTGCTGGCACCCACGTTTGTAGGGGCTTGGATAGGATTGAATCAGCGGTTGCCTACCCTCCAACATGCTTTCTCCGATGCAAGAATTCAAGGCTCAATGGATCTAATGGTGCGGCTTCTTCGCGAACGCGACGCCTATGAAGCCAATCTGTTCGATGAGAACAACAATTTTCTGGTCGCGGCATCTATTTTTCCTTATTTCTATGCTCTGGTGGGCGAACGCAATCCCAAGCAGGCGCCGAAGCCCGGACCACGTTCCGAGTACTCAGAACTTGCCTGCGATGCGTTTGAAGTGATTCGCCGCGAGGGACCAGTCTCGAAACAGCGAATGCAGCACGTTCTTGGTGGCGGCATCTCTCTCGCGGCGCTGGATCGCGCGCTCGGCGAGCTCTGGTCAAAACTGCGGATAACGCGTGTCGATTATGATGCAACCGAGGGCTCATCATGGGACGTTCTCTATCGTTGGTCGCCGGACGCCGTGCGTGAAGGCATGAATCTCTCGGTAGGAGAGGCGCTCACAGCTTTAGTCTCGAAATATTTGGATTGTATCGTCGCCGGTGATCAGCAAGAAGTGGAGGCGTTTTTCGGAAATTTCGTACCCCGCTCCCGGGTGAAAGAAGCGATCAATGCGTTGCTCGCGGCGAGGGAGCTGGATTTTACCCGTGTGGGGAATCGCACATTGATTCAAATCATGCCGCCAAAAGCTGCCGCGGTAGTCCATATGCCAGAATTCCGCCAGAAACCTAAGGCAACGAGAACGATGATTTCGCCACGCCGAATTCGCCCAAAAAGTTAAATGTGATCCGAACTCCCATGCTGTTCAGCAGAGACAAAAATAGCAAGCAGATTTGAGTATTTAGTTTGACCGTTTTCGCCTTTGAATTTGCCACAAATAGCGACTTTGTTTCCGTCCGAGTGTATAGGCCAAAATCAACTCATTGTGAGTAATAGACTTACCGTTTGGTAGCGCGCATTTTGCGAACGGCATCTCACCTGCGATACAAAGATGTGTGGGTCGCCACAACCGGGAGCAGGTAACCAGGAGTAATCGGCGAGGGAGCGATTCTTTAGTAACTTAGATAAAACATTTTGCGGTTACTTTAGGGCGGTCTGAATTAGAATAGCCGCCTGCGCAGCGCCAATGCAGATTGCAAGAAAATAATTTTCAGGAGCAAGACCACTTCGTGCAAAAAGAGAAACAGCGGACGCTCTTAATTTCGTTTTTACTCACGCTGATCTTTTGCAGCCAGGCGTTCGGTTTGCACCGCTACATTGCTCCTCGTCATATTCGGCATGCCAGTATTCATCACGTCAGCGTCGGCCGGACCGGCCCGAATCATGCCAGCCTGTATCACGCGCACGGCAGACGCTCTCGATTACGCCGTATATTGTGGAATCCGGTATTTCGCCCTTCGCATGAATCTCTGCTTCGCCAAAATGAAGAAATTGACCGACTCGAATTGCCCCGCATTCAGGATGATGCGGAACTTGAAGAACTGAAAGCCAGCGGGGATTTGGTTCCCATTGTCGCCGGCCAGACTATTCGTATCGATCCACGTCTTGATCCCGAACGTCGCTATTGCCGCCCCTGGACTCTCGAATTCGTTCAGGACCTGAGCGAAGCTTATTACAACGAGTTCCACGATCAGATTCAGGTCAATTCGGCCGTGCGCACGGTGCAAGTGCAGAAGAAGCTTCGCCGCCATAATCGAAACGCGGCCCCAGAAACCGGAGATACAGCATCTTCTCATCTGGCCGGCATCACGGTAGATCTACAGCGTCGTGGCATGACCAAAAAAGAAATACAGTGGGTCGAGCAGTACATGCTGCCCATGAAGAATTTAGGATTATTAGAACCCGAAGAGGAGCGCCATCAATGGGTGTTCCATGTAGCCGTTTCGGGACGCTATAGCGATTGGCGCGAGTCGAAATCTCTCGACGCAGACCAACCCGAAGAAGAGAGCACCCCCTCTACAAAATCACTAACCGATGACCCGATAAGCAACAACCTGCCAGCCGAGATGTTGTCCAGCGACAGCAATGAATTTATTAAGCTCTACTAGACAGACCCTTTATTCCCATCTGCTGTATTCTTAGCCCGCAATGATCGTAATCATGGCCGGACTTCCGGCATCTGGCAAAAGCACTCTGTGCCGCGAGTTGGCGGCCCGTCTTTCTGGAGCGGTATTAGACAAAGACGAAATACGCTCCACTCTCTTTTCTTCCGGCGGAGTCGAATATTCAACCGGGCAGGATGACTTCTGCATGTGTATCATGCTGCAAACTGGGACGTATATTTTGGAAAGAAATCCGGAACGGATCATATTCCTCGATGGCCGCCCATTCTCCCGGCGTTATCAAATTGAGCAAGTCGTTCAACAGGCCGAAGAATTAAAGCAGCCTTGGAGAATTTTGGAATGCGTGTGCTCCGATGAATCGGCAAGAAGGCGATTGGAGAACCAAGCGGAATCTGGATCCCATCCTGCGGCTGACCGCGATTACCAACTGTATTTGCGGGTGAAAGCGAGTTTTGAAAAGATCGCGTTTCCGAGAACCATTATCGATACCGAGCAACCGCTTGAATTCTGTGTTCAGCTGGCACTTGCAACTCTCCAATGATCTGCATGTGGCGCTGACGATAATATCCTGCGCGCTTGATTTATCATTCCCCCATGAAAACGATTCACACAATCGAATACACAGAGGCCAAGCGGATTGTCGACCTAATCGTTGCCAAGGCTTTGCAATTAGGCAAATCCGCAGTCGTCGCCGTCGCAGACTCACAAGGAGAACTCATTATGCTCGCCAGGATGGATGGTGCGCCAGTAGCTTCAGTCGGCATCGCAACTAACAAAGCATGGACTGCTGCCAGAGAGCGCAAGGCAACCCGGGAAATTGGCGAAAAGGTTAGGGACCCTGAGCGAGGTCACGACATCGCCTACTATGGGGATCCGAAATACGTCGGATGGGGCGGAGGTCTTCCGATCTTCATTAACCGTGAAGTTGTGGGTGCCGTAGCTGTGAGCGGGTTGTCTTCAAATGAAGATGCCGAACTCGCGACCCTGGGTGTAGAGCTGATCACAGCTGCAGAACCTGGCCTGCGGACCGATCTCAAACAGTAATGTCGATACTACGTCTTCTTGTGGGCAAAGGGATCTAGCGAATCTTGACGCTAAAATCTGAATCGAGCTCTTGAATAGTGCTGCATTGTCAGTATGATTATTGGGGATAGATCAAACCTTCCCAGGTAAGCGCGGATGCAATATCGGCATGTAGCTGGCTTCATTCAAGCAAAGCCAGGGCAAATGTTCCGATGGAAGTATTGCCCATCATTAAATAGAATTCATGATCCAGCATCGAATTGGTCGTTGGTTATTTTGTTTATCGGGACTCCTTTTCAGTTTCATTCATTCTGAGGCACAAGATCATAGTGGGGTCAAATTGATCCCCCATACCATCAAGCTAGCCAACCGAAAAGCTTTCTCTTTAAATCTACCGGAAAATTTTGACATCTCCGTCGCGGCCGAAGGTCTCAGGCGAGTGCGGTTCCTGAGCAAAGCGCCCGATGACCGAATTTTTGTCACTGACATGTACGACCGCTCCGACAATTCCCAAGGTAAGGTTTACATTTTGGATGACTTTGATGCGAAAACTGGCAAGTTTGCCCGAATCACTCCCTACCTTCAGCATCTGCGCAATCCTAATAATGTGGCCTTCTATACCGATTCGTCCGGTCAAACATGGCTTTATCTCGCACTAACTGACAAACTGGAACGCTTTCGATTCCATGCAGGAGAAAAATCGCCGTCTTCAACTCCCGAAGTTCTCGCGACCTATCCAGATTATGGGTTGAATTACAAATACGGAGGATGGCACCTCACCCGGACCGTAGCTTTCGGCGAGAACGAAAATAAGTTATATGTGACGGTTGGAAGCAGTTGTAACGAATGCGAAGAAAAAGAGGAAATCCGCGCCACAGTTTCGGAGATGGATCCGGATGGAAAGAACGCGCGAATCATCGGACAAGGGTTGCGCAACGCAGTCGGCTTGCGATGGGTGAAAGACACACTCTATGCCACAAACATGGGCGCGGATCATTTAGGCGATGACGCACCCGATGACACAATGTTTGCTATCTCCATGAATTCGGCTCTCCCACACGAAGTCCGTAACTATGGATGGCCGTATTGCTATTTCAAAGATGGCAAAATCTTTGATGATCCAACTTTCCCGTCTTCTTCCAAGAAGATGGATTGCGCCAAAGTTCCAGTACCATTCGCGACCTTCGCGGCTCACAGCTCCCCGCTTGGGTTGGAATATTTTGACAGCAGTTCCACGGATTCGGCGTTACGGAACTACTTTCTAGTCGCCCTGCATGGTTCATCTAAGAAGCATTTAAATCGTGGTTATCGAGTGGTGCGATTGAAAGATCACTCGGGCCCCGAGGACTTCATAACCGGATTCATCAAAGACGGAATCATATACGGGCGTCCTTGCGGCATTCTAAAAATCGCACCCGACGCTTTCCTGCTCACCGACGACCACAGCGGTGTCATCTATTACATTCGACGCAAAATCTAGAGCTTTAACGCCAGCGGTCTACACCTTCCCACCACACCAGCCGCAACCATTCATCGAAATTAGTTTTCGCCCATTCCCTTTTCTTCCACCATTGCGCGCCAAATTCGTCAGGGTCGAAAGAAGCGGCACTGCTATAAGCATGATCCGAGAGTTGTTGCCTGAAAATACTGAGAGCACGGCGAGTATGGAAGTCAGAAGTAACCAGCAGAACCGTATGGGCACCGAGAGTTTGAAGGCACTTTGATACATCATTGCTTTCGGCTTTGGTCGACAGTCCTTGAATTGGACAAATCATAATAGCGCTGGCCTGAGGCAAGCCTTGAACGTACTTTTGGGCGAGGTCCAGCTCGCTGGCATGAAAAACATAGGCAGCAGCGGGGACATCCAGGATCATGCGGGGCGCAAATCCATGCCCCAGTAACTCAATTCCCCGTGTCGGTCGTCGATCCGTGTCCCCGGCTAATACGACGATCACATCGGATTTGCGGGGCTCATTCACAATGAAAAAAGCTCCTGAAGTAGCGACGAAAATGCCAGTTAACAAAGCTGTCAATAGCAAAACCGATTTGATACCGCGCATGAATTCGTCACCTGGGATTGATATCAACTACGGTATAAACCTTATTCCTCTATTGGTCCTTGAGTGCTCAATTAGCGTAAGTTTTTGCCTTTTTAGCTCTATGAGTTGGTAACATTTTCTCATTAACTTGTAAGTAGTTTTGCCAAAGGGATTTCTTCCCCCACGATCCGTGATAAGTGGTCCAGTTCGTGCAGGGACTGAAACCTGGGTCATAACGCGCCTCCTTATGAAGATTATGAATTCCGAAGCTCCTAATCCATGCCTATTCTCCATGCTTCCCGAAAGGTCGAAGCCCTGGAAAGAGTTCGTTTTCAGCCTGGGAACCCAGAGCGCGATTGTGGCGGTATTGATTGCGTTAGCGTTGCTACAGCCAAAAGGGATGATTTCCGGGAATCGTTACCTTACAAGGCTCGTCAATACGCCCGCCGCAGTGAATCACCAATCCGCGCCTCCTCGGATCATTCCTCTAGAGATTAAGTCTCCAGCAATTTCGCTAAAAGTATCATCGATTGAAGCAATTCGCATTCCCCAACGAAACCGGGTGATTATGCCTCGCCAAGAAACGCCGGTAGCGCCTAAGGTCGAACTAGCAAGCAAAGTTGTGCCATTACCATCTGTCGCCCCGGTCATGCCGAAGCAACTTGTAAAAACGAATGTTTTCTCGACAGGCAGTTCGCAGCGCCAAACAACCGCCAATTCCCCGCAAAAGGTACAGACCGGGGGCTTCGGTGATCCGAATGGCGCAGCCGCAAGCGTAAATAATGGCAAGCAAGTAACGATCGCGCAAATGGGAGCTTTCGATCTACCGCCAGGTTCAGGAAGCGGCAATGGACTGGGCGGGAGCCAAGGCCTGCATGGCGTGGTCGCAAGCGCTGGCTTCGGTGCAGGAGTGGCTACTGGCAACGGCAGCACCTCCATTCCGAATACGCACGGAACCGTTCATCAAGCGGGCTTCGGAGATGCCGATCCCAGCGTGGTAGCTCCGGCCAAAACCAGACAACCGGTGGTGGCGCCAACATCGCCAGCCGAAATCCTGTCCAAACCACTGCCGGCGTATACCGAAGAAGCTAGAAAGCTCCATATTGAAGGAGAAGTTTTATTGGAGGTGCTCTTTGAAAGCTCAGGCAAATTGCAGGTAGTGCGCGTCGTGCGTGGGCTCGGGCATGGATTGGATGAGGCCGCAATTCAAGCGGCGGTGCAGATCCGATTCAAGCCAGCATTGCGCAATGGCCGGCCTGAGGACTCTCACGGTGTATTACACGTTATGTTCCAACTAGCGTAAAGCTGGCGATTCATGAAGGGAATTATGTCTAACTTTAGTGGCCGGTTAATTTCATCTCTTTTCGTCATTTTTGTTCTTCTCTTTCATTCATTCGGATTCGCTCAGGAAAAAGACAACACAATAGCATCGCCACAAACCCAGAATCCAGATGCATCGCAAGTAACTATTCCGGCCACTAGCTCCCCTACTTTTGATCAAGTGATCGGCAAAGTCGTCGAACGTGAGCATTTGTTCGTGGCACAAATGCGGCATTTTCATCCGCTTGTCGAAACTTACATTCAAAATTTAAAAGGCGCTGAGGATGCAGCCGTTCCCGTCAGCGATCAATATTTTCTCGGACGCCTCGATATGACAAATGGCACCGGAGATCTTGAGTTCAAGAGCCAATCGGGCTTCGGACGGCGCTTTGTTGCCAAACTGACCAGCATTTATGGAATGAAGTTTTTGCCGTTGGGTTTTGCGCAGATGGTTTTACTGGATGAAAATCTTCAGCGTGAGTTTTATAAGTTCTCTTTCGTGCGCCGCGAATTTCTAGGCGATATCCGGTGCCTGGTTATTGATATCCAACCGAAAGATGACACTTCCGGTGTGCGGTTTAAGGGAAGAATGTGGGTGGAAGATCAGGATTACAACATCGTGCGTTTTAATGGAACATACACGCCTCATCAGCATGATAATTATTACCTTCACTTCGATACTTGGCGGGTAAATCTTCGCCCTGGACTTTGGCTTCCGGCTTTCATCTACAGCGAAGAGTCAAATATGGTTGCGCGCAATGGTCAAAAACTGCATTTTAAAGCGCAGACCAGGCTGTGGGGATATGATCTGCAGCACATCGCGCACAATGAAGAATTCACACAGATTATGGTGGACTCTCCTCAATCTGTAACTGATCAAAGTGTAGCAGCCCAGGATGATACGCCGGTAGAAAGTGAACGCCGCTGGCAACTTGAAGCTGAAAATAATGCCCTTGAACGACTACAAACCATTGGATTGCTTGCGCCGCCAGGGAATGTTGATAAGGTCCTGCAAACGGTGGTCAATAATTTAATAGTCACGAACAACCTGGACATTCAACCTGGAGTTCGCACGCGCGTACTGCTGACTTCGCCTCTGGAGTCTTTTACGGTAGGTCATACCATCGTCCTGAGCCGAGGCCTCATTGATGTATTGCCAGACGAAGGTTCTCTCGCCATGGTGTTGGCTCACGAACTCAGCCATATCGCACTGGGACATAAACTGGACACCAAGTTTGCGTTCAACGATCGTATGTTTTTCCCTGACGAAGAAACTTTTGAGCGGATTGAATTCGCTCGCCCTCCGGCCGACGAAGACGCTGCCGATAAGAAAGCTCTTGAACTGCTCACCAATTCTCCGTACAAAGATAAGTTGGCCAATGCTGGGCTCTTTCTTAAAGCGCTTCAGGAACGCGCTCCGGAACTCAAGAATTTGATTCGCGCTCATCTTGGAAACAGCCTAGCGAATGGCAAGACTTTGAGAATGTCAGCTCTTCTGAACTCCGCTCCGACATTGGACAATCAGAAAACCGATCAGATAGCGGCTTTGCCGTTGGGTGGACGAATCAAACTTGACCCGTGGAGTAATCAAATTGAGTTTGTTAAAACGAAGCCAGTCGCACTAATCTCCGCGAGCGAAAAAATGCCGTTTGAAGTCACACCCTTCTTTCCGCATCTGGCCCGGATTCCGGATATGGCGCACGATAAAGTTGCACAGACAGTACCCCAGAACTAATTTCCGTCTGGGCATATGATCCTGATCTTTAGGAAGATTTACAGGAACGTAAATGTCGATTGAGTCGGGGACAACTCAGAAGCTACTGAATCGCGCTTCCCACTGTGGAAAATACGCTGTTGGCTTTGGTGCCAATCAGATTCACTGTTCCAATAACAATTACCAAGATCACCGCCAACATAACTGCGTATTCAGCAATGTCCTGGCCTCGCTCATCGGACCAGAGTTGACATAAGAAACTTGCCACTAGGTTTCCTCCTGCGCACTAACTTACTCTATGCATCAATCCGCGAGTCAAAAAGCGCGGAAGAAATTCACGAGATATTGATAATCTGTATACCATCCTATGGAATAACAGAACGGCGCAACAATAGCCTGTAAGTGGTGGATATAGCACGAAAGTGCCATATCCACATATCCACATATCCACGGCTTTGCAGCCTTAAACATCCAGATTAGGCGATGGGCTTGAGTGGCAGGGACTGATTCACAGCAAACAGGGCTAACTCGAGCCTTGTCGACACTCCCAGTTTGTCGAATATGTTACTGAGGTGATGTTTGACCGTATCTTCGCTGATTTTGAAATATTCCGCGATTTCCTTATTGGCGTAACCGGCCACAACTGCCGAAACAATTTCCAGTTCCCGCGGAGTGAGGCCAAATTTCTTTTGCCGGGCGTCTTCCCCCGAAGATTGCACCAGGTTTCGGAGATACTGCACCAGATTCGAAACACTTTCCCTGCCGACCCAGTATTCGCCCTCCATGACTGTATGAATGGCTTTGAGCAAGAGCTGGGTGGCGGAATCCTTCAAGACAACGCCGCGTGCTCCGAGTTGCAAAGCTTCGACAATTTGGTTTTTTTCCGCAGCCGCAGTTAGCAAGATGGTTCGTACGGAATTTGAGCCTGTGGCGGAACTCATTTCCCGCAGCGCCTCCAGGCCGGGATGCCGCGGCATGGCCAGGTCCAACAAAAGAATTTCAGGTTTCAATTGACGAGCGAGCTTCACGGCTTCTGCGCCATCGCAAGCCTCGCCAATTACCTTGAACTCAGCTTCGGATTCCAGCAAACGCCGCAATCCATCGCGAAAAATAGGATGGTCATCCGCAATTACAATACGAATCGAATGTTGTTTTCTATCCATAAGCGGCTTCTCGCTGTTGCGGAACATTGATCTCGAGACGCGAACCTTGGCCGGGAATTGATTCTATCGTGAGTTCGCCTTCAATTAAACGTACTCGTTCGCCAATCACTACTGGTGACTTCCCCAGTGCATCCAGCTGTTGTTGAGAAAACCTTCCCTCAAAGGGAAACCCGGCACCGTCATCTTCAACTACCAGGTTCCACCGATCATTGCGAATACCCAAGCGAACCAGCACCTGTTTTGCTTTGCTATGCTTGCGAATGTTTACCAATGCTTCCTGAACAATGCGAACCAACTCCCGGCAAACCTGCTGGGGAATTTTTGGTTCTTTCAATTCAGAGAGAAACTTAGCTGAAATTCCTGTCTCGCGCTGGAATCGCTCCACAGTGTCACGAATAAACCCAAGAAGCTTTCGGGAATCAACGTCCATTGATTTCATCTGTTGCATTAGTTCCCGCAACTTCAAGACTTCTTCGCGAAGTAATCCCTGAATGCGTCCTAACTCCTCAGTAACCAGCGTAGAATCCTTCACGGATTGGCGGCGTAACACGTCGACCTGCATTTCAACCGCAATCAGGGATTGCACCGCGCCGTCATGCAGTTCCCTGGCAAAACGAGCACGCTCCATTGCCTCGGTCCGTCGCCGCAGCCTGCTAAGGAGGTATACGTTGTAAACAGCAGGTCCAATTTGCCGAACAAGTTCCTGAAAAAACCGCAACTCTTCTTCAGTGTCGCCGGTTATCGATGGATCGAATAAAAAGATGCGTCCCTGCCATTCACTTCCAAACCAGAAGGCTACTGTCATCAACCTTTCAAATTCATAGTGCCGCGCGAGTAACTCGATCGAGGACATAGTCACGTCTGACAATTTCATGCCATTCCGGTCTAATCCCAGGATTGAAAAACCCCTGGAACCATTGTTTCCAGTGCGCCGCACATAGGTAGTGTTTGCTGGACACTCATACAAGTACATTTCGCCGTCGGCAGGCGAGGGGGACTGCCAGTGAAATTCAGAGAGTTCGCCGCCCAATTTGCTAACTCCACCAACGTACAATCGATGGCTGTGGCTCTCTCGCGATGCGATCAAAGCCCGCGACGCCCCATACATCGATAACAACTCCCCCGCTATTTCTTGCAGCGTTCCCGCCAATCCCTCATCCACACGCGCTTTTCCCAAAATTCTCGCCACGACAGCCTTTTCAGCGCGCAACTGTTTTTGCTGCTCCGCCAAATATCCCAACAAGAGTCCCATCACCAATAAATAAATGGAACGCATGAAAAGCCTTTTCGGCTCGAAGTCTCCAACATCAGCGTGCAGAGGCGGCCAATGATGAGCCACTAAAACTTTATCGAACCACACGTCAAGTCTGAGGCGGACGGCAAAACTTTCAATCCAGAGCAAGACTACCGAGGATGCTGCCGTAGCCAGAGTCTCCCACAATCCCCACCGGTAAGCCGCAGCAGCGAGAACAAAAACAAAGAACAGGAAAAATGGAGTGTTTTGTCCGGTGGTGAATGCCAGAATTAAAGCTGGCCAAAAGATGTCTGCGCTATGCACCAAAACGCGAAAACGCGCAGTCGACACCTGGTGTCTTCGCAACAGAATCATGATGAGAACGCCTTGCGCGATATAAAACAACAGGAAGGCGAACGCCCAAAGCGAATATCCAATTTGGGATGGATCCATCAAAATTGCTGTTAAAGCGGAAATAGCGAGGAAAACGCGTGCCGTAGCCAGCCATCGTTCAGTACGGCGTATCTCTCCCGGATCAATGGGGGCCCTAAGCCGCCACAGAAAACGATCTCGTAAGACTCCTAACAACAATTCGCACGACCGTGCCAACAAAGTTATGTTACAGATAATATGGACATTAAACCTTCTGAGCAAGAAGAACTTTCTGTTTATAAACACCGGGGCATATTCTCCCCGGCCACGTGTTACCGAAGTAACCTGTCTTTTCGAAGTAGTCTCTAGACAATACCCTGAGTGTCTAAAATGGGATTAGAAGGTCTATGTCACTACGTTTCAAAATATGGATCTGTGCAGCGCTTGGTTTAGTTCTTGTCCAAGCGGTTGTCTCTTTTTTATTCCCCCAGAATTTTGTCCTGATTGGTTGGAGCGACATCACCCAATTTCTGCTGCTTTTGTCTGGAACGCTCGCACTCGTTCCGAATATTCTCGCGACGCGCGGAAAAACCCGGCTGTTTTGGCTAATGATGGCGTTAGGTGTTTCTTCTTGGTTCTGCTATCAGGGATTCTGGACGTATATTGAGGTTTTTCAAAGAGGCGAAGTACCTAATCCCTTTGTGGGTGATGTTGTGCTTGTCTTGCATATCGTTCCCATGATGGCAGCTCTCGCGTTTCAACCTCATGTGGAGCAGGATGAGCGCACATTCCGGTTTAGTTCGCTCGATTTTACGTTGTTGCTAGTCTGGTGGTTATATCTATACGTAGTCGCGGTCATCCCCTGGCAGTATGTCTCGCTAAATGAATCAGCGTACAGCTTCAACTTGAATGCTGTGTACCTGGCAGAAAAAATCGCATTTTTGTCGGCTTTGGCAATAGTTTGGGTCCGTAGCAAAGGACCTTGGAGAACAATTTATCTGCACTGGTTCGGTGCCAGTTTGACCTATGCCTTCAGTTCTTATTTAGCAAATTGGGCTATTCAGAGGCACGTTTATTACTCCGGAAGTCTTTATGATCTGCCTTTAGCACTTTCCATGGCGTGGGTTACGATTGTCGGAATTGTGGCTCTTCGCCTTTCTCCCAAACAACAGCCAGCGCGCAACTCAAACGGACACGGGGTCTGGGTCGCTCGACTTGGCATGGGCACCATGGCGTCACTCCCTTTGTTCGCGGCATGGTCGGTATTCAATACCGCAGCCCCTCCAAATGTGCGGACATTCCGCTTAGTAGTGACTCTTTGCTGCATGCTGATCATGGGCGCAATGGTTTTCATAAAGCAGCATTTGCTTGATCGGGAATTGCTCGGGTTGCTGCGTACATCCGAACAATCCTTTCAAAATTTACGCCGGTTGCAAGCTCAACTGGTGCAATCGGAAAAGTTGGCTTCACTGGGCCAGCTGGTCGGCGGCGCGGCCCACGAATTGAATAATCCGCTCACCGCCATACTCGGGTACTCGGAATTACTCACCGAGACGCCTTTGAACACGGAACAACAAGCTCTAGCTAAAAAAATCGCTCAGCAGGTGCGACGAACGAAAACTCTCGTTTCCAGTTTGCTCAGCTTTGCCAAACAAGTTCCCTTCGAGAAGTCTTTGTTGGATCTGAACTCCCTCACTCATACAGCCGTGAAGCTCTGCCAACCACAAATGCGAACCGCCAACGTTCAGTTGCGAACTGACTTGGCCCAAGTTTTACCTTTAGTTTCGGGGGATTCTAATCAGTTGCTGCAGGTGTGCCTGCACATCATTAATAATGCTCTGAATGCAATGGCACCCGCCGGTGGTTTTTTTTCGGTGAACACCAAAGCGCAAGGTAATGCAGTCATTCTGGAATTTTCCGACACTGGTCCCGGGATACAAGAACCTGACCGGGTTTTCGATCCGTTTTACACAACGAAGCCGGTAGGCCAGGGAACAGGACTTGGACTAAGCGCCTGTTATGGCATCATTGCGGAACACAGCGGCAAGATTTTCTGTGAAAACCGACCTTCGGGAGGAGCAACCTTTAGAATTGAACTGCCCGCTGCGACTACTCCCAATATTTCTGTTTCAACCCATTCAACAGCATTCGCGGTTAAGTAACTAGCTGCACTTCAAGAGTTCGTTTTAATTGCCCACAGGCAGCATAGATATCCCGGCCTCTCGGTCGACGAATGAATGTGGGCACGCCTGCTTCCATTAATATTTTCTGAAAATCAAGGACCCGTTTTTGATCCGGGGTCTTAAATGCAATACCTGGGCCAGAGTTCCAAGATATAAGATTTACCTTCGCCCGGATGCCTCGTACCAGTTCAACCAATTCGCGGGCATGTTCCGGTGAATCGTTCACTTCATCCAGCATCACATATTCAAAGGTGGCTTTTTCTCTATGTCGAAAGGGGAACTCGCGTGCCGCTTTCATCAGCAATTCAAGATTCCATTTGCGATTAATAGGCATGATCTCAGTCCGCAATTTATCATTGGTTGCATTAAGGGAAATCGCTAACTTCGGCCGTATGGGTTCAGCGCCGAGATCATAGATTCGCGGAACGATACCGGAGGTTGATACCGTCATGCGTGATTCTGGAATGCCGATACCTTGCACTAGTAACTGAACAGCTTTCACGAAATTATCGTAATTAAGTAAGGGTTCTCCCATCCCCATAAACACAATATTTATCCGGTCGCTCGACACAGAAACGTTCTGATCGTTAAGGACGGTAGAGATTTGCCCGACAATTTCTCCCGCGGTAAGATTCCGCTTTAAACCTAATTGCGCTGTCAAACAAAATTGACAGTCCACTGCGCAACCCACTTGGCTTGAGACACAAATCGTGGCGCGATGCCAGTTGCGGCTGAAAGTTTCGAGTTGCTCATCCGCAACACTCCCATCCCCGGTTTCACCTCCATCGCCTTCCGGCATCCAGACCGCTTCGACACTCTGGTTATCGCTGCAAGCAATCAGATAACGGATTGTTCCGTCGGAAGATTGAAATTTCTTTTCAATGGTGGGAAGCCCCACTAAAAAACCTTCCCTCTCCAATTTTTGACGTAGATCCTGCGGCAAGGTCGAGATTTGGTCAATTGAAATTATTCTTTGCCGGTAGAGTGATTCAAATAGCTGTTTGGAGCGGTAGGGGGGCTCGCCGAACTCCTCCATTATCTTCGTAAGCTCTTGAAGATTAAGGCCTAAAAGTGCAATCTGTTTTGTTCTCTGATGCATCTAATCTGGTGTTGGAACCTTTTCGTTTCTATTCTAGAAGGTTTTCCATGCCCTCGGGTGGTATTAAGTAGTAAATCGGGCCGTAAACTGCTGAAAGTAAAAGAAAAATCCGTTTTTACACGTCTCATCCCAACTGTGTAACAATATTGCAAGTTGGTAATCAGTTAATCCTTGGTGACCTATGGTTGAAGAAGTTCGAAATATTAATCGCGAGATTTTACCCAACGGGCTCGTGATCATCACCGAGGAGATGCAGCATATTCGTTCGGTTTCGATCGGAATCTGGATCAAAAGTGGATCGCGTGATGAAGATTCTCAGTGGAACGGGATCTCGCATTTTGTCGAGCACATGGTCTTTAAAGGAACCAAGCATCGCTCGGCGGAAGATATCGCCCGGCAAGTGGACTCAATCGGCGGAAACATGGATGCCTTTACCGCTAAGGAATGCATCAGCTTCAATGTAAAGGTACTTGATGAACATCTTCCTATCGCGCTCGATGTGCTTAGCGACCTGGTGCTGAATCCGGTTTTCGATGCCAATGACATTACCCGGGAGCGCGGCGTAATCCTGGAAGAGATCAAGATGGACGAAGACAGTCCGGATTACCTCGTTCACGAAATCTTTACCCAGAATTTCTGGAAAGATCACCCCTTGGGACGGCCCATTCTTGGAACCAAGGACACGGTGAAAAGTTTCGACCGTGCTCCGGTTATCGATTTCTATAGTGAGCGTTTTGCTCCCGGCAACATTATTATCTGTGCCGCTGGCCACCTTCAGCATTCGCATTTTGTCGAATTAGTAGCCAAGCATTTTGAACAGCTCAAACCGCAAACCAACGGATTCCACAGCCCCAAGCCGATCATTAATCCGCGCATTATCATGCGCAATAAGAAGTCTCTCGAGCAAGTGCAGATCTGTGTTGGAGTACCATCTCATCCCATTACTCATGAGCGCCGCCATACCTCGTACATCCTGAACACCTTATTAGGCGGGGGAATGAGTTCGCGTCTATTTCAAAACATCCGTGAGCGTCAGGGATTGGCGTATTCCATTTACAGCGACCTTAATCCTTATCGCGACACTGGATGTCTTTCCGTCTACGCGGGAACTTCACGTGCTTCAGCAGCCAAGGTCGTGCAATCCATCGTCTCGGAGTTCCGCAAACTCAAGGTTGAAGAAGTCCCACCCGATGAACTACGCCGTGCAAAGGACCAATTGAAAGGTAGTCTGATGTTATCGCTCGAGTCTTCCACCGCCCGTATGTCCAACCTTGCCCGGCAGGAGATGTATTTCGATCATTTCTATGGTCTTGATGAGCTCATCCAGAAAATTGAGAGCGTTACTGCGGATGAAATAAAAGAACTAGCCAATGAGTTCTTTCATACCAACTCCATCGCTGTGACGGTATTGGGCAATTTGAACGGCTTAAAGTTGACGCGCGATCAACTGGCTTGTTAAGTCGTATCTTGGAATTGCTCCGGTTAGAGTCAATGGCTGGATTCTGAGATCCAAGGCCATAAATATTCCGCCTATATTCGTAACGGCCCCCAACTAGGTAGCTACTAAAAGTGTTAGAGCTACTCACCTCAACGGTCGAGTATTCTACCGTTCGATAGAACACGGTGGGAGTAGAACGCCTTTGCGTAGAATATTGTCGTTATGGGCGACACCCAACGGGGTCCTCGGGGGCAGGAGACGCGAGTCCTGACCTCTATCTCGGATGAATGTAGGCGTGGGCAGTGCGAAAAATGCAAGAAAATGTGGCGGTGGGAGAGCCTATTCCCGAACCAACCAATTCTTTGCGTGCATCAATGCCATAAGGTTTCCAAATCAAGAAAAAGCAGTTAGTCCGGCGTGAGTGTCAGACATTTTCACCGCTCAGTAGCATCTAACCCAGGCGATAAACCATAAAAGTTATCGATTAGCCAACCTCCATTTACATCGTAACAATCCAAAACATCGCTTTTATGGCGCCAGCTATGGTGAGCGCACAATCAATAGGTTGGAAATAGCTGAAATTATGGAATTGTTCAAACAGTGATGTTGCACGATAGCCTGAAGCCGCCCCTTAATTGGGCGGCGGGAAGTTTGCGGTCATGTCCACCACGTCACGCGATAAAGAATGGAGACGAATTGCTGAAAAACTGAAAAACGAAAAGGATCCCGAGAAGCGAATGCAGCTCTACATCCAGCTTGGGGATGCGATGCCTTCTGTTAATTGCGAATTGGATGAAGATCAGAAAATGCAAAAACCGAAAGCTAAAAGGACCGGATAAATTTGCCAGCCTATTATCATATGCAACCACCCAACCGTCATAGTGCAGTCAATCGGGTGCTTGGCTGTGAACTATCAGACTGAGAGCTCGACTCGTATCTTTACTGACAATGGCAGTTTTCTTTAGAGCGTTATTTCCATCCTGACAATCCTAAGAGACGATGGGAGTGACGCGGTTTGAACTGCGCCACCACCAGATATTTTGCTCAACGAGGAACGCTTTTAAAAGAAAAGCTTCAATGCCAACTGAATCTGACGAGCCGATGTTGTGGCATCGGAACGCGTTATGGTTAAAGTGGATAAGCCCAAGTTAGACTGTCCCACCAGATCGCCTGGCTGCTGAAATTGCGGATGATTCAGAACGTTGAAGAACTCAGAGCGGAATTGCAACCTAAGGCGTTCCGTAAATTGAATGTTCTTCATCAGTACGACATCAGCATTGGTGTAGTGCGGACCGTAAAATTGATTCCGTCCGGCGTCACCTTCAGATCCAAAGGCAGCTTGAGGAAACACATTCGCCTGATTGGATGGTCCGCCAGCAGTCGCGCCCGTAGCGACACCGTTTTCCTGAATTCGAGGGCCAGCGCTCGCATACGGATTACCTACAACATTGGGCCACGACGAAGGTCCTGCTCCGTTTCCGGTGCGGGCCGTATCGATGCCGGGTATAAAGATCGTGTAAGGATGCCCAGTTTGCGCGGTAATGATGCCCGAAAGTTGAATTCCGCCCAAAGTTTTTTCAGCGATGCCGCTCTGCAAATACCGCCTTCCCTTTCCAAAGGGAAGCTCGTACAGGAAATCAATCGTTGCACGCTGACGCAAGTCATTGTCTGAGTTTCCGCGCATCACAGTATTCGCATTTCGTGAATCGATAGGAAACGTGCCAAAACCAGACAACTCTGTGTTTAGTGGATCGTTCGAATCGTCTGTCGCGTGTGCCCAAGTGTAGGCGCCACCCAACTCCAGTCCGTGGGAAAGCGTCTTCGTGACCTTAGCCTGCAAAGAATTGAACCGCGAATCTGCGTTTGTCTTTGTAATACTGGATGGCAAGCCACCCGGCACTTGCAGTGCAGTTTCGCGAATCGAAGGAGGCGCAACTCCCGGGATGCCGGTATAGAGCGCACTCCCGCTAATGAAACCATCCGGATCTCCAGCCTGACATGTACCCTGTGCCACACAATCGTTAATAGCTTGTTGTACCAGCGCGGGATCCGGTGGAACGGCATCGAGAGATCGAATTACGTGCGTACTATGAGAGCCTACGTAATCAAGCTCCATCACCAAACCATTCATGATTTCTTGCTGAATGCCGAAATTCCAGTTCTGACTGGCCGGCATTCGGATATGCGTATCCAGCAACGTAACAGGCTGAAATTGCCCATTCGTTATTGTCGCGGAAGGAGCCTGACTCTGGGCGAAGGGTATAGCCTCCGGAGTTGGCGCTGCCACATTGGACGGGAAAACATTAGAGACGGTTGACTGAAATGGAGGATTACCGCGTGCATTCCCAAACAGGTTGTCAAAGATGCGGTCGTGGAAAATACCATAAGCGGCTCGTATCGACATCTTTCCATTTCCGCGAGGATCCCAGGCAATGCCAAATCGCGGCTCAACGTTTCCGAAGTCGTTGTTATACATGTTTCGCCGACTATCCCCGGGACCGACCAGGGCAAAGGTGTAGGACGTACCAAAGCTGTCGGCATTTTGGAAGAGGTTCGAGAAGTTTCCATTGGTTTCAAATGGAACGCCGTCAAATTGGTAGCGCACTCCATAGTTCAAAGTGAGATTCTTTCGAATTTTCCAAGTGTCTTGTACGAAGCCGTCGTACTCGTGCTGAATAAATTTCTTATCGTCGCTTGGTACCCTGGCTGCTGACTTGTTAAAAAACTGGGCCTGGAATTGAGTTGTGGTTCCTCCCACCAGCATCCAGATCAGATCTTGAATAGGTTGTACCTGGTTCGGGTCAGTATTTGCGTTGAGCTTTACGGCTGGTTGCGAAAACCCGGCCGCGAAACGATTAAACGTCAAGGTGTCGCGGGAAAGAAAATTATCAAAACCACTCGAGTTCACATCACGGAAGTCTCCGCCAAACTTGAGGGTGTGATTTCCTCGAACCCATGTGATTGAATCCGCGTAGCTGGTAGTTCCGGTATGCCGCAATTGTCCGGAGGCGTCAAACAATGTATTACACCCCAAAGTAAACAGCGGGGCATTTCCGAGCGCAGAATCAGGAACAGCGAAGTCACGTCCGAAGCCCGCGGAATCCGTCCCGGTAATTGGGTCGAACACACTGGCGCAATTGCTCGCGAATCCTGCAAATACTTTATTCCAGCCAAATTTGAAGTCGTTGACAACGCGGTTGCTCAAAACCGAAGTGAGACCGGCAAATACACCATGACTGTAGGAAGGAGATGCAAGGACATCGATACCTGGCGCAAACTCCGTATGAAAAGGGTCGGAATCGACCGAGTGATTGTAAGCGTAGCGCAAGCTCAGTTGATGTTTTTCCGTAATCTTGTGATCAATTTTTCCGGTCCATTCGTACCCATTTAAATTATCCGGACTGGCGAATCGCAAATTGCCGCTGACTCCCGGAATGACATCGCCTGCATTCGGGTTCGGCAATAGAGCAAATACTTTGGAAATTTCGGGATCAAGACCAAGGCCCGTATTATTTCCCGGTGAATTCGGAGTTCTCACATCGATTTGCTGTCCAGTTTGTGTAATGGTGAACAGTCCTGACTTGAAAGCCGCAGTCGGAACCACCGAAGTTTCGGTTAATGTGGTTCTGAATCTTTGAAATTCGCCGTTAATGAAGAAGAACGTTCGACTTTTGATCACCGGGCCGCCTACCGAGAATCCAAACTGATTGCGAACGTAGGGATTTTGTGGATCAGGAGAGCGGTTGAAGAAATCGCGAGCACCGAGCGCGTTATATCGTCCAAACTCATATGCATCGCCGTGAAAAGTATTAGTTCCACTGCGGGTAACGACATCGATGATGGCTCCTGTATTGCGGCCATACTCCGGGTTAAATGTGTCAGTAATGACGCGAAATTCTTGAGTTGAATCTGGGTTTGCGGCTATAACTCCCCCGGGGATTCCGGGCACCGAAGTATCGTTATTGTCCACTCCATCGAGAAGAAAATTGTTGTTGCGATCTCTTGACCCGTTCACCGAAAAGCCACCCGTACCGTCAACAGATTGATTTGTCCCCGGACTGAGTAATACGAGTTCATATGGGTTGCGAGTCAATAATGGCAACTCCGTAATTGTTTTGTTAGAGATAAGTGTGGAGAGCTGAGTGGACTCGGTTTCGACCGGCGCCGTTGCTTCACCGCTAACTTCAACCGTCTCGCGCACCGAACTCAAGTTGAGTGTCACATTCACAGTGCGGATCTGCGCGACAGTCAGGACAGTGCGTTTCATCTCGACTGGAGCAAATCCCTGGCTTTCTATTTTTAATGTGTAAGTGCCGGGGGCGAGACTCGCAAGAGAATAGACTCCGGACGAGTTCGTAGTCGCCGTGCGCACCGCATTTGTATCCTGATTAGTGGCTGTCACCGTAGCGCCTCCAACCGTAGCACCACCGGGGTCGGTAACGACACCGGATATGGAACCTTCGGTCTGCCCCATTAACAGATTGGCGAATGCAAATAAAAATAGAAGCGCAGCAATTTTTAAAAACTTCATGTTCTCTCCGTGGGTATGCCGTTAGACAACTCAAGCTCCAGAAAGTAAGCGATGGTGCGCGACAGGTTATCCAGGCTCTTTACAATTCAGAGCACATGGAACGCCAAGCACTCCTAAACTGCTGGATGTTGGGACCAACGCACTTAAAATGTTTTCCGGATGTCAAATATCTGTGACTAGTGAAAAGCAGATAGAGGCAAATATTTTTGGCGGAAATATATTTGTATGGCATTCGGGAGAGATTGAAATCTAAGCGTATGAACAGCGATAGATTCCTGCTGATGAAGAATTAATTGCGGACAGAAATGCGGCGGCCTCGATTTCAGATTCGACAGAACGACAGAATTGTCATTCTCGGTTGGACAAGTCTCATCGCTATTGGTTGTGAGAAATCATAGACACTCTCCATCAAATCATCGAAACAGATTTACTTCAATTTCAAAATACTCAAGCAAATTATACGGTTAGCAGTTACTCGTCATAGCTTATTGACCGAGTGTCCCTCTCCTGACTCAGTACATCCCAAGTACCTGATTCAGGCGCGCTGATTGCTGTGTTGTCACTGAATCAGGCGCAAGCCCAACTCGCATAACTCACAGTAAAGCGCACAGAGGAGTTAAGAATGAAGACGCTACGATCCTTTCGATTTGAGACTGCATTTATGTCAGTCATCCTGTTATTGTTCGTTGCTTTGCAAAGCAACTATTTGCTTGCCCAAGTTTCTGTATCAACTTCAACAGGCAGCATTCAAGGAACAGTAACCGATCCGAGTGGCGCCGTTATCAGTGGCGCGACTATCACCATCACCGGTAAAGACACTGGACAAAAAATCACGAACACAACCTCGTCGGGAGGTGTCTATGGCTCTGGCGCGTTAATTCCGGGATCGTATCTTGTTCGAGTTGAAGAAAAAGGTTATTCAGTCGCTTTGCTCACAGTCACGGTGCAAGTCGGTCAGGTGGCATCTGGAAATGTTCAACTCGCGCTTGGGTCAGAGGCGCAAGTTGTTACCGTCGAAGCCCAAAGCGTTCAAGTGAACTCCGAGCAAGCTACTGTTCAGGGCGTTCTTACGGCACAACAGATTGACGAACTTCCCGTGAATGGTCGTAATTTTCTTGATCTGGCACAGCTGGAACCAGGTGTGCAAGTGCAGGACGGTGGTACATTCGATCCGACAAAAAACGGATTTGAATCAGTTTCTATCGGAGGGCGAGCAGGCCGTACCGCTCGCATCGAAGTGGATGGGGTAGACATTAGCGACGAGAATGTTGGAACTACAACGCAGAATGTGGCGGCTAGTGCGATACAAGAGTTCCAAATTAGCCAGTCAACACTGGATCTTTCGTCAGAATTAAGTTCCTCGGGAACCGTGAGTGTGGTCACTCGCTCTGGTACAAACTCGCCACACGGAATGGGATTTTATAATTTTCGAGACAAGCGCGCGGGAAACGCCGATGCACCCGGAGGCCAGGATTTACCCTTTCAACGCAACAATTATGGTGGACGCTTCGGCGGTCCTATCCTGCAAAATAAATTGTTCTTCTTCCTGGATGCCGAACACATTAAACAAGATTTGTTTACGCCGGTGCTGCCGAATGGGCAGTTCGCACCACTCGCGAGTGGGTTCAGCACACCCTATCGCGACACGGAAGCTTCAGGACGTCTTGATTGGCAAGCTCGCTCCAATGTCAAAATGTTTTACAAATTCACCTACAACAACAATAGCGTGTTGGCCCCGGCTGGGCCGAACTTCTCGCCGTTCCTGAACCGGAATAACACTCCCTCTCACGCAATAGGTATTGACAGCACAACTGGCGGCTTCAATCATAGTTTGCGCTTTGCCTATAGCAAATTCGTGAATGGCATTGGCGATGCTGTTCTAGGTTCGAGCATTTATAATCCCGCTCCGCAAGTTACGATTGGATTCACAGATAATGCGTTGACGACAGGCCCCAGCTTCCTGGCGCCGCAAAAAACTATTCAAAGCAATCTTCAGACCAAGTACGACGGCAGCAGATTACTGGGCACGCATACACTACGCTACGGTTTCACTTTCAACCGCATTCGGGGATTATCATTTGCAAGCTTTTTCGGAGTACAGCCAGAAGTGTTTTCTGCTACTTCGGCGGGTCCCGTGGGAACCTTTGCTGGAGGCGCCAGTAATCCTGCCAACTACCCGGTAGAGTTTGTGATATTTGGTAACGGACAAGGCGCATTCACGGAGAAAGCGGGATTTGGAAAGCCTGCTGGAGCACTTGGAGACAATCGAATCGAGCTTTATGTAGGTGATGGATGGAAGGTTCGGCCCAATCTAACAGTTTCTTACGGTCTCCGTTATGTTCGAGATACAGGAAGAGATGATGCGGACTTGGCGCCGATTCCATGCTCGACAATCAACACGACGGTTTTTCCAAACCCGCCGTGTTCTGGAAATACCCAATTACTGGATCAATTTGGAAATACCCCAGGGTTAGGCAACAGAATCAGTCAGCCCAATTTAAATTTCGCGCCTCAATTGGGTGTGGCATGGGACCCGTGGAAGAAAGGAAAAACTGTAATCCGCGCTGGTGTGGGTCTCTATTTTGATAACACAATCTTCAATTCCATTCTGTTTGACAGGGTAGTTCGCCTGCAACAGGGATTGTTTAATATAACGCCGTTGGTTGGCTGTCCAAACGGAACCTTGACGCTGCCCGGCTCCCCTGCGCAGACAATTTCCATAGCAAATGTTTGCGGCCAGCCTATCGGTGCAGTCGCGGGGCAAATAGGAGCGCTTCAACAGCAATATCAGGCGGCGACGGCGGCAGCAGGCCCGTCACAAAATGGAAGCTTCGTTGGAAACACGCTGCAAACCGGAGTTGGCGGGGTTCCTGTCGTTTTTGCGCCGGACTATAAGTCTCCTCGTTCGGTTCAAATGAATATCGGCTTTCAGCATGAGATCGCGAAAGGCACCGTAATCAGCGCCGACTACCTTCGTAACGTGTTCACTCATTATGAATTGGGCTACGACACTAATCATGTGGGTGACTCGCGGTATCTGAATATTCCTAATGCTTTGGCTGCAATTAGCAACACAGTGGGAGCAGCTTGTGGAGCTGGGGGGATTACTCAGGCCAACGCATCTGCGGCTGTGCAGTGCTACATCGCTTCTAACCCAGCAGCCAACATTTCCGATTTCGCAGGAAACGGCTTGGACTCGGGTGCTAAATTTTCTGGCGGCGGCCCAGGGACTGCCGCATTTGCAGGTATAAATCCTAACGTCGGCATCAACCCGATGCTGTTCCCGGTTGGACGCTCCGTCTATGACGGGCTTCAACTTACTTTACGACAAAATGTGGTTCACCCATTCGCGGGTGTTAAGACCCTGAACCTCCAACTGAGCTATGCTCTCTCAAAATTCCAGGACAATATTGCGGGAAGCGCGGCGCTGAACACACTTGGAGACCAGGACTTTGGCCTGCCAGCAGTTGACTTTAGAAATCCCACTCGTTATATAGGGCCATCGTCACAGGACCGAACACACCAGTTTTCGTTTGGCGCAATTGTCGAATTGCCACATTCCTATCTACCGCGCCTAAGTATTTTGGGACATCTAGATTCTCCGTTACCAGCGACACTCTATCTTCCCACCACGGGTCAAGCTGGTGAGATTTTCCAAAGCGACATTACAGGCGACGGAACTACCACTTCAAATCAAACGGAAAGCAGCGCCGCCGGAGATATATTGCCCGGCACGAACATTGGATCCTTTGGCCGAAGCGTGAAGGCGTCCGATTTAAATCGTGTTATCAATAACTACGGCGCGAACGGGGCTGGCAAGTTGACTCCGGCCGGTGAAGCTTTAGTATCGGCAGGACTATTTACGTCAGCCCAGTTGACCGCGCTGAATGCTGTAACTCCGAGTGTTGCGGCAAACTGCAACGGAAACCTCAATTGCATTCAGCTGGCGCCGAGAGGGAATGTCGGACTCGGCTGGTTGCGAGATATCGGTGGCTCTGCTTCGTGGAGTTTTAAAGTGACCGAACGATTCACTGTTGAGCCTAGTTTTTCAGCTTTCAATCTGCTGAACTTCGCGAACTTTGATTCTCCAACCAACAAGTTAAGCTCGGTATTGAACAATGTTCCAGGCAACGCTCTGAACGCCACCACAGCACAGAACCGCACAAACAGAACCGGAACTGGTTCAGGCGTGTTTGCTCTGGGGGCGCCGAGGCAACTGGAGTACGGGTTGAGGTTCTTGTTCTAGGTTCTGAACGAAGGAGCAACTTCCTGGGGGAGGGCAGATCGGTTGTAGAGATCTGCCCTTTTTGTTAAGGAAACGTGTGGAAGAAAATCCCGAGATCATCCTCATTTGCGGAGACAAATCTCGCATGCTGAGCATTATTTTTTTGATAAGAAAGTTCGCAGGAAAAGGATTAACTTCAGTAGCTGCTAATTCAACCCGGAGTGAATGGTAATTTGTTCTGATTCAATATATTTCCGGGGGCGGCGCGAGCCTCCGGTCGACCTGTTTTTTTGAGATCGCCTGTCGGGTTGGCTGAGGGACACAGTTGCGCGGGGAAGTAAAATTCGCTGCCAGTATGAGCTGTTGCCGTAACGAATGAGCTGAGCTTCACCCTGAAGCGCAAGGCTCGTTAATGTCGCAGTCAGAATCGCGACCGGATTTGCATATCCACTTAGGTCACATGAATCTCTTCGAAGAATTCGTTTATAAAGTTCGCTCGTCGAAACGGGGCCTTCGGATTCCATTAGCGCAATGCGGCATGCCCTCTTAAGTTGAAAACTAGAGACAGGAGTTTCATTCTTCTCTGAAATATCTGGTAGCCCATCGTTGTCACCTATGCCATTCAAGGCAAGGCCTTCTGGGAAAATTTCATTATGTGCAACTCCAGGAAAGATCTGGAGATCCACAATAGCGCGTAGCGCACGGATTGCGTTGCTGATCTTATTAATCTGCCATGATAATTCATTGCGACGTGCCATTAATTCTTCGAATTCGTCCTGAGTCTGTTCGACTAAGGTGCGAACCGCAAGTGGTATCTCAGAATTGTGATAGGAGTGTTCCATGACGTCAGCTGACTGAAGCGCCTCCGGCTAGGATCCGGTTCGCATCGGGTCTTTCTTGAGCAATTGAGTTGGACTCCCGTCCTCGGCAATCTTCCGCGGGATTGTCCATCGCTTTCCAAGCGAGTTCACCATTCTTGTTTGAGACAACTTGCGCTTGTCCTTGCTTCACCAGACGCCGGAGTACCGTCTGGACGGAAGCGCCAGGATTCTTGTGAGTAATCAGTAAGTCCGGGTTTGTTTCTTTAATTTTTCGATGAATCTCGGTGCTGGATAAAGGTGCGTGGGACTCCTTGATAATGGAACGACACATTTCAGTGATCCCTGTACGTTTTCGATTCTGTGCAGGATCAACGCACTGAAGAAAGTCCAAAGAAAGCGCTTCCCGGCCGTAAAGCGTCGCCAAGCCCACCAATCCTTTTTTAATGGTGTCCATTCGCCTATCGATGGCAGTGCGTTCTGTGTAGAGCGCATAAAGATCTCTTTTCATTTCCTGGATGAGTTGTTCGACCTCATCGTCTCTTCTGATTGGCATCTGCCCGGGGCCCCTTTTGCAGCATTTCTATCAACCAAAATAGGTCAGAGTCTCTATTATTGACGTACTTGAGTACTAATCAGAGGTAACGGCGGGACCGATTCTCAGAGAAGAGGGACACATAGCAATGATTTGGTGACGGCAGCCCATCGACACCAATTACAAATGCGCCACATAAAGCGTTTAAGCATTTTCTATGAGCTCGTGTAAGCCGGCTCTATAGCTGCGACTACACGAAAGCTCCTTGCCGTTTCTTAGAATCACCATGTACTCACCGCTGTTGCACGGCTGCAATTCCTTTATCTTCCGAACGTTTACCAGGATCGACCGATGAATGCGGACAAATTGCTGAGGATCGAGTCGTTCTGAAACACGGCTAATCGTATCGCGCAACAAATAGGAACGGCCCTCAGCATTTAATTTGACGTAATTCGCGGCGGCTTCCACCCAATCAATTTCGTCCATGTTCAGAAATATGACTCGTCCACCAGACTTGATCACGAAACGTCGTTCTGTGGGTTGAGTGGCCTTAATACTAGATAGCATGTCGAGAATGCGGCTCGTCAGTTCACGGTCGTGACGGTTGAGCATTTCTACGCGAGCTCTTTCGATGGCAGCGTGCAGCCTCTCCTGATCAAACGGTTTGAGAAGATAATCGAGAGCGTGTTGTTCAAAAGCTCGGATAGCATATTGATCGTAAGCTGTAGTGAAGATAATTATCGGCATGTCTCCAGCCGAAAGAGTTTCGAGCACCTGGAAACCATCAGCCTCCGGCATCTGGACGTCTAAAATAACCAGGTCGGGTTTGTAAGCTTTCAACGCAGTAATAGCCTGATTTCCATTTTCACATTCGGCAATGACTCGAATTCCGGGTTCCGCTTCCAAGAGCATCCGTAACTTGCCGCGCGCGAGGGGTTCATCGTCAGCAATGATGGTGTGCATTGGTGAAACATTCATTTACCGCTCCGTAAAAGTCGGGGTCTCCAGGGACAGCTCGTACGATATTGGACGTGTGTAGACGCGAAAGGGTATCCGAACGAAAACGTCGGCCCCGCCTTCGAGCTTTTCTTTCATCTCAAGAACGTGGTCCGCGCCGTAAAGAGTTTCGAGGCGCTCCTTGGTGGCACGAAGCCCAAACCCCTTACGCCAGCCTAGAGGAGAGGTGTCCGGCAAAGGCGGCCCGCTATTTGAAATACAAAGCTCCAGATGGGAGTTGCTTTGCCTGGTGGAAATTTGAATTTTGCCCTTTGCAGACGACTTTGAAATTCCGTGCTTTATGGCGTTTTCTACCAACGGTTGTAGAAGTAACTGGGGAACTTCTGCGTCCAACATATCGTCTGGAACCTCGAGAGAAGTAACCAGGCGATCTCCGAACCGGATCACTTCAATCTGTAAATAAGCATTCACAAATTCCAGCTCCCGCCGCAGTGTAGTTTCTTGGGCGCTATCATTTTCGAGGCTCATACGCAACAAATCCCCGAGACGGCTCATCATCATGTCGGCCGCCTTTACATCGTTATGCATTAAGGCCGAAATCGAATGTAATGTGTTGAATAGGAAATGAGGCTGCAACTTGCTCTTGAGGGCGTGCAGGTGGGCATTGGCTAACTGGCTTTCAAGTTGCGAAGAACGAAGTTCTCTCTCGCGGAACCTCCGATAATAAGAAATTGCGTGCCCAATCATTACAATGGGTAGGAACGTGCCGGTGATGTCGTCGACCAAGTTGACGATGAATAGCTCGTTGAACTCGTGCCATCGGATATGGACGTGGTGTACTTGCGCATCCCAGATGATAGAGATCCGTTGATGTGTTTGGCTGTCCCAGACGCCATAGATCGCGCCCCTCAAAATCACATGTGCTAATGCGAAGAGGATGCCTGCGCCAAGATAAAGCAAAGAACGCCGAATCCAATTGCGCCGTTCAATCGGGTAGCGTGTAGCGAATCCAAAAACAAATGGTGTCAAGGGAGCATAGGTAAGTACCTGGCTGAACTCGAGAGCGAGAGTGCTGCCCAACTTCATCGGCATTCCGCTCAACCGATAGAGCTGATACATGGTCGCCGTCGCGGAAAGCGCCACAAAGGTCCATACGCCAAAGCTGAGCGCCCAAATCAACCACGAATAGCTAACCGGATCCTCTGTAGCGATATCCTTTTTAGTTGTGAAGGCTGAGTTTTGCATCCCATTGTGCCTCATTCCCGCTTAGCATATACGGCTGGGAGGTTCTCTTCGCGGAAAACGATTGACCGATCACATATTTAAGTGCCCAAAAGACTGGTTTAGTCCCTGAATTCAGTGTACTTGTGGCGATACGTCAGGCATTCACCCAAGTAGAAGATGAGTTCGTTAGACATAGACTGATCGCGGCACAAAAGGTACCGCTCAGTCCAAGGGTGCGCATTAGCAACTTCATGCAGGCATAATGAAACGAGCTAAGGTTGTATTGCCCCGCGGCGTACTGCTCAGGCTGACTGGCAGCTTGCTAATTGGGAGCTTGAAGCGATCGTGACAGGCTTAGCAGATTCTGTGGAACCACATGAATTATGCCGCGGCGAGGACTGTCGATATCCGCGATCAAGAAGAAAGCGACAGCGAGAACCAATGGCAAGATCACTAGCAGGCCGGTTCCAGTGCGGCGCGCTCCGTACCCTACGAATACATTGCAGAAAACAGCGATAGATATCATGAGGATCCATGCCGCCGTTGGGATCCGGTTCAACCAAGCGGCTTGCGTGTAACCCTGCGAGTTCAGCACGTCATTCATCCCTGAGACAACAAGTGCAGTGATAGGTGAAGGATCTGCGGTAGCCACGCTCCGCACCGCTGACCACAGTTCTCTTTGTAGCTGTGTTGTGTGATCGCTGATATGCGAAAGCTTTTGCGGATCGCGCGTGGTATAGAAAAGCACCCGCTCCGCGATATATTCCCGCAATAGCTTCCGCACGTGTTCCTTTTCCTCCGGCGGCAAGAATTCAGCACGCACGAACTCAGTCCCAATCGCGTTGGTTTCATCCTCCTCATAAATCTTACGTTGATCGTATCGGCCGACTGCCATCGCAAAGACGAAGCTAATGATCAGTCCGAGAAACGTCAGGGTTGCGGCCAAGACCAAGTTGTAGTCTTCTCGGGATTCTTCAGGGAGCGGGCGTATGCTCTTGCCTACCCAAACCCCGGCTCGGGTCGCGAGCCACAGTCCGACAAAGCAGGTTACAAAAAACGCGCCCGGAAAATTCATTAAGCGCCTGTCGAGAAAAATTGTATTGCTATTTCATATAGTCGCCCGTGTTGGCAAACCGGTCGCGAATGGGACCTCGACGATCCCGCTTCCTCACTGAACGGAATAGCCGCGTGCGTCCATGCAAGCGGAAAAAGCTCTCTTGAACGAATCCAAAGCCGCCTGATGTTGGGCAGTCGCTTGCGCCTGAGCTTGCTGTTGAGCCTCTGTCGTCTGCTGGGCAGCCTGGTTCTTAGCTTCCTTTTCCGCCTTTTTCTGCTGACGTCTGCCAGCCACGGCTCCGGCCGTTGCTCCAACAGCTGCTCCCGTTCCGGCGTCGCCAGCGATGGCTCCAATTGCTGCTCCTCCCGCAGCACCTCCGGCCCCTCCCTTCACAGCACCGCCTTTGGGCGTGGATTGTCCGGCTTGTTGAGCAGCCTTCTGATCGGCGGGACTCTGTCCTGCTGGTGCGGAGGTTTGTGGATCGACACCAGTTTGTTGCTTGGCAGAACCATAACACTGACTCTCATCTTTGAGCTGCTGATCAGAACTCTGGTGGTTCTTGGGATAGGCATACATGCCGATGCTCTTGGCTGGCGTCCAAGCTTCCGTACTTGTTGTCGTTGATGGAGGCGCTTGGACCCACATAAACGCACTCGTAAAGATACTCATAACAAACACAATGAACTTCATACGGTTCTCTTCGGAGGACTCTCGTCCTTTTCTTGGTACTCGGGTGCTTCTGGATTGTGGCACTGCTCAGAGGCACGCCTAAACTGGCAAAACTGCCAGCACTTTAGAACAGCACTCGCGAATACATTAGCGCCTGTAGTTCTTGACAGTTTGCTAGTCCTAGTCGAACGAATATCTTTGATTTCTGCGAGGTGCAGTGATGCCGGGGAGAAACTCTTCCACAAAAGCGAACGATAACGTAAAACGTACGATCCTGCCGATCCCTGACGTCCCGCGTGTGGGATTAACAACCTACGACGCCAAAGATCCTGACACAAAATATCCGCCGATCCGGGACATCCGGCCACCTGAGGACGCACCCAACGTTTTAATCATCCTTCTCGACGATGTTGGCTTCGCTGCTTCCAGCGCCTTTGGTGGTCCGTGCCAGACTCCGAATGTGGAGCAACTCGCAGCAGATGGCCTTAGGTACAACCGGTTCCACACCGTAGCTATATGTTCGGCAACACGGCAAGCGCTTTTGACCGGACGCAATCACCATTCTTGCCACATGGGCGGCATCACGGAGATCGCTACCGCCGCACCGGGCTATGACTCGGTGCTGCCGAATAGCATTTCGCCGCTAGCACAGACGCTGAGGCTCAACGGTTACTCCACAGCGCAATTCGGCAAGTGCCATGAGGTTCCGGTGTGGCAGACCAGTCCTGTGGGACCGTTCAATCAATGGCCGACGGGCGGCGGGGGATTCGAATATTTTTATGGCTTCATTGGCGGCGAAACCAACCAGTGGTATCCGTCACTCTACGAAGGGACTACTCCAGTTGAGCAAAAGAAAACACCGGAAGAGGGCTACCATCTTATGGAGGACATGACCGACAAAGCCCTCTCCTGGATCGGGCAGCAAAAAGCTCTAACGCCCGACAAACCTTTCTTTGTGTACTTTGCGCCGGGAGCGACTCACGCGCCTCACCATGTTCCAAAAGAATGGGCGGACAAGTACAAAGGCAAATTTGATCAGGGGTGGGACAAGTTGCGCGAAGAGATTTTCGCCCGCCAGAAGAAGCTGGGTGTGATTCCCGCCGACTGCAAACTCACTCCACGCCACCAAGAGATTCCCGCGTGGGACGATATGCCGGAAGAGCTGAAGCCCGTGCTGCGGCGACAGATGGAAGTGTACGCGGGCTTTTTGGAATATACCGATCATCATGTCGGGCAGATCTTTGAAGCCCTGAAGAAACTCAACCTCTTCGACGATACCCTGGTGTTCTATATTATGGGCGACAACGGTGCCTCTGCCGAAGGCACGTTGAACGGAACATTCAACGAGATACTCAACTTCAACGGGCTCGCGGGCATCGAGACACCCGAATTCCTGATGGCACGAATCGACAAGCTAGGTGGGCCGGATTCCTACAATCACTACGCTGTGGGCTGGGCGCACGCACTGGATACGCCCTATCAGTGGACCAAACAAATCGCATCGCATTGGGGCGGAACTCGCAATGGAACCGTCGTCCATTGGCCAAAAGGAATCGAATCGCGGGGTGAGATTCGATCGCAGTTCCATCACGTGATTGATGTCGCACCGACGGTTCTCGAAGCCGCTGGCCTTCCTCAGCCGACATTCGTAAATGGCGTGCAGCAACACCCTATTGAAGGCGTGAGTATGTTGTACTCATTCAACGACCCGAAAGCCGGCGAGCGGCACGAGACGCAGTACTTTGAAATCCTGGGCAACCGCGGCATCTATCACAAGGGCTGGACTGCGGTAACGCGGCACGGAATTCCCTGGGAGCTCGTTGGCCGAAAGTCACCCGCCTTCGATGATGACGTTTGGGAACTCTACGACACGGGAAAGGACTGGAGCCAAGCGAATGATCTATCCAAGCAGATGCCCGAGAAGCTCCACGAACTGCAACGCCTCTTTCTTATTGAAGCAACAAAGTACAACGTTCTACCTCTGGATGACGACACCGCTAAAAAACTCAACTCGGATCTTGCGGGTAGGCCGGTGTTGATCAAAGGCAAGAGACAAATTCTTTTTCGCGGCATGGGCCGCTTAGGAGAGAACTGCGTTCTCAATATCAAGAACAAATCGCACGCGGTCACGGCCGAAATCGTGGTGCCGAAGTCTGGCGCGGAGGGTGTGATTGTAGCGCAGGGCGGAAACGCCGGCGGATGGAGCGTTTACGCCAAGGATGGCAAGCTCAAGTACTGCTACAACCTGGGCGGCGTGCAGCAATTCTATGTCGAGTCCGCAAAACCGTTGCTCGCGGGCGAGCACCAAGTGCGCATGGAGTTTGCATACGCCGGCGGCGGCTTGGGCAAGGGCGGAAAGGCAACTTTGTACGTCGATGGAAAGAAAGTCGGGGAAGGAGAAATCCCGATGACACAGGCTATGATCTTCTCAGCCGATGACGGCTGCGATGTCGGCCTGGACAGCGGCGCGCCCGTATCTCCGGACTACGGTTCGCGTGGAAACGAGTTCAATGGCAAGGTTAAGGGAGTGGAGCTTGCAATCGCAGAGGCCGCCGAAGCGGTCGATCATCTGGTGAAGCCGGAGGATGCTGTTCGCATCGCCATGGCCAGGCAGTAAGGGTTGATTGAGGCATCCCGCTCACGTTACAGTATTCGTAACGGTGCCTCGAATAGTTATCAAGAGCGGCCTCGCAGGTCCAGACGGACGGGAAGAAGAACTCGCGGAATACATTTGCGACACTCCCGCATGTCCTAATATTGCGATTCATGTGCTTGGCCGAGTTCCAGGACTTGGCCTTTTCGCCGTAGTTTGCGAAGAACACTACGCTCCGAAAAGATCGTAAGCGCAAGGGCGGGTGGCCATTCAAGCCCGCTTTTGGCTTGAGTAGGGATGTTCACATATCACAGACTTGTTGCGAACAAGATATCCGATAAAAAAGTCTCAAAATCAGAAGCCAACGTGCTCTCCTTTTTCCTTGCGAGAGAACCATACTTCGCAGGGCACTCCATAAATCCAAAACGGAACTGCGCACATCAATGTCCGAATACTCTTGACTTCAAATTCCTGCGGCCTGATGCTGAGACTGTAGTCCCCATCTTTGACAACTCGAAAGATGCTAAACCTTTTAGAAGCAATATTTTGTCTGCAACTCCTTTTGCCTCTAGATTTAGGCCTGGAATCATAGGTCTAAGTGCTGATTCACAAAGATTAAGACGTGCAGACGGGGGGGGGACCTCTTTTAACGCAACGGCGCTCAAGTAGTCATCCACACAACGCTGACACCGAAAACGTGCAGCCCATCGGATTTATGGTAAGGACGATTTTTGGCTTTCCTATACGAACGATTACCCTTTTTACATATGATTCTTAGACAAAATAATTTGGCCCTCTCGCGGAGGGCCATTTTATGCGGGTTTTTATTTGGTGAGCGCGGATGGACTCGAACCATCGACCCATGCCTTAAAAGGGCATTGCTCTGCCAACTGAGCTACGCGCCCACACAACTGATAATCTAGCACATTGGAACGGGGCCAGGATCGAGATCACCTCAATTTGTAAATGTTGAGAGACGCTCAAGAGCAGCTATTTTCAACTTAGAATCATTCAAGAGGGGTTCGTAAAATGCGAACGGCTCGATATCCCGCGCTCAAAATAATTATCGGAAGCATGCTCTTTACATTTTGGATCGGTATCGCTTTTTCGGCTGGCTCCGAAAAAAAGATATCTTCCTTTCAGCACATTCGGTGGGATGCAAATAATCCGGGCTGCACCTTTAACCGCGGCGAAGATGGGAAATATCGTTATGGAATTTCACAAAATGACATCAAAGTCATGATTGCAGTAGATGCTCAGGAAATTGCCAAGGTCCGCCGCCGCGTGCTGCCGCTTTTTGGCGTTCTGCTTACTGTGGATTATCTAGGCAAGAACTCTCTTGACGTACAAACCAAAGACATAAATTTGGAATTTGTAAAGCACGCCCAGGTCGTGCATTATCTTGTCGACCCTGACCGCCTCACCGAACACCTGCAAGACAACTCGGACGCTTTAGATAATCAAACCCGACATACAGTCCGGCATGAGCCCGGGAAAAAACAAGAACAAGAAGCGATGCTGCAGGCGCATTTAAAAGATATTGCGGACATGATGGAATTCCTTGGCACACAAGCTCTGCGTGGGACAACGCTCGACCCCGGTAAGCCGGAAGCAAGCGGTTGGATTTTCTTCAGTACTAAAGACAAATTCATTGGAGGCTGGAAAACGCCGGAGGAATTTGTTCTGCGCGTACCGGTTGGCGACCGTTTGTTCGAATTCCCTTTCAAATTGCCTCCCCAGCCAGGAGACTTGATTCTGCGGCGAAGAGCCGATTGACTCCCCGTATCCGCTGAGCCTGGTTACATTAGAAACCCATAACCTGGTTACCAACCCGCCATCTTAAACGGAAAAATATATGAGGTTACTCCCGTAATAAGTGTGTGTTTAGTTCCATGCAGACGGTTTAACAGAATAGACATAACATTGCTCATATACGGATATGAGCTCGACCGGGATCGCAAATTTCGGCCGTTACGAAATCCTCGCGGAAATCGGCCGCGGCGCCATGGGAGTAGTGTATAAAGCCCGCGATCCGAAAATCGACAGGCTAGTTGCCATTAAAGCAATTTCTTTGTTTGGCCAGGAACCTGAAGACGAAGCCGAGTACAGGGAGCGTTTTTTCATCGAAGCTCGAGCGGCGGGGCGCCTCTCCCATCCAGCGATTGTTACCATTTTCGATGTCGGCGAGGAACTTGTAAGCCACGAGCCGTATATTGTCATGGAATACGTGGCTGGTCAGACTCTGAATCGCGTACTGAGCGGACAAAATAAAAAGTTACCGCTGGGGCCAGCGCTTCAAATCGCGCAAGAACTCGCCGAAGCGCTCAACTATGCGCACTCCCAAGGTGTGATCCATCGCGATGTCAAGCCTGCAAACATCATGGTTACTGTCGAAGGCCATGCTAAGATCGCCGATTTTGGAATTGCTAAACTCAATCAGGCACATATGACACTTCCGGGACAAGTTCTCGGTACGCCCGCTTATATGGCGCCTGAACAACTCAGCGGCGAGGCCTCGGATGCTCGATCGGATATTTTTTCGCTGGGCGTGATTTTGTACAACATGATCACAGGCTTCAAACCCTTTCAGGGTAACAGCGCAACTACAGTTTGTTTTAAGGTTGTCAATCGCGAGCCATTGGCAGCCAGTTCTTTAAATTCCGATCTACCTGCTCAAATTGATCGGATAGTCGACCGGGCCATGGCGAAAGATCCGGCACAACGGTATCAAACCGGCGCCGAAATGGCTCGAGATATCCAGGCTCTACGCAAAGCCGACAAAACGTTGGAAGAAACAACAACATTTTTCAAAAGGGCAGTGCAGGAGCAGATTGGTTTTACTAATTTGCGGGATACTGGAATTCCGGCCCAGAAGTTACCCCCGCCTTCAGCGAAGGGTACATTTTCCGCAAAAAGAGCCGGAGTCGCAAACGGAATGGCCATTGCTCTTTCAGCCATTGATCTTCCCTCTTTGCCGAAGAAATTCATTTATTCCGCTGCGGGTATTTTGCTAGCCTCAGCGGGGTTGCTCACCTATGAAACTGTCCACGCCCGAAGTACCAGACCGGCGGAAAGTCCGGCTTCAACAGCTACTTCGAATTCATCAATTGCCAAGAATGCCTCGAAAAGTATCGAAGAGATGGTCAATCGCGCAGCAACTCCCGACACAGGCGACGTGGTATCGCATTCAGCTGATGTCGCGCATTCAGCTGCTAATGAAGTTCCTTTGCCCAAGGCAAATCTTCACGGATCTCGCCCGACTGGCTCTGGACCGAGCGGTAAAGCTTCATCCCTAAAATCTGTGGCCGCTACCGGAGAGAGTCCAATAGGCTCAGCCCATCTGCGTATCCATTTCGAACACCCATTTGCCTCAGCTCAATTATCGCTCTGGATGGACAATGCGCTTATCTACAATCAAACCCTTGCAGCTGAACCCAGGAAACACGGATTGTTTCATCACGCTGAACAATTAGACCTGGAACCTATGGTCATGATTGCTGGGGAACACAAATTGCATGTGCGCGTACAATCGGCGGGCGACGCTTACGATCAGTCCAGAACCGTTACCAATAAGTTCACTGCGGGTGGCGAGACTGGCATGCAAATCATCTGCAACAAACACAATAATGATTTGCAAGTAACGATTAAGTAGTGATGTTCTTTTGTCGTCTAATGTTTGTACGACAGCCCTGCTAGAGCTGCCGTACCCTTTCCTGCACTTAGAATCGCAATACCGGTCCGAACGTGACTTTGAGGTTGTTGTAAGCTCCGTTATTGAGATAGATTTCATCCCCAGCATCAAGTCGCAGGCCAAATGGGCCCCAAAAGCCTTCGATTCCCGCACCTGGATACGCCGCGAACTTAGTCGCGCTATTCCCAATACTGTTAAATGCATTGTTGAATCCAGTTCCTACGCTCGCATGCGAGACATTAAAGTTAACGAAGCCAACTTTGCCGGTAACAAAAGCACGGAACGGTCCTGAACCGCCTACCTGAAATTTTGGACCGAACAAGCCGGTCAGTGGACGGAACGAAGTTCGAATAATACTGCCATTTCCGCCGGTCCCATTGGAATTGACATTTACAAAGCTGCGTTCGAAATCGTAAGTCATTTCGGCTTCTAGCATCACATTTGGATGAACGTTGAAACCAACCCTGCCTCCTACACCAACAAGATTACTTGTGGGGTTAGTCGCGCCGAAACGTAGATAATCGACGAAGGCTCCCACCTCAGCGTGGTTGTATGTGCCTTGCGCCATCATCATGGATGGCGCGGCCAAACAAAAACTGAGCATAATTAAAAGGGCAATACGTTTCATTTTAAGTTCGTCCTCCTATAAAACTACATTCTAGCCAGCTTTCTTGCGCCGGCCGTTTTTATATGCCGAAGTTATTCGCCTGCCGCAAGTGGACCTAGCGAACACGAGCTTTGGATGCGACTGGAATGACGCAGGTTGGGTTTATACGATAACGGGTTTATAACTGGCTCTAACTCTTCGGTTTAGCGAAAGCGTTAAGCGTCGCGGTCACCATGAATGTTTTGTCGCGTCAGGAATTTCCGTATGTGAACTAAGGTAAAAATTGTGTTTACAATTGGGCAACGCCGATCTGCTCAGCAAAGCAACTCGATTTCCCGACAGCAATATTGGGAATTTCTGTCAGCTACCCAAAATATTATTTGGATATTGTTCGTCGTGATTCTCGTGGATATTTCGCCGACCGCATTAGTGACCGAAGTGATTTAGTTTTGGAAGGTGATGTTAAGTAGCGGGCTTCAACGTAATCCTCTCCTGGTCCAAAATGGCAGTTAGAGATCGCGATTTTCGTCCCGCTCGCCCGAATCACTATCCTGGGAACGACCATAGCTGAGCCGACGCGGACAATCGCAATCGCTGCCTTTTGGGTATGTGAATTTAGGTATATAGCTCTCGTTTTTGGAATTTTTGATTTTTTCTTTTTGTGGTTGAAGGAGCAGCGAAATGAACGAGCATGGCTGGAAGCTCTTACTCCGCGTCTTTGCAGTCTTTTATGGATTGTGCCTGGCCTGCGCATGGACCAGTTGACGGGCGACTACTTTCACCTTTAGGCTGCGAGTAGGTCACTAAAGTCACCTTGGGTATCCAGATAATGGAAGTCTTGTTGGCACAAGATGTTACAGCTTTCACCACAACAGTATGGAAGACGCAAGTAGGACAACGAAAAGGTAGATACGCCGCATCAGATTGAATGCGGCCGGAAAAGGCGACTTGACGGACGCGAAGAAATCAAAGGGAAATAAGCTTACTGAGACAGAAGCAATCGAACGGGCGAAGCAGGGTGACGCGGAAGCTTTTGAGATTCTGTATAACCTGCACAAACGCCGCGTTTATTCTTTGTGTCTGCGCATGACTGCTAACACGGCAGCAGCTGAGGATCTGACTCAGGAAGCTTTTCTACAGCTGTTTCGCAAGATTGGAACTTTTCGAGGCGAGTCAGCCTTTTCGACATGGCTGCACCGCATGGCGGTAAATGTTGTACTGATGCAGCTCCGCAAAAAGGGTCTTTTGGTGGTACCGCTTGAGGAAACCGTAGAGACAGAGGAAGAGACGCCCCGCAAAGAATTGGGCGCTGCGGACGCAAAGCTTGCGGGATCAGTTGATCGCCTGCAGTTGCAAAGAGCGATTGAGTCGTTGCCACCGGGATACAAGTCGATCTTTGTGCTGCATGATGTTGAAGGGTACGAGCATAACGAAATTGCGGAAATGGTGGGTTGTTCCATTGGCAACAGCAAATCGCAGCTACATAAGGCGCGTTTAAAGTTGCGTGAACTCATTAAGACTGCTAAGGCACAGAAAGCCAACCATTTTTGAGAGTAGAAGTTGGAGATTGGTATGAACTGTACAGAATTCGAACGCGCGCTTGCAGACATCATTGATGACGAAAGTTGCCGGACGGTCGAACACCATCAGCACATCGAGACCTGTTCAACCTGTGAAAGCCTTGTCGATGACTTAAACGCCATTTCCGAGGAGGCCCGCTTTCTGGAACGAGAAGCGGAACCGAGTGCACGAGTTTGGAATTTTATTGAGATTGCCCTTCGTCAGGAAGGATTGATTCGTGGACCGCAATCAGTTATCGCTGTTTCTAAGCAGAAAAAAGGTTGGTGGCGTTCGGTATGGCTGGTGCCGGCGGCAGCCGCTCTCCTTATAGTCTTCGGAGTGCGTTACGAACATACAGCCCCCAAAGCGCTTCTCCAGAATGTTCCCCTCGCCGCGAATGATGTTGCATCATCGGATGACGACCAACAATTATTACAGACTGTACAACAGCGTTCGCCAGCCATGCTGGCCTCTTATCAGGCTAATTTGCGGGATGTGAACGCTTATGTTCATGACGCTCAGGAATCTGCTAAACGCAATCCGAACGATGAAGAAGCGCAGCAGTATCTGATGAACGCGTACGAGGAGAAAGCCATGGTTTACGAAATGGCGATGGATCGGCCTTTGCAATAATGGTTCGTGTAATTTAGGAAAAGGCTCGAATAACACAATAGCAAACTGCTGGAATCGGGGAGAGCAAATGGGGAGCAGTCAGCATGGCGCAAAATTGCTAGTTGGAGTGATCCTGATTGGAATGACGGCGTTAGCAGTTGCTGAGAGCCGGCAGGAATACCACTTCAAAGTTCATCGTCACGCCAGCGTCACTATTAACAATCAGTACGGTCCCGTTTCCGTGAAGGCAGGTCCTGCTAAACGTGTGAGTGTTATCGCCATTCTGAAATCCGACAAAGTTGAAGTCGACAAAAACCAAAACGGCAACCGCGTGGTGCTCAAGTCTCACTTGTTGGATGGAGCAGACGCCAATACCGGCCGGGTGGAGTATGAAGTGCTTGTTCCGGCGGACGCAAATATAAGGCTTAATTCGACCAGCGGTCCCCTCCATGCTGAAAATTTACGTGGCGACGTAGTGATAGAAGGTAATAACGCGATCGTTGACGTGCGCGAATCCACTGATGGACACGTTCACGTGAGAACTCTCAATGGTCCCGTTACTCTTACTGATGTTCGTAATGGGCATGTAGAGATCACCTCGCTGAGCGGAGATGTAGTTCTCACGTCGGTAAGTGGCCCATTTGTCAACGTGAATTCGAGCAGCGGCAAAATTCGCTACGACGGGGATTTCGGCGATGGCGGCGAATATTCGCTAACCAGCCATTCAGGAGATATAGAGGCTATGGCGCCCGCCTATGCTTCGATAGATGTAACGGCAAGGTCTGTTCAAGGTCAGGTTGATAATGAGTTCCCTCTCCAACCGGAACACACTTCCTTCACCATGAAGGCGGGGAGTGCCTTCGCAGGTACGATCAACAAAGCAGCCTCTTCGGTTAAGTTGTTTTCTTTCAGTGGTAAAATCCACCTCAAGAAGAAAACCAAATAAGGAAAGACCATCCCACGAACGGTTTACCGTAGCCGTCGTGTGCGTCAGATGAAAAGAACCACGCAGGGTTCGTTTTCGGGAAGGACCTCCTTTGCAGGCGGTATGTCTGCGAAAAGAACCGTTTTTCTGGTTGGATTCATGGGCGCAGGCAAGACTAGTATTGGGAGTGTCCTAGCAAAAAATCTGGGATGGCGATTCGACGATTTGGATGATCTTATTCAATCTCAGAAAGGCAGAAGCATCGAAGCCATCTTTCGCGAATCCGGAGAAGCTGAATTTCGTCGTGCTGAACATGAAGCATTGCGCCACCTGTTATCGGAACCGGATGGAAGCCCAAGAGTAGTAGCCTTGGGAGGCGGAGCGTTTGTGCAGCCGGAGAATGCCCAATTGATAGAAGACGCAGGCTTCCCTTCAGTCTTCCTGGATGCTCCCACAGACGAACTTTTCGAACGCTGCCAAATGCAATTGATCGAACGTCCTTTAAGACGTGATAAGAATCAGTTTCAAAAGTTGTATGAAGCCCGCAGGACGTCTTATTTAAGGGCATTAGTGCGAATTGAAACCAGTGGCAAGAACCTGGAGGCGATCGCGGCGGAAATCACTACTAAGCTTGGGCTGACGTTTGTCCCCGGCGAAACAGGAGTCGCAAAGTGATGTTTAAGAGCTTTCTCGCAATGGGGACGTTTGCTGCCATGTTCCTCTCAGGTATCCCGCGATGTCAGGGAGCCAATGGGGAACAAAAGGTGGATGCAGGATCCTTTGGCGTGTTTATGCGAGGCCAGCGGGTTGCAACCGAAACATTCTCCATCCTCCAGAATCCTAATGGAAGTGTCATTACCTCAGAATTTAAATCGGATCAAGGAGCGGAAAAGGCTCAACAGTCTTCTGAGCTGCAATTGACTTCTGGCGGCGACTTGCGTCGATACGAGTGGAAGGAAATTAGCCCCGGGAAGACTCAAGCTATCGTCACGCCCAGTCAGGACATGCTGACAGAGCGAATCACCAATGGTCCGCAAGAAAAGCCGCAGGAAAAACCTTTCTACCTGCCAGCCTCAAGCAGCATATTGGATGATTATTTTTTCGTGCATCGAGAGGTACTGCTATGGCGCTATCTCGCGACGGCATGCCGTCAGGAAGCTGGGGCGTTGAAGTGCCCACAGGGCCAGAAAACGCAGTTCGGAACATTAAATCCACATGCCCGGAATTCATCTTCGGTAGATATGGCATTCAGTGCAATGGAAAAGCTGCAAATTCATGGGGCGGAACGGGAACTGAGCAAATTCACCTTAAGTAGCGATAGCGGCGATTGGTCAATTTGGGTGGATGATCACTTCAAAGTAATGCGTATTTTGATTTCAAGCGATTCGACGGAAGTAGTCCGCGATTGAACCAGCTGTTCTGAAAACAATCTGGAATGATAAGTTGATGCCTCTTATCGACGCACGCACGGTTCGTGTTCTCATCACTGTCGTTTTGTTCGTGATGGTGCTCGGTTTTTTTTACATTGCATATCACACCCTGGTTGCTTTTCTGTTTGCTGTCTTCTTTGCTTATCTTGTTGCCCCTGCGATTTCCTGGTTGGAAAAATGGACCCACAGCCGCGGGACAGCCATAGCCGTCATTTACTTATTGTTGATAGGTCTTTTGGTCACATTTTTCTTTTTCGTCGGACCGCAAATCGGCCACGAAGCCCAGCGTTTAAGCGGAGCACTTCCGGCACTACTTGAACGCGTTGGCTCAGGGCAGATAGCAGAGCAGATAGGAGCAGAGCGCGGTTGGAGCCACACTACTCGCGAGCAGTTGGGTGGTTTCTTGGCGGGTCATCGCGGTGAACTGCTGGGCATTGCGCAGGGCGCAGGACTGCGGTTGGCCGGGGTTGCCAAAGAATCGTGGCTCCTTATCGTAGTACCAATTCTCGCAGCATTTTTTCTCAAAGACGGACGAGCCTTTAACGACATACTGCTCTCGTTCGTACATACCAAACCTCAGCGCGAGTTCTTGCAAGGCGTGTTGGATGATTTGAATCAAATGTTGGCGCATTTCATCCGCGCGCAGCTTACGCTGGCCGCTCTGTCCCTCATCGTGTACACCGCGTTCATGGGATTTGCGCACGTGCCGTATGCGCTTGTATTAGGAACCGCCGGTGGCATCATGGAATTTATCCCAGTGGTTGGACCCTTGGTTGCAGCAATAGTCATCGTCGGAGTCTCATTGCTGTTGAGTTATTCCCATTGGATAGTACTCTTAATTTTTCTTGGCGCGTGGCGAATAGCGCAGGATTATGCGATCTCACCCCGGATCATGGGCAGAAGCATGGAGTTGCATCCGCTCGCAGCTCTTTTTGGAGTCTTGGCGGGAGGCGAAATCGCTGGCGTCCTCGGTATCTATCTTTCGATTCCAGTCATGGCAAGCTTGCGAATCGTATGGCGGCGGTGGCGTTTGTACGCTGAAAAGAAGCGTTTCGGCCCATTGAATGAATACGCATTCGGAACTGATATCCGAAACGGGTAAGCGAAACGGCGTGTAATGTCGCAATAGCGCACTGTTGTAAAATCGCAGCAATATTTCATGCAAATAACGACTATTCAATTAGTGTCGTTGTGTTCATTCAAATCTGCGCTTATTCCACCATTTTTAATCCTTGAAGACTTGCAAAGCGGGCCTGCCCCTAAATGATCGTGATGAAGTTTGGCGGAACGTCGGTCGGTGATACCCGCGCGATTGAACGCGTCGCCAGTATCGTCAAAGACCGGTTGGAACAAAAACCTGTGGTAGTGGTTAGTGCCATGGCGAAAGTTACCGACCAACTTCTCATCATGGCCAAGGCGGCGGGCGCTGGTGATCGCAAAACTGCGTTGAAGCTTTCGCGCGAACTTCGTGAACGCCACTACAATACAGCCGGAGAACTGCTGGGAACCGCGCTGTTTACCGAGTTCCACAGTGAACTGGGGGATGATCTGGAATCCCTCGATGAACTTCTACGCGGCATTTCCGCCGTCGGGGAACTCACTTCCAGAACCACCGATTACGTAGCTGCGTATGGTGAAATGCTCTCAAGCAAGCTGGTGGCCGCTGCTCTTTCCGCTCACGGCATTACCTCCACTATGGTTGACTCACGTTCCTGCATTGTCACTGACAGTAACCATACTCGCGCGATGCCTCTATTTGAAGAGACAAACGAGCGATTACGCGAACGAGTTTTACCTTTAGTGCTGTCAGGCCGTATTCCCGTAATGGGGGGATTCATCGGCGCATCCAAAGCAGGAGTCACGACAACGATCGGACGCGGAGGATCAGACTTTTCCGCCGCCATTATTGGCGCTGGACTGGGTGCGGAGAGGATTGAAATTTGGACTGACGTAGACGGAATGATGACTACAGATCCAAATATTTGTCCGGATGCACGCCGTATAAAGGTCATCAGCTTTGATGAAGCAGCCGAGCTCGCATACTTCGGCGCCAAAGTTTTACATCCCGCAACCGTGCTGCCGGCAATCCAGAAGAACATTCCCGTATATATCCTGAATTCGCGGAATCCAAGTTGCGAAGGCACTCGCATCTCAGCGAGAGCCCCGGTGTGCAAGAATTTTTTTAAGGCAATTGCCGCAAAGAAACGCATCACCATTGTCGATGTCGCAGCGCCAAGAATGTTATTAGCTCACGGCTTTTTGAAATCGATATTCGATGCCTTCGACCGGCATCGTATTCCCGTCGATGTAGTCTCCACCTCTGAGGTCAGCGTATCCTTGACAGTGGATTCCAATGAGTCAATTCCCGCATTGGCTGCCGATCTGGCGAAACTTGCCGACGTGAAATATGAAGGACGAAAAGCAATTGTCTGTTTAGTTGGAGAGAATCTGCGTGAAGTGCCGGGAATTGCTGCCCGCGTTTTCGGCGAGCTTTCGGATCTGAAAATACGCATGATCTCGCAGGGAGCATCGGAGATTAATTTGACATTCGTGATTGAAGAAGACGCCGTGCCCGACGTGATTCAAAGGCTACATAAAGCATTCTTCTCAGAGCTGGATCCTGCGGTGTTCGCGTAGGGCTCACCCATATGGATATTCTCCTTCTCGGCGACGGCAAAACGGGCTCGATTGCAGCAGAGATCGCCGGTGAGCGGGGACACACCGTTGAAGTACTCCGCAGTGCCGATAATCCCAACGCCTCCGCATTAACACCTGAGAAGCTTCGCAAGGTTGATGTAGTCATCGACTTCACTACTCCTCACGCTGTGTTGCCCAATATCGAAGCGTCCCTGGCCGCAAAAAAAAATATGGTAGTTGGCACTACTGGCTGGTATGAAGAACTGCCAAAAATTCGAAAGATGGTTGAACAGAGCGGAACTGGATTTCTCTTCGGAGCAAATTTTTCCGTTGGCGTGAATCTGCTTTACGAGATTGCAAAAACGGCTTCGACGGCGCTCGGTCATCGTTACTTCGGCCAGATTTTCGAGCGTCACCACATCCACAAAAAAGACGCTCCGTCCGGGACCGCCATAGCCCTGCAACAAGCGATCAAACAGTCGTCCGAAGCGGAAATCGAGATCATATCGTTTCGTGAAGGGGAGGTTGTCGGAATGCACGAACTCGTGCTCGATTCGCCGAATGACACAATCTATGTTTGCCATGATGCCAAGTCGCGGCGGGGATTCGCAGAAGGCGCACTGCGCGGCGCCGAGTGGTTGGCCGACAAAAAAGGGTTTTTTGACTTCAAAGATGTCTGGCGGCAGTTAGGGTAGGTCCTGCATTTTGCACTCTCCCCGGTTCGCGATATCTTAGTAGAATGCAACTTCGTGGATGCGGCACTGCGCTTGTAACCCCCTTCCATCAAGACGGCTCAATCGACGAGAATGCTCTACGCTCTCTCGTGACTTGGCAGGTTGAATCAGGAATAGATTTCTTAGTTCCATGCGGAACTACCGGGGAGACGCCTACCCTTACGCATGACGAGTGGCTACGCGTCATTGACATCACGATCGAAGTTGTGGCCGGACGCGTGCCGATTGTCGCCGGCGCAACTTCTAATTCCACTCACGATGCTGTTGCAAAGGCCAAAGAGGTAACGGCCCGGACCGGAGTCGATGCAATTCTCACGGCTTCTCCCTACTACAACAAGCCTACGCAGGAGGGGCAATACCAGCATTTTAAGGCGATCGCGGAAGTCGTCAATAAGCCAGTTATTCTTTACAACGTCCCTGGACGAACAGGAGCAAATCTCGAACCTACGACACTTGCCCGATTGGCGGAAATCCCCAATATTGCAGGAGTGAAAGAAGCCAGTGGCAACATGCCGCAAATTGCGGAAGTATGCAATCTGGTACCGGAGGATTTCGTGGTTCTCTCGGGGGACGACGCGGTTACTTTGCCGGTGATTTCGCTGGGAGGCGTTGGCGTCATCTCCGTTGCATCTAACGAGATTCCGCGTGAAATGGCAGCAATGACAAAAGCTGCACTTAAAAACGATTGGGCAGCCGCCCGCAGCCTGCAGCATAAATATTTAGCGCTCATGCAGGCGAACTTCATCGAATCGAGCCCACTTCCGGTTAAGGCTGTGCTTGCAATGATGGGCAAGATCGAAGAAGTCTACCGGCTACCACTTCTGCCCATGCGCCGCGATACAAGAGCCAAGTTGCAGAAAGTGGCGATGGAGGTTGGACTCATTCCGAAGCCAGCATCAGCTTCCGTGGCGACCGATTTTTATGTTTACGAGAGTTGGGTCGCCGGTCCGCACAAAAGTGTTCTACATCGTTCGTCATGCGGACAATGCAATCATGGCAAAGGGCGCCCCCCAGGACACATGGCTGACCACGCGCGTTGGCACGGTCCTTATGGCACGATTGCAGAGGCACGAGATGTTTCGCATAACATCCCTGGCGTTCTGATTCGCAGCGAATGTAAGTGCGTCTGAAAAGGTAAAGGCGCTTCTGCCTATCTGTTCCCGTATACTTCTTGCCACATGCGATCTTTAAAATCTCAGATTGAACGGCTCGCCTCATTGGGTGAAGTCGAACAGAATCCTGAAGCACGCCAGATCTTCATGGATTTTCGCGATGAACTTACGCAAGGCAAGATCCGCGCTGCCGAAAAAATCGATGGCCAATGGATCGTAAATGTCTGGGTTAAGCAGGGTATTCTGCTCGGCTTTCGCCTGGGTGAGATGAGTGAGATGGCGCAGGATGCCAGTCTTTCTTTCGTCGATAAGGACACCTTTCCCGCCCGGCGTTTTACGGTGCGAGATCGGGTGCGAATCGTGCCGGGAGGGTCCTCGGTGCGGCTTGGCGCATACATTGCGCCCACGGTCATTTGTATGCCGCCAATGTTTATCAATGTTGGCGCATATGTGGATGAAGGAACTATGGTCGATTCACATGCACTCGTCGGATCTTGTGCACAGATAGGAAAGCGTGTGCACCTAAGCGCCGCAGCGCAGATCGGTGGCGTACTCGAACCGATCAATGCTTCCCCTGTTGTGATTGAAGATGATGTATTAGTAGGAGGAAATTGTGGCGTTTATGAAGGCACAGTCGTAAGAACGCGAGCTGTTTTGGGAGCTGGAACCATTTTGACTCGCTCCACGCCGCTTTATGATCTTGTCCGCGAGGAGATTTATCGAGCCACGGATGAAAGACCGCTGGAAGTTCCGGAAAACGCCGTGGTTGTGCCAGGATCGCGTGCCGTTAAGAAAAGCAAAGCCGCAGATTGGAACTTGTCTTTATACACACCAGTCATTGTGAAGTATAGAGATGAGAAAACAGATCAACGGATTGAGTTGGAAGAGTGGTTACGGTGAAGCGGAACGACTAGATGTGCTAAGAACCAGCAAGAGTAATTTCCAGTTTTCCCGTCGCCAACTTTCTCACTTGAATTTGTGTCAGGCTTTTGACAACTGCATCCGCCTCGAGAAGTTCTGATTCTGGAAAAGTGGTTGTTAGTCCGATCGCTTTCATTCCGCCCTCATGGGCAGCCGTGATTCCAAGTGGTGCATCCTCAATGACCAGACAATCTGCTGGGCGCATACCCAAAAGCTTTGCACCTCTCAAATAAGGCTCAGGGTCAGGCTTTCCTTTGGTCACGTCGTCGGCTCCAACCAAAATCCTGGGAACAGGAAGATTGGCTCCCCGGATGCGAGACATTGCCAATCCACGCGTCCCGGATGTTACGACACACCAGCGGTCTTCCGGTAGTGAAGTCAGCAACTGTAATGCGCCCGGCACAACTGCAGTTCCGTTATCATCGGTCACGCCTTGTTCAATTCTCATCGCTTCAACTTCGGCATCTAAATGAGGCGCCATCATTCGCAATACTTCAACTGTCCGTCGTCCGTGAATGACAGCTAACACTTTCTGCGGATCAATTCGATTGCGCTCCGCCCACGTGCTCCAATGACGAATAATCGAAACAGTGGAATCAACAAGAACGCCGTCCAAATCAAAAAGAATGGCTGAAGAATGAAAGATGGTCATGTTAGCGGTAGGTGTTGAGCTTAGGGGAGTACGCCTGTTAATGCAATCGAATCGTTGTTTACGAAAAAGTTGCCTCAATGATTGGAGGTGAGGTTACCGATGTAGAACTCATGCGGCTTCGAACTTCAAGATGTCGCTGGTGAAAATGGGAGCAAGCCCGCTCACCCCATGCGCGCACAAAATAATAATTCAGCCCAGCCCCAATTACAGAACTAGCCAGCGGAATTAACCTGCCCGACCACTTTTCAACCATTTCCTGACTGGTTTTAACGGCTATACGTTGAATGACTCGAGGGACAAAACGTTTTACGAATTGTTTCTCGATGAGGTCACGGCTAATATCCACTCCCGCAGCGCTGGCGGCAGCAATCCATAGCTCAGCGGTTTCCTCTTCGGTGTTGTATTCGAAGCCATAAAGAAGACTGAGCTTCTGTATTGTGCGCATGGTCAGCCCTGCCAAAATACTCAGGTCCGGGACAATGGTTATCAAACCTCCCAGTCCCAATCCAGCGCCTTCCGCCATCGCAACTTTCGCACCACTGCGGATCACTTCTTGCGCCACATCATCAAGCACGCTCATCTCCACCGAATAGAGACCATGGAAAGTTGTAATAGGAAGACCGTGCGCAACCCGCAGTTGCAGAAGGAATTTTGAAGGATCTACTTTGACGGTTTCATAAGCATGATGGAAGCCGCTTCGAAGAGCACTCTCCACTCGCCGTCTGAGCCAAGATTTGCGGATATCCTCAACCATATTCAGCTTAGATGCAATTTTATCTCATAAAGCTAAATGGCTTATGGGAGATAAACTTATCTTAAATCGGATACGCGCGGCGCCAAGTCCTTTGTCAATAACCCTGTGCTACGATCAATAAACAAATAATGCCAACTGGAAAATTGCAAGTTGTACCTTTAGGCGGCTTGGGCGAGTTCGGAATGAACTGCATGGCCGTACGTTGGGGGGATGACATCATCGTCATCGATGCGGGACTAATGTTCCCCGAAGCCGAGCTTCTGGGCGTGGATATTGTTGTCCCAGATATTTCGTATCTCACCGAGAACCGCGAGCGGGTGAAAGCCATTGTGCTTACCCACGGGCATGAAGATCATATTGGCGCGTTGCCTTTTATCCTTTCCGAGCTAAACGTTCCCGTCTGGGGTACTGAGTTCACTCTGGCTTATGTAGAAGACAAGCTTGAAGAGCATGGCTTGCTTGATAATGCGGATCTAAACGAGATCACGCCGGGCGAACGCTTCAAAATTGGTCCTTTCACGATTCATCCCATTCAGGTTACGCATAGCCTGGTGAATTGCGTGGCTCTTGCCATTCATACACCGCTGGGTGTGCTTATTCACACTGGCGACTTTAAGGTTGATCCCACTCCCACCGACAACCGGTTATTCGATCTACACTCTTTTGCGGAATACGGCAAAGAAGGAGTGCTTGCCCTCTTTCAAGATTCAACCAACGTCGAGCGCAAGGGTTATACCCCAAGTGAACGCGCAGTCCGCCGCAAATTCGAAGAAGTTTTTGCCCACACGCAGAGAAGGCTATTCATTTCTTGTTTTTCTTCTTCCATTCATCGCATCAAGCTTGCCGTAGAGATGGCTTGGGAGCATGGGCGCAAAGTCGCGTTTGTTGGCCGCTCCATGAACAATTCGGCGGAGATCGCTGAAGACCTTGGCTACATTGAGATTCCCGAAGGATTGTTGATTCACCCTGGCGAAATGAAGAACTTCGCCCCGGAGAAAATCTGCGTCCTGATTAGCGGAACTCAGGGTGAGCCAATGTCAGCTCTATCGCGGGCCGCGGTGGACAATCATAAGCACGCCAAGATTGAAAAGGGCGACACCGTGATGCTGTCCTCGCGAATCATCCCGGGAAATGAAAAAGGGATTTACCGCATGGTGGATCATCTTTTCCGGCGGCAAGCACATGTCATCTATGATGACGGGTCATCGCCGCCAATTCACGTCAGCGGGCATGCCAGCCAGGAAGAACTGCGCCTGATTATTAACTTGGTTAAACCTAAATACTTCATCCCTGTACACGGTGAGTACCGGCAGCTTAAGTTGCATGCCGAGTTGGCTGGCGCAATGCAGGGCTCCGTGGGCAATGTAATGCTGATCGAGAGCGGCGATATTCTGGAATTTGACGAATTAGGTGCGCGCAAAGCGGGACGCATTAATGTTGGGCGGGTGTGTATCGACTCCGGTTCACGAACCGATGTGGTCGAGGATCTGATTGTTAAAGATCGAAGGCATCTGAGTGAAGATGGAATCGTGCTGCCGATCATTGCGATTAACAAATTGACCGGGCGTGTCGAGAGCGCGCCGGAAATCGTGACGCGAGGCTTCAACCCTGGCGAAGACGGATTGATGGACAGCGCCCGCCAGATTGTAATGAACACGCTGGAACAATCAAGCGATGAAGAGAAAACGGATTATGGCGTAATCAAAGAAAAAATAAGAACGGATTTGAAGAGATATATCTCGAAGCAGACGCAGAAGCGCCCGTTGATTATGCCAGTGATATTGGAAATTTAATGAGCTCACTGGTTACACTCGACGACATCCGCGAAGCTCAAGCTCGTTTGCGCGACATCACTGTGCGCACTGGATTGATCCGCTGCCATGTTCATGAGCTTGATTCGGCAAACGATACTCGCGAACTTTATCTGAAGCCAGAAAACCTTCAGCCTATTGGAGCCTTCAAACTACGTGGAGCTTACAACAAGATTGCTTCGCTTACTTCTGAAGAACGAAAACTCGGCGTGATCACATACTCGAGCGGCAACCACGCGCAAGGGGTTGCCTATGCGGCACGGGCATTGGGAGCCAAAGCTGTCATCGTGATGCCGAACAACGCTCCGGCTATCAAGCGCGAGGCAACGGCTGCGCTGGGAGCGGAAATAGTTCTAGTTGGACCGGGAAGTCTGGAACGTCAGCTCAAAGCTGAAGAATTGGCCGCACAGCATGGATATGTCATTGTTCCTCCGTACAACGACGAAAAGATCATCGCGGGGCAAGGCACTATTGGTTTGGAAATATTAGAAGACATGCCCGAAGTTGAAACAGTTCTGGTTCCAGTCGGCGGAGGCGGGTTAAGCAGCGGCGTGGCCGCAGCCATTAAGCTGAGCAAGCCAAGTGTAAATGTAATTGGAGTCGAGCCAGAACTTGCGGCTGATGCGCAAGCCAGTCTACGTTCTGGAAAAATTATCCAGTTCCCCGCTGAACAAGTTTCTCGAACTGTTGCGGATGGACTTCGCACGCAGAGTATTGGCGCCATCAATTTTGAGCATATCCAAAAATTTCTAGACGATATCGTAACCGTCAACGAAGATGAAATTCAAAAGACGATGCAACGATTGGCGGCCAATCCAAAAACGACCGCCGAGCCAAGCGGAGCGGTTGCTACCGCGGCATTTTTGTTCCATCGCGATCAATTACCGAACACAAAGATAAACGTTGCGGTCATCAGTGGCGGGAATACTGATCCGCAAACGTTAACTCAGTTACGCCAGAAAACTTCATGAAGCCGCTTGCCTTTAAATTCATTGTATTAGTGTTGCTGTTCAGCTCCATGGGATTTGCTGAAGTTTTGCGAGCCGCGCCTATTCAAGAGGCCGCAATTCATGTCTCTCCGGATAACAATTCCGCTAAGCTCGCGGATGTGGCGCGTGGCCGTGAATTGGTCATTCTGGAAACCAGCGGAAATTGGATCAATGTAGAAGCGACGTTAACCGAAGAAAAGGTCGTTACAGGCTGGGTGCAGGATAAGGGCATCGTTCGGACAACAACTCCGAATGGCGACAAAATTCTATTTGGCGAGGCTGTTGATTCCGAAGATCAAGCCAGCCGCAGTCACGAACGCAATGGAGCCGCACAAGATGCAATGCGCCTTTACTATCGGACTGCCGAATACTTCCCCACTTCCCCACTTGCGGGTGAGGCCATGTATCGTTCCGCGGATATTCGCTGGCAAATTGAGAAGACCGATGTCATGTCCCGCCCTTCGGCACGAGAGCAGGAAGCCTACTTGCGTGAAGGGATGGATGAGAAGTACATGAAGGAAGTCATGAAGAAATTTCCGGGGACTAAATGGGCTGACCTGGCTGCCTTCCACCTGATCGACAACAAGCTCTGCGGAGACTGGCAGGGGCAGCCAAAGTGTCCCGACAAAGAAGCCGATATTTATGAGAAATATGCCAACGATCATCCGCAGTCTCCCGCATTAGCTGAAGCGTTGTTCGACGCAGCATACAGGCGATCGGCGCTAATCGAGATTTACAAGAGTGACGACCAGGCCAAGAAGTCGGCCGAATCGAAGGTGAAAGCTGTCGCGCTTGCACAAAAGGTCGTCGCGCAATCCCCTCAATCCGATTGGGGTGCACGGGCGCAAAGGCTTCTATTTTTAATGGAACAAGATATTCCCACCTATGGCAATACCACACAGTAAATGCGGATTAATCGCTTCGAGAACCAAATCTCTACTAGCCTTAAAGTCTCCTGATTTCTGCGATACTTTCCTCACACCTCTGGAGGAAATTTGAACGACTATTTGTTGTCGATGATTTTAGGAATCGTAGAGGGATTGACTGAATTCTTGCCCGTCAGCTCTACCGCACATCTGCGGATTTCGGAAGCATTGCTGCATATCAGCCTTTCCGATGGATATTGGAAGATGTATACGATCGTGATTCAGTTGGGAGCCATCTTGTGTCTTCCGATTTATTTTCGAAGCCGTATCGCTAAGTTTCTTTCTACATTTCCGCAAGGTGAACGAGGAGACCGCACAGCCTTAACGCATCCGCTTGGCCTTACCATGGTTGCATTCGTGGTAACTGCAATTCCCGCGTTTCTGCTAACCAAAGTGATCGGTAAACATCTGGAGAGTCTTCAAATCATGGGGACCTCCCTGCTCGTCGGTGGCATTGTGATGTGGATTGTAGATGCGATGAATTCCAGCGCAGAAGCTGCGGGGTCAAACGCACCTGGCGGCCGCATTCACACCTGGAAGATGGAAGACATGAGCCTGGGGCAAGCTATTTGGATCGGCGCCTGCCAGATTCTCTCGGCAGTATTTCCCGGAACGTCCAGGTCAATGTCTACTATCGCCGGAGGACAACTCGCAGGCATGTCGCGAGCTTCCGCATTGGAATTTTCGTTCTTTCTCTCCATCCCAACCATGGTTGTGGCTACTTGCTACGACTTGCTTAAGTCCCTTCGAGGCAAAGGCGCGAATCCGATTGGGGTTGCGCAGATTAGCCAACATGGCTGGATAGTTCTGGCAATCGGCTTTGCGATGTCATTTATCGTCGCTTATGGCTCCGTAGCCTGGTTCATGGCATGGGTCCGCAAACGCGGCTTCGCGCCTTTCGCTATTTACCGGATTATTGTCGGAATACTGGTGCTTGCGTTCGCCGCGAAGCTAGCCGCATAGGTAGTGTTTGTCACTCTGGATACTGCTATCGGAATCCAACGTTGTCGGTGGGCAAAGTTCTTGTCATAATCAAAGGGCTCTGGCGTCGATCTGGCAGCGTAGGAAGAATCGCTTTTCTTGCGACCCATATACGCCCAAATGAAGTTTTACTCGAAGATTTTCGCACCGACGAATAACCGCCGGCTCAATGAGCTGGTGGGATTCCTGTTGTGTGTCTCCGCGCTCCTTCTTTTTCTCGCCTTAGCCTCCTATTCTCCTCTTGATCCGTCGTTTGATAGCGCCTCTGTGTTAACCGGATCTCATGCAGCGCGTAATTGGATTGGCGTTGTGGGAGCGGTTATTGCCGATATTGTTCTGCAAGTCTTCGGCATCGGCGCATTTTTGCTTCCGGTATTCCCTGCTGTACTCGGAATGCGCTGGTTTCGTTCACGCAAAGTAGCATCTCCCATTGCAAAGTCACTCGGCGGACTCTGGCTGGTGATGTTTGTCCCGGCGATGCTCGCGCTTTTGCCTGGTCACACTCGCTGGATGGGTACGATTCCGATCGAAGGTCTGTTGGGAAGAATCGTCGGTGACTTTCTAATCCATTACTTCAATTTAGCTGGAGCCTATATCGTTTGCACCAGCATCCTGGCCGTCGCGCTTTACCTTTCGACTGCATTTTCTTTTTCCGCATTACGACTGTGGGCTCCTACTCGATTCGCTTTCGTTGTCGCTCTTTGGGAGCGTTATCAAGATTGGCAGGCGGAGCGTGCGAGACGGCGAATGCAGAAGGATTTAGAGAAGCGTCGCGCTTCACCAAAGCCGGTAATTGCCACCAAGATGGTGTCCGCAAAAGCCGCCTCACCGAACGCACCTGTTCGTCCTCCTGAGCCGGTGAGAACAGGAATTGACCGCACCTTTGCTGAAGAAGAGTTCGAAGAATCCCGGTCCGAGGGTCTGCTGGCCTCGCAGCCTAAACCAGCAATTATTGCGCCCCAGGTAACCGAGCGTGCAGATAGCGATCATGTTGCTAAGACAACGCTTCCAAAGCTGGCAGGGGGATTCAAGCTGCCGCCAAGTAGTCTGTTGCAGCGTCCGGATGAACAACAGGCAGTGGACGCCGATGAACTGAAAGTCCTGGCCCAGGTCCTTACCGATAAGTATGCCGAATTCGGAGTACATGGTCAGATCACGCAAATTAATCCCGGACCAGTTGTCACTACTTTCGAGTTCAAACCTGAAGCTGGGATCAAATACAGCCGCATCACGGGCCTGACGGACGACCTCTGTCTCGCGCTTAAAGCCGAAAGCATTCTGATTGAACGGATGGCCGGCAAATCTACAGTCGGCATACAAGTGCCGAACCGCCAGCGCGAAATTATCTGGCTGCGCGAGAATGTCGAGTCTCACGAATTCTTTGGAACAAAATCCAAACTTACACTCGCACTTGGCAAAGACATCAACGGACGCATCGTTACGGCAGATCTGGCTGGGATGCCTCACCTGCTCATAGCGGGATCAACCGGAGCCGGTAAAAGCGTGGCGATTAACGCCATGATCATGTCAATTTTGTACAAAGCGACGCCGGATCAAGTTCGATTGATTCTCGTGGATCCAAAGCGGCTGGAACTCGGTAATTACGAAGGCGTGCCACACTTATTCACGCCTATCATCACCGAGCCGAAGTTAGCAGCCAATGCTTTGCGTAACGCTGTGCGGGAGATGGAGCGGCGCCTTAAACTGCTTGCCGCGAAGGGCGTACGCAATATCGACCAGTACAACAAATTGTTTGATGACGTCCCAACCCCAAGCCTGTTCGGGGAAGATGCTGACGAGCGTCCCATTCCATTCATCGTAATCATCATTGATGAATTGGCGGACCTGATGATGCTCGACTCCGGCAACGTCGAAGAATCCGTGACCCGCTTAGCGCAGATGGCGCGAGCAGTGGGAATTCATCTGGTTCTTGCAACACAGCGGCCCTCCGTCGATGTCATTACCGGACTCATCAAGGCGAACTTCCCTGCTCGTATCTCATTCCGCGTAGCCACCAAAATTGACTCGCGTACCATTCTCGATGCCAATGGCGCCGAAGCGCTGCTGGGCAAGGGCGACATGCTTTACTTGCCCTCAGGATCGGCCCGCGTGCATCGTTTGCATGCTCCGTTTGTTACCGAAAAGGAAATTGCCGCGGTAGTTGAATTCTGGCGCTCACAAGGGACAGCGGAGTACGAACAGCAATTCCTGGAAGTCCCGAAGGAAGAACGCGAAGACGGTGGTTCCGGTGCGAGTGGCGATAGTGGCGAAGACGAGAGTGACCCGCTATTCGAAGATGCTATTCGTCTCGTGCTTGAATTCGGGAAAGCCTCTACTTCCCTGCTGCAGCGGCGATTGCGGATCGGTTATGGCCGAGCAGCCCATCTGATTGACTTGATGGAACGAGATGGAATCGTAGGAGCGGCGGATGGTCCAAAACCGCGAGAAGTGTTGAAGCGTCCTGACTGGATTAATGAAGTTGAAGAGTCGATGCGGTAAGTGGTGATTCTCGGACGTATTCATTCAAACGAATATTAGGGCGCAGCCTTGTGCTAAGGACCTATTGCCGAAGATAAATTGCGGTAAGAGTATCACCGGACGGGTGCATCCCTTCAATGTGTAACCACCGATGGAGTGTTAGGGAGATTTGCAGGAACTTTTCGGCACCACTCGCCAATTCACCCGGTGTAGCCAAGGCAGCAGCACCACCTGCACCAATCAATGGTGCAGCGGCAAGACCTCACCGGCCGATTGGATATTGATTCGCTTAGCAGTTGACTTCGAGATTGGCCAATGGGTGACACTTCCGATTTAGGTCAGTGTAGGTTATCAACCACCAGCTAAGCGCCAGATTACAAAGTTAATGGCGGAGAGAGAGGGATTCGAACCCCCGGTGCCCGTTAAGGCACGGACGCTTTCGAGGCGTCTGGTTTCAACCACTCACCCATCTCTCCGTGGTCGATGCGCACTGTTTTTCCCAATTTTATCAGATTGGGATTTAAGCTCTTTTTTCTCGCTGATCGATGGGACCGTCACTAATTGTCTTCCACAAAGCGAAGCACCGAGGATTGGTCGGTGATCTGATGATCCACGTAATTCTGCCGTGCGTAAGGTGAAATTACGAGCAGCGGTTGACGTGGACCGGGGACTTGGACGTCTGGGCAATGGATCGACCGATGAGAAAGCTGGCACGCTGGATGGCTTGTTTGATTTCAGCGGCAAGCATAAAGCTCAGAAGCTGATTCTTGATCCTCTGACGGGCTTGCCACAATAACTGCTACCGGAGCTGTTGTTCTTTGGAGGGTCAAACCAGTCAAGATGAAATTGGTTTGACCCTTTGATCGATTCCCCATCTGCTTGATCCGTAAAATTAATGCAATTACAGCTGGTTGGCACGCAAACGTAATTCCGCGAGTAAGGCGCGCAATCTTCGCCACAGAAAAACCGCTGTGATGCTTTCTGTTTACGGTGGTCCATCTACCAAGAGTACGTCTGTGGGCTGACCGATAATGTTAACCGGCTTGCTTTGCACCAGCAGCTTGTCGGTAGTTGTGTCGTAGATACGAAACTGCTTATTTTGACAAACGTAGACAACGTTCCGGTTGGTAATGGGCTGAATCCCGGTTACATCTCCATTGTCAGGCGGGAAAACGACGCTGGAATCAGTAATGCCGCTGGGATTCGAAGCATTCACAATCGAAAGACAACCTCGAGTCTCCGTGGATGTCGTTACGTTGGAGCAGGTATTTGCTCCAATAAAGAGCTGACCGTTGGCTGCCATTTGCATGCGATCGTGA
>DASRFC010000005.1:0-3523 GCA_035651835.1 Terriglobales bacterium
AATAAAACGAGCCGTGTACTGCAACGGAGCCTCTCGCGCCTATTTGACTAGCCCGGATACTTTCCAGGCACTGCCTTGCGAGAGAAGATCGCGAATTCAGCACTCGAAGGGGAGCCCACATTTCTATCGAGAGAACCCCCAAACGCGCATCGGCGCAGCATGCGTCCGATCGGTAGGGCGAAAGAGTTTCGTGTTCTTTTCGGCCCAGTTCGAGTTTCTGGGCAAAATGCCCAATAATGCGGGAGTGACATTTACATTGAACTTTGCGAACGTGGCCACATGGACAATATCACCGCGATCGACAATATCCGCCGTTTGATTCTTGATAGGTTTCCTCCCGGCCTCGAACGCCTGCATTGGCTCAGTTGGCTTGATGCGTTCGTGGATTTCGCAGAGAAGTTGGAGACGCCGCCCGATCCGGTTCTCGAGTGCCGACGTATATGGCAAGCCTCCCTATCGCCAGTTGAATTGAACGAATCTCCCTGGGACAAAACCAACTAGGTCCCTGTCGCTATCTCAGGCGTCCGAGGGTTCGCTATCTGTATCGTCCGCTTGGCGTGCCGCCTCAGACGCGAGTTCTCGCGCGTCTCTTATCTTCATCCATAATTCACCTGAATATGGCGCTTTGGCCGCTTGTGTCTCAAAGTGATAGGCCCATTCGAGGATAGTCTTCTCATCGAGATCTTGGGGTAGCACTGCCTTGTGCACCATTTCGAGGTATGCCCGATTCTTGTAGCTCCAATAATAAATTCCGCCCAGAACGTCCTGACGCAACTCTCCGAGACGCTCTATCAGAAGTGGAAACAAGACCTTCATTGGAATTTGAGCGACGTGATTCGTCACGTCTGTTCCTGACGTATTGCTCTTGGTCGCCCAGTAGCTGAATGACAAAACTTTCGATACTTCTATTTCAGAAGGAAACTTACCATCGAACGCTTGCCCTGCCTCAATCCACAGTAAGACCTTGCAGACATCGAGAAAAACATGGAAAACCCAAGGGTCGGGTAACTCGGAGCCGGAGTCATAGTGGAATACATCAGCATAGAGTTCGAAGAGCTGCCGTAAATTCCGGAGCGCCGTTGTGTGAGCATGAATTGTGTCAGGCGCTGAAGGTGATACGGAAAATAGGACCGTTTTTTCGTAGACGTCGAATGGCCGCTCAGACTTTGGGAGAAACTCAATCGATTTGCTTTTCTTGGTGCCATCGATGAGTTTTGTTGCTTGCCAAAAGAGCGGTCGAGATACGTATATCTCTTCCGTTTTCAGATCAACCGCATAAGCCAGGACGTGAGTATGAGTGCTCAGAGAGCACCAATAGCTTAGTGTGCTTTGTTTTATTCCCCCAACAGTCGGAACGTTGTCGCGTTTACGCGGTTTGATCTCAGCCGCCGATTTGACCTGTGCTTTAAAGTAGCGACCGATCAGCTTGTCATCTACAACCAATTCGATCTCAAAATCGACTCCGTAATCGTTCTCTGTAACGTTTCGGAATATTCCCAACTTCCGCAGCTTGTACAGCAGAATCGCATAGGATTCAGATTCAGCGGCAAGCTGCGCGGTTCTCTTCGGAAATTCCACGTTTTGTCCTTTGGCGGATGCACCGGTTCAGGAGTATAAGTCCTGGGCGCTACGCGAGGCGCCCACCCCGCAGAACATGTAACCTGCCGGGCCACCCAAACGTATAACAAGGCAGTTTCGCGTAGCGCTTACCCCCGCTCCAACCAGCAACGATTGGAAGTCCTTAATGGCGCTATACACTTCAGGCTCCAATTCGGCCGCCAGGTTGGCACCGAAGTCTGACGTTTACGCCTATAACTCTGGCAGACTCAAAGAAGGCCCGTTTCACTCTAACCATCAACCGCGCCCAGTCTTTTTTTCAGTAGCAAGAGGGGGCATATCACGATTGGCAAGATTCCGGCCACCCAACGGGGCCGCCCTCGCGATGCTGGGTCGCAGCGGATTCAGCGCTTTCGGCCAATTCCGGAAATTGGGACTGTGAGTCAGGATGTGGGGCAGCGCCCAAATGGATCAGACAACTATGTGCAAAGACAGTGCTGCGGTTGACCAGGCTCAGGTTTACGCAGACGATGCACCTGAATTTCTGCGAGCTGTTTGGCGAGGTATGCAATGGGCAGGCCGATTGGCAAATCTAAGAAGCGTCGCGAAAAGAGACTGCCAGATGGGCATGAAGTGATGAAGCGGCGAGCGCCGTCGGATCTTAGCCTTCGGCCAGCCAACTTCGAGTCAGACCCAAAAAAAGCGTACACGGCAGAGCAGCTGGCAGAAATTGGGGCCATCACTTTAAAGTGGAATCAAATAGAGGCCCATATCGACTTTATCGGATCATTCATTTTATTTGCTAAGTCGCCATTCTGGTTGCAATTGTCGGTCGATAAAGTCCTAAGCACCAAAGCTAAGTTGAGCCTGCTCAGAGAGTGCATGAAGAACGCAACTCTATTAGACGACAGCTCAAAACAATGCATAGCAGACTGCTTCTTTCAGGTTGACCAAGTTAGAGCATACCGAAATGCGATAATCCATCATCACATCTATGATCATGAAAAAGGTATCGGCTCTTATATAGATGAATCACGTTCGCCATATCAAATTCTAGTTTCCTTAGATGCCCTCCAATTGCTATATGCAATGCTTTGCACCCTGTTGGATGAGTTGCGGGAAATCGATCTGCTGTTCCGAATAGAAACGGACGCGCAAAGACCCGGCAGGCTTGATCCGTCGACGGGGCAATTTCGTTCTCTCGATGTTGATGAACTGAGAAAGAGCGTCATACCCCAACACACAAAGCGAATAATGGCGTTGCAAAAATCTCGCAAGGATTTGCAAAAGCTACCGAAGTTCCCCGACGCAGACCTTATTCGATCCATCAATGCGCTGGAAGAATTTGGGCATGACCCTGCGGCGGCGGACTCCACCTGACTTGCTTTCATTCCAGGCGGACCTTCCATGACAAAAGAATCCGAGGAATTCGAGCAGCGGATACACCGCACGATCGAGCTAATCGAGGGTTCCGGCGCGGAAGTTACATGGAACGACCGCATTCCAGACCCTGACAATCCGTCGCAGCCCCGCCAGATTGATATTACGATCAGGCGCGATGGCTTCATGACACTAGCGGAATGCCGCCTGCATAAAGAGCGGCAAGACGTTAAATGGATAGAGGAACTATACGGCAGGAAGGTTTCGCTGAATGCGGTCAACGTGATCGCCGTTTCCTCTTCCGGATTTACTCAGGGCGCAATCCTGAAAGCCCAGCGCTTGGGAGTTGCTCTGCGCGACCTCAAGAGCCTTACACCCGTGGAAGTCGCGAATTGGGGCTGCACCATGGGAATGAGGGTCTACTATTATCAGTACAAGAATCTTAACTCGTGAGTACCGAGTTCTCAGCCGATTTTGCCCAGGCGTGATTGGCGGCGATGACTCTTGATCCATCGATTGATTTGCCGCTCGAGCTCCGTCAATTGCTTTGGGGAGTAGTTGTCGGGGCTGTACTCCATTTCAAGCC
>DASRFC010000006.1:0-100368 GCA_035651835.1 Terriglobales bacterium
CGGGACGGGCAGATTTGAACTGCCGACCCCTCGCACCCCAAGCGAGTGCTCTACCAGGCTGAGCCACGTCCCGACAAATGGAAAGATCGCAGCGGAGATCCGCAGGCGATTAGGGTTGACTTGAGAATTTTACACTATTCGAAGCGTGTTTCCGGAACCAGTTTTTCCGTCTACTTCTGAATTTCCCGATCCTTCCAGTATCTAATGCAACTTCCTGTCTTTCTTCTTTCTCCTTTTTTCGGCCTTTTTGATCTTTTTCGACTTCGGTTTAAAACTCTGGCGGTGGGCTGCCTTTCCGGGTGCAGTATCGAGGACCGCAAACTCAATTTTCTTTTCCAGGGGATCGATACGGACCACGAGAACGCGAATTCGTTGTCCCCTACTGTAGATTCTGTGGTTTCGCTGGCCAATAATTTCGCGCGTATTTTCATGGTAGGTGTAGTGATCGTCCATGAGGCTGTTAAGAGGGACAAGGCCTTCGACGAACAGGTCCGTAAGCTCGACGAAAAAACCGTATTTCGTGACACTGATGATCAGTCCGTCGAATTCGTCTCCGACGTGCTTCTCCATGAATTTGGCTTTTTTCCATTCCATCAGTTCGCGTTCGGCTTCGGCAGCACGGCGTTCTGCCCGGCTTGCCTCTTCCGCAATGTCATGAAGTTCTGCTAGCGGGATTGGACCGCGAACCTGAATATGCGATTCGATTTCCGAAGAATGATCGCGGCGTTTGGACCAAGGTGTCGCACCCTCGTCTTTATGGCTGGTTTTCGACAAATTCGGAAGAGGAAACACGCCGATGGGCACTTCTCCTTCCCAGTGTTCCGGCGATTCGCTAATCACATCTTTCAAAATTCGATGCACGATCAAGTCGGGATATCGACGAATTGGTGACGTGAAATGCGTATAGTGCGTTGCCGCCAAAGCGAAGTGGCCAAGATTTTCTTCGGAATAGCGCGCCTGTTTTAACGAGCGCAGCATCAGGAAAGAAAGAATTCTTTCTTCCGGCTTGCCTGCAATCTTCTCAGTCAACTTTTGGTACATGCGCGGAGTGATGTGAACTTCCTTCGGAATTTCCATTTGTCTGGGACGTTTTCCGGTGCCATAGCTGGCCCGGCGATCGGATTTGAACTGCACTCGTTGAATAGGTAGCGGGCCGACACCGAGCGAATAACCGAATGTTGCGGCGATGACCTCAAAGTCGTATACGCGCTTTGCATCTGGCTTCTCGTGAACGCGGTGAAGCGAGGCCACCCTCTTGCTATCCAAATATTGCGCGACGCATTCGTTTGCGCAGAGCATGAATTCTTCGATCAGACGGTGAGCGATATTGCGCTCGGAGCGGGTAATGCTCTTCATCAATCCAGATTCGTCAAACTCGATCACTGGCTCCGGTAAATCGAAATCGATCGAACCGCGTTTCTCCCTCTTGCGATTAAGAATTAAGGCGAGGTCACGCATTTTTTCGAAAATAAAGACGTGATCGGCATATCGTTCTCGCATAGCCTTGTCACCTTCGAGAACGGCGTTAACATCGGTGTACGTCATACGTTCGGCGGAGCGAATAATCCCTTCGCTTAGTTCGTAGCCAACTACCTCTCCGCGAGGATCGATCTCCATAATGCAGGACATTACCAGCCGGTCCACCTTTGGACGCAAGCTGCAAATGTCCGTGGATAATTCAAGCGGCAGCATGGGGACGGCGCGATCTGGAAAGTAAACACTCGTGCCACGAAGGCGCGCTTCCTGATCCAGTGCTGAGTCTGAGGTCACGTACTGGGAGACATCAGCGATGTGAACCTGAAGTTCGAAATTTCCGTTAGCGAGCTGTCGAACCAGAACTGCGTCGTCGAAATCGCGCGCAGTTTCTCCATCTATCGTGACGATGGGGAGATCGCGAAAATCGCGGCGCTTGCTAAGCTCAGTTGCAGAAATGATAGGTTCGGCTTCCTGCGCTTCCTCTAGCACCTCCGCCGGAAAACGATGAGGAAGATGAAACTTGCGGATGATCATCTCCACATCGACGCCGAAGTCATCCTGGTAGCCGAGAATTTCGACTACCCGCCCACGCGGATTCTGTGTACCCGACGGCCAATCCGTAATTTCGACATCGACCACCACATTTTCCAGGTCTTCCCATTTGGCACGCTGAGTGGCTTCCGATCCGATAACCCGGTGAACGTTCTTGCCCGTCTTACGCGTTGACTTTCCGGCATCTGTGTCCCCGGCAGGGGAGGCTGAATCGCTTTGGCCGGGAGATGCACTCGGATACTCCATCCCTGGCGGAATGATGATTTCGCGGGAGATTTTCTGATCAATGGGCGTAACGTGGTTCTGGCGTGCACCGTAATGGAAAATTCCAACTATGGTCGTATGGGCACGCACAACCGAGCGAATAATGCGACCGTCCGCTCGTCCATCCGGTCGAACATTTTCAATCTCGACCAGCACGCGGTCACCATGTATGGCAGAGCCAACGGCATGGGGCGGAATGAATATGTCCCCGGAGATCCGGGACTTAAGCCGTTCATCAAGCGAATTCGCATCGGGAATAACAAATCCAAAGCCGTCTCGATGCATGGTGAGCCGGCCGACGACCGCGTTCTTTCCTTTGGCAGTGTGTGGAATTGCGTAACGGTTTGAATCGACTTTGATCAATTGCTTGGAATCAACAAGCCTTTGCAGTGCAGCAAGGAGACCGCTTCTTCCATCTCCTTTTACTCCCAGCTCGCGAACTAATTGCTTGTAGCCAGCAGTGTGGTTCGGCTGGCGTTCGATTTTCTTCAGAATGGCGGGCTCAGAGAGTTTGTCGGAGACCATACGTTAGGCCACCACTAAAACCATACCATGACGGCACAGACGCTCCATGTACCCGCGCATCACGCCGGGAAAGGTCTCCTATTGGGAAATTAGACCGACCAACCTAGTAAGAACTCCCCTTCAAAAAGGAAAGAATTACAGGAACTCACCTTGCATGGGGTCTCTGATGCGGATGCAGATTCAGCAACACGCAATTTCCACAACACGAACGGCTTTGACGGGAGTAGAATTCGTTTGGTCACCGAAATGCGGGTTAGACCTATACTTCATCATTAAAAGGAAGGATTTTTGCCCATGTGGAAGCCCACGAATCAACCAACGACAACACCCGCCAGGCCGAATGAACCGGAGCGCCCATCGACATTTACCCCTACAGCCTCTGCTGTGACCGAGACTCCCTCGTCTACTCCAGTGGTTGCCGCGCGCCCAGTTTCCACCAGTACAGCAGACCAGGCCACGATCGGGAAGTCGCTGGTGATTAAGGGTGAAGTGACCGGCTCCGAGTCGCTTTACATTGATGGACGTGTGGAGGGTTCCATTAATCTTGCCGGCAATCGCGTTACTGTAGGCCGGAATGGCGTTGTTTCCGCCAACATCAATGCCCGCGAGATCGTGGTACTCGGAAAAGTCCGCGGAAATCTTACTGCCAGTGACCGTGTGGACATCCGTAGCGACGGCTCCCTAACAGGCGATGTTGTTGCAGCTCGAATTTCCATCGAAGATGGCGCATTTTTTAAGGGTGGTATCGACATTCGCAAGGCTGGACAGAAGGCGAATGGAGAGGAATCCAAAGCTGCATCTTCATCGGTGACAACGGAAGTCGCCGCAGCGCGCGCTTAATTTCTGCTTCAAAACACGACGAGCCTCCTGAGTAATAGGATTCGGAGGCTCGTTTTTTTCTGCGATCCGCTACAAATCCTCCCCTGATTAATATCAGTAAAGTTTTAACCCTTAATACAGATTTTTCGGCTTACAACCAGAGCAGCCTCTCAGCATCCAAGCCCAATGAATTAATTTGGAGAGAGTAGCCTTGGCTATTGCAAATATCACCATCGCGAAACCATCGACACCGCTCACCATTTGCCCTGTCCTCGCGGGTGAAAGAACGGATCCAGCGGGTGGCGCTATTCGTAACATCATTCTGCTTTCCATTCCTGATGATGAGTTCCAACTGATACGTCCTCATCTCGAAACCGTAGATCTTCCTCAGCATCGTGTTCTGCATGAGCCGGGTGAACGGCTCGATTATGGCTACTTTGTAAACGATGGAATGACTTCACTCGTAGTTCTCACCAATGATGGTAGAAGTGTTGAGGTAGGTATTGTGGGCCGCGAGGGGATGGTCGGAATGCCTCTTATTGTTGGCCTGCAACGTGGCCTATGGCGCGGAATTATGCAAATCGCTGGAAGTGGCGTTCGCTTAAGGGCAGAAACCCTGGCGGAAATCCTCCCACTCGCACCGCAGTTGCGTTTGGAACTCAATCGCTTTGCTCTTCTTCACGGATTACAAGTCGCTCAAATCGCAGCCTGTAATCGCTTGCATGAAATTGAACAACGTCTCGCGCGTTGGTTATTAATGTGTCAGGATCGGGTTGACACGCAAAATCTTCATTTAACTCACGAATTTCTTGCCCAAATGCTGGGAACCGGCCGGCCCAGCGTGAGCTTGGCGGCTGGCATGTTGGAACAAGCTGGAATAATTGATAATCTTCGCGGCACCGTAAAGATTATCAATCGCAAGCAACTGGAAAGTGTGGCTTGCGAGTGTTATGGCATCATACAAAATTTCAATGGCGGTCTCGGCCTCCGGTAGTAACTATCTCTCCATAGTTGGTTCGCTGACGAACAGACAAAGATTTTTATCGCACTTAGGCTACGTTCACATTCTCGTCAAGTATCAGGGCGTGCAGTTTGCAAGGAAAACTGCTTGGAACGTATTCATAAAACTTCTAGTTCGCGTAACAAATCGTCGGCGTCTTCACAGCTCGCAAAGCGGACTGATCTTTCCGGGCGACCAGTCCGAAATATCGTTCTACTTTCTATTCCTGCTCAGGAATATGCGCTGCTTCGTCCCCACCTGGAACTTGTGGAGCTTTCATCGCAACTGATCTTGCAGGAAACGGGGCGTCGAATCGACTTTGGATATTTTCTGAATGAAGGATTAGTTTCGCTGGTCGTGCTGACGCAGGACGGAAAAAGCGTGGAAGTTGCGATTGTGGGCAAAGAAGGAATGATCGGGACGCCACTGGCGGTCGGATTGAGGCAGGGGCCTTACCGTGCAATTACCCAAATAGCCGGACAAGGATTGAGGATAAAATCCTCGGCGTTAGGGGAAATACTACAATCCGCACCAGAGTTGCGGTTAATTTTGAACCGTTATGTGCTGATCCAAGGATTGCAGATCGCGCAAATTGCCGCTTGTAACCGTTTGCATGAAATCGAACAGCGTCTCGCGCGCTGGTTGTTAATGTGTCAGGACCGGGTTGACTCTGAACTTCTTCCCATCACGCATGAGTTTCTTGCACAAATGCTCGGCACGGGACGCCCAAGCGTCAGCCTGGCTGCGGGAATTCTTCAACGGGCGGGTGTTATTGAAAATTTACGAGGCACAGTAAAGATCATTAATCGCGCTGAACTCGAAGAATCCGCCTGTGAGTGCTACAGTGCCATACAGCAATTTAGCGGCGGCTTCGACATGCCGTAAACATGGAATCTACGGTTCGCTCCCGGTGGATAACTCTTCCGTTTGCAACTCAACTGCGCGCGGGTAGGTTGTTGATTTGCGCCGCAATAAATCGCGTGGCAGTTCCGAACGAGTGATCCATAAGCCCGCGGTTGCGGCGGCTGCCCATGTGATCGTCAACAAGCCAAGGGCTTCGAGGTCTGCCCTCTTGCTATTGTTTACTAGTACATGTTTCGCGACTGCATAGGCGAGAACCCCTGCAACTACTGCAGTGATTCCCGCCTTGATTATTTCGCTCCATATGAGTTGTCCAGTTGTTACCAGCTTACGTTGGCGAAGAAGGATGGCCATGGCTAGACAGTTCGCCATAATTCCCAGATCCGATGCCACAGCAAGCCCCTCCGCCGAATAAACGTGGAAAAGCGCGGAATATAAGGGGAGCGAACCCAGAGTGATCAAGGTACTTGCGATCATTGGAGTGAGCGTGTTGCCCGTCGCATAAAAAGCACGCGCGTACAAAGCCTGCGCCGACCAGAATGGGAGTGAGAGTGAAAATAAAAAGAAGTAAGTTGCTGTTTGCTGGCTATCGGAGAAAACAAAGTGCCCCCTGCGGTAAAGTAAATCAATCAAGGGGAGCGATGCGGCCATCATCCAACTGGTGAACAGAAGAGCCGCGGCAATGACTCGGTAAACCGAACCATTCACCGCTTCCGTGAATTCCTGAGTACGCTTTTCCCCGAACAGCCGCGCAAAGAATGGCAGAGAGGCCTGTCCGGTCGCTTGGCCTAATATGGCGATCGGGACTGTAAATAGACGCTTTGCATAATTCAAGCGTGTGATGACGCCCACTCCGCTTGATGCGAAATGGCGAAGGATCCAATCATCAGCCGTTACCAGCGACACTCCCAACATGAGAGGAATAGTGAGACGGACCCACTCGCGGAAAGCTTTGTTTTTTGTATCGAATGAAAAGCTGTAACCGGTGCCGACGCGCGCGGCTCCAATTGCATTCACCAGAAAAGGCCCAATGAAACTGCCAATCAGTGCGCCATATGCGAGTGAAGAGATCCCCAGCCGACGCGAAAGAAAAATGCCTCCAAGAATAATGAATGCGTTATAGAGCAGTGGTCCGAATGCGGGAAAAAGGAATAACCGGCGAGAAAGCAAAACAGCGGAAACAACCCCACCGACATAAAAGAAAATCTGGGCAGGTAAAAGAATGCGGGTTAAATGAACGCATAACGCAAGCTGCTCGGAGGTAAAGCCGCTAAACCACCAGCGGCAAATCTCGGGTGCAAAGATCTCAGCAATGACGATTCCGGCGAGAAGCACAGTCGTCATTACCGTGACAATCACTGAGAAAGTTTTTTGTGCCTCGTCTTCTTTTTTCTCCGCAAGGAATCGTGTGTAGATGGAGATGAACGTGATCGAAACCGTGCCACCCGCAAGAATGTAATTCAGAAAATCGGGGATGGTGAAGCCAGCATTGTAAGCATCCGTAAGAGCTCCCGCACCGAATGCCCATGCAATGTACATCTCTCGCACGTAGCCAATGACCCGGGAGAGCATAACCGCGGACATCAGCAATAAAGTTGCGGAAAATGCGGTGTGCTGGTGCGATGGCCGAAACAGGCGCAATGCGCGCGTAGCGAGGCTCGCGGGAATTACTTCAGGAATATTCGGAGAATCCGGCATCCAGAGCCGATTTTACATGCTCGCATAACGATAAGCAGATACGCGGATGGTTCATCTGCCCACGCTCGTCTTGGGAAGTAACGCTTATTTCGCAATTGCGGCATTGCAGCTTGGCGCTTTGACAGCTTCATGCCCTGCACCGGATAATTCGTTTCGTGCCGCATTCTTTAGTTTCGGTTCCTTCGCGTCCCGCTCTGCTGCGGCGTTCATTCCGTAAAACATTTCCTTTGGCTGTGCGGGGCGAGGGAGTCTACCTGTGGGATGAAAGTGGTAAGCGGTATCTGGACTTCTCCGGTTCAGCGGTAGTGAATTTCATTGGACACGGAGTTGCCGAGATTCCAGCCGCCATGGCCGAACAGGCAAGAAGCCTCGAGTTTGTACACACAAGCCAATTTACAACTCCAATTGCCGAAGCTTATGCCCAGGAGCTTCTCGACTTTGCGGGGGCGAATTTCCTCGGCGGCGCTGTGTACTTCACCTGCGGAGGTTCGGAAGCAGTCGAGACCGCTCTGAAGCTAGCCCGGCAGTATCAAAGCGAAATCGGCGAAAACGGACGGCATCAAATATTAAGCCGCACGCAAAGCTATCACGGCTCAACACTGGGAGCACTCTCGGTTTCTGGGAATAAACGACGACGAGACATCTATCTTCCAATGGTACGGGAGTTCACCCACATTGGTGTTCCCTACTGCTACAGATGCAACTACGACTGCACCGACGGTTGCCGAAACTGCGGACAAGAGTACGCAGCAGAGTTGGACGCGGCTATCGTAGCGAATAAAGGAGCAGTAGCCGGATTCATATTCGAGCCGGTAAGCGGCGCGACTCTTGGAGCTGTTACCCCACCTCCCGGTTATCTAAAAAGCATTGCGGAAATCTGCCGCAAGCATGATGTCCTTCTAATAGCCGATGAAGTGATGACCGGCATGGGCCGTACGGGAAAGAATTTCGCGGTCGAGCATTGGGGAATTAAGCCAGACATCCTGGTCACCGCGAAAGGCCTTTCGAGCGGATATGCTCCGCTTGGCGCTGTGATCATGACGAAGAGAGTCGTGGACGCCATAGCAAATGGCAGCGGAGCATTTCTGCACGGGTTCACCTATAACTCTCATCCCATTTCATTGGCAGCGGGACAGGCGGTCCTTCGCCGAATCCAGGAACAACGCCTTGTTCCAGCAGCCGACTCTGCCCACCCCAATTCAGCCGCCGAGAATTTTGGGACAGCACTCAAGCGTCTTTACGATCGGGAAGCGGTCGGAGATGTTCGTGGAATCGGCCTGCTGTGGGCTGTAGAGTTTGTCGCGAATAAAACAACCAAACAACCGTTCTCTCCAGAGTTGAATTTCGCGGGACAAGTCGGCCAAGCGGCACTCAAGCGTGGACTGCTCGTCTACCCCATGCAGGGATGTGTCGACGGCATTACCGGAGACCACCTCTTGATTGCGCCTCCAGCTGTTATTACGCGGGACCAAATCGACTGGGCGGCCGAGCAGTTGCGCGATGCGATCGAAGAAGTTTCGGGTAAAATCGCCTAATCGCAATCCTTCGCGCGGATTATCTAGCTCCCCAAGGCTCCCATTTTCAATCGCATACCTGTTTATCGCGAATTGAGCTGCAAGCTATCCACTGTGCATTGCTAACTTCGACGTGGCAGCGCAAATTCCGGAATAGAACATTTCGGAGGAGCAATGGAAAACGCATGGACCGACTTTTGTGAACAGATAAATCCCGCAGTACTCAACCAAAAACAACTTTCCTCGTTTCGCGACGCCGCACGCTTTCAGCAAAGCTTTCTGGCAAACACAGAGAAGCGGGTTCTACTCTGGATCGCCACGAAAATTCCCGAGTCAATCAATTCGGATCACCTAACCGCATTGGGATTCGCCGGACAGATCGCAGCGGGCGTGGCCTACGCTCTTTCGCGATGGAACCACTGGTGGTTGATGGGGGTCATCGCTTGTCTTGCCATCAACTGGTTGGGTGACAGCCTGGATGGCACTGTCGCGCGGCTTCGACAAAAACAACGCCCTCGTTACGGGTTTTATGTCGATCACATGATTGACAGCATCGGTGCGCTCGCATTAATGGCCGGATTGGCATTCTCGGGCTACATGCATCCTTACATAGCGATTGGATTGTTGATTGCTTTCCTCTTGCTATCGATCCAGTCTTATCTCGCTACTTACACGCTCGGCGAATTCCAGCTTTCATTCTGGAACTTCGGCCCCACGGAATTGCGCCTGCTGCTATCGATTGGCAATCTGGCTCTTCTACGCTGGCCGACAGTCCTGAAAGTTCATTACCGTTTGTTCGACATAGGAGGAATTATTGGACTTTTAGGTATGTCGGCCATGCTGATCTTCTCGTTTGGCCGAAATACTTATCGCTTGTATATGGAAGAGCGTCTCCCATGAGACGCGAGATCTGCAAAACCGGAATACGCTGGCTCAAGTTCAACGCGGTTGGCGGAATCGGAATTGTGGTCCAGTTGATCGTACTTGCAGTACTCAAGACTGGACTTCATATCCATTATCTAATCGCCACGGCGGCGGCGGTGGAGATTACGGTTCTACACAACTACATGTGGCATGAGAAATTCACTTGGATTGATCGCAAATGTGAGAGGCGATTTGGACGCGCTTTGAAATTCAATTTGTCGAATGGATTGATTTCAGTTGTGGGAAATATAACCTTAATGCAGCTTCTTGTCGGATCAATGCATATCCATTATTTAGCGGCAAACGTGGTAGCCATCGCAGTCTGTTCAATCGCTAATTTTTTGGTCAGCGACCGGTTCGTTTTCAGGATGGAAAACCAAGTCTGAACTCCACGCGGCCATGTAACTACGCGCGTCCCGCGGAGGAGAGCGGCGACACAGGCTGATCTAGTCCAACTTTTCGCAGTGCGTCAGCAGCGGCTTCCTTCGCGTTACGAACACAATCTGGAACGCCGATACCGCTGTATGCATTGCCTGCAAGCGTTAGGCCATGCAATTGTCGCTGCAAACTCGCGATCCTCTTGATGCGATCCAAGTGACCAACGGAATATTGAGCCATGACGTTCTTCCATTTGTAGACGCGAGTTAAGAGAGGCTCGGCGGATATTGCAAGTGTTTGCTGAAGTTCTTCTCGAACCAGCTTGATGATCTGATTATCTGGGCTTTCGAGAATCCCTTCATTGCGCGTTCCACCCAGGAAGCATCGCAGTAGAGCCCGGTTTTCAGGAACACGGCCATTAAATTTGTTATGCACAAATGTAACTGCGAGAACGTTTTTGCCTTCACTATGAGGCACGAGGAAGCCAAACCCCGGCGGTAATTGCGAGCGCACGGTTTTGTCGTACACAAGATTCACAATTACCGATGAGCTGTAGCGTATACCAGTGAGCTCGGTCGAAAGCTCCTCGTGTACTTTTCTTAAAAGCGCACCAGCATTACCGGCCGGCGTAGCGAGAATAATAGCGTCGAAGCGCTGAGTGCCATCTTTCGTCGACACCAACCACCCTTCATCTTGGTGAAGAGTCTGCACCGCTGTGTTCACGCGCAGCGCGGATGGCGAAAGCCTGGCGACTATCGCGCTGACCATCTGCTGCATGCCGCCGCTCAGAGACGTGAATAACGATCGGCGTGGGTTCGAGGTTTTATGGCTTCCGATTTTTCGTGTCGCCAAAATGCCCCGTCCTAGGCTGCCGTACTCTTGTTCCATCTTTGCAAACCGAGGCAAGACCGCGCGGACACTGAGTTCACTCGCCACACCACCGTACACTCCAGAAAGCAGTGGGTCTGCCAACCGGGCAACTACCTCTTCGCCATAATGACGTTCCACCAAAGACGCAACAGACTCATCTTCTGTCGCAAACCGTGCTGCACGCTTCGGATAAAACCACTCTCGCGCCATTCTTACTTTAGTGCCGAGGGAAAATAGCGGCGAGAACGCAGTGGGAACAACCTTGGTTGGAACCATGAACATCAGGCCGTCGGGAATCGGAATCAACCTGCCATTCACGAGGATGTAGGTTTTCCGCTCGGCATCGTTGGAACCTATAAGCTGATCGCCCAAGCCGAGTTCACGGCAGAGATCGCTGGCCCATGGCTTTTCAGTAAGGAACGAATCAGGACCGGCTTCCAGGATGCAATCTTCAACATGTTCTGTAGACAGAACGCCGCCTAACCGTGGACTGGCTTCAAATAACAGATATTCCAGTGGCGCTCCGGCGCGCTGCTGCTGATCCAAGAAGAAAGCCGCCGAGAGGCCCGAAATGCCACCGCCAATAATGGCGATCCGTTTCATGATTAATTTAGGTTCATTCGGGAACGGACAATATCAGCCAGCGCAGCGGTCAGTAGAGGCGATCCGTTCAAAGATTCTGACCGGAACAGAACCATGTTTTCTCCCTTGGCGAATTGCTTGAACGCAATATCAATATCGTAGAGCACCTCTACGTGATCACAAACAAATCCAACGGGTTGAACAAACACGGATTCGTGCCCCTCTGCTTTCAGGCTAAGAATCGTTTCTTCCACGGTAGGGCCAAGCCATGCACCGCCCGACATGCCTTGGCTTTGAAATGCAAAAGTCCAGTCGTCGTCTCTAAGCAGTATTTCTCGAGCGACCAGGGCAGCAGTCTCTTTGGCCTGTGTTTCGTATGGGTCACCGTCTGCAATAGTTCGTTGCGGGACGCTATGCGCCGTGAAAATTACCGGTACACTTGATTTCATCTCACGACACGCATCACTCCAGCCGGAAAGCAATTTTTCGGCAAATGCCTTGATCAAGAAAGGGTGGCTGTGCCATGCTTCGACGAAATCAACTTCACAGGAAACTCCGGTTAAGTAATCGTTGATCGCTTTGTTAAGCACATTACGGTAAAGGCCCACGCTTGTCCGCGAATTCTGCGGAGCCAGACAGATCGCGATCACCCTCGTGATTCCCGCTTCACTCATCGACCGTACCGCGTCCGCGATGAACGGCTTCCAATTCCTCATTCCAATGTAAACCGGCAATCCGAGTTCCCGGAAAAGCCGGTCACCCTGCTCGCGCGTCCAGCAAGTAAGCGGTGATTGCCCAATCAAGCCGTAACGATGCTTCACTTCTTCAATCACTTGCTCTGGGAGAGTACGCCCTCCGGTGACTTGCAAAAGAAATTCCGGTACTTCATCAACAGAGTCAGGACTACCGTGGGCGAGAAGGAGAACGGCCGTATTCTTCGGGATAGCCAAATAACTTCTCCACTAAAGGACGGTGGCGGATTTTGCTGAGTATTCCTGAACAAACCGGGCTAGGGCCTTCACGTTTTCAACCGGAGTCTCCGGAAGAATGCCGTGACCCAGATTAAAAATATGCCCGGGCCGCCCAGCAGCGCGATTCAGAATATCCTCAGCCCGCGATTTGACTTCTTTCCAATCCGCGAAAAGTACCACCGGGTCCAGATTGCCTTGCACGCCGCGATCATGGCCGATGCGCTCCCACCCTTCATCCAACTGGATTCGCCAGTCTAATCCAATAACATCCGCTCCAGTTTCTTTCATGGAAGTCAGCAGAGTAGCGCTGTCCGTACCGAAATAGATGACAGGAGCACCGGTTTTCTGTAAAGCTTTCACAAGCCGAGTCGTGCGCGGAAGCACATACTGGCGATAATCCTCAACGCTTAAACAACCCACCCAACTATCAAAAATCTGAATAACGTCCGCTCCTGCCCTCGCCTGTTCACTCGCGTATGCCGCCGTGACCTCCACCAACTTTCGCATAAGTTCATCCCATGCGCCTGGAGAGTCATACATCATTTTCTTTGTATGAATATAGTTGCGAGAGCTGCCGCCTTCGATCATGTAGCTGGCTAATGTAAAAGGTGCTCCGCAGAAGCCGATCACCGGAAGGCTTGTTCCGAAGTGATTGCAAACCAGTCTTACGGCTTCAGAAACGTATCCCAAATCAGCAGCTCGATCCGTGCGCAAATTAGCAATGTCTTGCGCCACGCGTATCGGCTTTTCTATTACTGGCCCTTCACCAGCTCTAAAATGGAACGGCAACCCCATGACTTCAAATGGCAACAAGAGATCTGCAAAGATAATTGCTGCGTCGACCTTCAAGAATTCTGCGGCGGTTATGGTCACTTCCGCTGCGATCTCGGGCTTCTTACAAATCTCAATCAGTGAATATCGCTTCCGTACTGCCCGATACTCCGGCATATAACGGCCTGCCTGGCGCATAAACCAAACGGGAGCACGGTCAACCGGCAACGACTTACAGGCTTTAACAAAGCGTGATTCGGGAGCGGACATGAATCATTTAATGTAGCACTTTTCGGCTACTGGCTGGCATTTGGCGCGGCTGGCGAAACCATCGCGCTTGCCTGCACTTTCGAGTCAGCATGCACCAAAAGAGTACCGTCAACGTACTCTGGATTTTCCTTATGATTGACCTTCACAATCTGTACCGGAGGTCGCTATGGCAGCAAGTCAAGTTGTGCTTTATTTCGACAAGCAAGAGGACGCTTTACTTTTCACTCTGGCTGCCAGTTCGGTGATTGCGGCTGAAGAACCTGCTGGTAGAAACCAGGCATTGGCTAAAATTGCAGAAGAAATTCGCAAGGCCAGCCGCATTACCACAGAAAAAGTTCTTTATTCTTCAACCATCGCCCATCGCGAACCTGCTTTGATGAATGAAAACTGTGCGTAGTGTTCAGGTCTACGGAGCGAGGAAGTCGTTACTTCGGAGTGTCGAACCGATATCCGATTCCTCGTACAGTTTTCAGGTACAAAGGATTCTCCGCGTCCACTTCTATCTTTTCTCGCAAACGGCGCACGTAAACATCCACTGAACGCGGAGTCACAAAAGACCCCTCCGACCACACCGCATCGAGCAGTTGATCGCGAGTAAAAACGCGTCCCGTATGGCGGGCAAAATAATCCAGCAGGCGGAATTCACGCGTAGTGGTTGGTACAGCGCGGCCGCTCACCTTGAGAATCATTGAGGAGCTGTCAATTTCTACTTCTCCCAGATTCAAGACTTCCGGCTGAACTGACTCTCGTGAGCGACGAAGCACAGCTCGCACTCTCGCCACTAGTTCTCGCGGGCTGAACGGCTTGCTGATGTAATCGTCGCCGCCAAGTTCAAGCCCTTTCACACGGTCCGACTCTCCGGATTTTGCAGTCAGGAAGATGATGTGCGCACCGGCAAGAGGTTTGCTTTGTCGAAGATGCCTACAAAGCTCAAGGCCGTCGCTGCCGGGGATCATAATATCTAGCAGGAATAGAGCCGGAAGCTCTTTCATTGCCTGTTCAACCACTCCCGTTGAACTTGGGAACCAATGCGTAGAGTAGCCTGCGCTGTCGAGATGGAAGCAGATCAGGCGGGCGATATCGGCTTCATCTTCAACTACAAAGATCAGGGCCTTCCCCGCCCACGGCTCGGTAGCGGGTACTCCCAAATTCACCCGTACTGGATTGTTTGTAGATGAAGACACGATTGCTAAAAGTTTGAGCAGATCGTGTTTCAGGATTGTTGCAGGCAGATTAAACGTTGATGAATTCGCAATTGAAGCTTACTGCAACCGCGTGGCGATAAACCCTCTACCCGGAATTTCTTCAGAATTACTGGGCTTCATGGGAAGCATCCACCAACTATCAAGCGGCCAGTAGCTTCGCCGCTTCTTTCGCATAGTACGTCAAAATTGTATTGGCTCCAGCTCGGCGAATCGAGATCAGCGATTCCATGATGACGCGCTCGCGCTCGATCCACCCGTTGCGGGCAGCGGCCTCGATCATCGCGTACTCACCTGATACCTGATAGGCCGCGAGCGGCAAATCAAAACGGCGGCGCGCTTCCGCAATCACATCGAGATACGGCATCGCGGGTTTCACCATAATCATATCTGCGCCTTCTTCGATGTCAGCTTCGATCTCGCGCATAGCTTCCCGCAAGTTCGCTCCATCCATCTGGTAAGAACGGCGATCTCCGAATTGCGGAGCCGAGTCGGCAGCTTCGCGAAATGGACCGTAGAATCCCGAGGCGAATTTCGCGGCGTAAGAAAGAATAGGAGTGTTGGTGAGCCCAGCTTGATCGAGAGCTTTGCGGATCGCGCCGACGCGTCCGTCCATCATGTCAGATGGGGCGATAACGTCGACGCCAGCTTGCGCCAACGAGACAGACGTTCGGGCCAGCAGTTCGAGTGTCGCATCATTGACGATTTCGTAATTCGTGCCGACGGCAGGCGGCATAGCAACTGCCGCTCCAATTGACTGCGGCGTAGTGCGGACGATTCCACAGTGCCCATGCGACATATACTCACAAAGGCAAACGTCGCCCATGATCACAAGATCAGGAACTTCGCGCTTGATGGCACGCGCCGCCTGCTGCACAATTCCGTTCTCCGACCACGCGCCAGTCGCTACTTCGTCTTTCTTCTCGGGAAGTCCAAACAAAATCACCGCAGGCACTCCCAGAGAATAAGTCTCTCGAGCCTCTTTGACGGCCTCATCAACAGAAAGATTGAAGACCCCCGGCATGGAGCGGATCTCTTTGCGAACTCCTTCACCAGGACAAATAAATAGAGGATAGATAAAAGCCTCGGGCGTGAGCCGAGTTTCCCGTACCATGGCCCGCAGGGTTTCGTTCTGGCGCAAGCGTCGAAAACGTGTGATTGGGAAAGCCATAAATATGAGGGTGCCCCATCCTTGGGTACTTTGCAAGGGTGGGGAGGCGAGGATACGTCCTTCGACTGACTTTACCGGGGTGGCCCATTCTTGCGCGTTTTGTGCGCAAGGGTGGGATGCGAGAATGTTTTTCCCTTGTTCTTGTACCATGAATCCAATGCAGTCTCTTCTCCATACCAGCGCCCGAGTGCTGGAATTTGAGTCCCTGCGCGATCTCCTGCGCGGATACGCTTCCTCGCCCCTCGGCCAAAGACGTATCTCCAATCTCGCGCCTTCCACTGACCGTGAATGGATTGAAAATCAGCAGCGACTTACCTCTGAGATTCGAGAGTTCCGCCGCGTTGGAGGACGCTTCGACTTCTCCGGATTGCTCGTTGCAACAACTATTCTGGAGAAATCGCGTATCGCTGGAGCTGCGCTGGAAACAGAAGAAATTCGCGACGTGATCCTGATCGTCGATCGCGCTGCGGAATGGCGGAAGACTGCGCTGAGCCCACCAGCCGCGATGAAGGTGGAATGGAAAACTGTCGCACAACTCTCCTCTGAAATTCCAGACTTCACAGACTTCTTGCGCGGTTTTCGAAATAAGATCCAACCGGATGGGACGCTCGAAGACCGCGCCTCTCCTGAGCTTGCGCGCATCCGTCGTGAGATGGAGAAGCAGCGACGTGTGATTCAGGATTCGTTGCGAGGCTATTTGCGCCGTTTGTCCGAAGGCGGCGCAGTACAGGACGAACTCATCACGATTCGCGGAGAGCGATTCGTCATTCCGGTAAAGGTCGAACAAAAACGGCGCGTGAATGGAGTGGTACACGGCGCAAGCTCCAGCGGGCAGACGGTATTCGTAGAGCCGCTTGAAACCATCGAACAAAACAACGAACTGGTGCGGCTGTTCGATGAAGAACTGGCGGAAATTCACCGCATATTACTGGAGATGACCCGTCGCATCGGCGAATACGCCGAAGCAATTCTCAGCGCACAGCAGGTTCTCGAAGAGTTAGAGTTGCAATTCGCCAAGGCGCGCTTCGCGGAAGATTACAACTGCGTTCCCGTAATCTTTGACAACACGCCTTCCTCGGCAGACTCACGTAGGGACAGCCGCCCTCGGCTGTCCGGGCCGAGCGACGCTCGGCTCATTCTCCGCAATGCCCGTCATCCGCTGCTTGAACGCAATCTCAAAGCAAAGAACGGACACATCGTACCTGTCATCATCGAACTCGAAGGCGAGCAGCGCGAGCTCGTCATCACAGGCCCCAACACCGGAGGCAAAACCGTCGGTCTGAAGACAACAGGACTTCTCGCGCTGATGGCCCAGTCCGGAATCCCCGTTCCCGCCGAGCGCGCCGAGCTTCCCATCTTCGATGCAGTGTTGGCGGACATTGGAGATTATCAATCAATCGAGCAGAACCTTTCGACCTTCTCGGCCCACGTCACCAACATTGATTTCATTTCGAAAACGGCGACGCCACACTCCTTGGTGTTACTCGACGAACTCGGATCGGCGACTGATCCCGAAGAAGGCGCGGCTCTGGCCGTTGCGATTGCTGAGCATTTCCGCCGCATCGGATGCATCACCATCATCTCTACGCATCACACTTCTTTGAAAGTCTTTGGCGCAAATACTTCCGGTGTCGTGAACGCGTCCGTGGGATTCAACGAAGCCACACTCCAGCCCACATATGAATTGAAGATCGGAGTGCCGGGGGCTTCGGCGGGCATCAACATTGCGCAGCGGTTGGGATTGAATCCTTCGATCATCGAATCGGCTCGCGGACGATTGGGAACGCAGGCGCGTGATGTCGGAGAATTTCTCGACCGCTTACATGCAGACTTGCGTGAGGCCGAGGCTGAACGATTCCGCTTGCGTACACGCGAAGAGGAACTCGATCGTGAGAAGGCGCGGCTTGCCGCTGAGGGGAAGAAAGAACAGCAGGTAAAAATCAAAGAGCTCGAAAAGAAACTCGAATCCTTATTGCGAGATTTTGAATATCATGCGCGTGAAACCGTAAACGCAATTCAGGATCGCGCAGCGGCGCAGAAGCTATCGAAAGACGCCGAGCGACGTATCTCCAAATTGCGGCGTGAGTTTAGCGAACAATTCAATTCGATGGTCGTTGCACATGCAACGGGAGCAGACGAAGGCGATCCGCATGCGCAACCGCAACTGGTGAAGCATGTCTCCGAAGGGGATACAGTTAAGCTCAAATCAGTTGGGCGGCCCGCAAGGATCCTGCGCAGGATTGATGATAGCCACTTCGAAGTTGAAGTCGGCATGATGAAGATGAAGATCGCGCGCGACGACATCGCCGAAGTGTTGGCGCGAGTGGCTGAGTCTCCAGTGAAAGCGGCGTGGGCTCGCGGGATTTCAGTGTCGCTGGAGAGCGAAGGCCAAGGCGCACCATCAGAAATCAATGTGATTGGCTACAACGTCGACGATGCAACACGAGAAGTAGAGAAGTTTGTAGACCGGGCATTCCTGGCGGGACTGCCGCGAGTGCGCGTGGTACACGGCAGCGGCATGGGAATATTGCGAAAGGCATTGCGGCAGTATTTGCAGAAGCATCCGCATGTAGAGTCGGTAAAAGAGCCAGAACAGAACGAAGGCGGAGGAGGAGCAACGGTGGTGGAGTTAAGGGTGTGAGCGTTGCTACTTGCGTTTTGGGTGCGTCCGAAGAAGCGCGTAATGTTCCCACGGGAACATTGTACGTAGGTTCTGGTATGTACGAGAATGTCTTAAGTACTATTTAGGAACGGCGTTAACATTTTGGGGTTGAGCATGACTCCCTCAAAGCAAAATGTCGCACCATTTTGGGAAACGATCAGCGGACCGATAGTAGTGATATGTATCACCGCTTTAATAATTCCCACCCACTAATGTCATCCTGAGGGAGAGTTCTTCTTCGCGAAGCGATGAAGGACCGATTCGAAGGACCCCTACTTTACCCATGCCGTCAGACCATCGCAGCTACTGCATATACATCCTAGGCAGTCTCTCCGGCACACTTTACATCGGGATGACTGGCAATCTGCATCGTCGCGTTTTCGAGCATAAATTTCATCGGATGGAGGGCTTTACGGACGAGCATAATATTGAACGGCTGCTCTATTGGGAATCGTTCGATCAAGTCGAGAAGGCAATCAATCGCGAAAAGCAACTCAAGGGATGGCGACGCAGCAAGAAAATTGCACTGATTGAATCGGTAAATCCGCACTGGCTGGATTTAAGTAGGGATTGGTATCCCTGGATTAAAGATTGTAGTGCGGGTAGGGGTGCTTCGACTCCTTGAGCTTTCGCGAGCGAAAGCTCAACTTCGCTCAGCATGACAGGGTTGAGTCAGATTGCTAATTCTATATGTGATATGTATCACCGCTTTAATCGTTCTCCCTAATAGTGTCATTCTGAGGGAGAGTTCTTCTTCGCTCTGCGAAGAAGAACCGATTCGAAGGACCCCTACCTCACCCATGCCATCAGACCATCGCAGCTACTCGTAGAAAGCAATCAATCGCGAAAAGCAACTCAAGGAATGGCGCCGCAGCAAGAAGATTGCTCTGATTGAATCGGTAAATCCGCACTGGCTGGATTTAAGTAGGGATTGGTATCCCTGGATTAAAGATTGTAGTGCGGGTAGGGGTGCTTCGACTCCTTGAGCTTTCGCTAGCGAAAGCTCAACTTCGCTCAGCATGACAGGAGTTTGTGGGAGTGAGTTCAGTTATTGGAAAGTTTGGGCTTGTTATGTCTATCACCGCCTTAATCGTTCTCCCGAAATAAATGTCATCCTGAGGGAGAGTTCTTCTTCGCGAAGCGATGAAGAACCGATTCGAAGGACCCCTACTCTACCCATGCTGTCAGACCATCGCAGCTATTGCATTGGAGGCAATCAACCGCGAGAACAGCTCAAGGAATGGCACGCAACCAAAAAATTGCGCTTATCGAATAAGCAAACCCGCACTGGCTGGATTTGAGCAGGGATTGGTATCACTGGATGAGAGATTGTAGTGCGAGTAGGGGTGCTTCGACTTGTTGAGCTTTCGCGAGCGAAAGCTCAACTTCGCTCAGCATGACAGTAGGTCAGAAATTCAGCAAAGATGAAGGAATGCTCAAACCCGGGGATTTGCCGAGTCTTTCCAACGAACTTAACGAGTAAGCCGCATCTTCCACAGCTTCTCCACAGCAATGCTGCTCTTATATATTTCTATTGCACGCGCTTTCCCTCACAATCTAATTGTTTTTCTTCCCAGCCATGACTGAGTCCAGCGACTTCAAAGAGATCGTCAAGCAGCAGGCGGACATTGTTCGCATTGTTGGCGACTACGTCAAGCTGCGCAAGGCAGGGGCGCAGAACTATTCCGGGCTTTGTCCTTTTCATGGCGAGAAGACGCCTTCGTTCTCGGTTCATGCCACGCGGCAGTTCTTTTATTGCTTCGGATGCGGCGTCAAGGGAGACGTCTTCGCCTTCGTGCAGAAGATCGAGAACGTTACCTTTCCGGAGGCCGTACGGCTGATTGCGCAGAAGCTGAATATCGCTTTGCCGAAGGCCACTTACTCGAGTCCGGCGGAAGCTAAAGATGCCAAACTGCGCGGCGTGCTGCTGGATGCGCATGAGCGGGCCTGTGCGTTTTTTCAGGAGTGCCTGAGGCGTCCGGAAGGGGCACATGCGCGCGAATATCTCGCCGGACGCGGCTTGGATGAAGAGACGATCAAAGCGTTCCGCATCGGCTTCGCGCCGGATTCGGGATTCCTGTTAAGGGATCGGCTGAAGGGCGAATTTGGTGAGGAAGTGTTACGGGAGAGCGGGCTATTTTCGTGGAAACAGGAAGATAGTCGTTCGTCGTTGGCTGTTAGTCGTCCGGAGAAGCCAACGACTGACGACCAACGGCCAACGACTGCTTCCGTGTATTCCAAGTTTCGCAATCGGGTCATGTTTCCAATTTGCAATGAGGCTGGGCGAGTTATTGCGTTCACCGGACGAACGCTTGCGACAGACGAAAAGTCTGGTCCCAAGTATTTGAATTCGCCTGAGACTGCTATCTATTCCAAATCGCGGGTGCTTTTCAATCTCGATCAAGCCAAGGAATGGATTCGCAAGTTCGATTACGCGATTCTGGTTGAAGGCCAGATGGATTGCATTTCAGTTTTTGCTGCTGGATTTCACAACGTCATCGCCAGCTCGGGGACGGCTTTCACCGAGCTGCAGGCCAAGTTGCTGGGACGGTTTAGCAAGAATGTTGTCGTCAACTTCGACCCCGATACGGCTGGCGCGAAAGCTACTGAACGAACGTTGGGATTGCTGATCGAAGAAGAATTCCAGATCAAAGTGTTGACGCTGGAGACGGGATTCGATCCTGACCTGTTTATCCGACGAAAAGGTAAAGACGCATACGAGAAGGCACTGCGCGAATCCCAGCGTTATTTTGCCTACCTGATCGAGCGGGCACGCACGCTGTCTCCGATTCGCAGCGCTGAAGGCAAGGTCAAAGCAGTTAACTATCTTTTGCCACATATTCAGCGAGTACCCAGCCGAATCGTTCGTGATGAGCTTGCGCAAGAAATTGCGCAAAAGCTCGGCATTGACTCTGCCGTCCTGCGCCAGGAACTGAAACATGCGGTCACGAATCGTTCCTCGGCAGCTCTGAAAGCTCCCGTCGAGGCACAGATCACGGATTCAGAGAAGATTCTGATTCGTGCGCTGGTCTCGGCTACTGAAATACAAACTGCCCAAGAACATATTTCAGCTCGCGACGGCGCTGAGGAGGAGTTCGATCCCGCGCGGCAAGCCCGTTTTGTTCTGCAAACCGATCAAGTGCACATGGGATTGGCAACAGAATCATTAATCGAGACTCTACTGACGACCGAGCTCCAAACTGCCGATGTAATGGAATTGCCGCTGCCTGATTCTGAACGAAATCTTCTCGCGTCTATCTTGCTGAAAGAAGAGGAAGAACTAACGGCGGAGCGGCTGGAAGGGGCGGTGAGGGCGCTGCGAAAGATCCAGCTTAGACGCAAGATGGAGCAGGTCCAACACGAATTGCAGCATAAAAAACATGAGCCGGATCGGTTGCGTGTTCTATTGCGAGAAAAAGACAGACTTAAGCGGGAGCTGATGGATCCGAATTTGAAGGACAATCCGCCAATCGCTGATTCGGCATAGAAGCCCAAAATTGGGCCAAAATTGCGCTTCGAACCCTGAAACTAAATGGGGCTCAATGCCATCTAAGTTATTAGTGGAAAGCAACATAGCCGTGGAATTCTTCATCCGATGAGTTTTGCAGCTGGTTTACTGGGAACTCTCGTGTTAGAATTTGAAGTTTGTGTCGGTGCATAGCTCCGCCATAGCCAGTTCCCACCAATCAAATAATAATTCAACGTCCTGCCGAAGGACGACCTGAGGACAACGCCTCTTGGCTCTAGACGACAAGTACGACGATATTAAAAAGTTGATCGATACAGGTAAAGAGAAGGGATATCTCACTTACGATCAGGTCAATGACCTCATCCCGCACGATGTGCACTCTCCCGAAGACCTCGACGATCTACTGACAACTATCGGAACGCAAGGTATCGATGTGCTGGAGGGACCGAAACTTCCTTCCTCGACGCTCGATAAAAAATTCGATGATGAGGAAGTTGGGGAGGATGTCGAGCTCGACCTCACTCCCGGCGCCCTCGAAAAAACGAACGACCCCGTCCGCATGTATCTGCGCGAAATGGGGACTGTGCCGCTGCTTACTCGCGAAGGCGAAGTTGAAATCGCCAAGCGTATTGAGCGCGGTCAATTGCGCGTTTTGAAGTCCATCTCCCGGTCGCCAATCGTGATTCACGAATTGCTGGCAATGGGCGAGGACCTCAAAAAAGGCGTGCGATCGATTAAAGAAGTAGTCACCTTTGACGAGGAAGAGATCACGCAAGACATTCTCGATGCCCGCTTGAAGGAGTTCACCGGGAAAATCGACGATCTCGCCAAAGCTTACAAAAAGTCCGGCGTGCAGCTGGAAAAATTCGCGGCGGTTTCTCAAAAGAAAAAGCCCCGGGAATATCGCAAGTACCGCATCGCCCTGGCGCGATCGATTGTGCAGGTTTCCAAGTGCGTACGCAAACTTGGATTCACCAACAATGAACGCAAGCGGTTGATTGACCGTGTGAACAAGACGGTCGACACCATGCGTTCGCTCGACCGCCAGTCGAATAATCTCGAGAAGAAGGCGGAAGCCACTCGCAGCGAAGATCAGCGCAAGGAATACCGCAGGCAGTCGCGGGCGGTGCATGCGGAACTCGAGAAGCTGGAAGTCGAAGCAGGCGTGTCGTTCCAGGAGCTCAAGCGCACACAGCGCGAGATCATCCAGGGAGACATGGATGCGGAGCAGGCGAAGCGAGAGCTGATTGAAGCCAACCTGCGCCTGGTGGTTTCGATTGCGAAAAAGTACACCAACCGAGGGCTGCAATTCCTGGATCTGATTCAGGAAGGCAATATTGGTTTGATGAAAGCCGTCGATAAGTTCGAATATCGCCGCGGCTACAAGTTCTCCACCTACGCTACGTGGTGGATTCGTCAAGCTATTACGCGTGCCATTGCTGACCAGGCGCGTACGATTCGTATCCCGGTGCACATGATCGAAACGATCAACAAGCTGATCCGGACATCACGGCAGCTGGTGCAGGAGCTGGGGCGCGAACCGACATCGGAAGAAATTGCCAAGCGTATGGATATTCCGGTGGCGAAGGTCCGCAAGGTTCTCAAGATTGCGCAGGAGCCGATCTCCCTCGAAACTCCAATTGGTGAAGAGGAAGATTCGCACTTGGGTGACTTCATCGAGGATCGCGCGGTGGTTTCACCAGCGGAAGCGGTGATCAACGTCAACTTGAAAGACCAGACTTCGCACGTGTTGCGCACGCTGACACCGCGCGAGGAAAAAGTCATCAAGATGCGCTTCGGTCTCGAAGATGGCAGCGAGCATACTTTGGAAGAAGTTGGCCAGTCGTTCGCGGTAACCCGCGAGAGGATTCGGCAAATTGAAGCCAAAGCGTTGCGTAAGCTGCGGCATCCATCAAGGTCGCGGAAGTTACGGGCGTTTTTGGATGGGGTGAGAGACTAGTTCACTACAAAGACACAGCTTTCACCACCAAGGTCACTGCGGTCACGGAAAACACAGAGAAATAAATACTAGAAAGGCACGGCTTCGGTCGTGCCTTTTCTTATTTTATGGCGACTGCTCGACCAAAGTTTTACGGCCCGACTTTACCGCGAATTACAACAACGGATGCCGCTGGCAAATCATAGGAGCTATCTTTGCTGGCATTTAGATTGGTGTGTAGTATCGGACCGTCTGGATCGGCCGTTCCTTTCGTGTTCGCTACAACCGAAAACTCTCCAGCCTTTTCAGCATGTGCCACAGAAGTTGTATCCCCCGGATGCCAGAGATACTGTTCTTTTCCAAAGGTCGCTACCTCTACTTTCCCTACAAATGAACTTATAGCGTGAGTTGCCTCATTCTGGAACAAAATATGCGCCCGATGGGAATTCTGTTGATCGCGATTCACAATCATCAACGACCACTGCCCATCCGGACGCTTCAGAGCATAGCTTGTTACGAGAGCGTGCCCAGCGCCATCATCAATATCACTCTTAGCCGGGAATGCCTGATTTTCTGCAACACCTGGCTGTGCCCACTCCAGATTAATCAGCTGTGAGACAAAAAATTGAGCGAGAGGCTGCTGAATTTGATAATTCGCATCCACGGTTAACGTGCCGAAAGTTCCCGGAGAGTCATTACATCCGTGTTCCATTTGCAAAGGCAAATAGTGGAAGAAGTAAACTCCATTGCCGCCGGCATTCAGAAACGAACCGATATAGTCCGCCAGCCAGAGCCCGGAGAAAATGTCCATATAGGTTTCGCTTGCAGACGACGACAGATTCGACTCTGTGATGAACATTGGCATGTTTGCCGGCACCCCATCTTCCCGCCAGGTCTGCATAATGTTGCTGACTAGCTGAGGCTCATCGTAAAGACTGCCCCAGGGGATTCTGCAAGGATCGTATGGATAGTGCTCGAACGAAAAGAAAGCCAAATCGTTCATGCGCTCATGTTGTTTTAAGTAATCGAGAAAGCGGCCGAGCCACGAAACTTTTCCATTCGCATCAGGCCAGACTTCGATATCTCTATTTACGCCCTGAAAAGATGGGCCACCAAGCTTTAACAAGGGGTCAATACGGTGCAGCGCAGTCGCCCATTGCAGGTAAAGCGCCGCATAATCTTCAGGAAGCATATATTGACCGTCAGCTTCTTCTCCCATTTCCACGTAAGAGATCGGGTAGTTTCGTTTCTTGAGATATGCAATTTCTGCGGCGGCATTGTCGGGAGTATCGTATATCAATGCAATGGGCACCATGGCCGGAAGCCCACGCGTCACGCCCGAAGTGAAGAAAAGATCGAATCCGACTTGGGCCTGTTTGGTCGATCCGATGTCAGAAGGCTCGTGCCAAGGATCAACCGACGAACAGTAAGTAGTGGTCTGTTCTTGATCAGGCGTATGTCGAATAATGTCGTGCAACTTACCGTCGGCGGTCGTTGTTCCCAAATAAAGTTCGCTGATCGCATAGCCAAGGCAGTTCCTTGGATCAGCTCTTGTTTCAGCGGAAGCGCCGGAATCGCAGGCATTAGAAGATGCTGTCATCAGAATGCGAATGTAGCGGACTGGCATCGGTGTGTTTGCCAGGTGAATTGTTTCAGCTCCACCCCGTCCGTTCTCTGTTGAACCATGGGGAAAGGTCTCCCAAACTCCGCGTGTAGGTAAATGGATGGGGTCTTCTCCCGTCCAATACTGAACAGAGTAGTGAGTAGCGTACGGAGCCGCCCAACCGATGCGCATGCTGTCTACTAGTTGAGTTTGCGCGAGGTCAAGAACAATCCATTGCGGATGCAACGAATCGTTTTCTCCAGTGAAATGTTGTGCGAGATATGGATTGCTTTTCCAGTAACTGTTTACATCTCCATCGGTGAGGCGCGAGTAGCCAGCGTTCCCCGTCCCATCATTTCGAGTGAACCCACGGTGAGGCAAGGCGTAACCATAGGAGTAGCGGATCGGCTCGCCAAGAGATGACGACCCAGTGAAGTAGCCCTTGCCGCTCGAATCGCTCCAGGTTCCGGCTGGGTTCCAATGCCAAGCTTCAACTGCGAGTTCGGTGTTCTGGCGATAAGTAACGGTCTGCCATCCTGAAGCAAGTGCCTTATCCAGGTTCGGCTGAATCAGATCTTTGTCAATAGCCTCCACTGGAATCCGGTCCACCCCTGCGCCAAGCGTTTGGTTCGGAGCGAAGTGATTCGTCGAATGCGAAGGAGTAGCATCGACAATAATCGTCTGTGCTGCGCATGGAAGAAGTAACGGCAATCCGGCCAGCAACATAAAAAGTGCTGATGATTTTTTCAAAGTCAGACTCCAAGACGGATTTTGGTGGTTGATGCCATCCAGCATTGAAGCTGGATTCTAGCTTAAACGATTTAATAAAGGGAAATTTCACCCGGTGAAAACTAACCATCACCTGCAATAGACCTCGCAATTGCATTCCAAACTTCCGTAACTTTTACGACCCCTCGATGCGTAGTAACGTCTCAGGCGCAAGCAGTCTAATCTCTTGTTCAAGGGACGCCAGATGCATCGTGCTCTCTGTGTTCTCTTATTGTTTTGCGCGTCTGCGGCGCAGATTGCATATTGTGGGACTTCCACATCGGCGTATCACCGCAAGACCACATCAGCCTCTGACACCATGCCAATCACCACAGCATCGGCTGTGGCGCGTTATTCCTTCGAAAAAGGAATGGCCGCTTTCTTAAACGCGCACATCGCGGAAGCAACTGACGATTGGCGATCTGCCGCGAAAGAAGATCCAGACTTCGCGCTGGCGCACGCATGGATTGCTTTTAATACCGGAATTCCCGCCGAAGAAAATGAAGAACGAACCCGCGCCAAAGCGTTGGCGTCGAATGTTACTCCCGGCGAGCGCCTCATGATCCGCTGGATTGTGGGCGTGAAAGAAAATGACTACATAACGGGAATCGCTGCCATGAACGATATGGTCGCAATGTTCCCCAAAGATAAGCGCGTTCTCTATTTGGCTGGGAATTGGCTGTTACTGCAAGAAAGCTACGAACCGTGCATCAAATTCATGCAGCGTGTACTTGCGATAGATGGTGATTATCCTCCAGCTTTAAATGATTCTGGCTATGGATATTCAGGCCTCGGCAGCTATGACAAAGCTATCGCTGCTATGGACCGTTATGTAAAGGCTCTCCCTAACGACCCTAATCCGCAAGACTCGTACGGAGAAATTCTTCGACAGGCGGGGCGCTTTAATGCCTCGCTGGATCACTACCGGGCTGCACTGAAGATGGACCCAAAATACTTCACCTCGCATGCTGGTTTGGGAGATACGTACGCACTTATGGGGGATGAACCGGCAGCACGGCTTGAATATGCACAGGCAATTCAAATTGCGTCGGGTGAAGATGATCGAATGACCTATACCTTGCAGTCGGCAACCACCTGGGTTCGTGAAAAGAACTATCAAAAAGCCGATAAAGCATTCGATGAAGCTGCCGACCAGGCACACGCAAAGGGATTACACCTTCATGAAGCCTCGGCACGCCGCATGATGGCTATGTATCAGCAGGATGACGATTCGGCTCTTATGTATTTAAATGCGGCAGAAGCTGATTTGACACACCAGGAAAGTATCTCGCTTTCGGATCGCGAAGAGGAGAGAGCGCAGATCCTGCTCTGCCGCACCTTGCGAGCAGATCATGGCAAAAACCACGATCTTGCGCTGGAATCTCTTGCCAAACTTAAAACAATGGCGGACAGCAGCCGCAGCCGGATCATCCAGCGCTCTTATCAAGCAGCCGCTGGAGAGATTGAATTGTCGAACGGGAACTACGTCGAGGCGATCAAACATCTGGAGCAAAATCCCGATGATCCATTATCCCTCGAACTCCTGGCTCGATCCTATAACGGCGCCGGTAGAACTCAAGACGTTCAGACCGTGGATAATAAATTAAAGACTTTCAACTTCGCTACTATTCAGCAAGCTTTGATAGATGTTTCTGCCCAAGATACGAAGTCCCCTGAAAAGAATTTTATTCGCGGCTCCTGGCGTCCGAAGCACGGACAACTATGAACAGCATTGAGGCATTATGAATTATCGTCACTGGTTACTTATTAGTCTCTTGTTCGGGGCTTTTGTCCAGGTACAAGGCAAAGATGCGGCCCTTGTAGCCGGAAAAACCTCCGCGGCAAATGGTCTACGTTCCGCTGATCTCGCTAAAGCCATCAAGGGATCAAGTCACAAAATGGCAAATGGTAAGACTGTCATAATTGTCATGAAGCCTGCGAAAACAGCCGAGACACGGATCTTCGGAGAAAAATGTTTGGGACAAAGTGAAAGCGAACTTTCATCTTTGATGTCATCTCAACATACCGTTTTCAGGATCGTCGATAACGACGAAGAGGTAATTAAAGCCGTAAACTCGATCCCGGGATCATTGGGAGTAGTCGACATTTATTCGATTAACAGTTCGGTAACGGTGCTCAAGTTAGACGATAAATCTCCTCTTGAACCCGGATATCTTCTTCACGGCAACTAGACCCCAAGGCAAGTACGGCAGCACCGCGGTGCTCGTCCCTATTTCTAGAAGAAGACCGCAGTCACAAGTCATGCATGCTCAGCAAACAGCAGCAATAGTGACGCTCGAAAGCCATTCTGAAGATCTTAGCCGGTTCGGCAAATTCAAAGTGCTATCGTAGAATCCGCCTTTAGGATTCTCGAACGAGCATAGCGAATGCACCTTCCCCATCTTGCAGCCATTCTGATCTGGACGATCTCGCTCATCAGTATCTTCTTCATGCTCCTAAGGCCCCGTGGCATTGCTGAAGCATATTGGGCGTACGGGGGCGCGCTGGTCCTCATCGCGAGCGGATTAATTTCTTTACGCGCGGTCGGGCACGCCGTTCATGAAGGAATCGACGTTTATCTTTTTTTGACTGGAATGATGATTCTCGCGGAGCTGGCGCGAGAAGAAGGTGTCTTCGACTGGGTGGCAGATGTTGCAGCCCAGCACGCCAATGGTTCACCGTCTCGATTGTTCCTGCTGATCTACATTGCGGGGACAATCATTACGGCATTCCTCTCGAACGATGCGACGGCTGTAGTTCTAACACCCGCCGTGTTGGCCGTGGTTCGACGTGCCAAGGTTCCTCCGAAGCCCTACCTCCTTGCATGCGCGCTGATCGCAAATGCAGCCAGTTTTGTGTTTCCGATTTCCAACCCCGCTAATCTCGTTGTCTTTGATCAGCATATGCCACCGTTAATGGAGTGGCTTCGGATTTTTATCATTCCCTCAATTGCAGCCATCGTGATTACCTTCATCTGCCTTCGACTGATTTCACGAAAAGACCTCAATGGCAGAATTGCGGAAAATGCAATGCGCATCACTCTATTTTCAGAAGGAAAGCTCGCCCTTGTCGGACTGCTGATCGCTGCGGCTACTCTGATTACGGCTTCCGCTCTCGGATCACCTTTGGGTGCGCCGACTTGCGCAGCCGCGCTTTTGGCGTTGGTGGTGGTTATGTGGCGAGATCACAAAGCTCCCCTAAGAGTAATTCGTGGAGTATCGTGGGGGGTTTTGCCGTTGGTAGCGGGACTTTTCGTAATTGTCGAAGCGCTCCAGAGTGCAGGGATGCTTCGTCTCGGGCTTTCCGCGCTCACTGCTTTGGAACAAAGATCTCATGAGATCGCTGGACTTGCCGCAGGCTTCGCAGTGGCGGCGTTATCCAATGCAATGAATAATCTTCCCGCAGCGCTCATAAGCAGCGCTGCATTGCAACACATGCATCGCCCGGGCATGATTTCTCATGCAGTCCTAATTGGGGTTGATCTTGGGCCAAATTTATCAGTAACCGGATCTCTGGCGACAATTCTCTGGTTGATCGCGCTCCGCCGCGAAAAAGTGGAAATCACCGCATGGGAGTTTTTCAGGATTGGCATAGTGGCCATGCCAATCGCGCTTTTAGCCAGTTTGCTAGCTTTGACAAAGTGATCGCCCCAATAGCCTTTGGGGAACGTGACCTCAAGCTTTGATGCTTTGTATATATTCGGCATCAATCTTTAAGGCTTCGAACGCAGGCATATCGAATTCTTCCTGCTCGACGAAATAATGTTGGATATTCGCGCCCTTCGCCGCTTCGAAAATCTTGTGATAATCAATAGTTCCGCGGCCCAGCTCCGTTGACGGAGGAGGGTTGAGCACCGTTGCCGGACCACTTAACTTAAAATCCTTGATGTGCAATAACGATATGCGAGTCGGATATCGTTTCAGATACTCTGCTGGATCCCGCCCTGCCACCGCGACCCAGCCGCAATCCATTTCAATCGTCACGTTTTTGGGGTTAGTCAGGCGTAACAACTCTTCAAATGGAACCACACCCTTTTCTTCGCGGAATTCCATCGTGTGATTGTGATAACCGAATTGCATACCTTCAGCTTTGACCTTCTCACCGACTTTATTAAATTGTTCGGCGTTCCACTTCCAATCTTCCAAGTTGATATTCTCGGCCACCTTTTTGAAGTCGCTTCCAGCAGATTTGACTCGCGAAGGGCTGAATGAGGGGGACGAACAAATAATGTACTTCACTCCCAATGTTTTGGTGAAAGCAAGAACTTCGTCAAGATGAGGCTGAAGGTCCGCCAGGGAATAATGCGTGCTCACACAATTAAGTCCGGCCTTATCCATTGCTTGTTTGACTTGAGCGGCGCTGCGTCCAAAATAGCCGGCGGTTTCAACTTCCTTGTATCCAGCGGCAGCCACTTGCCGCAATGTGCCGTCATAATCTTTCGCTATTTGATTCCGCACAGAATAAAGTTGTAACCCTAATGGCAGGTCGAGAGGATTGGCGTGCAGCATGGGCGCACTTTTCCAGATAGCACCTACGGCAATCGCACCAGAGGCAGTCTTCAAAAAGTTTCTTCGTGAGATCGGAATCATTGCACTATCCTCCTAGTAGTCTGAAGTAATACGAAACCGCAATCGCTGATTCTCTTCGTTTCCCGTGGAGTTCGCAACAGCTTTATTAAAAGGACATGATTGGCCAACGTCCAACCATCTTTTCACAACCGATTGAACTGGCGAAAGAGGGCGAGAATAGTTTACCGTGTGCTTTCCACTCGCGGAGGCGAAGGTTGACTCGCATAAGGCACATCGAGAAGCATTTCACTTCTAGTAATTTCGTGCGTGACATAGTTATTGGTATGTCAGATGGGTTGACGGTCCCATTCGCGCTGGCCGCTGGACTCTCTGGAGCTGTGCAAAATACCCGCCTCATCGTGGTGGGAGGATTGGCAGAAATCGCAGCTGGCTCGATTGCCATGGGACTTGGGGGATATCTCGCAGCCCGCGGCGATGCTGAACATTATGTGCAAGAGCGGGCGCGAGAGGAGCGGGAGATCGTGGAAATTCCCGAAGAGGAGAAAGCAGAAGTCAGCAAGGTTTTCGAGGCCTACGGACTCACTAAGAACCAGAGCACGCCTGTGGTGCAGGCACTTAGTGAGAATCCGAAAGCCTGGGTAGATTTTATGATGCGTTACGAACTTGGACTTGAAGAACCCGATCCAGGACGGGCGGTAAGCAGCGCGTCAACTATAGCTCTTTCATACGTGGCGGGAGGCCTGATTCCGCTGTCGCCGTATATTTTACTGGGAAACGCAGCGCTGGGCTTGAAACTTTCGGCGGCGGTGACCTTGGCCGCGCTGGCGGTTTTTGGATATATGAAAGGACGCTTCACGGGAACGGGACCGCTACGAAGCGCAACGCAAACCATGGTAATTGGAGGGTTGGCGGCGTCCGCAGCATTTGTGCTGGCGAAGCTCATTGCATAAAAATTATTTCGGGAAATCTGGCCGCTTCGCTAGTCTTCCCGCATAATTGATCCGTGACTCGTAAATCTTCTCTGCTCTCATTTTTCGCTTATGCACTAATCGTGGTCTATCCGTCGTTCTCTTCGGCTCGTCCAAAAACTGCTCCGGCTTCTACCAGTGTTGATCATGAGTATGTATCGGCTCTGGGCGGAGCAAATAATTTCTTGCATGCCTGGCAATCCCAGGATCACGAAACCACCCTACTAATGCTGACTGAAACGGCAAAACAAAACCTCTCGGAAGACCGCTTACAAGAATTCTTCTCGCCGGGTTCCTCGACTCAGCGTTCGTATGAAATTTCTCACGGCAAGAAACTAGCCGCCGGGCGTTTTGAGTTTCCGGTCGCGCTGTTCGAACTCAACTCTGAGCATAAATGGGCGCGTCCGCGTTTTTCACAGATAGTAATGATCAAGACTGGTAAAGAAGAGTGGTCCGTGGATAAACTGCCTTAGTTCTTTTCTTTGCATTTTCCCGGCTAGCTCTCGGCTCAATTTTTCTAAGAATAAAGGTCGGTACCCTGAATGAAACGCATTCACAAAGTGGCGATCCTTGGTGCTGGAACCATGGGTGCGCGCATCGCTGCGCATTTCGCTAATGCTGGGATTCCAAGTCATTTGCTCGACATCGTTCCTTCCGGTGCGGTCGGTTCGCATCGCAATAAGATTGCCGCTGCGGGACTAGAAGCGGCGAAGAAATCAAAACCTGCTGCGTTCTTCGAGGGTTCGCTTGCGAATCTAGTTACTGTTGGCAACTTCGAAGATGACCTGAAACGGCTGGCCGAAGTCGACTGGATCATCGAAGCAGTCGTCGAAAATTTGGACATCAAGCGCGGCCTTTTGAAGCGGGTGGAGTCTATTCGCAAGCCGGGAACGATCATCACAACCAACACAAGCGGTCTTCCCGTTGCACAAATTGCAGAAAGCTTTTCTGATGATTTCCGGCGGTCGTGGTTTGGTACGCATTTCTTCAACCCACCGCGCTACATGCGGTTGCTTGAGCTGATCCCGACAGCAGAAACGGATCGGGCTGCAATCGAGGCCGTAGAGAATTTCTGTGACGTGCATCTTGGCAAAGGCGTGGTGTTTGCAAAAGATACGCCAAATTTTATCGGCAATCGTATCGGGACTTTTTCTGTGCTGAACGTAATGCGCCTCATGCAAGAGATGGATTTGTCCATCGAAGACATTGACGCGCTCACCGGACAGATCGTTGGCTGGCCACGATCGGCAACCTTCCGCACTATTGATTTGGTTGGCTTGGACATACTGGGGCATGTCGTTTCTAACATGACGCAGAATGTGCATGACGAACGGAGCGATCTCAAGCTGCCTGATTTCTTCCGTCAAATGCTTGAGCGCAAGTGGCTGGGCGATAAAACCAAAGGTGGTTTCTATAAGAAAACCAAGAGCACTGAAGGCAAAGAAGACGAGCGTTTAGCGCTGGATTGGAAGACGTTTGAATATCGTCCGCAGCAGAAGCCGAAATTTCCTGCCCTCGACATGGCTAAAAATGTGGACGATATTGGCGCACGCCTTCGCATGCTCCTGGGACTTGAGGGCAGCAGCCCGCACAGGGACGATAAGGTGGGGAGATTTCTCTGGGCAGCTCTGTCCGGACTATGGATTTATTGTGCCAACCGTATCCCGGAAATTTCGGACTCTATCGTTGAAATCGATCGAGCGATGCGTCTTGGCTTCAACTGGGAACTCGGCCCATTCGAACTCTGGGATGCGGCTGGAGTACCCGTTACCGTTGCCCGAATGAAAAAAGAAGGTCAGACTATCTCGCCAAACGTGGAGAAGCTTTTGGCGTCCGGAAAGAAATCGTGGTATTCGGAGGATTCTCAAGCTTCTTCCCGGCGGGCGTACTTTGAACTTACTGCGTCCGATTACAAACCTGTAACGAATGCCCCTGGCGTGTGGTCGGTTGGAGTCGCCAAGAAATCTCACGGCGTTGTGAAGAAAAACTCGGGCGCATCTTTGGTTGATCTTGGCGATGGAGTGGCGTGCATTGAGTTTCATTCGAAAATGAATTCGATTGGAAGCGATATCGTTCAGCTCATTTCACAGACGCTAAAGGCGGGCGGACCAGGCGACCAATTCGAAGCTTTCGTGATCACAAACGATGCCGTCAATTTTTCCGTAGGCGCAAACCTCATGTTGCTGCTCATGTCCATTCAGGAAGAAGAGTGGGATGACGTTGATCTCGCGATTCGAAGCTTTCAGGGCATGACGCAAGCCATTAAATTTTCGCCTAAGCCGGTTGTAGTCGCGCCTTTCGGTCTTACTCTTGGCGGCGGCACGGAAATTTCTTTGCATGCTCAGGCCTTACAGCCACACGCTGAACTTTATATGGGATTGGTCGAAGTCGGGGTGGGCTTGCTGCCCGGAGCAGGCGGCTGCAAAGAAATGCTGCTCCGTGCGGTGGACAGCGCAACTTCAATTCGTCCCGGTGGACGTGGAGAATCCGTCGAACTGATGGAGGCTATGAAGAAGGCGTTTGAGACCATCGCAACAGCAAAGGTTGCGACTTCGGCATATGAAGCGCGCGGCCTCGGTTTCTTGCGGGATTCCGATCGTATAACTATGAACCGGGATCGCGTTTTGACCGACGCAAAAGCAAGAGCGCTGGAGATGGTGCGCGCTGGACATGAACCTCCGCAACCGCGCACTGATATTCCGGCGCCCGGTGAAAATATTCTCGCAGCGCTCAAGATGGGCATACATTTGATGCGACAAGGTGAATACATCACAGAGTATGAAGTGAAGATCGGAACCAAAGTCGCCGAGGTGCTGTGCGGTGGAAATGTGACTCCAGGAACACCAGTCAGTGAGCAATACCTTCTCGACCTGGAGCGGGAGGGATTCAAGTCTCTCTGTGGAGAAAAGAAGACCCAGGAAAGAATTCAGTTCACATTGAAGACCGGCAAGACTCTGAGGAATTAACCGTTTTAGCTATTGTATGTAGCTTTATGTAATAGCTGTTGACAATAGCTGATATAAAGGTTTACGATGTTTCTTAATTGGTATAAAAAGGGAGCCTCAGTATGTCGTATGTTCAACCGCAGGAAGTGTTGTCTCCCAAGAATAAGGTGGGAGGAATTGTCGAGGTAATTCATGATCCGGGTGAGGACCACATGTGTGTGGCCCGCATTTTGTGGGAGAACGCGGAAGTCGTGGCAATCCGTTGGAATGGAAATGAAGAGCGCCCTTTAGGAAACCCTGTATCAACCGCCAAGCCAACATGGCTCGTAGTTGAAGAGTACGCGGCCGCCGAAGTTGAAAGGGCTGCGCGGACGGCTGCGGAGCAATCGCCCAATAGTATTTTTGCCAAGTATCGCGAAATGGCCAATGACACGGAGCGTGAGCGAGAGGCAGAAGAGTGGACTGAAGGGTTGATAAGCGATGCATCCACGCCGAGGTGAGGTCTGGTGGGTGGCATTCGATCCCTCGATTGGTGGTGAAATTCAGAAGACCCGGCCAGCATTGATTGTCAGCAATAATGCGGCAAATGCAGCTCTAAACCGCATCATCGTCGTTCCTCTCACCAGCAAAACATCGAAAGTCTATCCCGGAGAGGCGATCATCATTCTGAATGGCGAGCAGCGTAAAGCTATGGCTGATCAGATCATGACTGCTTCAAAGCAGCGTTTGCGTACAAAGCTTGGCGTTCTTGACAACAAAGATATGACAGCCGTCGAAGATGCATTGCGGTTTCAATTAGGCATCCGGCATTGAGAGAAATTGGCAGCTCTTGCGAATCTCTAAGTAGGAAGGAACCCATTGCACTGGATTCATGTGCTCTTGCTCATTTGCTTTGTCGGCGCGTATTCAGCAGAATCTCAGGAGACATTGTCACCCGCACCCATGCCGAATTCTTCCAATGCCACAGATAATTCACACAGCTCTCTGCGACCCGTGCGGATGAACGATTCCAAGGCAAAGCTGGAACGCGAGCTTGTGGCGAAATATGGCGAACCACAAAGATCTCGTGTTCAACAGGGACTCAGGCAAGTCGAGGAATTTTGGCGCACAGAAGATGGTGACGCAGGTGTGTTCGAAGAATTCGTTTCTGCGAACTTTGCTGGCGATCAAGCAACACTGGACACGATGTTCAACCGCTATGAAGGCCTGCTCGAACAGCTTGATGGCCATATGCATGAGATAAATCGTGAGTTCCGGCAGCAACTCGATCTCGACCGTGGCCCGATCCTGCCATTTGACGAAGGGTTTGGTGGCTATGATCCTTCCGCGCATGTGATCGATGATTTTTTCCAGAACAAACTTGCTTTCACCGTGCTATTGAACTTCCCCCTCACTACTCTCGATAAACGCCTGAAGAACGGGCCCTCCTGGAGCCGCCGGCAATGGGCCGAGGTCCGCCTTACTGACCGATTTTCGAAGCGCGTTCCCGCAGATGTAAATCTCGGAATCGCCCAAGCTGAGGCGGAGTCGGGCCGCTATATTTCCGAGTACAACATTTGGATGTACCACCTGCTTGATCAGCGGGGTCAGCGCCTGTTTCCACCAAAGATGCGCCTGCTTAGCCATTGGAATCTTCGGGACGAAATCAAATCCGATTATGCGGATTCGCAAAATGGTCTGGCGAAACAAAGGATGATTCAGCAGGTGATGGAACGCATCGTCACGCAGACAATTCCACAAGAGGCGATCAACAACCCGGGAATTGATTGGAATCCGTATACAAATGATGTTGTCCCCGCCGCCACGCAAGATGCAGACACGCCCAAGCTGGTTCAAGCCGCAGATCTGAACAATGTCCGCGAACCTGACACGCGGTATGCAATGCTGCTGAAAACATTTACCGCTTCGAGGAAAGCCGACCCGTATTCCCCGACTGCTCCGACCCTTATTGCCCGTCGCTTTGAGGAAGACCGCGAAATTCCGGAAGTGCGTTTCAAAGCGATATTGGAGCAAGTTGTGACTTCTCCGCTGGCTCAGCAGACGGCCAAATTGATCGAAACCAGACTTGGCCGCCCGCTTGAGCCCTTTGACATTTGGTACAGCGGCTTTCGACCGGGCAGTAAATATAGCGAAGCCGAATTGGACGCGATGGTGAGCGAGCGCTATCCGACAGCCGAAGCTTACCAGAAACACATTCCGAATCTGTTGATGAAGCTTGGCTTTTCTCCAGAGCGCGCGAATTATCTTGCCCAACATATTGCTGTCGATCCAGCGCGTGGCGCCGGTCACGCCATGGGAGCAGGAATGCGCTCCGCCAAAGCGCACTTACGCACTCGAATCGAAAAAAACGGCATGGATTATAAGGGCTTTAATATCGCCGTCCATGAGATGGGTCACAATGTTGAGCAGACATTTTCATTAAATGACGTGGATCATACTTTGCTTCAGGGTGTGCCCAATACAGCATTCACAGAGGCCCTGGCGTTCGTTTTTCAAGGACACGATCTCGAACTTCTCGGCCTACCAGCGCCGGATGCGAGGAGCGAAGCGGAAAGAACTCTCAACGATTTCTGGGCAACCTACGAAATATCAGGAGTTGCACTGGTCGATATGGCAGTCTGGCACTGGATGTATGATCATCCGCAAGGCACTCCAGCCCAGCTCAATGAGGCCACGGTGCAAATTGCGAAAGACATTTGGAACCGCTATTATGCGCCCGTCTTTCATAAGAACGATGTTGTGCTGCTCGGCGTTTATTCGCACATGATCGATGCGTTCCTTTATTTGCCGGACTATCCCATTGGGCACCTTATCGCTTTCCAGATTGAAGAACAGATGCGTAAAGCAGGCAGCATTGGACCGGAATTTGAGCGAATGGCGAAGATGGGGCGTGTTACTCCTGATCTCTGGATGGAAAATGCAACCGGGCGTCCCGTAGGAGCAGAAGCTCTGCTCGACGCTACGCGTCGGGCTCTGACAACAGTAACCGCACCGAAGTAATTGGATTTTTTATGTGATCTAAAATTACCTCGGTAACTTGATGGTGCCCATTGAGGTACCTACCATGATACGTATGAGTTACCAAGCTTTGCTGTTCTGCCCCGACGAGAAGACGGCCCGCATTGTCACCCAAGTCCTCAGTGAGTTGGAGTTTAATGTAGAGCTGTGCGCGGAACCCTTCGCTGCCGTTAAGAAATTAATGGCGCAACATTATGACGCCGTCGTAGTCGACTGTGATAGCGAACAAAACGCGACTCTGCTTTTCAAAAGCGCTCGCAACTCTGGTTCGAATCAGAGTTCTTTGGCAGTTGCGGTAGTTGAGGGACAGGCCGGGGTAGCTAAGGCTTTTCGTATTGGCGCGAATTTGGTGTTGACGAAGCCAATCAATGTAGAACAGTCGAAAGGAACGTTGCGGGTAGCACGAGGTCTGCTGAGGAAGGCGGATACAACAAAATCTTCCGGAATGGCAGCAATTTCTACTCCCCAACCTGAGCAAATAGCTCCGCCGATACCAGCTGCCACTACTCCGCGCGTATCTGCTCCCGTAACAACTCCGGGTGTGACTTCGCATTTAATCCCGGCTGCCGCAAAACCGGCATTCTCAACTTCCGTCGGGCCACAGCCCTCGATTCAAAGCACAATCGCGGCTGCTGCTGCATCAGCTTCCGCCTTCGATGTTGAGGCAGATGCAACTCCGGAACCTGAACCCACAGAAGCCGCGCTACTCGAGTCTCTTCCAGAACTCTCCGCGGGGCGTCCAGGGACAAGTTCAACGGCAACGAAAGAATATCCATGGCAACCTGTGTCAAAACCTTCATCGGGGTCGATGGCCTCTTCACTACAGCGCGCTGCCGAAGTTGCAGGAAAGTCTCAGGGAAATACGCCGTCAGAAAATAATCCACTGGTAACGAGTGCCACAAGTCATGGAACTGCGGCGGCGCCTGCACCCGCTAAAGAGAGGGCTAAGCCACAATCCGGCGTAATAGAAAACAAATCAGCCACTGCTGGCATCGTACTACCCTCAGAAAAGTCCTCTGAAACAACTATCGAAGTTACTAAGCCAGTAAAAGCTGAGCACGGCACAGAATACGCAACGGCCTCACTCACTTTTGGACAAGCAATTCAACCAGCTTCCGAGTCTGGCAGCAGCAAAAAGATTCCACTGATCGCAGCGGTGATTATCGTGGCCGCAGCTGGTGGCTATTTTGGTTGGACAAAAATGCATTCGACGCCCGAAGCAACTACCGTGGATAAGCTTGCGCCGGCACCAACACCGGTGCAGAATGCGGCATCCGCGCCAGCTTCGGCAGCTCCAACCTCAACGGTCCCGCAGCCTGAACCAGTTTCGCCCTCTACCGAAGACGTCTCTACGGTTGAAGCTCCCAAAATATCTCCGGCAAAACCCAAAGCTCAAACAAGCAGGCCGCCTGTTGCTGAATCCTCCAGTGCTCCTGAGTCGGTCGCAAAAACAAATGTTTCCGCCGATTCGAGTTCTCATTCTCAGGCCACGGTCGCAGCGGAACCAGTGGCGAAGAAAGCAGTCACCGTAACCGCTGAATCCACGCCGAAGGCGGAGGCAGTACTGCCACCATCACCGCAAACTCTAAACGTAGCTTCGAATGGGTTCGATAAAACCCTGGCTGGCATCGTAGGCTCTGCTGCAAGTCACGTCGCTCTGCCCTCGACATCTGGCACGCTGAAGGTTTCCCAAGGAGTTACACAAGGTCTTTTGATTAAGAAGGTCTCACCGAATTATCCTCAGCAAGCGCTGCAAATGCGCATCCAGGGCCCAGTTCAATTACAGGCCAGCATCAGCAAAGAAGGAAAAATCTCGAATATCAAGACACTAAGCGGCGATGCGATTCTAGCTCGTGCAGCCACTGATGCAGTGAAGCAATGGAAGTACAAACCGTACACGCTGAATGGAGAGCCCGTGGAAATTCAAACAGAAATCACGGTTATCTTTAAGCTTCCGAACCAATAACCAGCCATAAATTTGGAAAAATAAAGCGTTCGCGATTTGACCTCGCGACGCTTTTTGTTCTTCCCCTCCCTCCAATCCCGTTAAATTCTGCGGGTATAATAAAGAATTATCTACTCGGAAAAACGTCGCTCTGTGAAGCGACGGAACAATTATCTATGGATTTCAAACTCGTCAGTGACTACAAGCCTCAGGGAGACCAAGGGACAGCCATCACCGCCTTGGTGAAAGGACTCTACGAACGCGAGCAGCATCAGGTCCTGCTGGGCGTAACCGGATCAGGCAAGACCTACACCATGGCTAAGGTAATTGAGCAGGTGAATCGCTCCTCGATTGTGATGGCTCATAACAAAACTCTAGCTGCACAGCTTTACCATGAATTCAAGAATTTCTTCCCGCATAATGCGGTTGAATATTTTGTTTCGTACTACGACTACTACCAACCCGAAGCTTACGTTCCTGCCGCCGACCTTTACATTGAAAAAGAGTCCACAATCAATGACGAACTCGACAAGCTTCGCCTGTCCGCAACCCGTTCACTTTTCGAACGTCGCGACGTTCTGATCGTTTCTTCCGTGAGTTGCATCTATGGCCTGGGTTCGCCTGAAGCTTACTACGGCATGCTCTTGTTTCTGGAGAAAGGGCAGAAAATCAAGCGCGAAGATATTACTCGCAAGCTGGTTGAAATCCTTTACGAGCGGACTGACGGAGATTTTCGCCGCGGCACATTCCGCGTGCGTGGTGATGTGGTCGAGATATTCCCCACCTACGACGACATGGCCTACCGAATTGAACTCTGGGGGGATGAGGTCGAATCGCTGGCGCAGATTGATCCATTATTCGGCACGGTGAAGCAAAAATACGTGCGGTTGCCGATCTATCCAAAGACTCACTATGTCATGAAGCCGGAGACGAAGGCTAAAGCTGTCGAGTCCATTAAAGAAGAATTGAAGTGGTGGGAAGCGGAACTCGAAAAGCAAGGGCACGTCGTCGAGGCGCAACGTGTACACCAGCGCACCATGTTTGATTTAGAGATGATCAAGTCTGTGGGTTATTGTCATGGCATCGAAAATTATTCCCGCCATTTCACCGGACGCCTGCCGGGAGAGCCGCCTCCAACTTTGCTCGACTACTTCCCGCGCGACTACCTGATGTTTATCGATGAATCTCACCAAACTATGCCGCAGCTACATGCCATGTATCATGGCGACCGCTCGCGCAAGGCGAATCTAGTCGAATATGGATTCCGTTTGCCATCGGCATTGGATAATCGCCCACTAACCTTTGAGGAGTTCGAACATCGCATGGGACAGATGATCTACGTCTCTGCGACTCCAGGCCCATACGAACTAACCAAATCCGCTGGCGTCGTAGTTGAGCAGATCATTCGGCCCACGGGATTGGTAGATCCTCCGGTTGAAATCCGCCCTGTGAAGGGACAGATCGATGATTTGCTGCATGAAATTCGCGACCGCGTCTCTCGTGGCGAGCGCGTTCTAGTGACGACTCTTACTAAGCGCATGTCCGAAGATCTCGCGGAATATTACAGCGAAGTTGGCGTGAAGTGCCGATATATGCATTCGGAAATCGAGACTCTGGAACGCGTAAAGATTTTGCGGGACTTGCGCAAGGGCGAATTCGACGTGCTGATTGGCATCAATCTTCTTCGCGAGGGTTTGGATCTGCCGGAAGTATCTCTGGTGGCGGTGTTGGACGCAGACAAAGAAGGCTTTCTACGCTCCAGCGGGTCGCTTATTCAGACCATCGGCCGTTGTGCGCGGAATCTGAATGGCCGTGCCATCCTTTATGCGGATCGCAGAACCGATTCCATGAACAAGGCTATTGGAGAGACCGACCGCCGCCGTGCGATTCAAGAGGCATACAACATCGAGAACGGAATTACGCCCGAATCCATTGTCCGACCACTGGAGATGTCGCTGGCCAAGATCATTGCCGCAGACTACGCGGATCTCACAGACACTGAAGCAGAAGGGATACCAGATTTCCAGTCGCAGAAAGATCTCGACGTATATATCGGAAAGCTGGAAAGTGACATGCGCGAAGCGGCAAAGAAGTTTGAGTTCGAAAAAGCAGCCAAGCTGCGGGATACTGTTAAGGAACTAAGAACAAAAGAATTTTTGTTTGTATAGAAACATGGAGGCAATATTAAATTGCCTTAGTATTCTTTACATTTGAAGCTGAAACAGAGTGGACAAAGACTCTCTCGTGTTCACGCGGGAATAGCCTTAGAAGGCTATAACTTTGAATTGCATGTAAATGATTGAAAAGGAAAGCTCCGCAATTACTTTCCTGTCGGTTTTAACTAAATTCATTTCCCATTAAAATCTATCCTGCCCTAATGTGCGAACCTCTTTTGAACCGATCGCATCCTATTTGGGTATCCGAACTGTGCTGAGTAAGACGAAACTGAGTTCAAGCAGGGCAAAGAAAACCCGCATGGCATCTTTCATGCAATCTATTACTGCTGGATTACCGCGCAGAGCCAATAGTGCGTTCCTGATTGTGCTGTGCACTTTTTATGGACTTCAGCCTGCAAAGGCAGAACTCCATTGGCAAGATGCAAAGAAAGAACAATTGCGAGTACGTTTAATCGCACTGGCAGCTTCCTATCCCCGATCTTCGGTCTATTCCAATCAAGAAGTTTTCGTAGCTGCGATGCAGATTGAACCCGGCGAAGCACGGCTGATGAAACTTGTTTATGGTTTTCTCCCTTACCAGCCTCGGCTTTCGGAGTATGGATTGGATTACTCAACAGTGCACGAGCTGCGCGCTATGAGGAATCCGGATTGTGATGAGACTCTGGCGCAGATGGCATCCTCTGATAAAAATCGGCCTAAATTTAACTGGGCATATTCCACAGACTCTCCCGAACTTGACCCAAACAGGCGGCGAAGACCACTCCCTTGTTATGAAACGACAGCAGAAGATTACACTAAGCCCGTTCACGAACCGGCTGGCGCCTCTCCGGAATTCTAATCACAATTTCAATTTCTAAGCGCTACAGAAACCTGTATTGCATCTTTGCTGATCCTCAATACCGGGCAAATTGCACCTTGCCACATCCGCTGCTTGGTGGTATTCCTTAACTCTTTTCGCAAGGAAGCTTTCACGAGCACTGAAACCTGACCTCGGGACACGCGATTGCCGGAAATCAAACCCGCCGCCGTACCGCTCGCGCCTTCTTTAATCGACAATTCCGGAGCTGATGATTCCAATAAGCCCAAACGAGTATTAGGATTTCGCGATCTCGTTTTGTTCTACGTGGTTACTGGCATCAGCCTGCGCTGGATCGCAACTGCAGCGGCCGCCGGCCCAAGTTCCATCGTCATCTGGATCGGTGCATGGCTTACCTTCTACATGCCGTTGGCCCTTTCCGTAATTGAGCTGTCGTCGCGCTATCCCGATGAAGGCGGCCTGTATGTTTGGTCCAAACGCGCTTTCGGGGACTTCGCGGGCTTCATGTCCGCATGGACCTACTGGACGAGTAACCTCCCCTACTTTCCTGCCGTACTTTATTTTGCCGCCAGCAACATTCTTTATATGCGTGAAGCCAAGTGGGGGCACCTCTCAGCAAATCCAACATTTTTTATTATCTTTTCTCTACTCACACTCGGCCTTGCGACACTGCTGAACGTAGTAGGTCTCGATGTTGGGAAATGGCTGCATAACATCGGTGCAATTGCCATGTGGATTCCCGCAGGCATCGTTATCGTGATGGGGGTCGTAGCCTTTCATCGTTTTGGGTCTGCCACACCGTTTACTTTTCACTCAATGATCCCGAGCACCCATTTCAATGACATCATTTTCTGGTCACTGCTGGTTTTTGCTTTGAGTGGATGCGAAACCGCATCGCTCATGGGTGGGGAGATTAAACAGGCAAGACGCACGATTCCAAAGGCACTGCTCGTCGCCGGTTTTACAGTAGCACTCTGCTATATCGTCGGCACATTAGCAGTAATGGTCGCCTTACCGCCTTCGGATGTTAGTAACCTTCAAGGGCTGATGCAGGCAATCTCAAAAACTGCGGGCCGTGTTGGATTCGGAAATGTGATTCCGGTGGCCGCTTTTCTGATTGCGCTTAGCAATGTGGGAGCAGCAGGCGCATACCTTGCCGCGGTAGCACGTTTGCCGTTTGTCGCGGGCATTGACCGCTTTCTTCCGTCGGCATTTGGCGCATTGCATTCTCGCTGGAAAACGCCATGGGTCGCATTGCTCACGCAAGCGGTCATCGGAGCATTATTCATTTTTCTGGGACAGGCCGGGACTTCGGTAAAGGGCGCTTACGACGTACTCGTAGCCATGACTGTGATTGCATATTTCATCCCATATTTATATCTGTTTGCTGCCATGATTAAGCTGCAGAACGATCCAGCAGGGCCAGATGTCATCCGCGTTCCAGGAGGAAAGCCGGTTGCAAAGTTCATCGCAGTGATGGGATTGATCACAACAAGTTTAACGATCATCTTGTCGCTGGTACCGCAGCCCGACGAGCCAAATAAGCCACTGGCAGTCTTCAAAGTAGTAGGACTATCAGCGGTTTTAGTTTTGGTAGGAGCGTGGATCTACTTCGCGGGCAAGAGCCGCCACTCAAATGAGAAGTAAAAAGGGGACTCGAATGTCGAGTCCCCCGTGTCCGCTACTAGTTCTGCCTCAGCGGATTTGTTGTACGTCATTGTCCTATACAACACTTACTTAGTAAGCCGAGCCTTCATCCTGGAACCAAATACCATTCGTGCCCAACAGAGTGGGATACGAAATGGGATTACCATTGTTGTCGTCCATGGTGATCTGATAATTGGTCAGAGTCAGATTGGTTTTCGAACCGGGACCAAAGCTTGGTTTCTCGGTGAAGTTGTATGCGAAGCAGTTGGCAAAGAAATCTTGCAGGTAGTTCGTGAGGTTCGCGAGACCGCCACCTACTCCCGGCCGCTCTACGACCCACTCCGCGCTATTTCCTACCAACTGAGTTCCAGAAGGGGGATTTAAGCCGTATTCCTGAACCTGGCCTGTATTCTCGTTCACAAGGTATGCAAAGCCTTGAACCGAGCTGGTGTTCCAGACTTCCACAAACATGTCGTCTCCGCCAGTTACGGGAAGCGAAATTCGCGTCTCACTGAAAGGAAACCACTCGATCCACGCGGAATAAAAAGTATTGGTGGACCCTCCATTGCAATAAGCATCGGACTCAGTACCAGCTTGCAATACATCGTTTGAGCCAAAACCATCAATACCAACCCAGCTCGAGGAGTAATCCCAGCCACCATCACAGACGCCGAATGCCTGTTCTGCCATGGGCACTACGTAGTCGGAAATAATGAAGTAATACGACTTTTTCGTGTTGTAAGTGGTTAGCTTATTAACATCTGCTGCCCCACTCCAGTTGCTGGAAGAAACGGCGCCGTTTTCCACATTGCGAAGCTTCGGCGTTCCGTTGTAATGATCAGTGACCTTAAGTTCTCCAAAAACTCGCTCTTTCGAGGCAAGCATGGCTTTTTTCCAGCTCGCGTAAGCTTGCGGCTCAGCCTTGGCATCTGGGCGCGGCGGTAATGCATAAGCCGCTAGTTCATCGTCCGAAGCGGTTATGGGATTGAAGTCCGCTGGTGGAGCAAACAAACTACTAATACCTTTCACATTGGTTGGAAGACTTGTTGGCGCGGATTGACTTCCGCTTGCAAAGGCTACTGCGGAGAGCAGTGCCGCGGATACTACCACTAACATTGGGTTTCTCATTGTTTTCCTCACTAATTTCAGATTGGTCTTGCAAGTGGGGGTATTGAGTAGTGAAGAATGTTGCTCGTTCGTTACAACGGAACGTGAAAAATTATTTCGACAGATATAAGACTTCAGAGCTGGAAGGTAAGAGACGGTTGCTTAACATACGACATCGACTTTCACGATGTGGCCAGTAAACTAAAGTAAAGATATTCTTCCAGCGTAGATTTTTCTGAGCAAAATGCCCACATCCCTCGGCATTTTCTCCTTGGGCAGCTTCGGCTTTGCACTGTTAGCGGCTGTCGGCAATGCGGCGATCAAAATTCCTTCAACTTCATTCCGATAATTCTCATCGTTTATCGCAAATGCTGAAAAGAAATTCCAGAAATGGTAGTAGCGACTATCAGTTTTGATCGCATGATTCCATAATCGCCGTCTGAGCTTTTCGGCTTGCCCAATATAGTAAGGCTCGTCATCCCTGTAGAGTATGTAAACGCCGGGTCCGCTGAGGAACTCCGACGATTTTGCCATGATAATTTTCCGCCCACCATTCTGCGGCTGGACCTTCTCAAACACTTCGCGTGGCCACATTCGTGCGTAACCAACTATTATCTTTCGTTGAGCCATAGCTACTGTCTCCATCCATTATTGGAAGTCGTTCCGTGCTCGGCCCAGACGGGCGAGGACGCCCGTCGCTACATTTTTAAAGCTCTACAATCTACACCGGCGTCGCCGTTTTTCTTGCAGGATTGAAGAATGGCATCTTCACAATTTTCGCTCCCACTTTCTTCCGCATGGCTTCAATGGTGAGCTCCATCTGTAGTTTGGTGCCCACAGCGGCATGATCGGTCTCGATGCTGGCCAGTGCAATCATCTTCTTCAAAATCGGCGACCATGTGGTGGTAGTCGCTTTGCCAACCTGCTTCTCCCCGCAGTAAACAGGAACTGCTGTACGAGAGGCCTGGCTCGGAGCCGCTGGCGTGAGGCCAAACTTCTCAAACGCATCCTCCACTTCGATCCAATCGATTTCCAGTCCCACGAATTGTCTCGGCACTCCGCTCTTCTTGTCTTTCTCTAAAGCTTCGCGGCCGATGAAGTTTCCTTTGTTTAAATGCACCATGCGATCGAAGCCGAGTTCGTAAGGCGAATACCGCTGTGATGGAATAAGCGCTTTCTTGCTGCTGGTGTAATCCACCTCGATGAGCAGGAGTCCCGCCTCTACGCGTGCCACATCTAACGCAAGCATGCCCGCGGCATGCAGATCAAACTGTTTCCCTTTCGCATTCAGCGCATCCCAGACTTTAACTGCGTCATTCCAAGGCGTCCAAATCTCATATCCCAAATCACCCGTATATCCCGTACGCGAAATATCGACCGGGACGCCCGCTATTTTTCCGTGCGTGAAACGGAAATATTTCAAGTTTGCAATATCCGCTTCCGCGACGGACTTAAGCAATCCGGCTGAAGTGGGGCCTTGCAGAGCAAGAGCGGCGATTTTCTCGGAGATATCTTCAACCCGAACATCCATGTTCAGGCCGTTTTGACTGAACCATCTCAGGCTCGGGTCGGCCGCCGTCCAGCGATATTTGTTTTCTTCCAGGCGTGTAATCGTTCCGTCGTCGATAACCTTGCCCTGTTCATCGCACCAGCAGCAATAGATAACTTGCCCCACCGAGACCTTGTTGATGTCACGCGTGATGACCCGATTCACCAGCTTAGTCGCGTCCTTGCCCGTGATCAGATATTTGTAGAGCGGGGAAATATCGATCAGAGCCGAGGCATTGCGGATCGCGTTGTACTCGTGCTCATGATGCACTTCATAAACGCTGACCGTGTAATAGCCCGACCACTCGCGGTAATTCAGGCTCTGGCAAAGCGGGAAAGTTCTCTCGTGTAATGCGGTTCCAACCGGCAAAATATTACCTCGATTTGATGTTGGTCTGTTCTAATAAGCAGCAAAAAACAGAAAACCTCGAACGCCGGATTATATTCACCCATGTGTGTTCGCGGCAAATGGCCTCCTGACTTCGAGTCAGCAATCCGGTCTAAGCTTGCAGACAAAAAGATTGCTTCCGGGTAGAATGGCAAGTCATTACTTTCAATTTAAATTATGACCTCACCTTGGAATTTCATAAGACCCTGGACCGTCCTTCCCAGCGGACTCTAGCCGGCTAATAGCCATCCTGCGGTTTTCTGTAAAGCCGGGAACAGGGTATTCCGCCGGTTTAACCAGAGCTCAATAGTTTCGGACTAATCATCACCAGCACCTCCAAACTATAGCTGCTACAATCCGTGCAATTTAAAAGCTGTAAAGCTGCGGATCTTAGAGCGGAAGGCAAATATGGCAGTATCGAACGGCGCCAAATCAAAATATGACGTGATTGTAATCGGTGGAGGCCATAATGGCCTTGTCAATGCGGCCTATCTTGCGCGTGCGGGCAAGAAGGTTCTCGTGCTTGAGCGGCGGCATGTTCTCGGAGGAGCCGCGGTCACGGAAGAGATTTTTCCCGGATTTAAGTTTTCGGTTTGCTCTTACGTAGTCTCGTTACTCCGACCAGAAATTATCCGCGACCTCGACCTTCCTCGTCATGGACTGGAAATTCTGCCGCTCGACGGTACCTTCACGCCCATGCCCAATGGCGATTACCTGTGGCGCGTCAACGATCATGGAAAGACGCATCGCGAGATCGCACGCCATTCGAAGCTCGACGCGGAGGCTTACGACGAATTCGGCAAAGCCATGCAGGCCATGTGCCGCTTTGTAAAACCGATTCTCAGCATGGTGCCACCCGACCCAGCAACATTGAATCCCAAAGAGCTGATGAAGATGCTCTTCATCGGAAAACGCTTTCAGGGAATGACGAGCGACGACAAATACAACCAGGTCCAACTCATGACCATGAGCGCGATCGACTTTCTCGATCAATGGTTCGAGACCGACGTGCTCAAGGCTACGATGTCAGCGTCTGGAATTATCGGAACGTTCCTCGGCGTGCGTTCTCCTGGTACAGCTTATGTTTTGCTGCATCACTACATGGGGGAGATCGACGGCGCCTTTCGCTCATGGGGATTTGCGCGCGGCGGAACGGGAGCTATTTCGAACGCAATCGCTGAAGCTGCGCTGGAAGCTGGAGTCGAGATTCGCAAGAGCGCACCCATTGCGCAGATCATCATCAAGAATGGAAAAGCAAAGGGCGTCGCGCTGCCGAACGGTGATGAGATTTATGCCGACATCATTTCTTCCAGTGTCGATCCGCGGCTTACTTTCGTAAAAATGATCGAGAAGGGCCATCTCTCGGATGAATTTCTTGAAGAAGTCAATCGTTACAAGTTCCGCGGTTCATCCGGCAAAGTAAATCTTGCGCTCGATGGTTTGCCGAATTTCAAGTGCATGCCCGGAGAAGGCGCTCACCTGCGCGGTGCAATGTCGATTTCTCCCAGCGTCGAATATATGGAGCGTGCATACGACGATGCCAAATACGGCAACTTCTCACGCCATCCATACATGGACATGGTGATTCCATCATTGACCGATCCTTCGGTTGCTCCTCCTGGAAAACATGTCATGTCCTGCTTCGTGCAATATGCGCCTTATAAGCTGCGTGCGGGGTTGAACTGGGACGATCAAAAGGAAGCCTTCGGTGATACCGTAATTAACACGATTGCCGAGTACGCTCCTAATATCAAAGACATCATTCTGCATAGGCAAGTCGTCACGCCGCTCGATCTGGAGCGTGATTTCGGATTAAGCGAAGGCAACATCTTTCAGGGAGAGCTTTCGCTCGAGCAGCTGTTCTTCTTGCGGCCAGTACCCGGCTATGCTCGGTTCCGCACTCCGATCAAGGATTTGTATCTCTGTGGATCAGCCACGCACCCTGGCGGCGGCATTATGGGCGCGCCGGGAAGGCTCGCGGCACTCGAAATTCTTAAAGACAAGGGAGCAGCGTAAATGGCCGACAGGCGCGATGTAGTCATCATCGGCGGCGGCCACAACGGGCTGGTCACCGCTTTCTACCTGGCCAAAGCTGGATACAAGCCGCTGGTTCTCGAGCGGCGTCCGCAAGCAGGCGGGGCCGCAATCACCGAAGAATTTCACCCTGGGTTTCGCTGCTCGATTCTCGCTCACGCTGCGGGCCCGCTTCGTCCTGAAGTAGTTCGTGACATGCAACTCGGGAAACATGGCCTCAAGTTCATCACACCGGATGTTGCTGTCGCGTCTCTCTCACCGGATGGCCGTGCTCTCATTCTCTACAACGATTCACAAAAATCAGTTCAAGAAATCAGCAAGTTTTCGCAAAAAGACGCGGCGAAATATTCCGAGTTTCAGGCATCGCTAGCCAAGATGGGCAAAGCTATCGGAGATGCGCTCACTCTTACCCCGCCTAATATTGACGACCCCAGCCGGAGCGATCTCTGGGGGATGCTCAAGACTGGGCGCTCCATTCGCAACCTGGGTAAGAAAGATATGTACCGCCTGTTGCGCTGGGGGCCCGCCGCAGTTGCCGATGTTGTCGCGGAATACTTTGAGACTGATTTACTTCGAGCCACAATTGCTGCTCGCGGAATATTTGGGACGTTTCTCGGTCCTTGGTCGGCGGGTAGCACTCTGGTTCTTCTGATTCGTGCAGCGGGTGATTCTCATCCGGCAGGCTCGGCTAACTTTGCCGCTGGCGGCATCGGATCAATCACGCAAGCTATGGCGGCATCTGCCCAACAGGCGGGAGCAGAAATCCGCACTGGAGCAGAAGTCATTGAGGTGCGCGTGAAAGACGGAGCAGCGACAAGCGTCGTGCTCTCGACCGGAGAAGAAATCAGCGCGAAGGCAATCGTCTCAAACGCCGACCCCAAACGCACCTTGCTGAAGCTGGTAGATCCTGCGCATCTCTCGCCCGATTTCGCGATGAAGTTGCAGCACTATCGAATGCCTGGAACTTTGGCAAAAGTAAATCTCGCTTTGTCTGGACTGCCCAAATTTACCGCCCTCACCGGGGACAGCTCTCTTAGCGGTCGTATTCAGATCGGCCCAGAGATTGATTATCTGGAGCGCGCTTTTGATGACTCTAAGTATGGGAGCTTTTCAAGACAGCCCTATCTGGAAGTCGCGATACCCACTGTTACGGATCCGTCGCTAGCGCCGTCCGGTAAGCATGTAATGTCGATCTACGTGCAATACGCGCCCTACAAACTGAAGGGCACTAACTGGGAAACGCAGCGGGTAACACTTGGCGATACTGTCGTAAAGACACTGGCGCAGTACGCGCCAAATTTGCCGGAGCTGATTATCAGCCATCAAATCATTACGCCGCAGGATTTAGAGGATACTTATGGTCTGACGAATGGCCACATCTTCCACGGCGAGTTATCTCTGGATCAGTTCTTCACTATGCGTCCGCTGCTGGATTGGGCACGATATCGCACGCCGATTGAAAACCTATATTTATGTGGATCGGGAACACATCCAGGAGCAGGACTAACCGGTGGTTCGGGAGCCAATGCAGCGAAGGAGATTTTGAAGGAACTGAAGAAGTACCGTCGTCTCATCAATTAGACTTCCAGAGCAGTACAAAGAACATCGCAGAATTCATCACAAATGAAGAACACGGCCATTCTCCTCATTGCATGCCCCGATCAACGCGGTCTGGTCGCTTCCATCGCGGATTTCGTTTACCGCCACAATGGAAATATCCTTCATGCTGACGAACACGGCGATTCAGAATCCGACCGTTTTCTCATGCGCGTGGAGTTCGACCCATCGCATTTCGATATCGAGCTTTCCCGCTTTGCTGAATATTTCTCTCCCATTGCACAAAAATTCGGAATGCAATGGCGGCTGGCGCAATCGAACCATCGCCCAAAGATGGTCATCCTTGTTTCTAAATATGACCATTGCCTGGCTGATTTGCTCTATCGTCATAAAAGCGGAGAGTTGCCTTGCGATATTCCGCTGATTATCTCGAATCACCCGGACAATCAGTCGATTGCAGACTTTTATCAAGTTCCTTACATCACAGTTCCCGTTCCGAAAGACAACAAGCGCGATGCCGAGCACAGAATTCTTTTACTGCTAAAAAAACATAATCCCGACTTCATCGTGCTGGCGCGCTACATGCAAATCCTCTCAAATGAATTCGTGAACGAGTATCCACACCGCATCATTAACATTCACCACTCTTTCTTGCCGGCCTTCGTGGGCGCAAGGCCATATCATCAGGCGTTTGAACGTGGCGTCAAGCTGATCGGGGCTACCAGTCATTACGTCACCGAAGTGCTCGACGACGGGCCCATTATCGAGCAGGATGTTGCGCGGATATCGCACCGCGATTCCCTTGATGACTTGCTTCAAAAAGGCCGCGATCTGGAAAAAGTGGTGCTTTCCCGCGCCGTGCGCTGGCATATAGAAAACCGGGTGCTGCTCTATGGTAATAAAACTGTTGTTTTCAATTAGAAAGTCTGCGGCAAGTTACGCCAGGAATATATTTCATAATTCCTATTGACATAGTAGAGATTAAGGACTATATTCTTCTTAGTCAGAACATTCGTCTCAGCCGCTACGGATAGGGAATGCCCCCACGCAGTCTCCATCCGCAGCGGCCCCTTTTAATTTCGCAATTCCCCATCGGTAACTTCCCCCAATCAATGGTGGTACTCCTAATGTCACTTTGGTCTGACGAGTTCATAGGAGAGACTAAATAACGCTGGCTTGGTCTTTGTTAGGGTAAATACAGTTACCCGCCCTGAAATTCCAGTAGATTTGCCGCCGATTCCTTGTAGGAGTTGAGTTTTGACCGAAGATCCGAAGTGGGAGCTCGCTATCCTTGCCACTGTGCAGGGCTTCTATGAGAAGCTCCTGCAGCAGAGCGTTCAGGGAGAGGTTCCCGTTCCCGCTGGCCTGGAAGCGATTTCACTCCAGGAGGACGGCAATGTCCTGGAAACTCTTGCCAAGATGCGGCGCTGGCTTCGCTTGCTGGATATGGCCATCACCCCAGCCATGCTTCGGCTCGCATTTACCAGCGAAACCGATCCAGAGATCGCCGAGGCGATGCTCCGTTACTTCACGCGAACGAAAGACGCCAGCGACGTTCACAGAGATAAAACCGATCTTGTAGTTACATTTTTATACCGGCATCCCCGAGTACCCGGACAGTGGGAGCGCCGAGGCTACGGCCTCGACGGATCACTTCCGCTATCTCCGTTTGAGATCGCCTTGCTCGAAATACTTGCCGACAGCGATGCGCCTTTGCTCGCCGAAGAACATGTGCAACTTCTGCGCCGTTTTGATCCATTGTTGGAACAAGTAGAAAAGTTTCGGGATTTGAATGCGCTGATTGAATCGGGAATCATTTCCCAAGTTCGTGAGCTGAAGCAGTCACTCGATGTCGCTTTTTACCACCCTGGGGTGTTAGCCACTATTGCCCCCTATAACGCTGCTTTTGGGAAGCGGTTCGATGAATTGTTTCACGCCACCACCACGGAAATAAAGAATTTCGCGGAAGCGCTCCAAGAGCAGGGGGGAAGCATCCTGGGCACGGTAGACGGAGTTGACGTGACTATAGATCACGTCGCCGCGATGCACGAAGGCGAATTGCTAAAGCTTGATTATCTTCAGGCCACCGACAAGTTTCGCCGTGTCTCTCAACTAAAAAAGGTTTTAGAACGCCGTCCTCCCATCAGACGTAAGCCACAGTTGGTTCCTTCGCCTGCGCCCGTAAAACCGGCTAGCGCGAAATCAGCAACTGCTGCGACTGCAAAGGGCTCTCCCGCCTCCGCACGCCGGCCTGTACTGGACGTGAAGACGATGCGTTCAGCCGTGACTCCACAGCAAATTTCAGCGGAAGAAACCAAACTCCTGAAAATTGAGGAGTCGATTCGAATTTTTATACGCGTGGCCGACCCGAAGTTCCGTCAGATTGTTCCCATGCGGTTTTTTAATCTTGCGCTAACGTCAGCTGAAGCCGATGCCTATTGTGCCGACTACCTGGAAGAAAAGAGTCTGCGCGCCGGTGTTGCGCGTGTACTGCTTCGGCTAGTCGCAATATGCGCTCGCATCAGCACGGAAGTTGAAGAGCTGAAGCGTTCCGAACACTCCCCATCCATTTGGAAATTGCACTCCGACTCGCTGCTGGCGCTGCTCGAACTATCACGCGCCATCAATGAGCATGGGGAGCGCATGGCGGCGTTAGCCGGACAACACGGCAGTCCAGAAGAGGTTAGCGCGATCCAAACTTCAGTCCGCAAATTGCAGGACGGTTCTGAGTCGGCAATTATGATCCTCACCGGCGCGCGCACGGAAAAAAGCGCTGGAGCGACTGCGCGCTAATTTCAAAAAGAAAGCCGAGCAAAAAGCCCGGCCAAATCTCTCCTTCGTCATAGTGCGTCTCTCTAATTAACGTCGTCCACCAAAGCCGCCGCCATGAAATCCGCCGAACGATTGAGCGTGAAACGATGGTGCGGAATGAAATCCGCCAACTGGCGCGTGTCCGAACCCGCGAGCCTGTACAGATGGATGATAAGTAGAGCCGAAGTGATGGTAATAACCAAGTCCACCACCATAAAAACCTGTCCGGTACACTACCAAGGGCGAATAGAATCCCCAGCCGAAGGGGCTGTAGAAGATTCCATTCCCCGGAAGAAATGTGTAGGCCGAGTACCATGGATCCCAATACCAACCAGCTCCGATCCAGCCCGGACCATACCATCCATTTGCGACGTAAATTCTCGCAGCATCCCTATTAGCTTCGGACAAGTAGGAGGAACGTAAGCTGCTCCAGCGATACAGATCGCTTTGCTCATATTCTTTTTTGTCGAATTTCTGCGCTTTTAATTTAGTGCTTGTGTTGAGAGTCAATTGGTGGCCGCTTTTAACGGTGATTTGACGATCGCCGTCCTGCACCACGGCCCTTCCATCGAACACGCGCATTTGATCTTGAGCTGCGTCAAAACCGTACAAACCGGTTTTCAACAAACGAGTGGTCGCTCCATCCTCGCTGATGCGAATGTCGTTCTCCGGATGAATCTCTGCTACCTCAATCATCGCGTTGCCGCTAGCAATCGCGAGTTGTGTGTCGGTAATGCTCGGGGAAATCATCTTTACGGAACTATTTTCGTCGAGTCTTAGGAATACGCCCGGTGTAAGAAGGATCTCCGCCTTTCCATTTTGTGTCGCGAGAGTTTCACCGGCCTGCAAGTTGACCGAACCAACCGAGTTGGAAGCGAGAGTCTGGGTGCCAATAGCCGCGCTACCCTCCACATAATTTAACGTTCCTGGCGACGCAGATTCTGCAGCCGTAGTTGTCGCCCAAGAGAAACCGGACAACATCGCAGCCAGGAAAAAACTAGCAATAGCTTTCAAGCCTAGCGTTTTCATAATCATTTTCCTTATGCTAATTAGATGAAAAGACAGGGATGGAAGATGCAGGACAGGTCTCGTGTAAAACACAATTAGCGTAATGCCGGGAGGCACTACGCTAATTGCGGTATATCAAAAGTTGCGAGTATTTTACGAAATGACAATCAATGCGATGCGCATCCCTGGATATCGCGGATCGAAAAGATAGTATTCATCGTCCACATAGTCGATATAGCAGTCGTCGTCATACGACCAGTCTGCGGGCCAAGGATCTGCGAATTCGAACCAGTACCCGCTGTATTGAAACCGTGGGCGTCCTTCAACAACTATTGGATGTCCGACTCGAAATGTGTGTGGACGGCCAAAGTTGGAACGAAACCTGTCTTCTGGAATGTGCCCACCGCCGCCCCTATTATTGTGTGCCTCTTCCATGTGCCCCGAGTTTTGTGCCGGACGTGCATCATTGCGATGGGCGTCATTTTCTGATGGTCTCGCTTCCTGTCTAGAATTGTTGTCCTGCTGGTGCATGGCTCTGTCGTCCTGCTTCCCAGCATTGCCGTTTTCGGGACGCGCAGGCCGTGCTTCTTCCTGTCTTGCGGGCTGATTTGCGGGAGCAGCTTCTTGATGCTCAGGTCTGGCTTCCTGGTGCTCAGGTTTTGCCTCCTGATGTTCAGGTTTGGCTTCCTCTTGATGAGCAGCTGGAGCTGCTTCGTCATGGCGTTCTTCTTGCGCGAACGCAGGCGTAATGCTTACTAAAGAGAAAAGCAATGCTGCGGTACTGAATGCTGCAAATACTTTCATGGATGTTGCCTCCAAACCGCGCACGCGCGACGGTTATTATTGGAGCTTTTATAAACAGGCTCCAGTTCCGATAGACGGGAATGTAGATGTGATTCGAGAGATTCAGGATGTCTTAGTAGAGGGAATAAATCCCGCAATATTCAGCGCCAGGGAGTCAGATTCATCTTGATGTCATTGGCACTGGGTTAAATCGCGTGCCTACGTTACACCTTTGCTGCCATTGTTCTCGCTTCGCGATGAGCGGATTCAAGCAGCGCACGAGCATCCTCGCGCGTCAGCGGCTTCGAGAAGAAATAGCCCTGTCCAAATTCGCAGCCGATTTGTTTCAAATTACTCACATGCTGTGCGCTTTCAACACCCTCAGCAATGACCTTCATGTCCAGGTTATGCGCCAGCATTGCAACCAGGCGCACAATCTCATAGCTCTCATTGTCAACATCCATTCCTGACACGAAAGAACGATCAATTTTCAAAATATCTACTGGGAAACGCCGTAACTGATCTAACGAGGAATATCCCGTGCCGAAATCATCGATGCTAATCCCAATATTGAGGCTCTTCAGTTGCGAGAGCACATGGCTGGTCTTCGCCGAGTCACTCATCGCCATACTCTCAGTAATCTCCAGATGCAGGCTTTTAGGGTCAAGCCCGCTTTCCTGTAGGGCCAGGCTACTCTCATAAATTAAATTAGCCTGGGCAAACTGCTTAGGCGAGACATTTACGGAGATGGTCAATGGCGGATCAGAAGGAAAACTTACCTGCCAAAGTTTCATCTGGCGGCAACTTTCCTGCAGCAACCAGCGGCCAATGGGCAGAATCAATCCAGTCTCTTCCGCTACATGAATAAATTCTCCAGGCCCTACCAGTCCTATGCCCGGACGTTGCCAGCGCAAAAGCGCTTCGAAGCCGCTAATGCGATTCGTTTGCAGGCACATAATCGGCTGAAATTGCAGCCGGAACTCCTGCCGTTTTACCGCCTCGCGCAGATCTGCCTCCAACTTTGACCGGTCTACGACACGAGTGTGCATTTCCGTGTCGAACACCTCGCAACGCGCTTTTCCCAATACTTTGGCGCGATACATCGCTATATCGGCATTGCGAAGCAAATCCTCGGGAGCTGAATGGGGAACCGAGTTAAGAGCAACTCCAACACTGGCGGAAATAGTTAATTCTCGCTTATTCAGCGCTAGAGGCACAGCCAGAGTTTCTTGAATTCGCTTGGCAATACGCAGCGCATCAGCGGGATCATTCATTCCCGCAGTTAGAATGGCAAATTCGTCACCACCCAGACGTGCCACTAGATTTTGCATGGTAGGGCGCTCAGGATCTTCCTCTTTTTGAGTTGTCGAGAAACCTCTATCCTGGCGCCGTAGGGACGCCGCGAGCCTTCGCGCCGCTTCTATGATTACCTGGTCTCCAATTACATGACCCATTGTGTCATTTATTTTTTTGAAGTCGTCAATATCGATAAATAACACCGCGTAGTTATAGCCGGGAGTTCGTTTTCCGTAATCAAATGTGCGTTGCAGGTGCTCCATGAAATGCGCACGATTCGGCAATTCGGTAAGTGCATCGTAAGAAGCGCTGCGCGCGAGCTTCTCGTCCCATAGCTTGCGTTCCGTGATATCGCGGTTAACGATGACCAGCTTTTCAACTTCCCCATGCACGTTGCGTACCGGACTTGCCGTGGATTCAAGCACTCGCCAGCTGCCGTCCTTGTGGCGCACACGGTACTCAAGTCTCCGGCCCACTCCAGTGGTGCGGGCTTCTTTTCCAGCTTCGATTACTTTTTGCCGGTCATCCGGATGGATCTGTTCAAATGAAGAAGTACTTTGCAATTCCTCCGGAGAATAGCCAAGGGTTTTTGTATATCCTGGGCTGTTGTATATCCTTTGCCCATTCACGCCAACAAGCGCAATCATGTCATCCGCGTTCTCGCTGATAAGGCGGAATAGTTCTTCTCTGTCTTTCAATCTAATCTGAGCTCGCCGGATCTGGCGCTGCTGATATGCCATAAATAGGAGAAGCCCAAATGCGCCTACCGTGGCAGCCAATTGCAGCTTAGCGAAGTGAAAACTCATCGACTGGTTATGCAGCGTGGAAAAAACTAAAAGTGCGGCACATAAGATTAAAAGCGTGCTGTTGAACAGCTGAAGCGGCCATGCTGTGCTGTTCCCTTGCACAAGGGGTGCGCGTTGGGACGTAAAATTCCGTTCCGCAAGCCGCACGCTCTTGCCAATTTCAGGCGAACTACCCACAATATGGCTCCAATGAGCATCGCGACTGAGAAGGCACAGGAATACACATAGACTTATGAATTCTCACAAATCAATCATAGATGGGGAGGTCCGAAACCGGACCATTACCGAGGTCACCGCAACAAGTAACACAAAAAGAGCGCGCGGTCATCTATCGTGACATCCTGAGATTATGCTTACTCAAAAAACAAAAGGACGGGCAAACTCACCCGTCCTTTTGTTAATGATTCAGCTCGCTGACTAATTAATGTCGAACTGCTCCTGGTGCAGCGCCGGATCGCTCTTTATGATGATGGTCTTCTTCGTCAGCTCTTCCATCTCGAGCAGCGCTTTACCGTTATTCGCCTTTAGGGTCTTCGCGACTTCGGGATTTACGCGCAGCATTACATCCGCGTGATCCAGATGCTTCGCCATTTTCCGCATCTCGATATAGATGTCATTGCACACCGTGGTCACCGATTTTACGAATCCTGTGGACTCGCAATACGGGCACGGAGAACCAATAGTTCGTTCGAGCGATTGCTTGACGCGTTTACGGGTAATTGCCACCAATCCAAAATCATTGAACTGAAGAACTTTTGACGGAGCTCGATCGGCCCGCAAAGCCTCTTCCAACGCCTGCATGACTTTCTGCCGGTTGCGGCGTTCATCCATGTCGATGAAGTCAATTATAATAATGCCGCCCAAATCGCGCAGCCGGATCTGGCGGACGATTTCTTTGATCGCATCTACATTCGTCTTGACGATTGTGTCTTCAAGACGGGCTGTCTTGCCCACATACTTGCCCGTATTAATGTCGATCGCAACCAGTGCTTCGGTCTGATTGATAACGATATATCCGCCACTCTTCAGCCAGACCTTCGACTTGAGCGCCTTATTGATTTCTTCACTAAGCCCGAACTGCTCGAAGAGTGGGACTTCCTTCGTGTAAAGTTTGACCTTTCTGACCAATGCAGGTTGGAAGCGGTTCGCAAAGCGAAGCACGCGTTCGTATTCGGCCTCGTTATCTACCCAAATAGCCGAAAAGTCGGATGTGACCTGATCGCGCAACACGCGCTCAACAACATTCAAATCGTGATAGATCAGAGCCGGAGCTTTGCCATTTTCTGCGCGTGTCTTGATCTCGTTCCACAATCCCTTTAAGAATCGGATGTCAGCACGCAGCTCCTCTTCGTCCGCGCCCTGGGCTGCAGTACGGACAATAAAGCCACCATGTCCGTTTTCCCGTTCACTGATGATGATGCGTTTCAGCCGCTGCCGTTCTTCTTCGGAAGAAATTTTGCGCGAGACGCCGGTGTGATTCACTGTAGGCATGTAAACCAGGAATCTGCCCGGCAACGCGATATGACTGGTAATACGAGCGCCCTTCTTGCCTATGGGTTCCTTGGCAATCTGTACCAAAACTTCCTGGCCTTCTTTAAGAAGGTCGCTGATGAGAGGAACGTTCTGCTGATCGTTACGCCGTCCGCGGAAATTTCTCCCTCCACCTCCGCCATGACGACGCCCCCCACGCTGCGGACGACGATCATATCCAGGGCGTGGTGCACGCTGCGTGTAAGCTGCTGTGTTCGCAGGAGCCCGGACCTCGACTCGCGCGTCCACTGTTCCGTTTCCTCGCGCTTCGGCATCGAGTAGCGCTTCGGCTTCCGCCTGCGCTTCTTCGATTTCAGATTCAGTTCCTTCTTCCTCTTCCTGCCCTCCTTGATGCGTCCCATCCTCTTCGGAAACCGCATCATCAAACCCGGCTGATTCAATGACAAACGGCTCCGTCACATGTACTTCGACAGTTTCGGTTGCAGGTTCCCCTACAGCTATGATTTCGCGGCTCACGCCCTCGTGGTAGTCTTCAGCCGCCTGAATCTCTTCTTCCATTTCTTCGAAAGCCGCGTCTTCTTCCAATTCTTCGACATAATGGGCCAGGTCAGCTTCATCCTCTTCGATTTCTTCTTCTTCGATCGCCCCTGCGGATGCAGCAATGGAGGGAGCAGGTTCTGTATGCGAAGAAACAGTAGGGAGACTTTCGCTTGAGGATGAGCTTTCGCGTGCTGCCGCAATATCGCGTGCCTCCAGCTTTTCGTCTTCTTTGTCACGCTCCCGTTCGGAAGCTGTGCTCACGTGATCAGAGTCCCTTTTTTCCGGCGATTGTTCGCCGAAGACTCTGGCAACATTCGCTTCATGCAAGCGCTTCTGTTCACGGTCCCATTCTGAGGATGCCACCTCGAACCGGGCCACTTCCGGCGCGGCACGATGATGAGCATCACTTTTCAGCTCTTCTTCATGCTGCGATTCATCTACGCGCGCATTTTCAGAAGTTAAAGCTTCATGGATATCGCGCACGGACTCAGTTTTCGCAAATAAAGGCTCATCATCGGGAAAGTTCTTAGCAATCTCCGGCGATGTTGTCGCTGCGGAAGCCGGGACAGCGAGCGGCTGCCTTGATTGCGGTGAAGAACGCTGAGTTTGTGCCAGACGTTGATATTTCGAAATCGATTCCCCAGGCAAAATAATAGGGGTATAGCCGGGCGGCGGACCATAATCAGAGCGCTCATTCCGCTCGGAACGATCGTGCCTTTCGCTTCGGGGATTCCGTTCTGTCCGCCCAGACCGTTCAAATCCTTGACTCTGTTCGGGGCGTTGGCTGATTTCGGGCTTTTCTGTCTCTTCCGGGTGCGCTGTTTCTCGAACCGAATCTCCAGCCGGCTTGGCAAACTTCGACTCCGGAAACCGCTCTCCACGGCGTCCACGACGGCGTCGGCGTCCGCGATATCCTCCACGGTCTTCGCTGCTGTGTCCTGAAGCGTTGGACGGCTCTCGGTTCTCGACCTCATCAACAGCTGCTAGTGAATGTTCCTCCGAGTGAGATTCGCCATCATCCTTGCCAGAATGTTCAGGAGATTCGAGTAATCCAATTGAGGGTTCATCCTTCGTTTGGGACTGGCTCCGCTGCTCATTTACCGGCCGATTGGTGGGAATTTCATCTAGTTCGTCCGCATCTTCGAGCTCCATGAAGTCGGAAACGTACAGGAAAGCATCGCGTTCCAAACCAATGTCGACGAAGGCAGACTGCATTCCTGGCAATACCCGCGTCACGCGGCCTTTGTAGATGGAACCCGCGAGGGTGTATTCGTTCTCGCGTTCAAGGTAAACCTCCGCGAGCAGGTCGTCTTCAACCATCCCTACCTTGGTTTCGTGAGGGGTGGAAGATACAAACAATTCTTTTGTCATGCTTACTCCGGTCTCGCGCCGTTAACCGGTCGCGAGCATCACCGGAAGATAGGCAGTGAAGATGGGAGAGGATACAGCTTCGCGATGGTTCGCCCACAAAGGGGACGGCTGGGGCCTAGGAGTTCTCTCCTTGACCTGATCCGTTGCACAAGCTTGAAATTCTTTTGCACTTATCGCATTGCGTCCTGGGTTTTGTGACCGCTCTCTCAAGATCACTTTGATCCATTGGATCGGAGATCAGAGGGGGCCGTTACCTGCCCGGCGACGTTTAGCTAATCCTGCCCGGCTTCTAACTGCTGTTCTGGCCGGTGATTTGCCCTCGTTACGTGAGGGACGATCGTAATTTTTAAATCTCTGCTTCTTAAATCTTGTTTCTAAGTCGTTGTCTCTTAATTGTTTGATTCGGCAAAACCGAATTCATTGCGCCTGGCTGACGCTCATCTATCCTTGCCTCTTCCGCTGTTCAGTTCACAAAACGGCGCATACGAACGTTCATCACCATACCCAGCGCCAGGAACATAAACAACACGGAAGACCCGCCATAACTCATTAACGGCAAGGGAATCCCAGTGACCGGCATAAAACCAACCACCATGCCCACGTTGACCAAGATGTGAAAGCTAAGCACAGCCACCACACCCATAACCACGAACGTGCCAGCGCGGTCGGGCGCTGTTTGCGCGTTCTGCGTCAAACGCATTAGCACCATAAAGTATAACAGCATCAGCCCTAAAGCTCCCACAAATCCATGTTCTTCGGCGAATGCGGCGAAGATGAAATCCGTTTGGGGAACCGGCAGGAAGGACAGATGGGTTTGCGACCCCCCGGAACTTCCCCAAATACCCCCAGAACCCACAGCAATCAGGGATTGAGTGACTTGATAGCCCGAACCCTGGCTATCTGCGTCCGGGTGCATAAAGCTCGTAAGTCGTTCTTTTTGATAGGGCTTAAGAACATGAAGGGCAACCGGCATCAATAATCCCGCAAGGATGAGAACCGCAGCTGCCTGTTTCCAACGCACACCGCCAAGGAATAATCCCATAACAGCGATCGGCAAATAAGTGAGTGAAGTCCCAAGATCAGGCTGAGCCAAAACCATCAACATGGGAATGCCCACAATGGCTCCAGCTTTGAAGAAGTCGGGCCAAGTCAGGTCTTTTTGTTGTAGATCGGCGAAGTATTTCGCCACTGCCAAAATCAGGATCAACTTCACCCACTCGGAGGGTTGAAAGTGTTGTCCGCCGGGCATTTTTACCCAGCGCCGCGCTCCAAGATATTTCTGTCCAAACACCATCACCATCATCAACGATGCAATGGACGCAATGTACATCCAATGTACGCGTTCAAGCAAAACCTGGTAATTGATAAAACTCACCAGAAACATCCCACCAAGGCCGCCCACAATCCAGTAAAGCTGTTTGATATGCGCGCCCGCGAATTTAGTGTGCTCGGTTGCGCTACGAATCTCGACCACTCCCAAGCCGCAAATAGCCAGCACGTAGAGAAGTAACACCCAATCGAAATCGCGGTATGAAATATATCTAGACATAGAAAATCAGGCTGCAGGTCTCAGGCTTTTGGCTTCAGAAAATTGTCCAAACACTTCCCAAATTCAGAACACAACTTCAAATTCGAGACTGTCTTCCTGAGCGATTCCTCACTTCGCTTACAGAAGCGAAGTAAGGATGAGTCGAAAGATCCCTATCCGCTTGATACTGTGTCGGCATCCCAATACCCGAGAGTAAGAGCCTGCCCTCAGAAGCCCGAGCCTGTTCTACTCCACTCCCGGCGCTGCCGTTGCCAACGGTAAACGCTTCTTCGCGATATCCAATGAAACACGCCCGCCATGTAACTCGTCGTTTCCACTTTCATTCCACAATGCACCAACATCCACTTTCTGATTTCCTTCCGCCACCTTGGTCGGCTGTCGACGCTGCTTGTCCACATACGCTTTGATCACCTGTGTAGCCAGCCGCGCCGCCAACCTGCCGTGCTCCCCACCTTCGAACAGCACAGCCACCAGAATGTCTGGATTACGCCGCGGTGTAAACCCCACAAACCATCCGTTCTGTGCCAATGCTTCGCTATTCGCATGTTTTGCTCGAACTGCCAAAGAGACAATCTGCGCAGATCCAGTCTTACCCGCTATGTCTATTCCCGGAACATGCGCTGAAGGAGCAGTCCCTTCCGGCAGCAGCACTCGTCCCATGGCATCGGTAATGGTGTTCCATCCGTTCGGATCAATGGGAACGTTCTTTACTTCCGAGTAGTGCGTGATCTCCTGATAGTTTTCAGGAAGCCCGGTGGGATTGACTACATGTGGAACCACCATTCGGCCTCCCATAGAGATCGCAGCAATAGCACGCGCCAACTGCACCGGCGTGGTCGCGACCGCGCCCTGCCCAATGCCCACTGAAATGGTTTCTCCCGCGAACCACTTCTGCTTGAAGTTCCGGATCTTCCACTCTTCCGACGGCATTACACCACTTACTTCATTTGGGAGGTCGATGCCAGTCTTTTGTCCCAACCCCAAAGCTGTCGCGTATTTGGCGATACGATCAATCCCCAGCTTTTCCGCGAGAGTATAAAAGAAAACATCGCACGATTGATAAATGGCCTTCGTCAGATCAACCGCACCGTGGCCGCCCTTCACCCAGCAGCCGAACCTGCGGCCATAGAACACGCCTCCGCCACTACAGTGCACATCCAGAGTCTGAGCGATTCCTTCCTGCCAGCCAGCAACCGACATAATAATTTTGAAAGTTGATCCCGGAGCAAGTTGGGCCTGAATTGCCTTATTCAATAACGGCTTGTCGGGATCGGTGACCAGTTTATTCCACTGATCGCGCGAAACTCGCACCGCAAAATCATTAGGATCAAAAGTTGGGCGGCTTGCCATTGCCAAAATCTCACCCGTATGAGGATCCATCGCGATAATGGCGCCGTTCTTTCCATCGAGCGCTTCTTCAGCCGCAATTTGCAGGTCTATATCTACAGTCAACTTCAGCGGCTTGCCCGGCTCTGCCGGCTTCTCTCCAAGCAACCCAACCTCTTTGCCATGGCTATTCACCAGCACTTGCCGCGAGCCATTCTTGCCCATCAAAACCTGGTTATATTGCAGCTCTACTCCCGACTTTCCCACAACATCGCCGGGATTGTAGAACTCCCATTGCGACTGGTTAAGCATGTCTTCACTGACCTCGCCGACATAGCCGACGAGGTGCGCGAGAAATCCATTGCGTGGATAAAGCCGCCGGTGCGACATGATGGTGTCCAATTCCGGCAACTCGCTCTTATGCGCTTCTATGAACGCCAACTCATCTGGCGTGATGTCGTCCTTCAAATAAATTGGCTGGTATTGCGGAGTACCTGCAAACCTCTTAACGCGGTCCCGAACATCCTTGGCATTCAAGTGCAAGCCTTGCGCAATGAGATCGGCATCGGTCGAGAGATCCCGGGAAGAATCCCGCAACAGCAAAGCAGTGAATGATGGATAGTTATCGACGATAGTGCGGCCTTCGCGATCTAAAATTTTGCCGCGTGGCGCAAGAATGGGGACGTTACGGACGCGATTTTTTTCGGCTAAAGACGCGTAAAGATCACTTTGGGAAACCTGCAAACGCCACAAGCCATAAGCGAGCAGCAAAAAGATCGCCAGGATTGCGTATTGCACCGCGCTCAGGCGGATGGGCGAAACTTTTTCGTCGCGGCCAAACATAAATCAGTCGTTAGTCGATGGTCGTTCGCTTCAGGCGAGGATCAGTTACTTTCATTGTAAACCGCGAGAAGAATGTTGGAGTGCCGTAGGAGTAACGAAGGTCACGGGAACCAAAAATCTGGGCTTAGGCGCTTGGCTCTTGGAATTCAGAAGCAACCTGCGAAAGCGAAAGCGTCGCTGAATGAGGGCCAAAGACCAACGACGAGCGACCACCGACGAATCCGAAGCCCGTTTCCCGCAGCCTGCCCCTACGTTCTCTGCTTAAACCGATCAAGCGCCATGAATAGCAGGACGGCCACAATCGCATTCGCCAGCGCCGACCATAACTCGTGCGGCCAACTCCAATGCAGATTCAGTCTTACCAACCCTCGCGCCACCGAGAAATAAACGATCTCGTGCACCACATAGAAGAAAATCGTTACCAAAAAACGGGCTCCGGCATTTTCGACATCCAGTTTCACACCGAGCGATGACGCACCATATCCCACCACCGTTTTAGCGATCCCGTACAGCCCGAGCGGCTGTCCCGCCAGTGAGTCCTGCACTAAACCGATCACCGCGCCGGTTAGCAATCCTGCCACCGGGTTTCGTCTTGCCACCGCAAAAAAAATGACCACTAACAGCGGCAGGTCAAATATTCCAAAGAACGGAAATCGCAAAGGAATGAACGCTTGTAGAAACAGAGCCAGTAAAGGAACGCCAATTGTTATGGGAACACTAAACCGGTAAACCTCAATCTGCTCATTCGATGTATAGGTAATAGGCACGTTATTGAGGAACGTCCTGTGCGGGAATCGTATCGCCAGTTACCGGAGGCTCGGTCTGAGGCTTCACCGTCTTGGGCACAGAATGAGTTGGTTTGATCGCTGCCGGCGGTGGACTAGCTGTTCCTGCTGATACGGATGCGCCGCCAGCCGACTTAGTTTCATTCTCCAGTGTTTGTCCGCTCTTTATCTTATGAGCAGAACTGTCTTGTAAGCGGTTGACTCCGGCCGCACTCGGCAATTTACTCGTCGCAGCTAGCGCTTGCGAATTACCTGTTGTGACAGCATTTGGCTTTTGGATAGTTGAGGCTCCCGCACTCGCGTTCGCCAATTTGCTGGAATCGGGCTTAGCTGGATTGCCGGTCTCAACCGGTTTTCCCGTAGTTGGATCCACTTTCGGCTTGTCCGGCACCGAAGGTAGCCGCTGTGCCAGTACGTCAACAGCCCGCACCGGAGCAGCATCTTCCGTGGACGCTAAAGACGATTGCTTTTCTTCATTCTTAGTGATGACCAGCACTTCTTCCAACTTGCTTAAGTTGGCTGCAGGCTTCACTTTAATATTTAAAAAAGATTCGGGTCCGTGCGAGGACTTGCTCACCGTTCCCACAAGCAATCCCTTGGGAAATATCTGGTCACCACCGCTGGTCAGCACTCTTGCTCCGGCCTGAACCTCCTCGTCATTCATTATCTTGTCCAGCACCACTTCGCCGGAAGCCGTTCCGCGAAGAACTCCTTGCAAGCGGGACTCCTCGAGGATGGTACCTACACCGCTCAACTGATCGCTGATGAGTAGAACCTGCGCCGTCGAGTTGAAAACGTGCAGAACTTTTCCAACCACGCCATCCGCAGTAATGACGGCCATTTCTTTTTCAATTCCATCGCGCGAGCCTTTATCAATATAGACCGACCGTGATTGTTCGGTCCCACTGGAGCCAATCACTTGCGCCGCCACAGTATGCGAGATGAATTGTTCTTTGAAGCCAAGCAGAAGTTGCAACCGGCGCGCCTGTTCAGCGTCATCTTTGAGGCGAACCTGTTCCAACCGAAGGCGTTCGATCTCGGCTTTCAGATCTCTATTTTCCTGCCGAACGCCGCGTAGATAAAAATAATTGTGCCAAATACCTGCGATCCCCCCTTGCAGGCCCACAATTCCCCTTTCCAGGGGAGTAATGGCAGCGACAGTCCAGACTCGTATCAGACGAGTGGATTGATTTTCCGCAGAGCGTTTGACCTGAATGGCCAGCCCAAGTACTTGTGCGAATAGAATAGCCACCAGGATTGTGACATTACGGTAGCGACCAACGATATTTTCCATGACGCCAAATTAAAGCTTACGGTTTAAGTTTAAGTTTCGAGGCACTTCGTTTGGCGCCACGGAATCTTCGTTACTTAGCGGCTAAACCGGCAACGGTTCGCCGCTCCTACTCGATCGAAATCTTTCGCAGTAGTTTGAAATCGCTCAACATCTTGCCGGTGCCCAGCACTACGCTGCATAGCGGATCATCCGCGATCGAGACGGGAAGCCCGGTTTCCTCGCGAATGCGCTTATCCAAATTTTTGAGCAGCGCGCCGCCGCCAGTGAGCACGATACCGCGGTCGCTGATGTCTGCCGAAAGTTCCGGGGGCGTACGTTCCAGCGCCACGCGGACTGCATTCATTATCGTTGATACGCATTCGCTGAGAGCCTCGCGAATCTCGCTGTCATCGACTGTAATTGTCTTTGGCACGCCCTCGATCAGGTTGCGCCCCTTGATCTCCATGGTGAGCGGTTTGTCCAGCGGATAGCCTGATCCAATTTCAATCTTGATCTGCTCTCCCGTGCGTTCGCCGATCAGCAGGTTATATTTTCGCTTTAGGTAGTTCATGATGGCTTCGTCCATCTGATTGCCAGCCATCCGCACTGATCGAGAGTAAACAATACCGCTTAACGAGATAACCGCTATATCGGTTGTACCGCCGCCAATATCGACTACCATGTTGCCACTTGGCTCGGTAATTGGAAGGCCCGCCCCAATCGCCGCCACCATAGCCTGCTCGACTAGATAAACCTCACTGGCTTTCGCGCGATACGCCGAGTCCATGACTGCGCGTTTTTCTACCTGTGTGATCTCCGAGGGCACGCCAATCACAATCCGTGGATGCACCAGCATCTTGCGGTTGTGCGCCTTCTGAATGAAGTAGTTCAGCATCTTCTCGGTGACTTTGAAGTCCGCAATAACGCCATCTTTCATTGGTTTGATGGCAACGATGTTTCCCGGAGTGCGTCCCAGCATCTCCTTGGCTTCTTTGCCGACAGCCTCTACCTCGCCGGTGTTCTTGTTAATGGCAACGATGGATGGTTCATTGACCACGATGCCCTTGCCGCGCGCATAAACCAGCGTGTTGGCCGTGCCCAGGTCGATGGCAAGATCGCTCGAAAAAACACTAAACAGCGATCTCAAATTGTGCATGCGCGTTGCGCTGGAATGGAACCCGTTGGTTGTCATACGCTAACTTCTCTCTGGCCTCTAAAGTCAGATATCAAAACGACACTGAGTTAAAAAATCCGGCTTCTTACATTAACCCTAATCTATCGTGATTCTCGGCAGCCACCTGCATCTTGTAAGTAAAATCCGATGAATTGTTAATCGAAAGTACCTTATTTAGTTCGCTAGATCCCAAAGCCGCTATTGAATCACTACTTTTTTCTGAAGCGTATTCACGCCACCCTTTGAATTCTGCGCCGTGATTGTTATTACGCTTTCGCCCGCTGGCAAAGGAGGCGTGAAGAAATGAAAGCTGCCATCCTCGCCTACGACCGGAACCTCTCTGCCATTCACCATGACGCGCGCCCCTGATTCTGTCTTCCCTGTCATTTCAAGCACATGCCCATGCTGAATAAAAGGATCAACATCCAAATTAATGGCCGCGCTATCGTCACCCTTAGGAATAATGGTGAATCGGTTTTTTTCGCTTTCCACTGAAATCTTGCCTTGGGGATCATAGGACTGAACCATCCAGTAATACGCTCCTTGCGCCAGTCCCGAAACCATAACATCCGCCGTATTTACTTTCCGGTCAACAATAGTGGATGAGAAATAGGGGTTTCGCGAAAGCTGTAATCGGTACCCCGCCGCACCCGACATAGGGGTCCAGGAAAACTCGATCGGTTTCGAGGCACTAGAAAAGAAAATCGGCATCATGTTGGCCGGTGAAATCGGAGTGGGTGGCCCGATTTCTTTTATCCTTTCCATTCGCGTAGCAGTCGCCTGGAAGGTCACTTTCTCCCAATCCGTCAAATGCACCGTCTCGCCGTTACGTTCGATGTCGCCAGTACCTTTTTTCAGCAGGATTTCATGCTGATCGGCTTTGGGATCATTGCTGACCCGCGCCGCGCTTTCGGGCGCAAGAGATGCGGTAGCTCCGGCCACAATTACTTGTGATTTTGAACCTTGCACATAAGTTGCCGTGGCCAGATCCACGGTTCCCGTACTCACCGCTACGGCAACATTCGTCTGTTGATTTTCGTTCGCGGAATTTTCCTGGATGGTAATCAGCGAGTCCTGTTTTACTGTGTAATTGGTGCCATCGTTGAAGACGATCTTGGCCATTCCTTCAGACCCAGTCTGTACAACATCGCCCTTTTCCAGCGGGACATTGTAATCAGCCGTGACCCAGGAATTGCTGTTCGACTTCTTGATTCTTACCGTACCGTCAAGCGCGGTAATATGCGCTTGCTGTGAACTCATGGTGCTGGATTTTTCCCGGCCGCCGCTTCCAGCAATCTTTTCCAACAGACTGGTCGATAATTTACTCGCGGTTTGTAACCCGCTCTCGGTGAATTGGGGGAAAACAAACCGCATGCCTGCCAAAAAAATCAGCAATGCACTCACTCCCGCTAATATGACACTGCGGTAGGTGACAGTTTTCCACGCAATCTGGATTGCCGGTTTACGATCTGAAGACACACTAATACCCCTGAAACCCAGTTCAATCTTTAAGAATATGGGGTAATCCGAAAGTTATCACAAGCCTAAGAATCGGCAAAACAGGTAATCATCTTGGGACATTACTTTCGTGCCAGAGTGTCGGAGGCAAAGTTTTCCAATGCCTGCACGCCTCAAAGCAAAACCGCGTGGATATGATCGGAGGAATCCAGATTGCTCCGGTATACGCGCAACGCCACGCTGGCAACCATAGGCGTTACAAGAAAATGACAACCATTCCAGAACAATTCTCTTATCCCCCAGCGTAGAATCAAAGGTTATCCGCAGCACCCGGTCGGCGCGATATCGCCGCTGAACTACCAGTCCGAGAACCAGAAAGGATCCTATGAGCAGTCGGCCAATCAAACATCTCTCCCATTGGGGATTGCTGGCTTTGCTGACGTTATCCCCTCTGCTAAATCTTTTACACGCACAATCCAAGGCGTCGAATAAAAATCAGGAAGCGCCAGCTCCCATGAAGCTGAAGGTCGGCGACATGGCTCCCAATTTCACATTGCTCGCCTTCGACGGCAAAGACCTCAAGAAAATCTCCTTACATGACTACCAGGGCAAGAAGAATGTTGCACTCGCATTTTATGTGTTCGCTTTCACCGGAGGTTGAACTCAGGAAATGAAGGCTTTCCAGCAGAATATGCAAAAGCTGGAAGGCTCTGACACCCAGGTTCTGGGTGTGAGCATGGATAGTCCCTTCTCGAACTTCGCCTTTGGTCAGCAAAATGGAATCACCTTCCCCTTACTCGGAGACTGGGGTGGTGCAGTGACCCGAAAGTATGGGCTTGTAAAACAATTCGATATTGAAGGCATTCCAATGGAGTCCGCACGGCGTGCCACATTCCTGATCGATAAATCAGGAAAGATCATCAACGAACAAATAGATGACGCGGCTGTCGATCCATCGAAAACGGTGGAAGCCTGCGAGCGCCATAGACTAAAAAGCTAGATAGCCAATGAAACTTAAAATGGAATGGCTGTGCGGGCCAACATATTGTCATTTCGAGCGGAGCGAGAAATCTGCTTTTTGTTGAGGCAACGAAAACAGCGGATTCCTCGCTGGATAAATCCTGCTCGGAATGACAATTTGAGTGGTTTTTGCGCGCTTCCAGAACTGTTCTTACCACCCTTGCCGTAGTTCCGTCCCCACCTGTAGCATTGAAGGTTGGGGATATTGGATTTCCCCTTTAGCTAAATTTTTGCTTTTCCCTTTGCGAAACCTTAGCGAACTCTGCGGTTATAGGTTTCGCAGCTCAAAAGTTTTCGTTTACCAGGAGATTTTATGGCAACTGATACTTACACCAAACCGATTATCGACGGTACCGCTGTACGCCCCAAGGTCTACAAGAATTTTATCGACGGAGAGTGGGTCGAATCGTCTACCGGACAAACTTTCGAGAACCAGAATCCCGCTGACATTCGCGATATAGTCGGCATCTTTCAGGAGTCCGGAAAAGCTGACGTGGACGCCGCCGTCGAAGCCGCGAAACAAGCCTATAAAAAATGGCGGTTGGTTCCCGCACCGCGCCGCGCTGAGATCATCTATGCTGCCGCTGAAATTTTGCTTGAACGTAAAGAAGAGTACTCGCGTGACATGACCCGCGAGATGGGCAAGGTTCTCAAAGAAACCCGCGGCGATGTGCAGGAAGCGATTGACTGTGCGTATTACATGGCAGGGGAAGGCCGTCGTCTGTTCGGACCCACAACACCATCGGAGTTGCCGAACAAATTCGCAATGGCAGTACGCCAGCCAATAGGCATCTGCGGATTGATAGTTCCATGGAATTTTCCTATGGCTATTCCTTCCTGGAAACTTCTGCCGGCGATCGTTTCCGGGAACACGTGTGTCATTAAGTCAGCGCAGGATACTCCGCTTTCCACTTTCAATCTTGTTCAGGCATTGGTCGATGCTGGTTTGCCCAAGGGGGTGATCAATATCATCACTGGGTTCGGGCCCGAGGCTGGCGCTCCCCTTGTCGAACACACCGATGTTCGTGCGATTTCTTTTACGGGATCAAGCGCTGTGGGACGCACCATCGGCACAATGGCTGCACAAAGTTTCAAACATTGCTCGCTCGAGATGGGCGGCAAGAATGCCATGATCGTGCTCGATGACGCAAACCTTGATCTCGCCATCGAAGGCGGTCTTTGGGGAGCGTTCGGCACCACCGGCCAGCGCTGCACGGCAACCAGCCGCATCATCGTGCAGGAGGGTGTGTATCGGGAATTCGTGAATCGTTACGTGGAACGTGCAAAAAAGTTGAAAGTCGGCAATGGGCTGGATGAATCGATAGATATGGGGCCAGCCATCAACGAGCGCCAACTCAAGAGCGATCTGAACTATATCGAAATCGGTAAGAATGAAGGCGCAAAGTTGAAAACTGGCGGCAATCGCCTGGACAAAGGTGATTTGCAATATGGATGGTTCCTTGAGCCGACCGTTTTTGCCGATGTTGACCCTAAGATGCGAATCGCTCAGGAAGAAATCTTCGGGCCGGTGGTTGCAATCATGCCGTGTGAAAATCTCGATCACGCTATCCAGATCTCTAACGATGTGCAATATGGCCTCTCGTCTTCTCTATATACAAAAGATGTGAATCAGGCCTTCTCGGCAATCCGTGATCTTGACGCCGGAATTACCTACATCAACGCGCCAACAATCGGAGCAGAAGTGCACCTCCCATTCGGCGGAACCAAGGCAACCGGAAACGGCCATCGTGAAGGCGGAGTAGGAGCAATCGAATTCTTTTCTGAATGGAAAGCGGTTTATGTCGATTACTCTGACCGGTTGCAGCGCGCGCAGATTGATCGTCCGGAGTAAGTAGAAAAGATTTAACCCTCAAAGGACGCAAAGAAGAGCCGCAAAGTTCGCTGAGAAGAACGCGAGAGTCACGAGATGACTGTCCTCGGCAACTGCGTTAGTTTCTTCATGTTCTTTGCGGATTTTCTTTGTGAACTTTGCGGCCACCTGCTTCTCTGATCACAAAGTTCTTGCGATTAATTTATGAATCCCATGACTCAATTGCGCGAGATCATTCCCGCTACCCGCCTTGATAATGTCCGCTATGCCATTCGCGATCTGGCATGCGTCGCGGATCAGGTCATCGCGCAGGGACACAAAGTTTTGCCGCTCAATGTTGGCGATCCCAACATTTTCGATTTTCGGACTCCCGCCCACTTGGTTGAAGCCGTCCACAAAGCCATGCGCGATGGCAAGAACGGTTATGCCCCTTCTGCCGGAATTCCCGAAGCAATTACAGCCATTCGTGGTGAGGCCGAGCGCAAGAGCATCTCTTCCGTACAAGATGCATTTGTGACGTCTGGTGCGAGCGAATCGGTCGATATTTGTCTCACGTCGCTGCTCAACCCTGGGGACAACATTCTCACGCCTTGTCCCGATTATCCGCTGTACTCAGCGGTGCTCGCGAAGCTAGGGATCGGTCTCAATCCGTACTACTTAAACGAAGAAGACGGATGGCAGCCTGAACTTGACGATATCAAGCGCAAAATCACTTCTCGCACACGCGGGATCGTGCTCATCAATCCCAATAATCCCACCGGAGCAGTGTGTTCGCGAGCCATGCTTGAGCAAATTGCCGAGTTGGCGCGGGAGCATAATCTCGTCATTTTCTCCGATGAGATTTACGACAAGCTCATGCTCGATGGTGACGAATGTATTTCGATGGCTGCGGTTGCGCCCGATGTGCCGGTGGTCACCTTCGGCGGCATGTCCAAGAACTTCCTCGCACCCGGATGGCGCCTGGGATGGAGCATCGTCAGTGGCGATCCAGCAGTAATCAAGCCTTACATCGAAGGCATACATAAGCTCCTGCGTTCACGGCTTTCCGCGAATCATCCTGAACAATATGCAATTAAGATTGCGCTCGAAGGCACGCAGGATCACCTGGTTGAAGTTTGCAACAAACTTCGTTCGCGCCGGGACATCACCATGAAGTACTGCAATTCAATTCCCCATACGAGCTGCGTCTCTCCTCGCGGAGCGTTTTATGCGTTCCCGAAAATAGACATCCCGGAAGAAGACGAAACTTTCGTGAAGGAACTAATTCTCCAAAAGCACGTCATGGTAGTGCACGGCTCCGGGTTCGGCCAAAAGCCTGGGACCAAACACTTCCGGATCGTCTTTCTCCCAGATGAGGCAACACTGACGCGAGCTTACGAAGCGATCAGTGAATTCATGCAAGAGCGATACCGGTAAGCCTCGCAAGGTCATGGACAGCCGAGGGCGGCTGTCCCTATATGTTTTATGCCCAGAAGGCAGACGATCTAGCGATGAAATTTTAGCGCCGCCGGATTGGGTGAAGGATGGACGGAAATCCCTCAACTGAGTCTTTCGATCTTCGCCGAATATTGCGCCGGTTTGCAAAACCTGTGCGCACCAGCTCTGACTTCGGCGTACCATCCAGCCTATGAGCATCCTCAACTTAGCCTATCTTTTTTCAATCAGCCCAGATCCAACCAGCTCCGCGCCTACTCACGCCATTCTTTTACGAGAGCCTCCCGAAGACGACGATGATGGTGAAGACGAGGAGGAAGATAAGGATGACGAAGGCGACGAGGAAGAAGACGAAGAAGAGGGTGACGAAGGAGATGGCTACTCGGAGTGAGTTCGTCGACGGCGATTATCCCGCCGTGCCTCAGCTTTCCTGTTGAAAGTACACTCTGTCGCTGCTACTATCCACGCCGATGTTCGTGCTTTGATGATCCTGCCTCTATAATCCGCCTCCAATGATCGAAGAGCAGATGCGAATACGTTTTGGCAAATATCTGGGCCACGCGGAAGTGTTTATCTATTCCGTACTCGCACTGCTGCTTTTTGCCACGGCACTGGTAACCATTGCGGACGCCGGTAAACTGTTGTGGGAGAGTTTGCGTCATTGGGCGGGCACATCGGAAACGTTGCTGGTACTGGACGAACTGCTGTTTGTGCTGATGCTGGTTGAAATTCTGCATACTGTTCGTATTTCTATCCGCTCGCATGTGCTCGTCATAGAGCCATTTTTGATTGTTGGTTTGATCGCGTCCATCCGGCGGATCCTGGTCATCACGCTGGAAGTGAGCACCCTCACCAAAGGTGAGAAATGGTCAGGCGATGGTCCGAGCATGTTCCGAGCTGCCATGTACGAGCTTGGATTGCTGGGCGTGATTATTTTGATTCTGGTTATTTCGATAACGCTGCTGCGCCACTACGCTCCTGCCCCCAAGACATTGGAAGATACGTAGAGCTATCAAAATCTCAATCGCGGGAACGAAACTCCGGACACACTTATGTTTTTGAAAGTTGAGTCCTGTCAGTATGCCTCCCACCTTCGCAAAGTACGCGAAGGATGGGTCCCCACAGTCAGGCGATGCCCGCAAGGTCAAAATTCTTAGCCGCGGCCGCCCGCGGCTGCTGCCTTCGCTTTCGCTCTCTTCTCCCTCTTCAGCAGAAGATCCCAACCCTCCTTATAGCGCGCGTACTTGTGTGCCTTGGCATGGGGTCTCAAATAGACTGACCAGGTCATCTTGCTGAAGATTCGCGAAGGGAAGATGTACCAGATATTTTCGGGAATGATATAGAAGGCGAGATAGTCAATTTCTTTCCCGGTGTAACCGCCTCCAATGGTCCTGTAAGGATGAGTGGTGCACAAGTAGGCTTTGCCCCCGAACACTTATGCATGGTGCACTTCACCTGCACTCGCAGCAATTTCTCGCCGGATTCGATGCCGACATCGTAGCGATAAGAGTTTCCCCAAGGCTTGGAAACATGCAGTTGAAGTTCGGTCGCACGGGCCATGAAACACAACTCAGCCCAGTCTCCGCGTTTTGTGTTGTCTTTAATTTTTGCCGCCCAGTTTGTTCATGTTGGGAGAAGGATATTGTCCGGTGACCCGTCATTAGAATCAGGGTATTTCAAGGATTTAGGGCCAAAGGTGCGGAAGAGCCAAGCAAGGAAGGTTTAGCGTTGTGACCTCAGAATTGACACATTAAAGGTGTCGCAGTATGCAGCGTAAACAATACCTACACCCGATCAGTGTACAATCCTCTGCGTTCTTGAAACTCAAACTTGCTTCCGCAACGCTACTCGAAAACTCGTTAGCAAGCTAGGTAATTAGGAGAATCATGGCAAAGCCTTTTGCTTCTGTTCTTTTGTTAGTGGTTAGTGTTTCATTGCTTTTTGCCAAGGACAATGTTTTCCAAAATGCAAGCTGGCCTGATTCCGGACAGACAGTCCTTCGTTTTAGTTTTTCAAAGTTCAAGGATATCGGCGGAATGGGCAAGGAACACACGTATTTAACAGATACCAGTGTTGAAAATGTTTCAGACAAAACAATTGGTAACGCCAATTTTTCGGTATATGTATTCGATAAAAGCAAGGCTAGGATCGGGGAAGGATATATAAATCTTGCTAATGTCGGCCCTAGCCAAACAGTCAAATTTCAAATAACGCTCTACGCATCCGGAAACCCTGTTTCAGTGGCGGTTTCCGCGAGTATGCCGCGCTTACTATCGATTACTGTCAATTCAGTGCCTCAGGGCGCTGTGCTCAAGGTAGATGGTAAAGAAGTGGGTACCACACCGAAGATAGTCGAGGTTGCCGTTGGCAAGCACATGCTCGAGTTCAGCAAGGAGGGTTTCAATCCCGGAAAGTTTCCGCTTGAGATGACTTCGCACGATGCTTCCGGAGGAAGCGTCAGCTACGAACTAGGCAGTGCTGCGCACGACACGATTGAGTTGCGGGATGGATCAGTGTTGTCGGGCGACCTTGTTTCCGTCAGCGGAATGCAAGTGCAAGTACGTATTGGCGGCAATACTCAGTCCTTCGATCGGAATCAGGTTAAAAGAATTCTATTAACCGAACGCGATCCGATAGTTAACTGATTGCAGAATTTCTGTTCGATAAAATTGTTTCGCCATTGATGTACCCAAGGGTCAATCAACCGCAATGATGTACTTCACTGCGGCTGGTAGGACACTCGCCAGATAACATTTGTTCCATCGTCAGAAATCAGAAGAGAGCCATCCTTCGCTATCGCTACGCCCACCATCCGCCCATAGACATTCTTTCCTGCGGGATCAGGCACAAATCCGGAGAAAAAGGTGATGGGCTTTCCAGCGGGCCTTCCATTTTCAAAAGGGACAAAAACAACCTGATATCCACTTCGGATGCGCCGGTTCCAGGAGCCGTGCTCGGCAATAAAAGCGCCATGCCAATAAGTGGACGGAAATTGCTTTCCTTCATAGAAAGCAAACTGAAGCGGAGCCACGTGTGCCCCCAAGCGCATGTCGGGCGCAATTGTTTTTGCCGCCAGATCGGGTCGCTGCGTTACCCGATCATCCAGATGCCCGCCCTCGTAAACATAGGGCCAGCCATAGAAACCGCCCTCAATGATGTGGGTGAAATAGTCGGATGGCACATCGTCCCCAATATCATCTCGTTCGTTTACCGCGGACCACAACTCGTTAGACTCTGGGTTGAAAGCAATCCCGACTGCGTTGCGTAATCCGCTAGCGTAGATTTGCGAATTCGTGCCGTCGGCATCCGCGACCAGAATTGCAGCCCGGCGCGGATCGGATTCAATGGCTATGTTGCTGCGCGATCCTATGGAAACAAATAATTGCTTGCCATCGGGACTGAAGGCCAGGGAACGAGTCCAGTGCTGATGGTAGCCGCCGCCGGGGAGATCGAGGATGTGTTCCGCGCCGCTCAGCCGTTTCGATGTAGCGGGGTCATAGCGAAAACGCACAACTTCGTTTGTATTGGCGATGTAGACAAAGTCGTCATGAAAGGCAATTCCGAAAGGCAAGTTCAAATGGTCGGCAAATATCTCGCGCGACTCGGCTTTGCTTCCGTCTTTTGAATTTCGCAAGACGATTACTGCGTTGGCGGACGAGTCGGCGACGAATATGTCTCCATTGGGAGCGACAGCCAGCCATCGCGGCGAAGCGAAGCCAGTGGCAAAGGTCGACGTTTGAAATCCAGGAGGAACTCGCGGCTTAAAGTTGGGCGGAGGCGGCACAATTGTGGGCTGGTTTTCAATGCGCAGCAACCTCGCTTGGATCAGCGCTCTCCGGCCGCCGAGGTTCAGGGCGAGAACGGCAATTAGCAGGATGACGGCGATTATCGCGAGTGCGGCTAAAATGCGCCGAAAAAGTTTCATAGCTCGGGAACGCGCTGAAACGCTAGCTGAAGTTTCAGAAGCAACGATTGTATTCGTCAAAACAGGTCGCTTAAAGACTGTAACCGCGAAGAACACAAAGAAAAGCCGCAAAGAACGCAAAGGTGCTACGCTGCTTTATCCGGATGGGGAGTACTCTTCGGGAATGTAGAAATATAACTATCAATTTCAAATTTGAGCCACTTACCATAAACACCTTACCGGCCAAACGTTTCGAACACTTCGGATGTATACTTCTAGCGAAAAAGCTTGGGCATTGTGCGGTCTGTTTGTTTAGACCTTGAGAGAGGAAACTTGAACCGCCTGAAAACATTCATCATTGCCATTGTTACCATTTTTTTAGCGGCCTGGTTGATTCCACCTGTCCAATCTCAAGAAGCAAGCGGTCCTAAGGCCGTGATGGCCTACTATGAATGGTCGGGATCGTATGCGGCGCTCGCCTCTAATTACAGCTACATAAATCAGCTCGCCACCGATACATGGGGTGTGAATGCTCATGGCGTTGTCACAGGCCAGGCACCGCCTGAGGGGCTTCCGTTCGCGAAGAAAAAGGGCATGCAGACGTTTGCAACCGTTTCCAATTTCGGCAAGAGTGACTTCAGCCCGCATATCGCTCATGCTGTTATTACGAATCCCAGTACGAAAGCATTGACGATTTCGAATCTCTTAAATGTTGTGCAGACTTATGGATACTCGGGAGTGAACATCGACTTCGAGGCGGTGCCGCGCAAAGATCGCCTTGCTTTCAGTTCATTCATTCACGATGTTGCGCAGAAGATGCGAGCGGCTGGTTATCTGACGGTTGTATCCGCGCCTGCGGAATTGGAAGACAATCCGAGCGACTCCTGGACCGGAGCTTTTGACTTTAAATCCATCGGCGCGGACGCCGACATTCTGCAGCTCATGACATATGACGAAAACGGTCCGTGGGGACCGCCGGGTCCGGTCGCTGGATTGGATTGGGTGGAACCCTGTGTTCAATATGCTGTTTCGGTTATGCCGTCCACTAAGGTGAGCCTGGGAATTCCAGCTTATGGCTATGATTGGAATCTGACGCGCGGCACTGGTGTGCAAGTTAAATGGAAAAAAATTCCCGCGCTAATTTCTGAAACCGGCGCTGTTCCTCAGTGGGACGGCACTTCCTCATCGCCATTTTTCACCTACCAGACGGCCGGGGGATCCAGTCACGTTGTGTGGTACGAGAATGCCACGAGCATACAGTTGAAATCGGCATTAGTGCTTTCGTACAACCTGACGGGGGTTTCGGCATTCGCGCTTGGATTCGACGATCAGAGTTTTTGGGTGGCAGTACACTCTCCGGGTTTTTGAACGTCGAGTTTCGCAAAGTACGGTGACACATGCACTTGGTCTTTCCTGCCGAATCTGCTTAAATCTTCTTACAAGCTAAATGAATCTTCTTGTGCTGCGCTTGGAATTTCTCTCTCGTGATTGATATCCACTGCCACATTCTGGCTGAGGTCGATGATGGGCCTAAGTCATGGGACGTCTCAGTCGAGATGTGCCGCATGGCTGTGGCCGATGGCATCGAGCATATCGTGGCTACTCCGCATGCTAATGAGCGTTATCGCTATGACCGCGAATATCTCGTTGGCCTGCTGAATGTTCTGCGCGCAAAAGTAGGGCCTGCGCCGAAGTTTAGCTTGGGCTGCGACTTTCATTTGTCCTATGAAAATCTTCAGGACGTAATGCTCGTTCCGGAGCGTTACTGCATTGAAGGCACGCGTTATTTGCTGGTCGAACTAAGCAATTACGGAGTGCCGGTGCAGATGGACGACACATTCTCGACGCTGCGCGACAAAGGGATGACTCCGGTGATTACGCATCCAGAGAGGAACCCTATTATGCAGCAGAACCCGCAACGGATTCTGAAGTGGATTGAGCTCGGCTGCGTGGTGCAAGTCACGGCTTCGGCAGTTACTGGGTTCTGGGGCGAGCGTGTATGGCGAACCGCACAATGGTTATTGAAACGCAACGCGGTACATGTGCTGGCAAGCGACGCTCATGATACGAAGAATCGGATTCCGAATCTTTCCGCCGCACGAAAAGAGATTGCTGGGGAATTCGGAGATGAACTTGCCAAGGCGCTAGTGGACGGCAATCCGAGAGCAATCGTGAATGGACAGCCTCTGCCTTATTTTCCTGAACCAGCAACATAGCACCCGTAGAGCGGACACTCCCTTCGGCTACGCTCAGGGCAGGCCTTGTCCGCTGCTTTTGATGTTGACCTTGAGTCGGACGGCATCGATCCTGAGAAACTATCGAAAACCGACATCAAGGTCAAAAGCGGCGGACAGGAGTGTCCGCCCCACACACGGGTGCTTGTTTTTCTTACTGCTGCTGGCTAAGGGGGACTGTGCTAGTTGGAGTTGGGCTCTGGACGCTTTGTGGCTGCGAGGGCATGGTCATTGCACTCTCAGGATTAAGCAGATGCTCATGGTCTGGTCCAAGACCGAGCTTAATTAATGCGCGGGAATCTGGCACCGTCTTGCTCTGCCATCCGTTAGCCGCTTGATAACGGCGCAACGCCTGCTGGGTGGCATCGTCGAAGTTCCCTGAAGGTTCGCCGCTAAGGTAGTGCTCACGGATCAATGCCTGCTGGATCTCTTGCGTGCGGCTGGAATCGATCTTCTGCTGGCCTTTGGGCTTCTTCGCAACAGACTTCCGCGATTTACGCCCCCTGACCGATGCTCGGGCCGAAGTTCTATGAACTACAGCTGTTTTCGATTTACTTATTGGTTTTGGAGCAGTTGTTTTTGAGGGCCCAACTTTTACGGACTTCTTCACTACGGTGGGAGTTGCTTCAGAAGCAGGGCCAGTCTCGGCAAGAGAAAACGTACTGGCCAAGAATAGGGCGCAGATCGCGACTGCAATTTTATCCGACCTAAATTTACCGAGACTCAATAAGCCCAGGCCCAAAATTACTCACCTCAAAAAGCCATTAAGAAATTTGACACCAAGACCATGATCTCTCGACCAAAGTCTCAGTGCCAGTACCCATAGTTCAGTAACGTAGGTTACGGAAGCGTGCCGGCCAGGAAGATAGTCCCACCCTGACGGCCTGCACCACGCTGGCGTACCAGGAAGACCACATCCTGTCCGCTCTTCAACGAAGACTGCACGCGGTTAAATTCCTCTTCACTGTTTACCTGTTGTTTATTAATTTCGAGAATAACATCGCCCCGGGTTAGCCCGGTGTCATCGGCGAAGGATCCCGGCTTTACGTCTTGGACGATCACGCCCTTACCTGCGGGAATATCGAGCTTGTCCGCCATATCGGAGGTCAAACCGCGCACTGTTACTCCCAGACGGCTTTCTTTCGGAGTACTATCTTCACCATTCGCCTCTTCGTCGCCGAGCCGGGTCGCGAAAAGTTTGGCGCGATCCGCCACCGTGATGCTGGCATCTTGTTTTTTGCCGTTACGAATGAACCCCAGCGTGACCTTTGAACCGGGTTTGCGGCTGGCGATTTCTGCAACCAGTTCATCGCCAGTTTTCACTGGCTTGCCGTCAACGGAAACAATGGTGTCGCCGATTTTGATACCGCCCTGATCAGCAGGGCTGCCAGCAGTTACATCGGAAACAGTGACCCCAGAACCCGAGCCGTACACACGCGCAATAGCAGGATTCTCTTGCGCATTGAACATGATTCCGATCGAGCCACGCGCGACGCGATGCTCTGGACCGATGAGCTGGTTATAAACCTGGACGATGGTATTGGAAGGCATGGCGAATCCAACACCTGCATATGCATTAGTATCCGTCAGAATCGCGGTGTTGATACCTATTACCTCTCCGGCCATATTGACGAGCGGCCCGCCGGAGTTGCCGGGATTGATAGCCGCATCCGTTTGAATGAATGACTGGAATTGGCGGTTAGGAACGATGTTGCGTCCCTTGGCCGAGACGATGCCAGCCGTCACGGTTTCTTGAAGTCCGAATGGGCTGCCGATCGCGAGTACCCAGTCGCCTACCTCCATACTGTCGGAATTGCCCAGCTTGGCTACCGTGAGCTGGCGATCTGTGTCAATTTTGATTACAGCAAGATCAGTCTCCTGGTCTGTGCCGATCACTTTGGCATCATGCAGCACGCCTGGCGGATCGTCTTGCAGCTTTACGCGAATCCGGTCAGCTTTCTCTACCACATGACGGTTGGTGAGAATGTATCCCTTGTTGTCAACCACCACGCCGGAACCCAGAGCGCGTTCGCGCATAGGGCTGGCACCCGGGCCCTGGCCGCCGCCTCCACCTTGGCCACCAAAGAACTTATCGAAGAAGTCGTCAAAAGGATTCTGGTCATCGCCCTCACCGCCACCACCTCCTCCACGACGGTGCGGATTTTTAACGGTAGATTCGGTGTTGATGTTCACGACACTCGGCTCGAGCTGCTTGGAAATTTGCGAGAACTGGTTCGAGAGCCGCTGCGCGGAAGGTACACTCAAAGGCGTAGCATCAGAGGCTTTCTTAGTCTCCTGGCCTTTCACGCTATAGGAGACGACAGTTCCAATAAGAATACCCACCGACAAGGTGGCTAAGATCATGAAAGTGGATGCCAGGCGATTGGCCTTGAATCGCATCCAAAGAGCGCTTGCGCGCGGTTCCATAAGACTTCCTCCGTGTAAATGGGCGAAGTTCCAATTATACCTGTTTGACTTTTCGGAAAGCCAAAACGACGGACATTGTTTCCACCGCAAAGGTTAGACGCAGAAAGATGGAAAGGTTGTTGTACTCTAAACAGCTTTACATTGGTCTTGTGGATCGCTGTTCGCAGAGTTCAGGCTTCAGGGTTCAGGCTTCTTCAATTAAACACAGGGGGCACGGAGGCCACAGTAGCCAAAAATCAACCACCTCAAAGGCGGAGGATGGGAGTGTCCGCTCTACAACCATTTACCCGCCACCCACTTGGAAGACATACAACGAACCATCGAGAATCTCTGTCGGTTGTCGATTCAGTAACCATCGATAACCTTGCGGATCTTGCAAAAACTGTCCGGAGAGGTTGGTTGCGCTCACAATTACGGTTCCGTTGACTCTCTCGTTTTCTTTTAGAGGCCGCGCTTTTATCCCGTAAATGGCAGGATCTAAGCTGCCGAAATAAGCCAGCCAGATCTGCTCCGTTGGATGATTGCGTTCATACTCGCGGACGGTGAGTAGCCCTTGTCCCCAGTCGAGGTTGCTGTCTGATAGCAAGTGATAGGCATTAATGGGACGAACAAATACGTTGAAATAAGACAGGTACCCTGGTGCGTAGCGCAGCATATCTACCGCGTTGATGACAACCAACGAGACCAGGATTACCGCAGCGATGCGGTTTTTGTGCAGGAATTCCCAAACCACCCCGGCGAACAGCAGCGCGAAGGGATAGAGCGGCAGGATGTGGCGCTCTCCGATGTTGAAGTGCGCAAAGATCGCGGTGAGGAAATACAGGGCCGGGAATGAAGCCATGATCCAAAGATTCGTAGGAATTTGCATTTTCCGTGAAATGCTTAGCAGCAGTCCGGCGATGGACAGAACTAAAACAACAGTTGGCCACTTCAACAAAATCACCACTGGGTAGTAGGACTTCCATCCACCCTTCGGCGAGATTTTTCCGAGGAAGAATGCGGCCTGCCCTTGGGAATTGTGGCGAACGAGAGTACGAAAGCCTTCGACGTATTCGCCGGCAGGGAGCCACAGATTGATGTTGGCATTAGAACGGGTTGTCTTCTGAATGGGCTCATCCCAGTGCGGGAAAGTTGCCGTTAGTTGATGGTCATGGATCGTCAAGTGAGAAACATGAAAAAAATATCCCGCCCAGAGAACGAAGAATGCAATTAGCAGCGTGATTGCGGCTCTGCCCCAGTTCCACCGAAGAGGATTCGCAATGGTTTTCTCCCGCCCAAGGACCAGCACCCAAAACAATGCCAGGACAAACATCACCACGGTTGAGAACTTGGCCAGCAAGAGCAGTCCGAGAATTACGCCAATCAGGATAGTTCGCAGCCATGTCGGAGCATCGCTTTGACGGGTGACTCCCCACGCCGCTGCAAAAATCAACAGGACCGCCGCTCCGTCAGTAGTAGCTAAAGAAAAGTGCGCGATCAGCGCGGGAGAAAACGCAAATAATGCCAGAACAAAATTCACAGCACTAGGCGAAAACAGTTGATTTGCTACCCTCCACAACGATAGTCCCAAGGCCAAACCGAGAAGGACGTTCATCGCGCGCGCGCGCCAGGCTAGGCTCTCTGGGTCGGGCGAGATGCCTTCAATGTGAAAACCGTTCGGCAAACGCTGTAAAGCGATTTCCCATTTCGCGGAAATCAGAGGAAGCGAGCAAAGCAGCCGAGCCAACGGTGGCTGATCGTTGTACTGCTCAAAGCGGCCATGCCGCCAGGCATCGAGTCCTTCAGCAATGTGCGCCGGTTCGTCGTAAGTAAGAGATTGTGTACGAATGAACCAGATGCATTGGACGAGATAGAGAGCAATAAACAGGGCTGGCCAAAGCCATTTCGTGGCGCGCTGTGTGATTGGCGCCCGGGTTGATGAACTCGTATTCGCGGGACTGGGAATGGAACGGTTAATGGTCAAAATATTGATTTGCGACGTTCTAATTCCGTTTCACTTTACTCGACAAGCAACAAAACTGCTACCAGCGCCGAGAAGTAAGTTCGTGAGAAAACAAATGGATTAAAATCATTCTTCCTTCTTTGCACCCTACTACCCAATTAGCGGCTCGTCAGAAGACATCCGGAGTCTCTCTATTACTTGTGACTGTCTCGTTTGGAATTTTTACCGGTGTCATTGAAGGCCTGGGACTTCTTATTTTCCAGCGGATCAATTGGCAACGCTGGGGGCCGATGATGCATGTCTCCAAGGAAATCCTCTGGATTTCTCCTATTGTGGATGTAATTCTCTTTACGATGCTTGGCTTGTTAGTTCTACTTGCATCGCGAGTGTCGCCTCGTGTAAAGGCGTTTCCTGCGCTGATTTTTATCCTGACTTTCCTGACGATTTATGACTGGCTTACGCTCACGAATCGTCTTCTTCATCTGGCTTGTCTCCTACTTTCGCTGGGAGCTGCTGTCGCGTCAACGCGCTGGATCAATAAGAACGCAACTCGAGCTGCGCAATTGTTGAGAAGAAGCTCGCCAGCCCTACTAGCCGCGTGGTTCCTGATTTTTGTCGCTATCCAAGGCGGTACATGGCTGCGTGAGCGACGCGATGTCGCAAACCTTCCGACAGCTGCGGCGAACGCTCCAAACGTGCTGGTCATCGTAGTGGATACGCTGCGCGCCGATCATATTTCTTCTTACGGATACTCCCGCCAGACTACTCCTGAGATCGACCGACTCGCGTCCGAGGGGGCGCTTTTTGAAAACGCCATCGCACCCTGTTCGTGGAGCCTGCCCTCGCATGTCTCATTGGTGACAGGCCGATACATATACGAGCATGGGGTTGGCAACGTTCAGCCGATGCCGTGGCAAGGCTGGGGCGATTCAGCATTTAGTGGCTTGCCGACATTAGGAGAAGCGCTAGAGCAAAGGGGATACCGCACGGGAGCATTCTCCGCGAATCGAACCTACTTCTCTAGCAGCCTGGGATTCAAACGTGGTTTTCAGCACTTCGAAGATTATTTCCATTCTCCGGCAGATGATTTTGTGCGTACGTTGTATGGCCGCGAGTTCGCGCGTATCTACCTCAAACGCAGCAATAAAAGTCTGATGAAGCGGTTGCTGCGAAAACTCGATTTCACATCATTATTGGATCAGGACGCCGAAGGATCAGGTAGCTTCGGGGGCGCGTTTGGAGTGCGTAAACGAGCAGATGTGGTGAACGATGAGGTCCTGCACTGGATTGATCGTGATCGGCAGCGGCCGTTCTTCGCATTCTTGAATTACTTCGATGTTCATGATCCCTATGGCGGCGCACCTTTCTATCAGAAGCCAGCGTGGGCCCAGCAAGGCGAAACCGACAGGTACGACGATGGCGTGAAGTACGACGATGACTATATAGGCTTCTTATTGCGAGCTTTGGAACAGCGTGGGCTGGTCGGAAATACTGTCGTGGTTATAACTGGAGATCACGGAGAATCCCTAGGTCAACATGGCGTGGACACTCACGGAGCGGCGCTGTACTGGGAGTTGATTCACGTGCCGCTGGTAATTTGGTATCCGGGACACGTGCCAGCAGGCCTGCGAATTGACCGTCCGGTGAGTAATGCTGCCATTGCCGCGACGGTGATGGACGTCATCGGTGACAAAAGACACTCCTTTCCTGGACCTTCTCTGGCGGCTTTTTGGAAAACCCCGGGAACAATAAACAATTGGCCGAATCCAATTGCTGAACTCGCCCAAGATAAATACCTGACCAAGCTGGATAAATCTGCTGACCCTTCTGTGCCCACGGCTGTCACCGGTTCCATGCGTTCTCTTATCGCGCCGGAGTGGCAATTGATCACACACGAGAAGTTCGGAAGCCAGTTATACGAATGGCATCGTGATCCTGGTGAGACTCATAATGTTGTCGCTACACCTGACGGCCAGAAGACAGCGGCAGAGCTGACGATCGAGATAGATAAACAGAGAAGATGATTTGATGTCAAAAGCGTGTGAGGCATTCGGATCGTAACTCACGGCGTGCCTCGAATTTGTTTAAGATTCATTGTTTAACTTTGGGGCGAGAACAAAGAAAGCTGGGCAATGGGCGAATCGTTCGGGAACTTCTATCGCGGCAAACGAGTTCTGGTCACCGGCCACACCGGCTTCAAAGGCGGGTGGCTCACGGAGTGGCTGAAGTTGTTAGGCGCGCAAGTCACGGGCTTCGCACTTCCTCCCAGCACGCGCCCCAATTTGTTCGACGCAATTGCGCTTGATCGCGGGATGACCTCCATCTTCGGCGATGTCCGTGACCGTAAAGCGTTGGCGGAAGTTTTTGCCGATCACCAGCCGGAAATTTTGATTCACCTTGCGGGTCAGTCTTCGATTGCGAAATCCCAAAGCGACCCGATTGACACATATGCGGTGAATGTCATGGGTACAGCCCATGTGCTAGAGGAAGCCCGGTACATACGGCCACTGCGCGCAGTGGTGGTGGCTTGGAGCGAACCCGCCTATGAACGGCCCCCTTCCCAAGAACAGCCGAAGCCAACAGAAGCGACACATTTGAGCACCTGGCCGCTTGCTTCAAGCCGAAGCTGTGCCGAGTCAGTGACTGCGGCTTATCGGTGTTCCTTTTTTAGTGAGCTGCGCAGTGCGGCGGTCTCATCCATCCGTTCAGGCGAGCTAGTCGGTGGAGGCGATTGGGCTGAAGATCGCCTTGTCCCCGAAGTGGTTCGGGCCATCTCTGCGGATGAGCCGCTAATGATTCGGCGTCCTGACTTCCTCTATTCTTCGGAGCATGTGCTCGAGTCGGTACGCGTCTGTTTAATGCTTGGGCAACGATTGTATGAAGAAGGTCAGGTTTACGCTCAGCCCTGGACTCTTCTACCAGATTACCAAAATGCAGTCACAGTTCACGAAGTCGCGAAGCGGATTGTGACGGAGTGGGGAAAAGGCGAACTGGTCCTTCAACCAGATGCTGAACCCGGGCGCGGAGATAGTAACCGGGTGCAAAGTTCTGAAAGCGCACAAGCTCGCTTACGCCTCGGATCGAAGCCCGCGTTAACGCTTGATCAAACCTTGGAATGGACCGTTGAGTGGTATCGCGAATATTACAAAGATGCCGCGTCGGCGTGGCGCATGACTCAGGAACAATTGCAATGTTATACGGATTTGATGACATGATTTTATTTGTCGGGTGAGGAATCCATATCTTGCGGGAATGATTTGAAAGCAACTTCCTGCGATTTTGCTGTGGACTTGTTGTCGGCACCCACTTTGTGGCGTGTGAGCACTCCTTTCAAAACGTAGTAGCCTTCGTCACCAGAGTTTTTGCCCGGACCACGGTCGATTGTTCCCTTGAAGTCGTACCAGACTCCTTTCATGGTTTCGGTGCTGAAGCTTAGCTTCTTTCCCGCCAGTTTGCCCTGCTTTATAAAGTGATCAATAAACGTACCATGGTCTGTTTCCGAGTCTCCATAACGCGAAATGAATCCCGTAATTTGTCCTTCGTCTTCGACTGTGAGCTGAATGAATTCTCCCTCTTGCAGGAAGGAGTACATGCCCGAGTAGTCCGGAGAAGTTTGTTCTGGCGGTGATGCTTGTGGGGTATTCTGCGCGGACAACAGCGAAGCAGCCAGCAGAACTGTAAAGAAAATTGCCGACTTCCTGGCCAGCCGGACAACATTGTGCCGTTCTTGCCGGGATCTCTTAGAGGTTTGAAGAAGCTGGTTCATGGCAACCATTACATCATGGCTTCGTTCTAATGGATGAACTCCCGATAATTCTTTTTGAACGGCAGCTCACTATAATGGGCATTCCTGCCATTCCCGGCTGGTTCATGGAAATCGTGTATGAAGCCAGGTCTTGTCGAAGAACAACCCGCACTTGATTCGATTTCCAGTTTTCGAATTCCTGATGCAGTGGCACCGCCTCGCCTACTGATTCAAATCGAACCGCGATCTGCTGTTTTTTTTCGTAATCTTTTGGATTTGATGCGCCCTGGGCGCGAGTCGCTTGAGTTGTCATCTGCTCCGGGAGAGTTCTGGCCTGATGTTTTCGTCGTTCGCCGGCCAGCCTGGCGTCGATTTGCCGAATCGGTCGTTTACCATTTGGTAATTGTGTCTACCATTATTGGGCTCTCGCATTTTTGGCCACAACCAGCGATTGTTGTTAGCAAAGCGAAATTCAACAGTGCAGATGTGATTCGTTACGAGCCATCAGACTATTTACCCCCAATCAATACAGGAACACGGAAAGTTCCGCGAGCACAAAAGGGTGAGCCCGAACACGCACGCCAAGAAATTATTTCCGTGCCACCCGAGTCGGACAACCGTACCCAGACCATTGTTGCTCCTCCGAAGCTCAAGCTGAATCAGGACGTTCCATTGCCGAACATTGTGGCGGCTTCGTCGTTGAGCGTGCCAGTTCCTGCCGCGGTGTCTGCGCCGCTTATGGCTGATTTGAAGATGGCAGCATTGCAAGTTGTTGTCGCGCCACCGCAGACTCTCGATTCAATCAATTCCAAGCAAAACTTGCGCATCGCACCGGGGGACGTGGTCGCGCCACAGCCAACACTCACCGACTCGTCCGTAGGCAACTTCGGCGACCTGAACATGGCACACGCGCAGGTGGTCGCGCCCGCTCCGAAGTTGACTGTTGCCGAACAACGTCTTCGATCTTCCGGGAAGCCTTCTCTTGGTAACGCTAGCGTTGTGCCTCCGCCGCCTTCGGTTGAAGCAGGCGCAGCTTCGCGTCCCGGCGGGAATCTGATTGCGCTCGGCATTCATCCCGCTCCGCCCAACATAACCGTCGAGGTCCCGGCTGGAAATCGCCGGGGAACTTTTGCCGCCACTCCAGACGGCAAGGCTGGAGCGCCGGGAACACCTGCGGGTGCTGTAGGGCAAGATCAATCGTCAACCGGATTGGGACAACCTCGAAGCGGCGTTCCCCCAGGATTGGTCGTGGGAGCAGGCCCGAAGTCAGCTACATCGACTACTGCCGCCGACTCTCGATTGACTGCGGACGCTACTCCTCCACGCGTGTCTAGTGCGCCGCATCCAGCGGAGACTTCGAAGAACGCACCGACTGAAGTTGAGAAACAAATCTTTGGCGATCGGAAATTCTATTCCATGACGTTGAACATGCCGAATCTGAATTCCGCTGGCGGAAGCTGGGTCATTCATTTTGCGGAGCTGAAGGGAAACTCTGAGAAGGGTGATATATCTACGCCTGTGCCCACTCACGAAGTTGATCCAGGGTATCCGATAGAATTGATGCGCCAAAATGTACATGGCACGGTGACACTATACGCAGTGATTCACAGTGATGGATCAGTGGGCGCAGTGCGTGTATTACGTGGAATCGACGATCGACTCGATGAATACGCGCGGGCCGCACTACTGCGTTGGAAATTTCAACCCGCAACGAAAAATGGCGCCCCGATTGATTTGGAATCGGTGGTGACGATTCCGTTCAGGCCAGCGCGCGCAAGGTCTGGGTTTTAATTGCAAAGAACCGATTCCTTTAAATAGAGATTTCCTACCCAGCTTGGGTACCGCGTTTGATTTCATCGCTGAGAACAATCGCTTCCGCAATTTCTTTCATGCTCTTGCGCTTCTGGCGGCTCTGGCGTTGCAAAGCCAGATACGCCTGCTCTTCATTAATTCCTAATTCTCTCTGCAAGATCCCTTTGGCTCGTTCTACCAGTTTTCGAGTTTTTAATTGGTCGGAAAGGTGGAGGTTCTCGCCTTCCAGCCGGGCTAGTTCGATTTCAGCGCCGACCAGGAAGCCGATCGTCGAAATCAGCTGAATCTGTTTGCGGCTGTAAATGTGATGTTGCCGATTTTGTACGTTCAGAACCCCAACTACGCGCCCGCCTGATAGAAGCGGCACAGAGAGGAATGCCTCGTATGTATCTTCCGGCAACTCATTAAAAAATTTAAAGCGCGGATCTTCGGAAGCTTTTTGCGAAACCGCAACTGGCTCCAGGTGTTCGGCCACCCAGCCTGTAATCCCTTGCCCCACATGCAGTTTGAGACGATCTACAACTTCGGTGTGAGGATTCTTCGAAGCCCGAAGCACCAACTCGTCTTCCTCTAAAACGTAAACAAAGCAAGAATCGCACTTGACCAGAGCCACGGCGAAATCGACCACGCGGGCTAACACTTCGTGCAATGCGTCTGCCGAAGCCATGTGGGTTCCGACTTCATGCAATAAGCGAATGTCTAAATCTTCATGACTGGATACCGCGTTCATATACTTAGGCTATGCAGCCGCTCGGGGTGTGTCCAATCGCCAATTTTTATGGAGTGAATAAGAGAAAAAAAAGAACCTAATTACCAAGTAAATGGATCCGATTTTGCGGAACTTTGATACGTGAGATTTTGCCTGTGAGACCCGCTCTAAGAAATCCAGCACTAGCGCTTGATCCAACCCGGAATGGATGGATTCCGCAGCTTGGCAACCCGGATTGAGATCCTGGAAGACTTGGAGCGCACAATTGCTCTCCCCTAACTGCCACGCAGTTCTTGAAATCGCCGGCGAACATTCGATTCGAGGACAGCCATTCACATCACAACCGAGTTGAACTAGATCTTTAGAACTCGATTCTTGCCGCAAATTGCATCACGCGAGCTTGGGTCAAGGTTGATCCCGCTACCCCGAAGCTATTGGATTGATCGAGCTGCGCGCTAACCGAATGCGGATCGAAGCGCACGCTGTTCGTGACGTTGAATGTCTCCCAACGAATTTGCAAATGCGCGGCGTCCGTTAATTGAAACGTCTTGTCCAGACCAGCGTCGAGATCGTAATAACCATCGCCTCGTAGCGGATTTCTAGTGCCGCTTTCTCCAGGATAAGCTTCGCGGAAGCTGTTAAGCACAGCCGTCGGATCAGAAAACATCTGCTGGCCTGTGCCGCGTTTTAAGGCAGAGGACGGAATCTTTTGATCCTGGATAGCAAAGCCCTCAATGTCCCAATTCGTAGGCCAGCGCGAGCCATTATCCACTGCGTAAGGCAGTCCCGAGGTCCAGCGTAAAATTCCAGTAAGCTTCCAGCCTCCAAAAACACCATTCAAAACACGATTGCCGCTGTTCATGTAACGGCGACCGTGACCTACAGGCAGGTCCCAGATCCAGTTCGCATTAATTTGGTGCGTCGCGTCGAAATCCGACACGCCGCGTAACTGATCCGGTATCCAGCTATTGATAATCTGCGCTCCGTTGTTTCCACCTGAGGTTCCCAGACGTTCGGCTTGGGAGGTCCAGTCAATCGACTTCGAGAAGGTGTAGTTGAAGTCGGCCTCTATCCCACCGTGAAAACGCTGGCGGTAAGTCGCTTCCAGGGCATCGTAATAAGACTGTCCGATGGAACGCCACGCGTAAAGCGCGGAATATTGATTGTGATAAAAACGATTCGCAGGATACAAACTGCCCGCCCCCACCCCGCCGTCCGGCAAATCTAGGGTGAACAGAGCATTGGTTTCGTTACCTAAATTTTGTTGAAACAGATAGTAAACATTTTGTGTGGCGGTGGGATTGGTAGGCGCGTTTTGGTCGGTGTCAAGGATGGCTCCAGCCAGAGGCCCGAAGAGTTGCTCCCAGTATGGAATTTTTGGGATGTTATTGATCGAAACATTCTGGTGAGCAAGTTTGGAGAGCTGCGAGGCAGCAGCAAAGTAATCCGTGCCAGCCGCTCTTAAATCAAGCGGCATGGCCACATCCTGCTGTTCCATCAAACGATGCGCCAGACGTCCGACATAAGCAACTTCCAGACTGGAAGAATTTGTTAATTCACGCTGAATCGAAAAGTCGAATACGTGCTCGTAAGGAGTTTTTATATTACTGTCCAAACCCCAACTAATGTTGAACGCAGTGGGATCAGGCGTTGCTGGAAAACCTCCAGCGGGGGCTGGCGGAAGGAGACTGGCGGGAATAATTGAAATTCCCTGAAAGCGTGGAGCTGTCGCCTCGGTCTGTTGGCCGGGTTGATTGCCGACCTGACTGGTAAGCCCGTAGGCGCCCTGACTGTCAAAAGTATTTATCACCCCGGCGCCGAAATGGTCGTAGACCATGGAATACCCACCGCGAATCGAGGTCTTGCCAGCGCCACCCAAAAGGTTGTGCCAGATGCCTTCTTCGCCATGTGGTGACCACGCAAAGGCAAAACGCGGAGCGATATCAGCCTTATCCATATTCCAGAAACCAGCCCGGCCATTCGCAGATCCGTTCAGGCCAAATGATATGACTGGAACATTGGATGCGGCGCCGCCCGTCAAACCTTGTTGAAAGCTGGCATTGTAAAACTGGCTTAAAGAATAGGGTTGGCAACTACTTCCACTAAGAACGCAAGGTCCAACCTGGTTCCCATTAATTTCTGTTGGCGGTTGAAGTAATGAATAATGCAAGCCGAAGGTGAGAGTGAAACTACTGCTCGCCTTCCAGGAGTCCTGGGCGTAGAAATCATATTCATTCCAGCGATACTCTCGCGTAACCGGAGCACCTAATGGGATCGCCTTTCCTGTGTGGTTATAGTTATAAACTGCGTTTACCTGGCTCACGAGGCCGACTAAGTCCATGATGCCGTTATCGTAGTTGCCATTGAATGCGGGCACATTGGGATTCGTTCCATCTGCTACCGCTGGAAAACCATTGGCATTAGGATCAAGAGCTGTGCCCGTCCCTGCAATGGCCGAAGGCTGCATCCACCCTGTCACAATTCCGGCGCTAGGAAATGAGTTGTCGGTATTCGAGCGCCAGTCATCAATGAAGCGGACGTTTGTGCCAAATTGCAAATTATGGTTGCCCTTAGTCCAGGACAAATTGTCGACAAGGTTGTTCACGGGAATGTGAAAACTGTTACTTCGTGTAAACGCGACCGGTGAATCGATTTCTGCAAGTCCAACCGAAGGCTGATTTGAAATACCGGCACTTCCACCGCCTTGCCGTGTCAGACCCCAACGAAAATCATTAATAAGTTGCGGTTTTATGACATAGGTGTGGCCAAGCGCAAACCCTTTGTTGCTGGTTATGCTGCTGGAAGAAACCGGCTGCCCGGGAAATTGAGAAACGTCAGGCTCGCGGTCCCCCATTAGATTACCGCGCAGAAAGATGTTCTGTTTTGACGTCAGATTCCAATCAAATCGTGCCACATATGTATTGAAACTGGAGTTGACGGGTTGACTAAAACGATATCCAGCCGTGTTATAACCATCTCCAACGCTGAAATCGTTGGGCTCTTTGTAGCCCTGCAGAAGTTGCAGCATTGCAGTATTTACACCGATATGTAGCGGATCCATTAGTTGAATATCGGCAGGCGAGAGTGCAACGGTGGAACCATCAAAAGCCCGATATTTAAGCGTGCCAGCACGCATGGAATCGGTCGGAACAAAGCGCAAAATGTACTTGCTCTCATCGCGGCGCTCGCCCTCATAATTTAGAAAGAAGAATGCTTTGTCTTTCTTAATGGGACCACCTACCGCGCCACCAAAAACATTGCGAATGAGCTTGGCGGGTTTGTTGGGTTGGTCATTTAAAAGTTCCGTCTGCTTATTGAAATACTCATTGGCTACGAAGGCGGCGTCCCGGTGATATTCGTAAAGGCTACCGTGAAGGTTGTTGGTACCGCTCTTGGTGACGAGTGCCACCTGTGCACCCGAACCGCGGCCCGCATCAGCCTCGGAGTTGCTGGTTGTAACTCGAAATTCACCTACTGAATCCTGTGTCATTCGCAAAACGCTGTCGAATGCATACCCTTTATTCTCGTCATTCACGTCAATGCCATCGAGCGTCACGTTCGACTGGTCACTCCGCGCGCCATTGACGGCGCCGCTGCGGGAATCGCCGTCATTGTTCCCAGTAGAACCGACCTTGGAAGATCCTATGTAGCTCACGCCTGGCTGTAGACTTAACAGTTCGACAACATTTCTGCCTTCTATAGGAAGAGAAGAAACTTGTCGACTATTAAAAGCGTTTCCTATGCTGGCATCCGTGGTATTCAGCAGCGGCACATTTTCGGCATTCACTTGCACTGTCTGCTGTGCCCCGGAAATCGTCATTGTGACATCAATGTTCGCCGGCGTAGCGACCAGCAGTTCAATGTTTTCTCGAGTAAACGGAGAAAATCCTGCGGCACTTACCCGTAGTGAATATTGTCCCGGCTTCAATTGCTGAAATTGATAGTTGCCGATCGCATTCGTCGTAAAGCTTCGGGTCGCGCCGGTATCCGATTGCAGCGTGATCTCAGCTCCCGGAACAAAAGCTCCGCTCGGGTCAGTAACGTGACCACCCAGAGAGGTAACTGACTGAGCGAAAGAGAAAACAGAGCAGAGAAGAAAACAGAAGTTAATAGTGCGCAGCATGGGCCTAAACATCTATAGGTTCCCCCGAGTTTGGAAAGTACAAATTGGAGTGATGTTGATCTTACCAGAGCGCGTGCCGACGCTTGGGGGAAACTTGACTTAAAAGGTGCCTTGAAATTACACGCAAGAGCTTCGAGACTTAAGGCTCGACTCTCACCAACACCAACGCGTCTGGAGTAAGGCTTAGCTCAAGCCGTTCTCCTTGCAATTTCGCCTGTTCAGGTGCGGCGAGTGCGGTTTTGCGATTCAGTTCTTCTACCTGGTCTGGTGTCGGATCAAGGGGTTTTCCCATGGCCGCGTATTGGCTCAGAACATTCCCGTGATCGGAATCGACACGCTGAAGAGTAACGCGTGATGTCGAGGGAAGACCATGGAAGATCAAATCCATTCCCAGAGTGTTTCCATGCCGATCAGGATCCACCAGGTTCCACGCGGCGATTGCCAAACCTCCATCCGAGGTCCTGGTTACAATGACATTCTTTGAAGAGTTCGCCATGCGCTCGCTGCCTAAATGATGAAGTAACTCGTAGGCATAGTAGCTAGGCTTGTTGATGCCTCCTTTAGCGCGCAATCCGAATTCTCCATTGAAGGGTTTGGCGATCGGGCCACCTTCTTCGAAAACATCCGAGAAGGTCCAGAAGGAAAGCATGTCCACGGTTCCATCGCACTGGCGCACTGTGTTGGCCAGCGCCGGTCCGACAAACACCGTGTCCCGCGATTCCATCATTCCCTGTACATTCCATTCCGTCCAGAACAACGGAAGATTTGGCATGGACGATGACTTGATCTCTCCCCTCACCTTGGCAACTGCACGGCAGACACGTTCGTCCATTGGAATATCTTCATTCATGCCAAAGAGATTCTCCGGAGTGTCGTCGGCGTAACCGTGCGTGGAGACGAAGTCGACGGGTACGTGATTGTCCGCCGCAAATTTCAGAAAGTCGGTAATCCAGGATGCTGCGGCGGTTGCTGGTCCCCCGACCCGCAGACGAGGACTGACGTTCTTTAGATCCCGTGCAGTATTTGCGTAAAGTTCAAAGTAAGATCTCTGCCGAGGAATGCCATTCCAGAAATCAATATTAGGTTCGTTCCATACTTCGAAATACCACTGAGATACTTCATCGATGCCATAACGTTCGACTAGATGCTCGGCGAAGTGCGTCATCAAGGCATCCCAACGTTCGAGGCTTTTCGGAGGGGAGACGTTCTGCTTGTACCAGAAGGGATGCAGCGCATCTGGATTGAAGGCTAACTTCTTTGGCATGAAGCTGATTTCGACCACCGGTCGTACGCCGTTTTTCAGCAGTCCATCGTAAATCTGATCGACATAAGAAAAGTTGTAAGCCGGATTCCCCTGCTCGTCTTCGTTATACACGCCAACTTCATCGTGCAGAATCGCGTGAAACCGCACATAACGAAAGTCTGCGATCTGTTTGACGGCACGCAGGTCGTTCCGGTAGCTCTCGCGGAGGGACAAGATGGCTCGTCCTGAGCCGAACATCTGTTCCCAGAAGTGCGGAAACGGTGTTGTGGACGCATGCCAGTCAATTTCAACCCTCTCCTGTACTACCCCACGCTGGCTCGCTGCCAACTGAGTGAGCGAGAGCAGCGTAAAACAGAGCCAGAATCTGAACTGCATTCTAAAATTCCTTTCCCGTGCAAAAAATGCGATCCGGCATTAAGCAATAGTTTGCATCGTTTTGCCTCAACAAAGCCGCTGAGTCACTATCGAGGTATACGGTCGTATTTTAATGGGTGCGCAAAATTGAAGCTGGCAACCATTCGATATCCGGTGCTTTGGTCGAGACTACGAGGACTCGCACTGAGACCTGCCGGTAACAACGAGAGCGGGCGTGCTGGCGATGAATCGCGTGGCGGATGCTCGCCACGGCATGTTCAGCCGCAGCCAAAGCATCTTTACGTCTAAAATATTCTAATTACCAGCGGTCCAGCTTTTACTCCGTTATTCATGTCTCCTATTGTCAGTCAGTGTCACGAAGCCGGGTCTTTGAGGGAAACTGCGATGAAGGTCTCCAGTTAATACGGATGGTTGAGAATGTCAAACACCAGCCCCGTGTTGGTAACACTCAGCGGCAGTACATAGCTATCGCCGAGTGGATTCCCTGAGACATCTAGCGCCCGGATCTGGTAATTCAACCTGTTCGCGCCCTCAAGCCCCACTATATCGAAGCTGCCTGCAAGAACATTTGCGTCCAAGGAATCCAGCTCTGCATGGGCTGCGATTTCTATCCAACTCCAATCTGTTCCAGATCCCGTGTAGCGCCACAACTTTGCTCCGCCAGCATTACCCTGCAACAGATACTCAGCCCCTACTCCGATCTCTCCGCCGTGATAGCCGGTTTTCGCATTCTGATCAGTGTCGAGAAATAACTGCCATTGCGATCCGGCCTTCGAACTCCAGCGGACCGACACTCGGCCACGCATTCGCGCGCCGTTTCCATCTTCCGAATCAGGCCAGGCGGTCGCATATGGGGCCTGTATCGTCTGCTGCTCCACTGCGGATGCCTCTGCGGCCCAATACTTCGGAGGGCTTGCATATGGATTCCCAGCCTCGCTCGTCAGATAGACCCATCCCGCATTGCGTTCCTTGGCAAGCTCAAGCGCCTTCGCAAGCTCGTTCGCCCCCATTCCATACACAATGTGCCAGAAGCGGTCGGGCGGATACTTGTGAACCCATGCATAATCCACGTATCCATTCCTGTATATCTCCATGCCTTTGTTTTCCCAGTTCACGAGAATGTTCGTGATCCCCATCCAACAGTCACTCGGGCTGTACGTACCGGGATTAAGTATTGTGAGCCGAGCCGCCCCTTTCTCTCGCACATAATTGGTCAGCTGCTGGTAATAGAGAAACTGCGTGGGGAGATAGGAATTGCTAGCATTGCAATCGGTGGGCACCTCATCGAAAAAAATGCCGTCAACCAAATAATTCCGGTACACCGCGTCAATCTTTCTCCGAACGACTTGCGGGTCGCGCGTGCCATAGCCCGTGTAGGTATAGCCCACCACGAAGATTCCTTTGCGGCGCGTTTCCCGGATGGCTTGATCGACGCTTGCGTAATAGGTTTCGTCATCCCCGTTGTTGAGGTTGACGATCATAATCCCGACCGCTTGAGCGCCTGGTGCCTCCCAGCCAACCCATTGCGCTGATCCTGGGTCTTGATACGACGGTGCCGCCAACCGTACTTGTGCGAGAAGAGATACCGCTAAAAACATACTGACAACTAAACCGCGGACCCAATTAGCTATCATCTGTTCCTCCCAGTGCACTGTACGCGTAAAGTTTCGGTGAGCCTTACTGCGGAGTCGCCTCCAACAGAAGGTGTTTCGAAAAGTCTGTAGACAGATGCGCGACCGGACCGCGGACAATTCCGAAGTCTTTCCCGTCCACGTAGTCGACGACGTGATACGCACGATCATCCAAGCCGCGCAACTCCAGGGTGCCTTTCCAGTTTCCGGCATAGAAGGCGTAGTACATCTTCTTGTCCTTGCGGATGACGTGAGCCTCGGGCAGATCAAAACCAATATCGTAGAGCGTGCCCAGATATTGACCGCGGGAAAGATCCTTTTCCTGATAAAGCTCCAGCCATTTTTGGAAGCTCTTTGCGTGATCGGGGGTGAGGTCGAACCTGCCGTGTTTCTCGACTAATGAAGGCAGCACGAACTGCGTACCTACTACTCCTCCGATACCAAGCGTCGAAGCAAAATCGTCATGATTGTCGCTCAACTCGACGTGGTCGCCGAAGTAAGGAACATCGTCTCCCATGAGGCCTTTGATCGTTTTACCTTTGGTGCGCACCTGAAACGAACTGGTCGGATCGGAAGCCACCGACATATTGAAATGCGGCATAGTGAAGAAAGAATATGCAGTGCCGCAGGGGCAGAACTCCACCAGCGATCCCGGCTTGGCTTTTTGTGCGGCATCGTAAATTTCGCTGAAAAAGTCTGGCAAAGCCTCAACCGAATCCTCAGGGCGTTTATGGTGATGGGCGGGGTTGTAGCAGGCAGGAACGCCGTTCATGTGCTGGCCGTCAAGCTTGAGACCGTCAAATCCCCAATCTACGAGGATTTTACGCACCAGCTCTTTGTGATACTCAACAACCCGCTTGTTCGCCGGGCAAAGATAGTAGGAATCCCACCATGAAATTTTGCGCCGCGAACCGTCCTTGTTTTCCAAGGCCAGATCAGGTTCATTCATCAGCAACTTGGAGTCAGGAACCGCGCTGAGGGGTGACCACCACAGTTGCGCCTTAAATCCTTCCTGGTGAATGCGGTCCACCATGGCTTTAATATCGGCGTCACCGTGAGGGAACTTCTTTGGGTCCAGTTGCCAGTCCCCATAATTGTTCTGCCAGCCGTCATCGAGGGTGACCCAGGTAAATCCCATTCGCTTCACTGTCGGCAGAGTATCGTAGACCTGCTGCGGCTTGAAGTCGCGTCCGTAGCCCCACGCACACCAGATCGCACCGAAAGCGCTGTCGGGAGCTTTTGCCATCTGGAACCCCTGTTTCATCATGAAGCGGCGGTAAGTAAGCAGGGTCTGAAAATAATCTCCTTCATGTACGGTAACGAACGTGCGAAACGTACGGAAATTTTCGTTGGGCTGCAAGGTTTGGTCATGACGATACTGCACGCCAACTCGGACCTGGCGAGCGTTAGGCATGGAAACCGGCAGCGAAACCAGCTTCGGACGTGGTTCGACGTGACCGACCCCAACGCCCACATCTTTGCGCCACACGTCAATAAGCGGTGTGCCGCCGCCATAGTCGCTGGCGTTCATGCCAAGATAATTCTGCTGATTGAATCCTGCGCGCAGTGGAACTATCCAGTTCGGGCGACGTTCATAGGAGCCGCTCTGAAACGACCAGAAAGGCACTCGTGCGGAGGCACGCTGTGCGTCAATCGTATAGCTATTGTTGTTCCACTCGATAATCTTCAGCTGGGACTTCCCAATATTCGTATAGCTGACATCGAAGATCGCAAGATTGGGAAATTCGTCGTAAATGATGACCGAGAGATTTTTCCGCAATGCCCCAGACGTACCGGTTAGGGTGAGTTTCTCGCCTCCGCCATAATTGTCGGTGACACGCTCGTGCGTTTGCGAGGCCAGAGCAAAGTTGTACCAGGAGCGCTCATTTCCTTTGATAGTTTCGGAAGCGGAGAATGCGCCCAATGGGACTTCCCTGCCCTGAAATCGTGCAACCACGCGGCTGCGCATGTTGTCGTCGAACTCAATGCGAAGATTAGCACTTTGGATACGGGGCGAGTCAGTTGAGACAGAAGTAGAACGCAACGCGGCTTGACGTGGTCGTGCGGTTGACTGGCCCATCATAAAGAGCGCAATGAAGATGATTAATGAAGATAACGTTTTCATCATAATTAGCCGTTTAAAAACCGTGATGAAGGTTGGAACGCAACGTGAGTGAACCATCTTGGTTTAATTTCTGGCGACAAGCCCATTGCACCGGGTAACGCATGCCCTTCACCTCGATCTCGGCCCTAAGTTTCAAACCTTTAAACTTTGTTCCTTGTGGCAGCACAAATTGCGCCTGCCGGAGTTTTCCGGGCAGCGGAAAACCGGGATCCAGGCAACCACTCTTCAGCGCTTTCCCATCTTCACTTTCCACGGTTACTCGTAGAATACCCGGAACACCCGCGATGCCATCGTTGGCGAAGGCGATAA
>DASRFC010000007.1:0-30234 GCA_035651835.1 Terriglobales bacterium
AGCTGAACGCCTTCGCTGGCGAAGTAACGCGTGTGGCCCGCGAGGTAGGAACTGAGGGAAAACTCGGTGGTCAGGCGCAGGTCCCCGGTGTTGGAGGAACCTGGAAAGATCTCACCGACAACGTGAACTTCATGGCCAGCAACCTGACTGGCCAGGTTCGTAACATCGCTGAAGTGGCAACCGCTATTGCGAGTGGCGACCTTTCCCGCAAAATCACGGTCGATGTACGCGGCGAAATCCTCCAACTCAAAGAGACTCTTAACACGATGGTTGACCAGCTGAACCGGTTTGCCGGCGAAGTCACACGTGTAGCCCGCGAAGTGGGGACCGAAGGCCGATTGGGTGGACAAGCCAATGTGCCCGGAGTTGCAGGTACGTGGAAGGATCTAACTGATTCCGTCAACTCCATGGCCGGAAACTTGACTGGACAGGTGCGTAACATTGCTGAGGTAACTACGGCGGTGGCTCGTGGTGACTTGTCACGCAAAATCACCGTGGACGTTAAGGGGGAAATTCTTGAACTCAAGAACACCATTAACACGATGGTCGATCAGCTGAATGGGTTCGCTGGAGAAGTAACCCGTGTGGCTCGTGAAGTAGGTACAGAAGGCAAATTGGGAGGCCAGGCGCAGGTGCCCGGTGTCGCCGGAACATGGAAAGATCTCACCGACAACGTGAACTTCATGGCCAGCAACCTGACAGGGCAAGTCCGTAACATCGCGGAAGTCGCTACTGCCGTCGCCCGTGGCGATTTGTCCCGCAAGATTACCGTGGACGTGAAGGGTGAAATTCTCGAACTGAAAGACACGATCAACACCATGGTGGATCAGTTAAGAGCGTTCGCCTCTGAAGTCACTCGTGTCGCGCGCGAAGTCGGTACTGACGGCAGATTAGGCGGACAGGCGCAGGTGCCCGGAGTTGCCGGAACGTGGAAAGATCTTACCGACTCCGTAAATTCCATGGCCAGTAACTTGACGGGACAGGTGCGTAATATTGCGGAGGTTTCCACCGCTATCGCCACTGGCAACTTGTCAAAGAAAATCACGGTGAACGTGAGCGGCGAGATTCTACTGCTTAAAGAAACCATCAACACAATGGTGGATCAGTTAAATGCGTTCGCGGGAGAGGTAACTCGTGTAGCCCGCGAGGTGGGGACCGAAGGCCGCTTAGGTGGACAAGCCAATGTGCCTGGAGTTGCTGGTACGTGGAAGGATCTGACTGACTCGGTCAACTCCATGGCCGGAAACTTAACTGGACAGGTGCGTAACATCGCTGAAGTAACCACTGCTGTGGCTCGCGGCGACTTGTCCCGCAAGATCACGGTGGACGTAAAAGGGGAAATTCTTGAGCTGAAGAACACCATTAACACAATGGTCGATCAGCTCAACGCGTTCGCAGGAGAAGTAACGCGTGTAGCCCGCGAAGTCGGCACCGAAGGCAAACTGGGAGGCCAGGCTGAAGTGCCTGGTGTCGGCGGTACCTGGAAGGATCTCACCGATAACGTCAACTTCATGGCCAGCAACTTAACTGGCCAAGTTCGAAACATTGCTGAGGTAGCAACAGCTATTGCGACTGGCGATCTTTCGAAGAAGATCACGGTAGATGTACGCGGCGAGATTTTGCAGCTGAAGGAAACGCTGAATACGATGGTTGAGCAGCTGCGCTCGTTCGCCGCTGAAGTAACGCGTGTGGCTCGCGAGGTGGGTAGCGAAGGCCGGCTAGGTGGACAAGCTAACGTCCCCGGAGTTGCAGGTACGTGGAAGGATCTTACCGACTCGGTAAATGCGATGGCGGGAAACTTGACCGCTCAAGTGCGAAATATCGCTGAAGTCACTACGGCGGTGGCTCGCGGCGACTTGTCGCGCAAAATCACGGTCGATGTGAAAGGCGAAATCCTCGAGCTGAAGAATACGATCAACACCATGGTCGATCAGCTTAACGCCTTCGCCGCCGAAGTAACACGTGTAGCACGTGAAGTCGGAACTGACGGCAAGCTCGGAGGACAGGCGAAGGTGCCAGGTGTGGCCGGAACCTGGAAAGATCTTACCGACAACGTTAACGTCATGGCTGCCAATCTGACTGAACAGGTACGCGGCATTGTGAAGGTGGTTACGGCAGTTGCCAATGGAGAGCTTACCCAAAAATTAACTGTGAATGCCAAGGGTGAAGTAGCAGCGCTGGCCGACACCATTAACAATATGACGGACACACTGGCTACCTTCGCGGATCAGGTGACGACCGTGGCGCGCGAAGTGGGTGTCGAAGGCAGATTGGGCGGACAAGCTAATGTGCCCGGCGCAGCTGGTACTTGGAAGGATCTCACGGGCAACGTGAACCTGCTCGCCGATAACTTGACCAACCAAGTGCGCGCAATCGCCGAGGTCGCTACCGCCGTGACCAAGGGTGACCTGACGCGCTCCATTCAAGTGGAGGCCAGCGGCGAAGTCGCGGATCTCAAAGACAATCTAAATACGATGATCGATAACCTGCGGCTCACTACCGACCGCAATACCGAACAAGACTGGTTGAAAACCAATCTGGCGCGCTTTACTGGCATGTTGCAAGGGCAGCGCGATCTGACGACCGTAGGCAGGATGATGCTGTCGGAGCTGGTTCCCCTCGTGAATGCACAGCAAGGCGTGATTTATCAGATGGAAGACGAAGAAGCAGCGGGCATGGTGATGCTCTCAGCGTTTGCTTCCGATGGGCAGGGAGGCCATCTTCACAGACTGAAATTGGGAGAAGGCTTGATCGGACAATGTGCCATTGAAAAGCGCCGCATGTTAATCAATGATCTGCCTGAGCACACTATCCCTATCCGTTCGGGTTTGTTCGAAGCTGTGCCTCGTAATGTAATTGTTCTGCCCGTACTGTTTGAAGACCGAGTAAAGGCGGTAATAGAACTGGCATCGCTTGGAGTTTTCACTGCTTCGCATCTTGCTTTCCTTGAGCAATTAACTGCGAGCATTGGCATCGTGCTGAATAGCATTGAGGCGACCATGCAGACGGAAGGGCTATTGAAGCAGTCGCAGCAACTAGCCACCGAGCTGCAGACCCAACAAAAAGAATTGCAACAGACCAACGAACAGCTCGCGCAAAAAGCTCAACAGTTGGCTGAGCAGAACGTGGAAGTCGAACGCAAGAATCAGGAAATTGAGCAGGCGCGCCGCGCACTCGAGGAAAAGGCCAAAGAACTGGCTTTGACCTCTAAGTACAAATCCGAATTCCTGGCCAATATGTCTCACGAGTTGCGCACGCCTCTCAACAGCATATTGGTTCTAGGCCAACAGCTCAGCGATAATCCGGAAAGCAACTTGACGCCCAAGCAGGTTGAGTTTGCCCGCACCATTCACGGCGCCGGGACGGACCTTCTAAATCTCATCAGCGACATACTTGATCTGTCAAAGATCGAATCCGGTACGGTTTCAGTCGATGCCGAAGAGGTATTCTTCGCCAGCTTACTTGATATGATCGCGCGGCCCTTCCGTCATGAGGCTGAGAACCGCCGCCTGAGTTTTGAAATCAATACCGATCCGCACCTAAATCGCAGTCTCGTTACAGACTCAAAACGCTTACAGCAAGTGCTCAAGAACTTGCTTTCCAATGCTTTCAAATTTACCGAGCATGGCGGCGTACGCCTGTCTGTCTCTGTCGCGACGGGTGGGTGGAGCAGCGAACACCCCATTCTTCAAGGAGCGGGATCAGTTATCGCTTTCGAAGTTACGGATACGGGTATTGGCATTCCGCCGGAAAAGCAACGAATCATCTTCGAAGCTTTTCAACAAGCAGATGCCGGCACCAGCCGAAAGTATGGAGGCACCGGTCTTGGCCTCGCAATCAGCCGCGAGTTGGCGAGCTTGCTTGGCGGGGAAATCCAATTGCGCAGCACCCCGGAAAAGGGGAGCACATTTACGCTATATCTGCCGCAGACTTATGTGGGTCCGTCCACGGCGGCTGGCGGAGCGCGTGAGAATAAAACTTCGTCATTAGTCTCGCCTTTACAGTTGTCGAGCGTGAATGTCACGGAGATTCCCGTCGAACGAATCGAGGATGACCGCGACAATCTGCAACCTAATGATTCCGTACTCCTGATTGTTGAAGATGATCCACATTATGCCCGGGTATTGTGCGATCTCTCTCGCGATAAGGGGTTCAAGGTTCTTGTTGCCATGCGCGGGGCAGAGGCCCTTGCATTAGCGCGCGAGTTCCAGCCCACCGCTATTTCATTGGACGTTTTTCTCCCTGACATGCTGGGGTGGACTGTCCTTAATCATTTAAAACAAGATCCAGCCACCCGGCACATCCCCGTGCAGATGCTAACGCTCGATGACGATCGTCATCACGGATTAGTTCGCGGCGCTTTTGCATTTGTGACGAAACCTACTACTCCACACAGCTTGGACGAGGCATTGACTCGCATTAAAGAATTCGCGAAGCCCCGCTCCAAACGGTTGCTGGTAGTAGAAGACAACGTCGCAGAACAGGTGAGTATCCGGGCGTTGCTGGACCATGACGATATTGACGTCACCGTAGCTGCGACGGGGGCAGAAGCTCTTGCAGTTGCGAGCGAGCAGCTTTTCGACTGCGTTGTGCTTGATTTGAGTCTTCCGGATATGTCCGGCTTCGAGGTTTTAGAGCGTTTCGGAGAGGATCCCTCCCTGAGTGATTTGCCTGTTGTGGTGTTCACGGGGAAGGAGCTGTCGGTTGAAGAAGATTCTCGTCTTCATACTCTGGCTCGCAGTGTAGTGGTTAAGGGGGTAGAGTCGCCAGAACGTCTGCTGGATGAGACGGCACTATTCCTGCATCGTGTGGTGGCTAACCTGCCTTCCGAGAAGCAGCGGATGCTCGACCGGTTGCACCGCTCCGACGATGCACTCGTCGGGAAAAAGGTACTTGTAGTTGATGATGACGTGCGAAATATCTTTGCGCTTAGCAGCGTACTTGAGCGGCGCGGAATGAGTGTGCTTACAGCTGGCACCGGACGTGAAGCGATCAAAATGCTCGATTCAACTCCTGATGTAGCCATTGTGTTGATGGACATTATGATGCCTGAGATGGATGGATATGAAACCATGCAAGTGATTCGACAGAACCCTTCATGGCGACGGCTCCCGATCATTGCTTTAACCGCAAAAGCCATGAAAGGCGATCGCGAAAAGTGCCTCGAAGTGGGCGCATCCGAGTACCTGGCTAAACCTGTTAATACCGATCAATTATTATCGGCATTGCGGATGTGGCTGCACCGATGAAGTTCGAAAGGCGATGAGCGTGCACGAAAAAGCTAACATCCTTATGGTGGACGACCAACCTGCCAAGTTAATGACTTACGAAGTCATGCTGGCAGAACTTGGGGAAAATTTAATTCATGCCACTTCCGGCGCCGAGGCATTGGAATTGCTGCTGAAGACCGACGTTGCCGTCGTACTTATGGATGTAAGTATGCCGGATATCGATGGTTTTGAACTCGCTGAAATAATCCGCCAGCACCCCCGATTTCAGAAGACCGCTATCATCTTTATCTCTGCTGTGCATTTGACAGATTTGGACCGCCTCAGGGGATACCAGCGGGGAGCAGTAGACTACATTTCCGTGCCCGTCATTCCAGAGCTGTTACGGGCGAAGGTCAGCATCTTTGCTGAATTGCACCGCAAAACGCAACAACTGGAAAACTTGAATCGTGAGCTTCGTCAGCTGTCGAGCCGGTTGATTGTGACACAAGATGAAGAACGCCGCCGGATTGCGCGAGACTTGCATGATGGGCTGGGACAGGAGCTCGCCGCAGCGAAGATGATATTAGATGGAATTGTTCAGTCGCGTTCGACTCAAAACAAAGAACAAGCAGCCAAAGAAGCAAGCGAAATTCTTGTTCGCGTCATTCAGCAGGTACGTAGCATGTCGCATCTCCTGCATCCACCCTTGCTTGATGAGGTGGGGCTGCTTTCTGCAGTCCGCTGGTATTTGGAAGGTTTCACAAAGCGAAGTGGAATTGAGACAGCGCTCAATTGCCAGCCCGCAGAATTTCCGCGACTATCATCTCAATTAGAGACGGCAATATTCCGTATCATTCAAGAGGGTCTTACCAACGTGTTCCGGCATTCTGGAGCCAAAAAATCGTGCATTACGCTGGTTCAGCAAGATCATCAACTGATGCTTACAATTCAAGATGATGGAAGAGGCGTAGGCATACAGGTTGAGCAGCTGCGGCCAGGAAGCATTGGCGTCGGTATGGGAGGAATGAGGGAAAGAGCCAGGGAATTTGATGGAGAATTGCGTGTGACGAATGGAAGTCCTGGGACTCTTGTCGAGGTCACGATACCGTTTGCCCGCATTTCCGAAGTGCGCACTAAACCAGGAAAGTTTATTTTGGAAAAAGAACCAAGCGGTGTCACTGAAAGCTAAGGGTTGCTTTAACAAAATTGAGTTTCTCATCTCCCAAAGATGCGCAATCAATGAATGCCTTGGCTTGGCTTTTTTTGAAACAATGTTGAATATTAAAAACTCCTGATCGAACTTTCGGCATTTCATGACAAAATCAATGCAATGCCAACCGGGAAACTACCTGATTTATTTTATGGCACTGCATGGAAGGAAGATCGCACACTAGCTCTCACCGAGCTTGCGCTCCGAATCGGTTTTCGGGGTATTGACACTGCCAATCAGCGGCGGCACTACTTTGAGGCCGGGGTAGGCCAAGGGCTCGCAGAAGCTTATCGCAAAGGAACGGTAACCAGGCAGGATCTTTTTCTTCAGACTAAATTCACTTATCAACGGGGCCAGGATCATCGGCTGCCTTATGACTCCGCTGCAAGATTTTCCGATCAGGTTGCACAATCCATGGCGAGCTCACTCGAACATCTCGCTACTGACTATGTTGATAGCTACGTATTACATGGGCCGTCCTCCAGCTACGAATGGGCCGATGCAGATGTTGAGGTGTGGGGAGCGATGCTAAAGGAGCGCGATGCCGGACGCACGCGTTATCTTGGAGTGAGCAATATCTCTCTACAGCAACTTGAGCAGATGATAGCCATCCACCCGGAAGTTCCAGCGTTTGTGCAAAACCGCTGCTACGCGCGACTCGGGTGGGACCGCGATGTAAGATTGTTCTGTCAGGAGCGCAAGATCAAATACCAGGGATTCTCGCTACTTACTGCAAATATTGAAGTGCTAAGTAATCCCTTAATTACTAGCCTCGCCGAACAATCTAATGTCACTTCGGCTCAAATCGTGTTCGCATTTGCCCATGCAGTCGGAATATTGCCCCTTACCGGTACATCCGATGCTGAACATATGAGGCAAGATCTGGCCAGCGCTAACATTGCCCTCTCACCAGACGTAGTGAGAACAATTGAATTTCTCGCGGGCTAATAACTGCGGCGAGGAAGAACGGCAGAGAAATTGAGTTTTGTGCGGAAGCATTTAATATTTTCAATCATACCCAATCCCGTATCTTCGATCCTGAGCACCCGGGCGTGGCCTGGAACAACGTCATCAGTTTGTTATTGAGCGCCGACTACTCAGCTGGTTTCCACTCGCGAGATCGGACTAACTTTCTGACAGAAAATTCGCTCTTGCGTCCAATCGACGCACACCGTCCACAGAAACTTTTAAATTACGTGAATTTGGATACGAATAGATATGAAGCAGTCGATATCAATCGCGAGACAAATCGCTTAGGTTTGTCAAGCACGTAAGTAGCTGTAAATGTTTGCACATGGTCAAGAATTCCGGCATTTGTAAAATTCCTGGAAAAGGGCAGCGAATCCGTTTACAAGTCCCTGCGGGTTGGCGTATTTTGTTAGAGCTCGTTCTACTTCAAGTCTTAGGTATGTGGGGGATGTCAAATGATAACTAGCAAGCTGTTTAAGGCATCGCTGATCGTGCTGGCGATGTCAGCTGCAACCAGTTTTAGTTTCGCACAAAACAATCAAGCACCGAGCGATCTTTCCAATGCTCGTCCGAGATTCATCACGGTTGCTCCTCGTGGTCATTCCAACCTGAAAAACGGTGCCGGAATCCCCGGCATTGATTCGCTCATTAACTTTAATGGCCACTACACAACTCCGGGCGTAGGACCAACCGGAAAGAAGACCAACTTCTGGTATTACAATATGGTCGGAAAACCACCCCAGGCAGGCGGCACAACTTATATCAATGCGCCGATGGTGCCCGTCTCGCTCGATCTCTTAAACTTCGATGGCAACGGTAACACTTTGCGTTACCGGGTGAATCCGTACATCGTTCCCACGCTCTACTCACCGGTTTTCCAAAATTCGACATACACTAGCAGCGATGTACCGACCCAAATCAGTGACGCTGTTCAGCGTGCCGAGTTCTACAACGTGATGAAGCCAAACTGGCATACGCTACTGAATCCAAACCTGAAGACTGAACGGGTTATGTCTGTGCCCGCCGGTTCGTACTTTTATAGGTTAAAGTCGGACGGCACATGTTGCGAATTTGTTTTGATTGATATTGATGTCTTCAGCAACCTTCTCTTCCCGAGCACTCCGACGGACACCACCACTCCAGTGGGCGCCGCGGAGAACGCGGGAGATATTACCACCAAGGATATTTCTACTTTCCTTTTCCCCAATACCTACTTGTACTTCAATGGCGACCCCAATCAATGCTGCGTGCTCGGCTTCCATTCGTATGATTTTGAACCGGGCGATGCCAACAACGGCAACAGAGAAAAACGGTATGTGCTGAATTATTCCAGCTGGATTAGCCCTGGTCTCTTTGGTGGTGGCTTTGAAGACGTCACCGCTTTGAGTCATGAAGTGTCGGAGACTTACAACGACCCATTTGTGGCCAGCGATAACCTTCACAACGTTACTCCATGGTGGTTGTCGCCTAATGGAAACTGCCAGGACGATTTGGAAGTTGGTGACGTGATTGAAGGATTACCGCAAAGCGTCTTTCCAGTCGCGATGAACGGAAGAACCTACCATCCACAGAACGAAGCGCTTCTGCAATGGTTCGAATTCCAATCACCATCGACCGCGTTGGGAGGAGCATATAGCTATCCTAACCAGAACACGCTGACCGCTCTATCTCCAGTAGAAGGCGTGAACTGCCAGTAATATTTTAGAAAGTTATTAAGAAAGGGACACCATATTCGGTGTCCCTTATTTTTGCCCTTTATTTTTTGCTGGGTAGAAAGGTTAGAAAGAAAATACCACCTGTAAATCAATACGGCGGTTGGCGGAAGACGTATTAAACGGACCACTCGCCAAGGCTGTCGAAGTTCCAGCAAAGGGCGAGTCTATATTTCCCACGGGTGATGCGAGATTAACGTGATTAAAAAGATTGCGAGCGGAGACACTGAAAGTCATATTGTACTGACGATTTGTCCCTCCCCCTCCGCCGAATGGATTACCACCGCCAGTCCCGCTTAGTCCTCGGCCACCCAGTCCCCCGCCTGGAGGTCCACCCCGACCGCCTCCCGGAAACCCTCCACGTCCTCCTCCATCTCCGCCACCAGAACTTCTTTCAGTTTTCTTGCCTAAGCCAATGGTTTTACTGAGCCTCAGATTGACAGCTACTTGCCCGGGTCCTCTTTCGGAGTTGATCCCAATTGGTTGGCCCGCAGTGTGCATAGTGTTAAATGTTCCGAGCGGAGTACATACGTCGTTACTGCCCTGAATTATTCGCGAAGAGCACGTAGTCGATGAGACGAAGTATGGGCGATCATTGAATATGGAATCACCATTCACATCCTCACCCTCTGTAATATCGTACGGTTGACCCGATTGCGCGATCACAAATGGATTGAGCCGCAAACCATAGGGCATCGTGATTGAGCCCAGGACAAACAGGCGATGCCGAACATCAAAGGATGCCGGACCATAATCCGCCATGGGATTGTATTGATTCGAAATAAAACTGGGAGTGCGGCCTGCTCCGTGAACGTCGCTATTGGCGTAGCTTAAGGTATAAAAACCGAACAGCGATAATTTAGGTCCCATGCTCCATCTGAAATTGGTTATCAGTTGGTTCTGACGGAAGATTCCCTCCGAGTCGTATTGATAAATGTTGTCAGTAGTCCCATTCGGCCGCGTTCCACCTGCGACGAATGGAGCATTGCTGTTACGAATAAAGAGTTGATGTTCACCGCGTGAATTGAGATATGTGATAGCAAGAGTAGAACTTTTTGTGATCTGCCGCTCTAAACTTGCAGCACTCTGCATAATGGAAGGCGCCCGCAAGCCAGATGCGATCTGATAAATGGTGGGAGAAGCGCTCGGCAACGAACTCACAGGCGGAATCTGCGGATAAGTAGTGGGATTTGTAACGATGTACTGCTGCTGATTGAAGCCATTCAACTGTTCTGCCTGTAACACGAGGTCCGAAACGAAACGATCATAAAAGATCCCATAACCAGCCCTTAAAACTGTCTTCGCCGCAGTCTTTTTACCGCCGCCGATACCCCACGCAATACTTACCCGCGGCGCGAAATCCCCATGATCGTGAATGTCAGTTTGCGATTCAAAACGAAGTCCGTAGCTGAAAGTAATGTTAGGACGAACTTTCCAGTCATCCTCTGCATATAGACCGGCGTCGAATTCGGAGATGTTTGTGACTGGCTTGCCTGCAGTAATAGAAAACTGGCTTGGTGTTTGTGACTGATAGGCTGCGAACGATGGAAACGTGTATGTTCCATTAAAATTCGAGTTCGCGAAGTTAGATTCAGTCAACTCTCGCAACCGGGCGCCAAACTTTACATAATGATTACCGTGCACCAGCGATGTGTAGTTCTGAAATTCATAGTGGTTCTGTGTGTCTCTACTCAGTCCTTCCGGGTTTCCACCGGTAGTGAATGCTCCCAACACCTGAATTGTCGGCTGAAAATTCTGCGGCGTTTGGGTGTTGATATCGCGTTCATACTGGAATCTCGTCTCGTTCACGATGTTCGGACTTACGATATGTGTATCGCTCACTTGCAATGTGTGTTCTGTATCCCCGGTGTTGTAAGCCTGTGAGGTTAGGGAAAATTGCCCTACTCCCTGATTGGTGCGGTCATCCTTAAAGAATTCATAACGAGCCGTAATCGTATCGTTCTTACCGATCTGAAAATCAAACCGTGGAGTTAGATTGGTTCTGGTGCGGGTAGTAGGAAACGACGAAAACAGTCTCGCTCCGCTGGCAGGGTCGATCGCACTGATTGCGGCAACATCATTGATATCCCGTCGTTGCGCGTCGAGGAAAAAAGAAGCTTTTTGGGTAATCGGGCCGCCTATATTACCGTCGAAAATTTCCGTGTGGTAGCTGGGCTCTTCTGACAGAAACGGATTCGGAGAATTAAACGCGGCATCGTTTCCATTTACAGAAATTTGGCCATGATATTTTTCCGTGCCTGGCTTAGTGAAGATTTCGATACGGCCGTAACCTAATTTGTCATATTGAGCTGAGAACGGATTCTGGTTGATACGAATTTCACGAATCGAAGATTTAGGCGGAATCTGGCCACCGGTAAATCCGTCGATATAAATTTCTCCTCCGTTCGGACCTGCTGACGGTCCAGCAAGCGCTTGCAGCTCGGACTGCAACTCATCAGGATCGTCTGATAATGCATCAAGGTCTTTTCCTTTGATAGTCAGCGAGCTGGCATTATTTTCGGGATTTACATCAACGGTTGTGTTCTGGTCATGGACCTCAACCTTCTCTTGTTGCACCACTATCCCAAGTGCGATATCAAACTGCTGAACCTGTCCGGCCGTGATCATAACGTTCGGTTCGGCGACGCTGGCGAAACCTTTGGCAGTTGCATTAACCATATAGGCGCCTTCGGGCAAGCCTTTGATTTCATACTCTCCTTGCGCATTGCTCACGGTAGTTTTTGTCGTGCCATTCGACGGGGTAGCGGTTACCGTAGCCTGTGGAATCACGGCGCCAGAAGGATCGGTAACTTTGCCGCGCAAGGTGCCTGACGGGGTTTGCGAGAAAGAGTACGCAGTCAACACTAATATCAATAAGAACACCGTGAACCAGAATGCACGTACGCCTCGAGATCGAACTGTCATTCACTCTCCCTAAAATGGATCGCCGTTTGGGCGAGAATTTGCACTACGGAGTTCCAGCGTCGATCCCACCCGACCCTAAATTCCACGGTGACAAAATGGAAGCGGCACGACCGTTGGGGGATGCGGAAAGAATTGCGTCCACTCCTGTGAGCAAAGTAATAATTGTTGGCTCGGAGCTGGCCGTTCCTTCGGTAGCCACAATCATCACTGTGTCGCCTTTATGGAGATCGGCAAGATTTACTGCCGGCATTCGGTTGAGCATCTGCTGAAAATCGGGTGGTCCGGATCGCATACCACCGCCAGCCTGTGATGCTCCTTCTCTGGAGCTTCTCGGCGGGTTGGTATTATCACGAGCCGGCGGTGACCCAGCCCCCGCAGGAGGTCCGCCGCCAGCTGAAGCGCCAGCGCCTGTCAACCGCGCAGCCAATCGCTGAGCGACAAAGGGCGGAAGGTTCCGAAGTTGCGAATCGCCGCTGAGTTTTACGGTCACCGGCTTCTTCTTCAAAAGATCCATGACGCTGATCGTATTTTTGCCGGGATCCGTGGACTCAACCGTTCCAGCGATGTTGCGAAACGAACCAGAAACGATTTCCTCGGCGCCTAATTCGGTTCCATCGGCATTCCGCGTACCACGTGCACGGAGCTGATCGCCCGGCTTAATTTGGTCGAGCGTGCCGGGTTTGGCATCGTCAAATTTGACCGAATCGGGTGAATAGCGGCGAATAATCGTCCCTTTCGAAGTTTGAATAGTGATGGTCTTAGTGCCAGAGAAAGTGGTCAATGAAATAATGATTTTTCCTTCGGCTGGATCCCCAGACTTAGTATCCACTGATTGAACCAGACCACCCACCCCGCGTTTTTGCCAGTCTTGGCGATCATGTTCTTGCTTCTGAGTAATATCCGAGCGACTGACGACAATCACCGAAGAGGCCAACACTGATTTGCCATCCTCGGAGTTTGTTCCCCGCACCAGCATCCGGTCGCCGGCTTGCAAATCCTGCGACTTTATAGCAGTTGCTCCACTGAGATCTTTCTGACCGGGAGCGGTACGCAGCAGGCGAGTCGAATCCTGTAATAAGACGTTGATTTCAGATCCAGAGTCAGTAGTAAGAATTACCGAATTACCATTTACCGACTTGATCACGCCAACGGGTCGCGCCGTACTTGATTGAACGGTCTGCTTCCATGAAATTGCAAAGCTCGAAGAGATAAGTAAAAAACTTGCGAGGACGAGCCAAAGAGAAGAAGCCAAAGCTCTTCTCGCGCGAGTTTGCCAATTCGAAGTTACTCTTTTGCAATCCATGCCGATAGACCTCTCGCTACCATCATAAAGGTCTAAGATATTCGATCACGCCTAAGTCATTCCAAGGCGTAAATTATTGTTAAATCACTGTAAAGTTGTGTGTGCAGATTTATTCAGGTGGGCCAAATGCCAGCTGCGCAAAAATTCTAATCAGCCTGTCACTTACTCATTGAAATACCACGGAATATTTATAACCGTGATGCGCTGATCGCCTTTGAAGTACAACAAGGCCTTCAATGCTGAAGAACGATTGTTGTGGAGTAGCAAGTGGTACCAGTGCCTCTCTACTAGTTCAGGAATAAGCACCGCGATGTGGTTATCGGGTCTTTCTTTCTCTAGATTCAAGGCGTATTCCACAATTGGCCTAACCACGAATCTGTAAGGTGATTTGAGAATCACCAGTTCGGGAACCGGAAGACTCGCTTTCCGCGCTGGTGATGCGACGAGGCGCTCCCAGTTGTTTTGCAGTTCCACCGTAGTTTCGCATTCAATGTGAAGAACTCGAATTTCCGATGAGAGATTCCAGGCAAAGCGCACTGCTTTTGCGGATACACGGTTCCAGCGTTCAATTGGAATCAAAGCAATGGGTGCGCAAAGATTTCCGGTGCTTATAGAAGCATCGCTTCGTGTCGTTTTTGCGATTCGAACATAGTGCCTATGCACACTGCGCATCAAAAAGATCATGCTGGGAATCAGAACGAGAGTGATCCAGGCGCCTTCCGTAAATTTCGTAAGTAATACGATGAGTGTGGTAATCCCTGTCGCAACGGCTCCCAGTCCATTAATAAACATGCTTTTCCCGGAGCCTGGACCGCGCACTCTCTTCCAATGCATCACCATGCCAGCTTGCGAGAGGGTAAATGCAGTGAATGCTCCCACTGCAAAAAGGGGGATCAATCGGTCAGTAATTCCACCAAAGATGATAAGTAGGATTCCGGTCAAGATTGCCAGCGCATAAATGCCCTGCACAAAAACCAAACGACGTCCGCGCAACGTAAGACTGTAGGGTAAGTAGCCGTTGCGAGCGATAGCACGGCATAGACGTGGAAAATCGGCGAAAGCAGTGTTGGCAGAGAGCGACAGCACGACTAGAATGGACGCGATGCTTACGTAGTAGTACGTACGTTTTCCTACAATCGCTCCCAGTAATTGGGACAGGACACTCTCGTATCCTGGGTATCCCGGTGGGGTTGCAGCAATACCATACGCGGGACAGAGATAGGCAATTCCTAAAAGCATGAGTATCAGGATTGCGATAATAATAGTGAGCGTCAACCGCGCGTACTTAGTAGTCGGCTCTTTAAATGCCATCACTCCGTTACTTACTGCCTCAACGCCAGTCATCGCTGTGCATCCACTGGAAAACGCTCGCAGCAAGAGCCAAGCTGTCACTGCTTCTGTAGCAGACGTGAGTTTCGGAGGAGGGACAGCGGGGGTTGGGTGTCCGCCTGCAGCGAATGCCTTGAAGATGCCAATCCCAACCATTCCCAACATGCAAGCAATGAAAAGGTAAGTTGGGATCATGAATAGCACACCGGTTTCCCTAATTCCGCGAAGGTTTGCGATTGTGATAAGGATTAATATCCCCAAGCAGATGCCCAGTGTGTGTTCCTGAAGCGAAGGGATCGCAGAAACGAGTGCACCTACTCCCGCCGAGATGCCGACTGCGGCGGTCAAAATATAATCGAGCATTAGAGAAGCTGCCGCGAGAAGTCCCGCCGAAACTCCGATATTTCCAGTCGCAACGGTGTAAGAGCCGCCCCCCTCGGGATACGCTTCAACTGTTTGCCTGTAAGAAAAATAGACAATTGCAAGAAGAACAACGATCGCAATACTGATAGGCCGCAGATAGATGACGCCGCCCATCCCAAGCGAGATCAGGAGTGTAAGCGCTGCTTCGGGTCCATACGCAGCCGAACTCAGGGCATCAAGTCCGAAGATGGGAACGCCTTCAAGTGGGCCGATTCGTTCGGCTTTTTCTTCTTCCGTAGCGAGAGGACGTCCAAAAAGTAGGTCAGCGATATTCATTTTGCGAGCGGATTGTGCGCCATTCGCCAGCGATGTGAATTCCTATCGCTGACCGCAACACTCCGATGCGTAATGGCCCGCTTGCGGTTGGTGTAATAAGGAGTTGTTTGAATTAATCCACGTGCTCGCCTTCTTTGGTAAACCCTAATTCTGGGGGCGGCAGCTTATCACCGGGGCGTGCCCAGAATACATACAATGAGGGCAGCATCACGACACTAATGAAAAGTTCGACAATTAATCCGCCGACGATCACAATGGCGAAGGGCCGCTGGGAGTCTGATCCAATGTCATGAGACAGAGCCGCAGGCAGAAGACCTAGAGTTGCCACCAGCATGGTCATCATAATGGGCCGCAGCCGCAACGATGCTCCCTCTCGAGCAGCTTCCCGCGGATTCATGCCGCGAGTGCGAAGCTGATTGATGTACTCCACCATAATCACGCCGATCTCGACGGAAACACCGATCAGTGCGAGGAAGCCGAGACCGGAGGAAACGGAAAAGTGAGTACGAGTCAGCAACAAACTGAAAAGCCCGCCGAGTGGAGAAAGTGAAACCACGGCCAAGATAAGGCCGACCCATTTCCATGAATCAAATGCAGAATAGAGAATGAACGACATCAGCAGAATTGTAATCGGCACAACAATGGCTAATCGTCGATTCGCGCGTTGCTGACTTTCGTATTCTCCCGTCCAATCAAGGTGGTAACCTTCTGGAAGCGGGACTTTCTGCCGCACCTGTTCAATTGCGTCGCGAACCGTGCTGCCTAGGTCGCGTCCACGTACGCTGTACTTAATGGCAATGTACCGCGAGTTACCCTCGCGATAGATGGTTGAGGCTCCGTCCTCAAGTTTGATCTCGCATAATTGCCCAAGCGATACGCGCTCGCCCGAGGGCGCAAGGATACGGATATTGGCAATCCCGTCCACCGTTTTTCGAAATGGCTCTTGGTACCGGGCCGTCAAATCATATCGCTGCTCGCCAATCAATATCTGACTTACGGCTTTGCCGCCAACCGCGGTCTCTATTGCGTCTTGAATGTCGCTTACATTGATTCCGAAACGATCCGCAGCAGCTCGATCCACCACGAGATTGACGTTTGGCTGACCGCGAACCTGGAAAGTTCCCAAATCCGCGACACCCGGAATTTTGCTCATTACATCCTGAATCGCATTGGCTTTTGCTTCGAGTGTCTTAAGATCTGTGCCGAAAAGTTTTACTGCCAATTCGCCTTTAACGCCGCTAATAGCCTCCTCAACATTGTCCGAAATCGGCTGCGAGAAGTTCCAGTCCACTCCTGGAAATTTGCTCAGCTCTTTATCCATTGCCGCGATCAATTCATCTTTGGTTTTGTACTCCGCGCGCCATTTTGATCGGGGCAGAAGGTCTACAAAAAATTCTGTGTTATAAAAACCGCTAGCATCGCTGCCGTCGTCAGGCCGTCCCAGCTGACTCACAACTTTAGTTACTTCAGGGAAATTCGCCAGCTTTCGCCGAGCCTCATTCGATAATGCGAGACTGGCGGAAGGGCCTGTACTGGGAGCAAGAGTGCCTCTGACCCAAATAGCGCCTTCATCCAAATGCGGTAAGAATTCCGATCCGACAATACCGCTGAAAGCCAAGAACAACATCACGGCTAGTGCGGCAACACCCAACCCCAGTGTGAGTTTTAGATGATCGAAGCACCAGTCCAGCGTTCGAGCGTAGCGCTCTTGCAAGAAATGTAATACAGGATTTTTCCATTCCTTGATTTCGTCTTGAAATAACAGAGTGCAGAGTACCGGTGCGATTAAGAGCGCAAAGATAAGAGCGCCTAACAATGCGAACGCAACCGTCCACGCCATTGGACGGAACAAGCGTCCTTCCACGCGCTGCAAGGTGAATATCGGTAAATACGAAGCGATAATAATGATGCGGGCGAAAAATACTGGCTTTTGTACTTCGTGCGCTGCAGTCGCCACCATTTGAGTGAAAGACTTCTTACCGCGGCCCAATTCCGAATGCCGCAGAATGTTTTCCACCATGACAACGGAGCCGTCTACTACCATCCCAAAATCAAGTGCTCCAAGCGAAAGCAAATTTGCCGGAATATGACGGAGGTCAAGAAGAATCGCTGCAAAAAGAAGAGAGAAGGGAATCGTGATGGTGACGATTAGTGCGCTGCGAACATTTCCCAGGAATAGAAACAGAATCAGAGTAACGAGAATCACGCCGTCGGTGAGATTCCTCAGCACCGTATGCGTCGTGTAATGCACGAGGTCGCTGCGATCAAGGTGCGGGACTAGCTTCACTCCTTTGGGCAGCAGGCTATCGTTAAGTTGCTTGATCTTTTCATGCAGCGCATCGAGAGTCGTATCAGCTTCGGCTCCTTTGCGAAGTAGAACGATGCCTTCCACTACATCATCGTTGTTGACGATGGTGCCGTCTTCAGTGCGAATGGTCTTGCCCAGTTGTCCAAGGCGCACCTTGGGCGCTTGCACTACAACCCCGAGATCGCGTACACGCACCGGAGTTCCATTCACGGCTTTGACTACGGTGGCCGCAACATCGTTCGTAGTCTGCATCAATCCAACTGCACGAACATTCAGGGCTTGTTCGCCTCGCTCGATAAATCCACCGCCGGCGTTGGTGTTGTTTGCAGCCAATGCTTGCTCGACCTGGGTCAGCGAAAGCCCATAAGAAACCAGCTTTCCCGGATCAAGCTGCACCTGGTATTCGCGCGTGGGGCCGCCAAACGGATTTACATCCACGACATTGGGAACAGACTTCAATTGATTCACTACGAACCAATCGTTCAGTGTCTTCAGCTCCATCACATCGTACTTTGGATTGTTGCTTTGGAGCGTGTAGAACATGATCTGTCCGGTTGGACTGTAGTCCGGACCAAGCCCAGGATTTACGCCTTGAGGAAGCGTTACCTGCTGAAGACGATCAATGACTTCTTGGCGGGCATTGAGGGTGGTGGTCTCATCGTCATAAATTATCGTGATTACGGAAAGCCCTGCGAGTGATGTGGACCGCAGGTGTGTCATGTGGGCAACGCCATTCAACTGCACTTCGAGGGGAACGGTTATTTGTTGTTCAACCTCTTCGGCCGCGTGTCCCGGCCATTGCGTGATGATTTGCGTATAAGTATCTGCGACATCGGGATACGCTTCGATAGGTAAGTTATGGAACGAGACGATGCCCCACACAAACAACAACACGGAAAGACTCAGTACCAAAATGCGATTGCGCAGGGCAAAGTCGATGAGATATGGAATCATTTGCTCTGTCCTGCGACGGCCGATGAGAAATCAAGCGCATTTGTCACGACTTCCTGACTTGCGTTAACCGCACCTTCAATCTCTTGCAATCCGTCGGATGTCTCTCCGGAAGAGCGCACCTCGATGCGACGGAATTGATTGGGGCCTTCCTTGCGGAATAGCCAATCCTTATCTTGCAAGCGCATGATCGCGGTACTAGGGACAACCAACCGGTTGTTCAGCTTGCGGGAGCGGAAGGTCGCTACCGTATACATTCCCGGACGTAAAGACCCATCCGGATTTGAGAGCACGATTCGGACTTTCGCCGAGCGCAGATTCGGATCAAGCACGCGTGAAATGTCAGAGACTGTCCCGTGATAAACCTTGTCACGATAGGCGTTCAGCCGAATTTCCGCAGGATCTCCAACGTGTACGTCACCAAGATCATTTTCATACACATCACATAACACCCAAACCTGTGACAGGTCCGCAATCGTGAATAGGTTAGGACTGTTGTCCAAACTCTTAACTCCTTCGGATCCAGCCACGTTTTGTTCAACGATTGTTCCGGAAGTCGGCGCATGGATCTCAATCACTGAACTCGGTTGAGCCGGATTGCCACCAAGTATCCGCACATGGTCATCGGTGTTGTGAACGTCGACTTGAGCTTTCTCCTCGGCGTCTTCAGCGATTTCTAGATCTTTGGAAGCGATCGCGCCGTGCGAGTAGAGCAGTTGTGCCCGGTCTAGCGCCTTTTTTGCCAGTCGTTCATCTGCGACCGCCTTTTGATAATCCGAGAACGCACCCGCAAGATCGGAGCTGTAAATGGTAATCAGTACTTGGCCTTTTTTTACGTAATCACCAAGCCGCACTTTCAAGTCAACTACTTTTCCCGAACCTTGTGAGGTCACGTGAATGGTGCGATTCACATCCGGAGTTACGGCCCCATTGGCGTTCAGTATGCGCGGTAGTTGACGAGTTTCCACTTTCGCCAACTTGAAAACTTCTGGATTATCGACAGTGTAGACACCAGGTTCAAGCGTAACCTCAGTTTTGGTGGGGGCGGCTTTCGTATCTTTCGAGCAGGAAGCTGCGGTTATTATCAGCAGCAGGCATGTGAGTAGCGCCGCATACCATCGATTATTCTTATTCTGCATACCGCTCATGGGATTACCTCGCGGCCTACGGCCAGATTTAATTGAGCTGCGGCCGTCAAGTAAGTGCCGACCAAATTAACGTAGTTCAATTGCACGCTGCGGTACTCCGCCTGTGCGTTTAGAAAATCAAGCAGCGAAGTCCCGCCGTGTTGATATGAAAACGAAATTGTGTCGCGCACACGGACAGATTGCTGCAGGTATTTAGCTTTGTACGGCCGGAGCAGAGTCAGGTTACTTTCGAGCGTGGCATAGCTGGAATCGACATCACTCAGTACTGCCGCTTCCGCAGCCTCGCGCAATCTCTCAGTGCGCGTAATATCTAATTGCGTGCGCAGCTTCTCTCCTTGATTGCGGTCGAAGATGCGCAGCGGAATGCTCACACTGACACCAACTGTATTGATTGCAAATGGATTATTGGTGGACGAATTGTGGATATACCACGCGCTAAAGATTGGGTCGGTTGAGCCGTTCGCAATCGCCAGCTTGTAATCGGTTTGAGCTTTGTCCACCGCTTCGACCGCCGCTTTCAGGTCAGGTCGTGTGTCCAGAGCAATCTTCCGGAATTCATCACGCGGCATAAGTTGGTCGTTAAAATCGAACAGACCAGTTACGTCAAACTGATCCAGGGGAGTGCGGTCGTTCAACAGCGTGAGCAACTGGATCTTTGCGGTTTCGAGATTTTCTTCGGCAGCTTGCAAGTCCGATTCATACTGGACCCGTTGTAGTTCCAGCCGGTCAAGGTCTATCTGTGCAATGTCGCCAGCTTGGAAGCGATCTCTACTGATCTGGAGCAAGCGGTCGTAATAATCAAGATTGTCTTTCGCCAACTGGAGCACCGCTTTCGCCTGCAGCGCTGATACGAACGCACCACGCAAGTTGAAGAGCATGGTTCTTTCCACATCGGCATGGGTCGACTCGGCAATCAGAGTTCCTTTTTTTGCGCTTTCCAGGCGTAACTCCCGTTTGTGCTGCCGTTCGTGCAGATAGCTAATGCTGGGAGACTCAAAAGTGCCGGTGAATGGCCGCCAGATGCCTCTATCAGGAGCGATTTGGGTTCCATCCACCGACAGAGTGAACGTTGGGTTCGGACGTAGAAAAGCCGCAATTTCCTGGGCTTTTGATTCATCTATATTTAATTTATCTGCCAATAAATTCGGATTGCTAACTTCAAACCGTTGCACAACTTTCTCCCACGTCCAAGGCTGCGGAGTCTGTGCCATGGCTCCGCAGCACAACAGGACCAGCAACGCCGAATTTAGCCAAATAGCATTTCGCATGCACTACCCCACACACACATTTAAGAACTCAATTGATACAACGCAGAAATCGGGGTTCTCCCAAATCATGGCGGTTTTAAAAAATAAATTGAGAAAATGCTAGACGGAGGGAGGAGCGCGGCCCGAATCAAGGCCAATTCGGGTATGAGTACAAACAATAGCGAAACGGTTAGCAACAACTCCAATTGTTTGGAACTGTGTATCGAAAACCGAAATAAGCGTAAGCAATGCTGGAGACCCATTAGTTAAATTGGGTCTCGAAGATGAGTTGTCGCTCGCCTGTCTGGCAACATGTTTGGAACGGCTCGATTCTTCGATCTCAGGTCGCATGGCATGCAGATCGTCCGTGGCAGACACTACGGGAAATAGCAACATCAGCATGCATCCCAATACCAGCAAGCAATTCCAATGGGGAAAATGCCGCAACTTATTTTGGCTGGCTTTCTCGCGCTGCCAAAGCCAATAGGCCGGTAAGGCAAGTGAAAGCCAGCAAAGATTAAGTAATAGTTCCATTCGGTTAAATGTTACCTACACGTCACGCACAATTATCTGAATGCCTGCAAGTTTTGCAAAATAATCCAACCAAGTCAATGTTGCGCAAAGGCGGTGGTCATTTGAAAAGCTGCAATTTTTTTGTTATTCCGAAGCGCTGGCTATGGTTTTCGTAAACTTATCGCTACCCAAGGACTTGTTCCATTGTCCCGAATTTCCCCAGCAAAACAACCTGCCCTGCCTTAATGCCATCTTCTACATAGCTTTAGCGCATGTTGTCCCTCTGGTACCCGACAATGGCAACCTTGACGAGCGAGCCTACAAACGGAATAAAGTCAGGATCATACCGTGGACTAAAAATCGCGATTCTAATAAGCCTAAGCATCCTGATGATTTTCACAGTTATCGGCTTTTACGAGGCGAGGCCAATCCTCAAAAAACGCGTGGTGGCATTGCTGAGCGAGAAATTTCAGGGAGAGGTTCAACTCGATAATCTGGAAGTCTCTGTCTTTCCTAAAGTTCGAGCACACGGTTCAAATCTAAGCGTACGTTATGGCAATCGTTCTGATGTGCCACCAATAATTCAAGTCCGCGAACTTATCGGGGAAGCAAGTCTCTTGAGTCTGGTCGAGAAGCCCTGGAAGATTAATCGTGTCGAACTTCGCGGATTAGATATCCAGATCCCGCCGAAAGACCCGAATTCTTCCAACAATGGGCAACACGGATATTGGAACCGGATAAAGGACATGCCAATCTTGATCCATGAATTAACTGTGGATGATGCCCGTCTCGAGCTTCTTCCTAAAAGCAAAGACAAGCTCCCACACGTTTTCGAAATTCACCACGTATTGATGCATTACGTGGGTTTGCATCGACCCGCGTCTTTCAGCGCACAATTGACTAATGCAACCCCTCCAGGTGAAATCGAGACGGCTGGAGATTTTGGACCATGGAATTCAGCCGATCCCGGTGAAACCCCTCTGGCCGCCGACTACACTTTCGTCAATGCCGATCTTGGAGTACTCAAAGGAATTGCGGGAACGCTGTCTTCAAAAGGAAAATTCCAGGGTGTTCTCAATCGCATCGAGGTTGAAGGCGAGACGGATACGCCTGACTTCAGCTTAAGAATTGGCGGTCACCCAGTTGCCCTACACACAGATTTCAGTGCCACGGTGGATGGACTCAACGGGAATACGCTTCTTCATCCTGTCCGGGCGCGTTTGCTTGACTCATTTATTACTGCGAATGGCGAAGTTATCGGTAAGCCCGGAATCAAGGGAAGGACGATCAAGCTTGATGTCATTGTTAGCAAGGGAAAGATTCAAGATGTGCTACGACTGGCTGTGAAATCACAAAAACCTTTGATGACCGGCAATCTAAAACTCCATACAAAATTTGATCTACCCGCTGGCGATGCCGACATAATCGACAAGCTAAGGCTATATGGGAACTTCGGAGTAGAGGGTGCTCAGTTCACTGATCCGAAATTGAGTGCCAAAATTGAGACCCTAAGTCGTAAAGGAGAGGGGAAGCCAAGCGACATGGCAGCTGGGAGTGACGTCTCTCAATTAAAGGGAACATTCGGATTGCAAAATGCCGACATCGCTTTCCGGCAACTTACATTTGCAGTTGAGGGAGCCAGCGTGCAGCTCCATGGCGGCTATGCACTCGACGACGAAGCGCTCAACTTCCACGGGCATTTGCGATTAAACGCAAAACTTTCCCAAACTATGACCGGATTTAAATCCGTAATGCTGAAACCGTTTGACTCGTTCTTCCGTAAAAAAGGTGTCACCGAATTGCCGATTAAGATTACAGGAACCCGCGGCAAACCATCTTTTGGACTGGACTTCCATCACTAGCAAACTGCCGGTTCTAGTGTGTGAATGAAACATTTAAGCCCGTTGTCAAAGTTAGGTCATTACGTTTTTTCCCGATCGGCGGATTCGATACATAAATATTCCCGAATGCGTTCTGCCATCCCAGCCAACTATTAATTTTGGTGATTGTGCCCAGGTTAAACGTCGTCCGATATTCGCCTGAATCGCCGTCGCTCAAGCCGGGATAAAAATAAAGCTTCTGTGTAAGTGCTGTTGATTTTCCGACTTTATGCGCAAGTTCTTCTCCCAATGTGATTGCTGCGAAGTTGCGCGTAAAGGCAGGATTAGGCGCGACAGCGCTATAACTTTCACGTGTATAGTTTGCCCCACCTAAGAAATCTAAGACTGTGCGGTCATTATTGATTGCATGAAAACCTAATCCGGCCCCAAACAATGATCGCAAATTCAAGCCTTGCAAAGCATCTGTGTCGAACTCCCCATTCACATACGCGAAAAGCCGCGTATCCAAATTCCGGTCATAGCGGATGCCACTCTGAATGGAATTTGCGGTCACACCTGGCGAAACTCCTATGGAATTATTCGTCGTATAGACGCTATTGGCAAACAGTCCAATGTGGTCGTTCAGAGCTTTTCGATCTGCGGTGAAAGCCAGCGCAAAATTTTTGGTTTCACTATTACCAGCAGTAAGCGCAAATCCCACATTTGCCCCTCCCTGCCATCCCTGCGTGAGCCTAGGGTGTTGCGACTTTTCATAAGCTGCTTGTTCGTCAGCATTCCGTATATCGACGACGTCGTCCGTGGGAACGGTTACTGCGCCCTTGTCCGCCGTTGTGACCGTGATCTTTTCATCGGAAGTTGTAACCACTCCGACTGCCGTCTGTCCACCCTTCAAATCAATATGCAGGGGCTCATTGGACTTAATCTCCTGTACCGCAGGCCATTGCACAGTAACGTCTCCGGCAAATTCCGTCTTGATCACCAGAGTTTTGCCGTCCGCCTTGGTGATGGCGCCCGTAAGCCGGTCGCCATTCTTCATCGTAATTTGATCAGCCAACAAAGCAGCGCTGAACACGAACACAAACATCAGCGATAATAATCGGAATTTAAGCACGACATATCCTCCAGTAAGTTCGGATGGATCCGCAAAATCTAAGTTGAGCTGCAATACGACAGAAGCGGTGGTGATCCGGGTTAAATCAGATATGATGAGTCCCCTGCTAACGGATGTTCGCGCTAGCTCTTAATCTCAGAACCAGAAGAACCGGCCGGTTGCGACGGGGATTTCGGCTGTTCCAAGCCGCCATTTTTCATGGCATCTTTAAACCCGCGAATGCCTTCTCCGATGCCTTTGCCCAGTTCCGGCAATTTTTTCGGCCCGAACACAAGCAGGGCAATGGCGAAGATAACCAACAGATGCATCGGTTGAAAAAGGCCTTCAAACATAAGCTCCTCCGGCAAAAGATTGTCTTAACACTACTGAACTACAGTGCTCTCGTCAATGCAGCAGGTATACGAATGCGACTGTAAGCATGCGGCTCACACACGGGAGCGATAAACGATTACCTCAGTTATCTGGTTCTTGTTACCACCTGGAACTATTGTGTAAGAAAACAAGCCGAATCCCAACTTCGGCAGGAGTTTCCGGTGTTGTATAAGAGCCTCGTTTTTCTTTTTATCATTTATTCCATACTGCCCGTCATGGCGGACCATACTGCAACCTCTTCCATAGATTGCACGGAACTAATGGCATGGAAGATTGGTGGGATCTCGAACGCACGCGTCGAACAACTACAACGCGAACGGTCAACAACTACAAGCCAGAGCTGTTCTCCGAAGTTACTCAAAGCGGCTGACCTTGCGAAACGTAAAAACTACGAAGCCGCCGAAGAACTTTTGCGGGGGTTGATTTCTACTGATCCAAATAGCGCGCCTCTTCACTTTGCGTTGGGCTATCTTCGCCAGCAACAAGGTGACTGGGATGAAGCCTTTGACGAATACACCGACTCGAAACACGCCGATCCTATTCTGCCGGAGGTACATAACCGCCTTGCAGAAGTGTTCTACCACTCCGACGACGGCGATAACACAATTGCCGAAGCTCGAACTGCGCTTAGCCTTGATCCAGAGAATGTAGAAGCCTACCGCTATTTGGGACTTGGTCTTTACTCCAATCAGAAATATCAGGCCGCTCTAAACGCGTTTCACAAGTCTCTCGAACGGTCGCCGGACAACGCTGCGGTTTACTATGAGATTGGTAACGCGCTTCACGATCAAGGCAAGCTGGATACCGCCACAACAGCGTATCGGAAGGCGATACAGCTCAATCCGCAGTTCTGGGAAGCTCACAATAGTCTGGGAATTACGCTCCATGATGCTGGAAAGTTCGACGAAGCGATAGCGGAGTATCGCCGAGCTGAACGATTGGCGCCTCGGGAACCGAATGTAAAAAATAATCTAGCCAACACATTCTGTGATCAAGGCAACTACGATAAAGCGATCACAGAGTTTCGCGACCTTTTCCGACTAAACCCGGACTGGAAAAGCGGACACGACAATCTGGCGAAAGCGCTTCTGATCAAACGGGACTACGACGCGGCCATCAGCGAACTAAAGCTCGCAATTCTTAACAATCCTACTGCACCTGCTGAGCACCGGGTCCTCGGTCAAACATTGCTGTTGACTAATAATCCGTCGGAAGCGCTACGTGAGTTACGGATTACCGTAGGGCTGGATCCAAACTCTGCATTAGCGCACCGTCTTCTTGGCACTGCATTGTTTGAAACCGAGGATGCGGAAGCAGCTGCAAAAGAATTTCAGGAGGCTTTGCGCTTAGAGCCTTCCGCCGACAACCATTATTACCTCGCAGCGTGCCTAATGAGCCTCGGAAAAGACAGCGAAGCCCTCGCGGAACTCGAGAAAGCTTCCAGTATGAAACCAGGGCAGAATTTATACCGGGCGCGTAAGGAGGAGCTTCTGAAGTTGATGCAATCGAGCAATCAATAATCAATCTCTTCAAGAGAGCTAAAACTATCTGTGCATCTAGGCCATGTACCAATGCCGCTACCCGCATACACTGTCGTGTATCGGCAGCCAGCCCGGTTCTAACTAGAATAGCTTTCACACAGTGCGCATCACATGATTCGTCGCTTGAAGTAAATATGGAGTTAAAAATGAGCTCCCCTCAAACTGCCCCAATCGTTTCCACTTCACAAGTTGTTGCAGCCAACATTCAAGTCAAAGCTGCCACGCAAAATCATCCGCGCGGAATTGAATCCGCTGCTTCCGTCCTCGACATCGTTCCTAAACATGCTGGATACGGGCTGCCTTGCTCGAAGTGCAAAACCTACTACACGGCCGATCTCGCAACTTGTCCGGTCTGCAAATCTTCGGATCGAGTTGCACCCATTGCTCTAATCATCTCTGCCCAATCTGCAGCGACCGAAACGCTTCCTGATCCGGAAATAGTTGAGCAGGAACGCGAACGTTTCCTGCGCGACTTCCAACTAAACGTCGCCGCAGCCAATCTGGAATCTGAAAGTACCATCGTGAACTGCAGTAAACAGGAGAACCATAAAGGCGATCCACAACCTGCGACTCTATGCCAAGGTTGCTATGATCATCTGCAGGAACGAGTGGACGTGCTCGAAGCCGTGCTGCACATGGATTTAAAAGAAGCAGCAGAAGTAATCTACGATGCGGTATGGTCTGATCCATCAGACCCGAGCAAGACATATCTCAACGCGGCATCGGCGCTTCTCGCGGAGTTACGTAAGCGTTCAGGGATAACCCAAGTCTTCGGCCCGCTACAGCCGATGTCCGATTAAAAGCAATCCCTCTAACCTAACAGGCCTAAGATTTCATAGCCATATGAGATTGCCAAATGCGGATCAGCTAGCAAGAGGCAGCGAAAAATAGAATACGGAGCCTCGGCCCACTTGACTGGTGACTCCGATTTTTCCTCCATGTGCTTCGACGATGGCTCTCGCAATTGCCAATCCCATCCCGGTTCCTTGGACGCGGTATCTCTGATTCTTTCCTCGATAAAATTTATCGAAGATTAGTCCCTGCTCCATGTCTTCGATGCCAGCGCCTTGATCGGAAACACTGATGGTTAAATTGCTGACCGATAAATTATTGGTTTTCAGCTCAGCAGTAATGCGGATTGGTGTTCCCGCATCGGAGTATTTAGCCGCGTTTTCGAGTAATTGAGTCAGCACTTCTTTAATCCGCTCGGGATCTATGCGTGCTAGCGCATCTTTCGGACAGCGTATGTCTACAGAATGCTTTTCAAGCACCTGCTTGAGATTCGCTACAACGCCATTAATGAGCTCGATAATCCGGACAAGTTTGAGATCAAGCTCGAATTCATGCGATTCAAGCTTGGCTACTTCCGCAGCTTCGCCAACTAATCGATTCAACCGGTCACTCTCCTCGTTGATGACGGTCATCAACTCCTGGCGATCGGTAGAGGCGAGATCAATATCCGACATTAAGCTTGTGATGGAAGCCTTGATGGAAGTAAGCGGAGTGCGAAATTCGTGCGTGATGGAATCGAGAATGGCCGAACGCAGTTGTTCTCCTTCGCGTGAGGCTTCGGAGCGGCTTAAAGTTTCGACAGCATTAGCGCGCTCAACCGCAATAGCGATAAGGCTTCCCATCGCATCGAGGGTCTGCCGCGACAGGCTTCCACTCACACCGATTGTGCCCACGGTTTTTACGCCCATCTTTAAAGGCGTGAAACTTAAGTGACGCTCGGTGTCGAGGATTGGTTCTCCTCGGGCAATCACCGATTTGAGGTGGTCGGCATCCAAGTCGCGCGTTTCAACTCCAGAACGATAGATATCGCCCTTTTCCGGGATGTAGATAGCCGCGGCAGATACTCCAAATGATTCGATGACGTGCTGGGGGATGGCGTTGAGCAATTTCAAAATGTTGTCGGCGGTCAATAGCTGTTGGCTGAATTGATAAAGACGCTCAAGCTCTCGTCGCCTCCGAACGGCTTCATCCGTTTGTTTACGTGCCCTCTCGGAAAGTTCGCTGGCTACAACGGCAGTCGCGATAAAGGCAAATAAAGCGATCCAATTCTGCGAATCAGCAATAGTAAAAGTGCCAACAGGCGGCAGAAAATAGTAATTGAATGCGGCCGTCGCAAGTACAGCCATAAAAAGTGAAGATATTAAGCCCCACACGGAAGAGACAACTAAAACACAAAGCAGGAATGTCAGGGCAACTGTGGTCGGATTTACGTGGAGCAGGCGGGTGTAAAGGTAGACGACAGCCCACACCAGAGCAGAACAGCCAGCAAAACGCCCGAGAGTACGCACGACGGAGGTGTTCACGAGCACCGATTGTAGCTGAAGCACCAGAGAACATCGACAAACACAAAATTGTCGTCCACAATAGTCGCGATGGCTAAGACTCCCGAGCAATGGCTGGAAGCAGCGGAAACTGCCGAACTGGCGAAGGCTGGCGGCATCTTCAAGTTATTTCTCGGCTACGCGCCTGGCGTGGGCAAAACTTACAGCATGTTGAGCGAGGCGATCCGAAGAAAGAATCGCGGCGAAGATGTCGTAATTGGAATTATTGAGACGCACGGACGCAAAGGGGTTGTCGAGCTTGCCCAACAGCTTGAAACAGTTCCCCGAAAAAAACTCGAATACAAAGGCACGACATTTGAGGAAATGGATCTCGATGCCATTTTGGAGCGCAAATCTTCCGTAGTTTTAATCGATGAATTGGCTCACACCAACATAGAAGGCAGTAAACATCAGAAGCGGTACGAAGATGTTCTCGACATTATTGATGCTGGTATCTGCGTTCTTTCGACGATGAACGTCCAACATCTCGAGAGCGTAGCTCCGAGCGTACAACGAATAAGCGGAGTAACCGTCCGGGAAACCGTGCCTGATTGGGTGATGAAGCGGGTTACGGAAGTTGTAATGTCGGATGTGACTCCCGAAGCTTTACAGACGCGAATGCGGCGGGGAGACATTTATCCGTTGGACCGGGTCGAACGGGCCTTAACGAACTTCTTTCGGCCAGCAAATCTTATCGCGCTGCGCGAACTCGCGCTGCGCGAAGTTGCTCAAGAAGTCGATCGCAGTCTCGAAACTTATCTCGAAAAAGAGGAGCCGGATCGTAATCTCGGAGTGCGCGAAAGATTTGCGGTTTGCATCAGTTCGAATCCTTCGGCGCAATACATCATTGCTCGCGCAGCCCGTATGGCGCGTCGGCTTGATGCCGAGCTTTACGTCCTCTACATCGATATAGGAGTGGACGAGAGCGAGACGAATCAACGCTCGCTAGAATCAAATCTCCGCCTTGCTAAAGATGTTGGTGCGCAGGTAGTTCGAATGACCTCGCGTTCAGTGGCCGAACCAGTTGCACAATTCGTTCGCGAAAAACATATTACCCAAGTTGTATTTGGGAGATCCGCGGTTAAGGGTTGGAAACGATATTTGTATCTCAATACGATTCATAAATTCCTCCGAGATGCTCCGCCGGTGGACGTTCACATCGTTACCCAGTCTTCCTCTTAGCCTATGGCAGACCCAATCATGCCGCACCGAGATACGCCAGAGAAGAAACGAATTCTTGTTGTCGATGATGAACCACAAATCACGCGGGTGTTGCGTACTTCTCTGAGTGGCAGCGGCTATGAAGTTCGCACAGCAGAGGACGGTCATGCCGGCTTAAGGTTGGCGCGTGAATGGCAGCCTGACCTCGTGATCACCGATGTTTCCATGCCAAACATGGATGGCATTGAACTGTCGGGCCAGCTGAGAGCCGAGTCGCGAGTACCGATCATCGTGCTCTCCGTGAAAGGTGAAGAACGGACCAAAGTCGCCGCTCTCGATGCTGGAGCGGAT
>DASRFC010000008.1:0-41112 GCA_035651835.1 Terriglobales bacterium
GATGCGGGATGGGAGCCAGAAAAGGCGAATCGGTTTCAATTAACATGCGATCCAGCGGCACTGTTCTTGCAGCATCGCGAATCCGCTGTGCTCTAGGGAAAGTTATATTTCCCGCGAAAGAAATCATGAACCCCATATCCAGCGCACGTTTGGCGTGGGCCGGAGTTCCGGTAAAACAGTGCAGGATACCCCCGAAACCGCTGGACGCCCAGTGTTGCTGGATCAGCGTCAGGCACTCGTCCCAGGCATTCTCGCTACCTTCCGACGGCCGGCAATGAATAATAATTGGCAATTTGGCCGCTCGCGCGAGTTCCATCTGTTTCAAAAAAACTCGCTGCTGCACATCGCGCGGAGAATGATCGTAGTAGTAGTCAAATCCAATCTCTCCCCACGCAATAACTTTCGGCCGCCTCGCCAATTCCTCCATCTCGCTAAAAAAAGCGTCATTGGCGAAGCTCGCTTCATGGGGATGGATACCAATTGATGCATAAATAAATTGGTACTGCGCAGCCAAACGAATGCCGCAAGCCACCGCCTCGGGATTTTCCCCGTTACCGATTGCGAGAATCGCTTCGATTCCAGCATCGCGGGCGCGGGAAATAACCAGCTCGCGATCAGAATCGAACTGCTCGCCCTCGAGATGCGCATGAGAATCGATAAACATAGTCGGTTGCCGTTGGTCGGTTCGTCCTGAGCGATGCACACGTAGGGACAGCCGCCCCCGGCTGTCCGTCGAGATACAAATGTCTATGTAGGGACGGGCGCCCTCATCCGTTGTTTTGAATTATGTAGGGATGGGCGTCCTCGCCCGTCCAGGCCGAGCATCGCTCGGCTAGCTTTTCATTACAGAACGTCAGAGCAAAATTGCTTTTCAATTCTTTCCGTGACTCTGTGCCTCCATGGCGAAAAGCTTCTCAGCGCAACCTTGACGCCCGTAGCCTGCTCTATTTCAGCCTTGTCCCCACTGGCACATCCTCGAGAAACCCCGCCAATACTGCCTTTCCTCCCTCCGGAGACGCCGCCACAATCATTCCATTCGACTCCAGCCCACGTAATTTCCGAGGAGCAAGGTTCGCCACAATCACCACTTTGCGTCCAACCAACGATTCTGGCGCATACGATTCTGCGATTCCCGCCAATATCTGACGCGTCTCCGTTCCCAGATCCACTTCCAGCCGCAGCAGCTTGTCAGCCTTGGGCACGCGCTCTGCAACTTTCACCAAAGCGACACGTAATTCGACTTTCGCAAAATCATCAATGGTGATCTTCCCATCAGTTCCCGCTGTCGCAGTTGTCAAAGCAGCCGGTTTTGCTACGGGCTCTGCCGCAAATGTCGCACCTGTCGCGGATGTTGAAGCTGAAGGCTGCGCTTCCGTCGCGCCCACAGCCGGTCTCTGCTGCTCTTCCATTCTCTGCATCCTTTCGATTGCGCTTTTGTCGGCACGCGGAAATACCGCCTGCACTTCTCCGAGCTTCGTGCCTAACTTAAGTTGCCCCCAAGCCAGTTTGGACAGATCAAATTGCTTGATGTCCCCCAGCCCAAGCTGCGTCCAAATCTTCGCAGTCGAATCCGGGATCACAGGATGCGCAAGAGCCGTCACAATCCGCAATGCCTCCGCGGACGTATAAAGAATTGTAGCCAGCCGTGCCCGGCTCTCTTCATCCTGTTTTTCGCCGAGCGCCCAAGGCTCGTTTTCGACAATATATTTGTCGACCGAGGCGATCAGTCCCCATGCGGATTCCAAGGCACGGGAAAATTGAAAGTCGTTAAACAATATTCCGAATTCCTGAATCGTCTTGCGCGCAGCCATCGAAACCGTATCATCGTCTGCCGTATGCGAAGCCTTTGCCGATGGATATGGCACCTCGCCCTTGAAATAGCGAGTGATCATCGTCAGCGTGCGGCTGGCGAGGTTGCCCAGTCCATTGGCCAGATCGGAGTTATATCGCTGCACCAGCGCATCAAACGAAAACGATCCATCTTGTCCGAAAACAATTTCACGCAGAAGAAAATACCGCAGCGCATCGGCGCCGAGCACATCGAGAATGGTCTCCGTCCGCACTATATTTCCGCGAGACTTTGACATCTTGCTCTCTTCAAATAGCAGCCAGCCATGCGCCACAATGTGCTTCGGCAAAGGCAGGCCCGCGGCCATGAGAAAAGCCGGCCAGTAAACACAGTGAAAGCGCACAATTTCTTTGCCGATCATGTGCAGATCGGCGGGCCAATATTTGTCGTATAGCTGGTTGTCGTCCGATCCATAGCCCAGCGCCGTAATGTAGTTCGCCAACGCATCCAGCCAAACGTAGATCACATGCTTCGGGTCATCCGGAACCGGAATGCCCCAGGAAAAGGTGCTGCGGCTGATCGAGAGATCGCGCATCCCCGAACGGACAAAAGCGAGCACCTCATTACGCCGGCTTTCAGGGCGGATAAAGTCACTCTCGGTATAAAGCTTGATCAGCTGATCAGCAAAAGAGGAGAGCTTAAAAAAATAATTCTCTTCGTGAATCGTCTCCGTCGGACGCCCGCACTCGGGACACGGCGCGCCTTCCCCAACCACATCGACGTACATTTCATCAAAAACGCAGTATTGCCCGGTGTAAGTTCCCTTATAGATGAATCCATTATCGCGAATCTTCCGGAATAGCTCCTGCACGCCACGTTTATGGCGCTCGGAAGTCGTACGAATGTAGTCATCGTAAGTAAGCCCCATCCGATCCCACAGCGCACGAAATTCAGCGGACACTTCATCGGTAAGCTGCTGCGGGGTCTTTCCTGCTGCTTGCGCTGCCCGCTCGATTTTCTGCCCATGCTCATCGGTGCCAGTTAAAAAATACGTATCAAATCCGAGCATGCGCTTGCGCCGCGCAATAACATCGCAGGCAATGGTCGTGTAAGCGTGCCCAATATGCGGCCGCGCGTTGACGTAGTAGATAGGCGTCGTAATGTAAAACTTTTCTTTCATTTAATTTTAAGTTCTGTCTTCCTGAGCGGAGTTACCGATTCGCAAGCGAATCGGTAAACGGAGTCGAAGGACCCCTACCTCACGATAATTCTGCTTGCGTTAACAGAAACACGGCTAATTGTTCCGTCCCGCCTTTTTAATTTGTCATCCCGAGCGAGTCGAGGGACCTGCTGTTCGCTCTCCTGCCTGGCACTCGCCCAGTTTATATATTGACTTGTCATCAATTATCGACTTGTTATGTATCGACTTGTCATCCTGAGCGCAGTTTTCGATTCGCTTGCGAATCGGTAAACGGAGTCGAAGGACCTCTGCCTCACGATAATTCTGCTTGCGTTAACAGAAACACGGCTAATTGTTCCATCCCCCTTTTAATTTGTCATCCCGAGCGAGTCGAGGGATCTGCTGCTTTTCTCACATACCCCTGCAACGCTTCCTGCATTACGCTCTTCAATGGCACATGATGCTCGGCCGCAATCCTCCTACAATCTTCATACTCTGGGGCATAGTTCGTAACCGCGCCATTCATGCTCGCCACCTTCAACCGTACCTCGCCCCACTGCGTGTTCACGGTTACAAACTTACGCGCCAGAATTTCCCGCCGCTCTTCCCGATGCCGCACTCCCAAAGTCGACGTCTCCGCAAACAGCAACTGCGTCAGCCGGGCCGAATCTTCTGGCTTGCATAGCACTGTCAGAAGCATTCCCGGACGGTTCTTCTTCATCTGTACCGGAATTCCAAAGGCGTCCAGCGCTCTCTCTTCCAGCAGCCGATCCATCACATATCCGAAGACCTGCGGATTTAAATCGTCGATATTCGCCTCAAGCACCGCAATAGTTTCTCGCTGCTCTGCGCTGTTTTCATAAAAGACAGATTCCGCAGTTTGCTCCCGCGATTCGCCAATCGTGAGCCGCACCACATTCGCGTGCCCGGAAAAGTCGCGGCTTCCCGCGCCGTAACCAATCTTCTCAACTCTCATCGCGGGAAATGGCATAAAACGTTTCGCCAAAGTCCGCACGATGGCCGCACCTGTCGGAGTGACCAGTTCGGCTTGCACCCCACTGGAATAAACCGGCGCATCTTTTAATAGATCCAGTGTCGCAGGAGCGGGTACAGGAAAAGTTCCGTGAGCGCATTTGACGGTTCCACCTCCAACATTCAGCGCCGAGCAGACGATCTCATCCACTCCCAGCGCTTCGGCTCCAACCGCCGCACATACGATATCCACTAAAGCATCGACTGCGCCGACTTCGTGAAAATGCACTTTCTCGATATCGATATTGTGAATTTTCGCTTCCGAAGCCCCCAACGCTTCAAAGATAGCAATAGCAGTTTTCTTCGTAGTCGCACTAATTATCGCGCTGGAGATAATCCGCCGAATCTCATTTAATCCACGAGTGTGCTCATGAGAATGGCTATGCTCGTGTGAATGGTTATGTTCATGTGGATGCCCATGCTCGTGTGGAGCGGACACTCCTGTCCGCTGCCTTTGATCTTCGGCCCCTTGCTGATGAGAAGCTGCCTGATTCACCGATCCAAAATTGTGCTCAGCCAACTGCACCGGATTGGTTCCATGCTGATGTGCATGTTCGTGATGTACATAATGTTCATGCTCATAATTGCCATGCGAATGTAGGCCATGTCCATGCTCTTCTTCCGAACTCTCCCGTGGCTGATCCTTCTCTCCATTCACATAAACATCCGCTTTGGTCGCAGTGATTCCGCTGCGATTCACCCGTGATATCTCAATGCGCGCCCCTACATTCAGCGCCGCAACAGTCTCCGCCAGCAATCCCATCGGAACGCCTGCATCGACCAGTGCGCCCAGGAACATGTCTCCGCTAATTCCAGAGAAACAATCGAGATAAGCGATTCGCATAAGAACAGTCGTTGGTCTTTAGCCGTTGGTCTATGGCCGGAGCATATCGAGTTGAGTCCATGCCGAAGCTGACTTGCAAAGGCTCCAACGAGAAAGGATGACGGAACCTAACGACCAACGACGTGCGACCAAAGACCCACAACCAATCATAGGGAAGGCAGTTATTGCCGTCAAACTCTGTGGCCTCACCGCTCTGCTACAATCACTTTTTCTTCAACAGCTTAGAAGGATTGTCGAGGCCTGCTTGTATCGCCATCTGGAAAATCGGTTAGCCCATCACATACGCGAATTTTTGCGTCGCACCTACGATGTTGAATTACCTAAGATCGTTATCGAGCAGCCTCCTCGCGTTGAATTAGGAGAGTACGCGCTCCCGCTTGCTTTCGAGTTGGCGAAACGGCTGCGCAAAGCTCCGCGCAAAATTGCCGAGGAGATTGTCGCGGGCATCGGCCCCATCGAAGGCTTTGAAAAGCTTGAACTTGCAGGCGCGGGATATATCAACGCTCGCGTAAACCGCGAAGCCTTAGCCGCCACACTCGCTTCCGGCGAAGAACCGTCCACCGATGTTCCGAGCGGCAAAGTTTTGGTTGAGCACTCCAGCATTAACCCCAATAAAGCCGCGCACATCGGGCATCTTCGTAACGCCATTCTCGGGGATACATTCGTTCGTCTGCTGAAAACTGCTGGACGCGAAGTTGATGTGCAGAACTATATCGACAACACAGGTGTGCAAGTCGCTGATGTGGTTGTCGGTTTCATTCATCTGGAAAAGAAATCCCGTGCTGAAATCGAACAGCTCGCGGCTCAGCCGCGCTTCGATTACTACTGCTGGGATCTCTACGCCCGAGCTTCGCAATGGTATTCGCAAGACAAGCAGAATCTGGAAGTTCGGCGTCAAACCTTGCACGAGATAGAGCAGGGTGAAAATGAAACCGCCGCTATCGCCGATCTGATTTCAGTCGCCGTGTTGCGGCGCCATCTGGAAACCATGGACCGGCTGGACATTGAATACGACTTTCTGCCGCGAGAGAGTGAAATTCTTCACTTGCATTTCTGGGATGCCGCCTTCACTAAACTCAAAGAAGCGGGCGTGCTTGTCTATGAAAATGAAGGTAAAAATAAGGGCTGCTGGGTGATGCGGAGAAGAAGCTCAACCACAGAGGCCACAGAGATCACAGAGGAAACCAATAAAGAAGCAATTGCTGAGGAAGATCAGAAAGTCATCGTCCGCTCCAACGGCACCGTTGGATATGTAGGCAAAGACATCGCTTATCACCTGTGGAAGTTTGGATTGCTCGGTCGCGACTTTGGATATCGCAAGTTCTTCCACTATCCCAATGACAAAGACTGTTGGATTTCAACCACCAATGGCGTCCCCAATCATCCCCACTTCGGGGATGTTGTTGAAATTTATAATGTTGTCGATGCTCGTCAGGCAGAAGCGCAGAATGCGGTGATCGAAGCTCTGCGCGCTCTTGGACATAACCAACAAGCCGATCACTTCACGCACTTTTCTTACGAGATGGTTGCGCTTACGCCACGCTGTGCTGCTGAGCTTGGCTATCAACTTTCCGACGAAGACAAGGCCCGTTCTTACATCGAAGTCTCTGGGCGCAAAGGTTTTGGCGTCAAAGCCGATGACCTGATCGACACGCTCATTGCGTCGGCAAAAAAAGAAGTGGATGGCCGCCATCCGCAACTGAGCGATGAAGAGCGCATCATCATCGCAACGCAAATTGCTGTCGGTGCATTGCGTTACTTCATGCTCAAGTTCACCAAGCAATCGGTGATCGCGTTCGATTTCAAAGAAGCCCTGAGTTTTGAAGGAGAGACAGGACCATATGCGCAATATGCCGTGGTGCGGGCAACGAATATTTTTCGTAAAGGCGGAATCGACGCGGATGAGTTTGCATTAAGTGGCATCGACTTCGCCAAGTATCTGAGCGGGCAAGAGAAAAACGAAATATGGGAGCTTTGGCTGGCCGCATCGAAGACCTCATACATCATCGACCAGTGCATTGCGACAACTGAGCCAGCGTATCTTGCCAAGCATGCATTCCAATTAGCGCAATTATTCAATTCGTTCTATCACAGCTATCCCATTCTCAGCGAAGCGGACGAGAGCCGGAAGAAGTTCCTGTTCTCAACTGTAGCTGTGGTTCGCCGTGAGCTGACGCGAGTGCTTTCCGTTATGGGAATCGAAGTTCCCGCTGCGATGTAGGTTTTCTAACATTAACTATAAGCTATAATTTACTGTAATGCGTATTGCAGAGCCGTAGCCGCGTTTCAGAAATCCGGTTAGCTCCGGATGCCGCGATCCACCCTCGCCAGCCTGAGAGCCTCCCAGGCGGCAAGGCGAGGCATTCAGGTTCTTGCTTCGACAATGCATACCCTACCACGGAGATCACAGAGAACACGGAGGATGACAGAATTGTACTTACGCACAGTGCAATAACCACGCTCCGGCGCAACGGAAGCTCATTCCAGGACATCGAACTAAATAGGTAGGGAAAGGGTTACGATGAAACGATTCGCTTTTGTGACAATTCTGTCAGTACTGCTCAGTGGGCTTAGTTTCGCGGCTCCAAAAACTTCCAAAAACGTTCCCCGGTTTCCGGGAACTCTGCGCAACGCCCGCTATGTTTATGTGACTAGTTACGATGGAGATCAGTACAACCCGAATCTTCTTCCTGAAGATCGTGACGCGATTGTCGCCGTGCAAGATGCAATTCAGAAGTGGGGCAAGTTGATTCTCGTCTACAAACCAGTTGAAGCTGACATCATCCTCAGAGTGCAGAGCCGTCCATCGGAAGATGTGCTCGCGGTTTACGACGCGCATCAGGACAGAGATCAATATCTATGGCGAGTGATGGGACGCAGCGGATTGCAGAAAGGTGAAACGCCGTTGGTTACGGAATTCGAGCAGGCATTCGAGAAGACACAGAAAAAGCATTAGGTATGTCGCTCTAGAAAAAAGCCGAGTTTATTCCTGCCTTATTAAATATCCGTTTGCGCTGTCATTGCCCAGGCGAGCGCGGTCAGTGGCCCGACCATGATCCACTGCACAACTGTGAAGGCCGTTTCAATCACGAGGTAATCTGGAACTGATGCCATCTTGTTCTTGGCGGCAACGGCGAGTGTGGTGAAACTCCACGACAAAACTGCACCGAATGCGGCGTAGATCAAGCCACGGGACAGCAGGCTGCCGCTACGTGGCGCGAACAACTGCTGGTAAGTCCAGGCAAAGAGGAAGGCCTGGATCAGCATCGACAGAAAACCGAAAGGAACGATGATGTCCTGGCGGTAGATGGCGAGATTCTCATAGTATTCCTTGAACAAGACCAGGTGCCAGACAAAGCCAAGAGCGAAGGTGGGCAACAGGTAGGCTAAAATTCCAAGACCGAAGCGAATCTTCATTTATCGTTTTCCTTTGGTACGCGTGTACTTCCGTTCCGGCTTTGCCGGCATAGTCTGCACAAACGCAACCGCGAGTTTGAGCCATGCTCGTACGGCACGATTGGTTAATGCCGGTGGATCAACATAGATGTAGCCCTTCATGATTCGGCCATTCATAACCATCGGGCGCGATCCTGACCGCGAGAGCGCATCTGCCTGACGGTCTTCGCCGACGCGTAGCAACAGGCCACGCCTGGAGGCTGCTGCAACAAGATTGCCATTCAGCATGAATCCGATCCCGCCAAACATCTTGACTTCACGCACTACTCCGGCATCTGCGAGAGCGGCACGCACACTCGTGGCAATGTCCCAATCATCGATCATGTTGTTTCTCCGTTTCCAATGCCGCAGCTAACTGATCGAGGGCACCATGCCAACCTGCGGCGTGGCGTACGATGGCGTCGGTAAGTATGAGCTTCTTGTGTTGAATCAGCAGTTCGGTTCCGCCATCATCCGGTTTAATGGCTACAGTCACCTCAGACTCGATACCCGCATGTTCATCGGGCGGTTCGATGATCCAGGAAAAGACGATCTTCGAGGGCGGATCGATCAATATGTAAGTCCCGTTTACGATGACAGTCTTTCCATCCTCGAGGCCATAAGCGAAACGGTATGTTCCTCCCTCGCGAAATTCGAAGCGCAATGGCGTGAGCGCAATTTTAGGGGATGGAGATAGCCAACGGGTGATTAAGCGGGCATCAGCAAACGCTGCGAATACCTTCTCCGGCGGCGCGGCAAAGCGCCGCCGCACCTCGACCTGGGGCTTATTTGTCGCCATCATCCACACCCTTGGCTAAAAGCTGATCGAGTTGACCTACTGCCCCTGTCCAGAACGCTTGATGGCGAGCGATCCATCCTCCGGCCTCCTGAAGCGGTTTCTGGTGCAGACGAAAGCGATGGACACGCCCTGTGATTGTGCGCTTCACCAGCCCCGCTTGTTCAAGGACCTTCAAATGCTTAGAAATCGTGGGCTGGGCAGAGCGAAACCGGCGGCCAAGGTCGCTGGCGCTCTGGGCTTCGCCTTGTGCCAGCGCATGAATCATCGAGCGTCGGGTCCCGTCGGCCAAGGCGCGAAAAGTGCGATTCAAATTTGCCGCACGTTGCATAGCCAATTGACTATATATTAATTTCGTCTGGGCTGCAATCATGATCTCGCGCGATAACGCGTGGCGCTACACGCCATCTTGCAGATTTATTCTGTCTTTGGTTTGCGGTTTAGAAGAATATGTGTGGACAGCCGAGGCGGCTGTCCCTACGTAAGCATGGCGATTGGAGTATTGCGATTGAGCATGGCGATTGGAGTATTGCGATTTAGCTTCTAATGTTGCCTGCGGTCATCGTTCTCCACTCACTACCACCATAAATGGCCACCCTCTAAAGAGCATACTTTCCTAAATTCCTGTAAGCGCACTTCTCATCGCACAGGCTGAAAAGCTGCTTCGTATGCACGAAGAGGATGACATATGTCATTCGATGAGCATTACCTTGCACACTACCGGGACTAGGCTCAATGGGATGATTATGGTCTGCGTTGAGGCTTTGCATTCAAGCTGCATATAAATCAGGAACGAGAAAGGCATCTGATGGCGACTATGACCAGCTCCGGTGAAGTTCGAAGCAAAGCAGTCTCATCCGCACACAGTACCGCGGCCACGCCTTATTCGTGGATCTGGCTATTAGTTGCGGCCGTTTGTTTCATGTTCTCGAACGGCGTGAATAACATTGCGCTCGCGGCGTGGCTGGGACCGCTATTTCTTCTGAGGTTCCTGCGCACGAAACCGGCACCGATAGGCCTCTTCACCGCGTACTGCATCTTGATTGCGACGCGCGCTTTCAGCCATCGCGGAATGATTCCGATTCCAGGTATTTACTACTACATATTTCTTCTAATCTCGGGCGTGTCCGCGGTCATGCCCTATTTGCTCGACAGACTCATGACAGGACGGATTGGCGGTTTGACAAAAACTTTTATATTCCCAACGGCGCTGGTCGCCGTCGAATTTCTAAGTTCGCATGGACCGGCTGGGAGCTGGTCTTCGAGCGCCTACTCACAATACGGGAACTTGCCGCTACTCCAGTTGCTGGCAGTTTGCGGACTGTCGGGGATCACATTTCTGATTGGATGGTTTGCCGCTGTTGCCAATTCGATATGGGAGGAAGGCATTACGCGACGGGCAATGCGCTGGGGAGCAGTGTTTAGCATGGTGTACTTGTCAATCATTCTTCTTGGCGAGGCACGCCTGGGAATTTTTCCTCCCTCGTCTGCAACAGTGCGGGTAGCGTCATTGTCGCGGCCCAAGTATGGACCACAGCTGCGCGAAGCGGTTTTTAGGGATGTCCGGGAAAACAAGGGAACGGTCGACGAAATTGCGGACTATAGCGCATGAACGAAATTGGTGGATGACGATCTGCTGGGGCGCACCGAGCGTCAGGCCAGAGCTGGGGCGAGGATTGTTTTTTGGGCGGAAGAGAATGCCCCGGTGCTGAAGCAGGATGAAGCGGCGCTGATCTCGGGGGCGGGAGAAGTGGCGTTGCGCAATGGTATTTATATCGGAATGGCGCTGGAGAGTTGGGACCCGGCGCAGCCGAAGCCGCTCGAAAATAAGTTAGTGCTGGTTAAGCCGGATGGACAAGTGGCCTGGCAGTATGTGAAATCGCATCCCACGCCGGGGCCGGAGGCCGATGTGTCCAGCGAACGCGGGAGCAGGTTGCGTAGTCTGGCGACGCCTTATGGCGTTCTGAGTGCGATGATTTGTTATGACGCGGATTTTCCTCCATTGGCGGCGCAGGCGGGACGGCTGGGCGCGGACATTGTGCTCGATCCGGCGAGCGACTGGCGGGCAATTGATCCATGGCACACGCAGATGGCGAGCTTTCGGGCGATTGAGCAGGGATTTAATCTGGTCCGGCAAACGAAGTTTGGATTGTCGGCGGCTTACGATTACCAGGGAAGAAGACTGGCGGCAATGGATGAATTTGAGGCAAAAGATTTCGTACTCGTTGCTGAAGTGCCGACACGAGGGGTGAGGACGATCTACTCGCGATTGGGGGATTGGTTGGCGTGGCTCTGCATTGCGGGTTTATTGGTGCTAATGGCGTATACATGGCGGAAACAGAGGGTGGCTGCCAATGGGTAATTTTTTCTGGCCGCCTCAGCCGCATGTCCGCTTCCTCAGATCACGGACCGTCAAATTGAAACGTACGCGCGCAATGGCAAGGCCAATTATCTTGCCAATCAATCCACTTACGAGGAAGACCAATGACCCCATCCATATAGAACGCTGCGCGTAGTGCCCCGTCGCTTGCGACAGAAGCGGATAGAAGAGCCAAGCTCCGGTAACGGAGAGCATGACGAGTAGCCCGATGCGACATCCACAGTCGTTACGATGGCGTTCCAACCGCCGTGTCCATGCAGTGACTTCATCGGTTGGCAGAGATCGCAGACAAGTGGGCAAGTCCTGATCGAAAATCAGATCGAAAATCACGGCTTCACTCCAGATCGAATTGCCGGTTGGCGAGGCAATCTGCTGAAAAGTTGGCGATGATATAGTCCCAAACTTTTTTGGCTTCGTCGTAGACGAATTGGGGCTCGCCACTGAAGCAGATGTACTCCGGCAACAGACCCCAACTCCACCAGCTATGGTCTCTGGTGCTGACCATAATGCGATCTAGTCCATCGACGTGGCAGAGTCCGAAAGTATGACCCAATTCATGGATCGGCGTATAGGTGAACGCGAAATCGGGCAACCGGTCTCGGTATTCAGCTCCGGTTCCTCCATCTGGATAAAATTGGCTTCCATCCACACATGTGCATTGGCGGAGGTGAGCAGAGTAGCCCGCATAACTGTTGTCTTGGAAAAGGAAGGTGCCCAAAACAATAGGCGAGCACAGTACGCTGGCTGCATTCGGGTCATTTTGTGGCGGCCGATTGAATGGGGGAGCCGCTAGGCTGTTAACCACGCCAGAGCCGCTAGGAATAGCACGGACTTGCGCCGGGTCAGTCAAGAGCACGTCCTGGAGATCCACTTCCAGCTTCAAATCAATGGAATCTCCCTTGATCTGAATGGCGTGAATCTTGTCGAGCTGCACCGAATCGGTTTGGGCATAGATGGAGAAACTTCTGCTGCTGGGATCGGCGAGATAGGCGTCCATGTCAGACTCCGAGGTGTTCGCGCCGCGAAGGTCGGGGCGGCCTCGCTCGAAGAAATGATCCCACTTAAAACCTGCGAGGATTTTGAGGTCAATTTTCGTGTTGGGGTTTGGATCGTTGTTCCAGCGAACGAGCGCGGGAACTGTGTCCCCAGGTGCAATGTAGTCAGATCTCACGTAGCCGCGGAAGTGTTGTACTTTTAAACGCAATCCGAATCCGCCGCCATTCAGTCCCAATGCTTCCTTAATTTGCGTGCGTTCCTGATCAGTTAAGAGGTTATCCTTGTCGAGCAGACTTTTTACATAGCCCTGGAGCCTCCATTTATTGATGCTGTCGCGAAAAGCGCCGTAAAGGCCGCATGGAAATACGATGGCGCGAATGAGGTCACCCAGCAAGCCTCCCGCAGCTCCGGCAATCTCGGTGAGGCCATCCCATACGCGAGCCCAATTCCAGGTAAAAATACCGGCAATGATGTCCCAGCCGCCCTTGATGATGGCGACTCCCAGATCGAAAGTGTCCCCAAGGATCTCGCAGACTGTTGTCAGCACCCAACTGGTCACCGTTACAGCAATCCAGACCAGTCCGCAGAGCCATTTGTTGCAGCAGGCGCACCACCAGTCACAATCCTGTTCAACGCACTGCTCTACCTGCTGGGATACATTGTCTTCGACCCATTCACCGACTTGGTAACAATACTTTTGCGGCATAGGATTCCTGTTTCGCTATGGCGATAAGTCGTCGACGACAGGCGCGAGAGTGGCGCACCTTGCGGCGAACGTTTAACCAACCACAGTCAATTGTGTTTTCGGGAGCCGAAGTGTTTCAAATTAATTTTCAAAGGAGCGTGCGATCGAAAGAAAGGAGCGCGGACAGCCGAGGGCGGCTGTCGCTACGTGAGTATCGCGATGTAACGCAAGTGATTTTCGCAGACGGGCGAGGACGCCCGTCGCTACATCGATTGGAAATGAATTAGCTTATCCACTTTGAGAGATGACGCGGACAGCCGAGGGCGGCTGTCGCTACGTGAGTATCGCAATGTAACGCAAATGATTTTCGCAGACGGGCGAGACGCCCGTCTCTACATCGATTGGAAATGAATTAGCTTCATCCACTTTGAGAGATGACGCGGACAGCCGAGGGACGGCTGTCGCTACGTGAGTATCGCGGTTAAGTGCGTCCACCCCGGCCAGCAATCATCATGCCTGCGCCTACGACCACCAACACAATGCTGACACCTTGTGGAACCATGTTTTCATGGTGAGTAGTGACGCCAAGGTGAACATCTCCGACATCCGCGCCGTGATGCTCGGAATGAGGCACGGGAACGAAGAATGAAAGGATTCCCAGGACAAGCACCACCAAACCGATTCCGAATAAAGGCTTCATAAAACCTCCATGAGAACCTGTTCAGATGCAAGAAGCAGGCTTTGGGCTGTAGGCGCCAGGCTTCAGGATACTCGCCTTTCGCCTCGCCAGGGCAGGCGAAAGAACATCTGGACAGCCGAGGGCGGCTGTCCCTACGCGAGCATCGAGGTTTAGACGATTTCGCGAACAGCCGAGGGCGGCTGTCCCTACGCGAGCAGGACGGGCGAGGACGCCCGTCACTCCATCAATTAAAAAACCGGCTACATCGATCGAAATGAATTATTCGTTTGAATCTGCCGCAAATTGTGTTACCGCGCCGTTAACACTTGCATTCGGTCTGCGCGGCGACAGTGATGCCGGTTGAACTGGCGGACGCTGTTCTAATGTGCCAAGGATCGGCGCGTCTTCAAATCCGTTCTGGTTGAAGGAGACGAAACGATTCTGGGAACACATGGAATCGATAAGCCGGAGTTGACGCAAACTCAAGACCTTCGCGGGCAACGTTGTGAAATTGCGGAATACCCACAGCAGATACAACCGTTGGGCAAACGATGGACGGAGATATCGAGGACCGAGTGGCGTGAGAACTCGCAACACGCCACGGGATAGCTTTTCCATTAACATGGCCGAATTCACCTGTACATTTGTAATCTTTAATAGTTTGAACGATATCTTGGACGTTAGCAATCCAAGGGCCAGCATTATTGCACCGATCCCGAGGCATGAATAGCAAATAATCCTGGAAAATAATTACGCTTGTCACTTCCGGTGTCTAACCCAGCATTTCCGGCATAATCTCAAGCTTTTGGATTCGAGCGGCCACTCCAATTTTGCCTTTTCCGTTGTTTTCCTTTCCATTCTCCAGGCGAACTACAGAAGCCTGGCAGCAGACCCATCGCTTTTCACCCTGGGTAAGTTCCGGAGGCAAAATAAGCACCATCTCAAGTTCACTTCCTTCCGCGAGGACGGAATCGGTATAGAAAAAGATTCCGCTGTCACTTAGGTCTCTCGTATGGCCGGTAACCTGGAGATTGCCTTCCGCAACCTTCACGGACACCGGAACTTTTGCCCGGATCCGCGTAGCCACACGACGCTCGGCTTTAGAAACCGTCATAAGATGGCGAGGGTATCACAACGGGCCTTGTTCATGACTTTTTCTTTCATTCTTTCGTCTCCTCAATTGCCGGCTCCGTTAGCATGAGTAGGGAATGCCAAGCGAAAGCTCGCCCCAACGAACCGGTTTAGCCCGCGCCCTTTCTAAGCTGGGCTATTGCTCACGATCGGATGCGCGCAACCTGATCTCGGCGGGTCATGTCAGCCTGAATGGGAAAACCTGCTTTGATCCAGCAACCCCGGTGCATCTTCAGAAAAATCGTATTCAGGTGGACGGTAAAGATGTAACTTCGGCAAGAAAAATTTACCTCGCAATGAACAAGCCGCGCGGGATTGTTACAACGGCATCCGACGAAAAAGGCCGGCGTACCGTTTACGACCTTTTAGCTTCGAATTTTGTATCCGATGACTTGCCATGGGTTGCGCCCGTGGGGCGGCTCGACAAAGCCAGTGAAGGATTGTTATTGCTGACCAACGATTCGGAGTGGTCGGCGCACGTACTGGCGCCGGAAACTCATCTCGACAAGACCTATCACGTTCAAATAACGACCATACCGGATGACGCTCTGCTTAAACGCCTGGAAAATGGCATCAAGATGGAAGGCGATTTCCTGCGCGCGAAAAGTGTGCGTCTTCTACGCAGTGGGAAGCGAAATTCCTGGCTGGAGGTCATTTTAGATGAAGGAAAGAATCGACATATCCGCCGGATACTGGATCATTATGGCATCGAAGTCTTGCGATTGATCCGGGTCGCCATTGGACCCTTAATTTTAGGCAAGCTCCTCAAGGGAGCTGTTCGTGCGCTCGCAAACGAAGAGAAAATTGGCTTGGATCGAGCTATGGAAATATTTTATCCGCCTACGAGGCATCATTCATGAAGGGCATTTTTGAGGCGGTTCTCGCGGAGGCCTCCAGAAGTTGCAAATCATCATGGGTGAAGTCCGCGCCGCAAGATTTCAGATCGTATCCTTTGCGGCAGACTTGAATCACACCCAGCACTTTGCGTTCTGGATCAAGAATGGGGGCGGACATCAGTTTTTGAATGGTGATCTTTTGCGCCTGTTCAACCGGCTCCTCGCTATTTAACTTCACGGTTTCAAAAATTCTGGCGTGTTGGACTTTGACGAAGTTGTTGAAGAGCTCCGTCTTCTTCGTGAGTGCCGTGTGCGCGGCGACTGCAGAAGAACTCGAAACCGGAATGGAACCAACCGTCTTCAATTCATCTGGAAATATAAACCGGAGCAATCCTCGCTGAAGACGAAGTAATGCGATCTCGTTGAGCCGGAGACGGAAAACATTGGATAGCTCCACACAAAAAAGAGCGGGAGTCTTGGCCAGGCTCAAAGCACTTTCAGTTGTCGCCTTCGCGGGGGCGGGCGCAGCAGCAACCGCGCTCCCGGAAGATCTCTTAGCCTGCATCTTCAATTACTCCAGTCGGCTATTTCGAATTATCGGCTTTTCCTAGCGAACTATTATGCTGGACTCAAGTCTTGGTTACGGCAAGTTACCAAGGTGCTCGGAATAGTTGTTGCGGCCAGACTGTGCGATACCGGACAAAGCGAAAGGGCCGTTGACTGGACTTTTTTACGCCGCTTCCAGCTATAATAATTTTCAGCAACTCTCTCTCCCGGAGGTCCTTCAATGTCTGAAACTGCATCCGTAACCTTGCCTGGACGTGTGGAAAAAATCATCACGCCTATCGATCCAAACGAACCGCCCAAAGCTCAGATTGAAGTCGAAGGCGCTGACCATTTATATAGAGAAATCCGCATTGAAAATGCCCTTCACGACGAAAATGGGACCCCCGTTCAACTGAAGCAAGGAGCTGAGGTTGATGTGACCATCGAAGCAGAGCCTAAGGACGTCGTAAAGCGAAGTTGAGCGATGAACTCCACGGCAGGTTGGGTTGATGGAGGATGCTCGTCAGATTCTTAAAATACGCTAGCTGCTTATCTCCTGCTTCATTTACCGGCTAATGGAAGGCCTTTCTCGCTCCATTCACGGTAGCCGCCATCCATCGAGAGCACATTTGTGTAGCCCATTTTTTGCAGATTGTCCGCCGCCAGCGCAGAGCGAAATCCACCCCCGCAGTAAAGAATGAGCGGCGCGTTTAAGTCCGGAACTTGAGTTTCGATGTCACGCTCAATAATCCCTTTGCCAAGATGTATAGCATTAGGGAGGTGATTTTTCGCGTATTCACTTTCTTCCCGTACATCGACCAGCAGGAATTTCTCTCCTAGTGCGAGTTTTTCTTTTACGGTATTGACACTCACTTCACGAATTCGCTTCTTAGTATCTTCGACAATTTTCAAAAATCGCGGGTTATGCTGGTGTGCCATGGATCAGGCCTCGATCTTAGGATTTGTCTAGCTTACCTCATAGGAGTGGTGACCGGGATGGATTCGAATTACCTTAATTTAGTTTCCCGGTTAAGTAGCAACAGATGGTTGCATTTCATCTGCGCGCCGCTGCTACCTGCAACCTGGTTGAGGAGTGATGGATTTATAGAGTGATGCCGAACAGCTAAATTAATTGCAAACGTGAGAGGCAGGGTCGAGGTGGTCTTGCAGGGCATCCCGTTGCCGGGTGAACCTCCCTCCAGAAGTCCTCCCATAAGATTTCTCTCCCGGACAGTAATAGAGCGCTGTATGCAGGTCTACCCAAACCTTCGCGTTCGGATTGCCGTTGGATATGGGCGCCTGGGCTGTTCTTAGCCTGAGGATTACAAACAATCTGTCGGTGGCGGAAAGAACCTGATCCGGTACGCCGTTGAAGGTAAACCACCCGGCTACAACAGTGACCGCCACAGCGACACCTACCGTCAGGTACTTCGCATTCCTGCGAAATATTCCTGGTTTGCTCAACCGGCGGCTGAGAGTAATGGCCAGTTCATTGGATAGGAGCTGCACAGTTGCGCGCTCTCGTGCTGTCAGCTTCTGCTCTGCCGTCTCTTTTAAAGGGCTGCTGGAAAGGTAGCCTTTCAAAATTGATTCCGCAAAACGTGGTGTGAAAAAGGTCTGGCCGCTTTGTACCGCTTCAATTGCGGCTACTAAATCATGGGTAGCCCTTGCCTTGAGGACGAATCCAAGCGCACCAGCGTGGAAGATGTCACTAGCAAACTGCTCGCCGTCGGACATGGTCAGAATTATGACTTTTTGAGAAGAATTGTTTTGCAGGATCTGACGTGTCGCTTCCAACCCGTTTATGCCAGCTACGTCGATATCGAGCAAGACGATGTCAGGCTTAAGCTTGCTGATTTTTTTGACGGCTTCAATTCCGTCGCCGGTTTCGCCGCAGATTTCCCATTCCGGACGGAATGCAAGAAGCGTGATGAGCACGCGACGAACCATTTCCTGGCGGTCGGCAATAAAAATGCGAAGTGAACTCATAATCCAGCACTGAAGTGCTCGGAATTATAGCCCAAATTTTTGTTACAGGCAGGAGAATTGTTGCAACGACTCACGCCCGCTGTGTGCCGCCTAAGCCTTCCAAAGACTTGATGATCTTTGCGGCCCACTCGGCCACTTCGTCTTCGCGCAAGGTTCGCTCGCCGGATTGAAATTTCGCTCGCAACAGCAACGAATACTTTCCAGCTGGAACCGATCCGCCATGGAAGATTTCCACGGGTACGAAGCTGCGCAGCTCTTTTATTTCTAAATGCGTCACCGCGTTGCGTATTTGCTCAAAGAGGATCGCGTCAGCGAACAAGAAAGAGAAATCACGTTCGACTGCGGGATATTTCGGCAGAGGCTCATAGCGGACTTCTCCCAGATTGTGCCGGTAGACCTGATCCAAATAAATCTCGCCTACAAAAATATCCTGTCGTAGTTTGCGGGCCGAAGCTATGTCGGGATGAAGCTGTCCGAACTGTGCCACCGTAACTCCGTCCATGACGGCTCGAGCGGAACGTCCGGGATGGAAATAGTCCGCCGTCTGCTCGTCGTAAAAGAGAGACTTATATTGAAATGAATGCAGCAGGTTCTCTACATCGCCCTTTATGTCGAAAAATGACAGTGGACGTGCGGGCTGATGAACTCCCGCTGGAACTGCACTGCCGGTTGCACCGATACTAATGCGCTTTGCCTGCTGCGCCTGATCTCCGGACGCCTGAAAAATATTTCCTGCTTCGAACAAACGCAAATTGTCGCTGCCTCGGTTGAGGTTGTAAGCCAACATCTTTAACATGCCGGACAGCATAGAAGTGCGCATCACGGATGCTTCTTCGCTCAGTGGATTTTCCAGTTCAAGCACCGGGACATCGGAAAATTGTTCGGCGTCTTCGTGCGAAATAAATGTCAACGAGACAGTCTCGTTATAGCCGAGCGCGAGAAGCGAGCTGCGCAGTTTAGTGTCTTTGGCCGCATCAGGTGAATCTTTTACGGCTCCTGCGTAGGGAGGCAGAGTGTTGGGAAACTTATCGTATCCATGGAGGCGCGCGATTTCCTCGATTAGGTCGATCTCGCGTTCGACATCCAAACGCCAACTCGGAATCTGGGCGGTGAATTCAGGTTCATCGCCGGGCTCGGGGAGCAGATCGAATCCCAGCCGCTTCAGAATGCGGACAACCTCGTTAGTCTCAAGACGCTTGCCGAGAATGCGGTGCACTTCAGAAATCCGCAACGCCACGGGAGCCTGGTCGAGAGTTCGTGCAGCTACATCGATTGCTTCACCCGCCAACTCACCGCCGCCAGATTGCAGGATCAGCTCTGCCACGCGATCACATGCGAGAGTTGCCGCTTCATAATCCGCGCCACGCTCGAAACGATGCGATGCGTCGGTGTGCATTCCATGGCGTTTCGACATTTTGCGAACTGTAACTGGATCGAACCATGCGCTCTCGATCAAAATGTTCTTTGTCTTCGCGGTGATCATGGTGTCGAAGCCGCCCATGGTTCCGGCGAGTCCTACCGGCTTTTTAGCATCGGCGATAACCAGATCTTCGGAGGTAAGTTTGCGATCGACACCATCGAGAGTTTTGAGCGTCTCGCCATCGCGCGCGCGGCGAACAATGATCTTGCCACCTTCGAGTAAATCGAGATCGAAGGCGTGGGTTGGATGTCCCATTTCCCAAAGCGTGTAGTTGGAGGCATCAGCAGCGTTATTAATCGGACGCTGGTCAACGCTGGCGAGCCGCTTAACTACGTGCTCGGGAGAAGCTTTGATGGCGACTCCGCGAATGATTCGCGCCGCGTATCGCGCGCAACCTTCAGCATCTTCAATTTGAATTTCGAAATTGGAGACACCGGAAGAGGCAGGCAGCTTGGGCGCGATCGGCTTCAGCGGCAGATCGTAAAGCGCCGAACACTCGCGAGCGACACCATAATGATTCATGGCATCTGGACGGTTGGTGGTGATTTCCATCTCGAAGGCAGTTTCTTCGCCATCGCCACTAACCGATTCGACTGCGATTCCGGCGAGCGTGAGGTCGTCCGCAAGCTGGTGATAGTTCACCTGCAAGTCAACGAAATCGCGCAACCATTGTGGAGAAAGTTTCATGCTGAGCTTTCAGCCATCAGCCCTTTGCTATCAGCACTACAACGAAGTGGTGTCGCTAAAACCTGACGGCTTCCTACCTAAATTGCTCCAAAAACCTCACATCACCCTGATAGAACATCTGAATGTCATCGACTCCGTACTTTAGAATGGCAATTCGTTCTACGCCCATTCCGAAGGCGAATCCGCTCACCTTCTTTGCATCGTAATCGACGAACCCATACACGTTTGGATCGACCATACCGCAGCCCAGCAGCTCGATCCACCCGCTGGCTTTGCAATTCGGACAACGTGCGTCATCGCGGTACCCCTTGCCTCCGCAGAACAGGCAACTGATCTGGACGTCGGCGCTGGGCTCGGTGAATGGGAAGAAGGACGGGTAAAAACGCGTCTTCACACTTGATCCGAACAGAGCCTTCATCGCGTGATCCAGCGTGCCCTTCAGATCGCAAAACGTAATATTGGTATCGACCGCAAGGCCTTCGACCTGATGAAAGACAGGAGAGTGCGTCGCGTCGGCTGCATCGTTGCGATGAACTTTTCCGGGAACCACGATCCGGATCGGTGGTTTTGTTTTTTCCATCGCACGAATCTGTACCGGAGAAGTATGCGTGCGCAGCAGCAATCGGTCACGCGTGGCCTTCGATTCCTGATTCGCGATGAAGATCGTGTCCTGTGTGTCGCGTGCGGGATGGTTCGGCGGAAAATTCAGCGCCTCGAAGTTGTAGTAATCGGTCTCAATCTCTGGTCCCTCTTCAACGGAGTAACCAAGGTTGCGGAATACGGAGACGATTTCGTTCATCGTCTTGATGATGGGATGTTCTGCTCCAAGAGGACGAACGTTGCCGGGAAGAGTGATGTCCAGTCGTTTGACAACGCTTGCGGAAACCTCGACTCCTGCCTCAATTGCAAAGTTACCTGATGCCTTAACTGTTCGCTCATCCTTGTACTTTTCGATTTGACTCTTAATCTCGTTTACGCGCTTTCCAACATCAGTCTTATTTTCTTTTGGTGCAGACTTCAACCAAAGCTCGTTGATTTGGCTGAGGATGCCATTCTTGCGAGCAAACCATCGGTTGCGAAATTCTTGAATTTCATCCGCTTTAATTGCAGCTCTTTCCTTCTCGAATGCAGACAAAAGCTTCTCCGCCGCTTTATCGAGCGCCTTGGGCGAGAAGTCTTTTAATTTGGGAACGGTGTATGCCATGCCTTAGAAATGCGATCCACTGCGAAACTGATGGCGCATAAACGTGGCATCAGTTTCGCTCGAAGTGACAATTCTACAGATGACTAGAAGCCGATAGATCGGAAAAGCTGCGTTGAACCTAAAGCCTAAAGCCCGCTTCTACGCCGCTCCAGCAATCGCAGTTTTAGCTTGTTCGGCCAGATTCTTAAATGCAGCTGCATCGTTTACAGCGAGGTCGGCGAGAATCTTTCGATCCAATTCCACGTTGGCCAGCTTCAACCCGTGGACGAACTGGCTGTAGCTGAGACCGCTAATTTTCGCAGCAGCTCCTATGCGCACAATCCATAGTGACCGATATTGACGTTTTTTCTGCTTGCGTCCGGAGTAGGCAAATTTAAGACCGCGATCGACCGCTTCTTTTGCGGCGCGGTAGAGTTTTGATTTAGTAAGGAAATAACCGCTGGCGCGGTCAAGTATCTTTTTGCGTTTTGCGCGGCGTTTAGTTCCGCGTTTTACACGGGGCATTATGTTCTCCTTTTTAACTTCTATTGAATGGCGGCTGGAGGTAAGGAATTTTCACCGTGAGGTGATGTTCTGACCTCTTCACGCGCCTTGCTGGTGTGGCACGGACGCCCTCGTCCGCGTTTTTAAACTTACTCCCGCAGCTTTGCTGCGAAAGGCTGCGGCCCGAAGGCGGCCGCACCACACGAAATACTAATACGGAATCATGCGACGGATCTTTGGTGCATCGGCGTCGCTCACCAGAGTTGCGCTTCCCAACTTCTTTTTGCGTTTGTGCGACTTCGATGTCAGCATGTGGCGCAATCCGGAATGTCCACGCTTCACTTTTCCGCTTGCGGTCTTCTTGAAGCGCTTGGCTGCGCCTTTGTGTGTCTTAAGTTTCGGCATAAATCCTCTGTCAAAAATAAACTAATAACGATACTAAATTCAGTGTCTCTGCTAAAAACGCAAAAGCTACTGGGCGCGGTGATCCCCGCTCAGAACAGCATTCGGTTCAAATTGAAAAGAAACTAAGCGCGTTGAACTTCAGGAACCGGAGCTGCGGCAGCTTGCTGCTTGGCTTTTTTCTCTCTCGCCTTCTCTTCTTTAATTTTTTCTTTTTCACGCTCTTGCGCCGACTTCTTGGGAGCAAGAATAGCGTGAAGAGTATTACCTTCCTGGCGTGGGCGGAATTCTACGATGGCATTGCCCTCTACGTCTTTAATCAGGCGCTCAAGAATTTGCCGGCCCAGCATGGTGCGCGTCATTTCGCGTCCGCGGAAAAAAATGGTCGCTTTGACCTTGTCTCCCTCGTCGAGAAAACGCAGCACGTGATTCTTTTTGGTCTCGTAATCGTGGTCGTCCACATTAATGCGGAACTTTACTTCCTTAACCACAATCTTTGTCTGATGCTTTTTGGCTTCGCGTTCTTTCTTTTCCTGCTGGTACAGGAATTTCCCATAATCCATGATTCGGCATACGGGTGGTTGTGCTGTTGGGGAAATCTCAACCAGATCAAGATTCTTTTCGCGGGCCATTTTGAGCGCGTCGAAGGGAGTTAAGATACCAATCTGTGCACCTTCGTCATCTATTACTCGAATTTCTCGCGCCCGAATACGATCGTTCGTGCGAATAAACCGTTTATCGATACCATCCTCCGTCAGCTAACACAGGGCTACTAAGATAAAAATTATATCATGTGAGCCTGGCGAACTCTGCTATGGAGGTAGTTGCGCAAGCGCGCAATTCTTCTAATTTTACCGTCCCGCACTTTCTTCTTCTCTTATGCGTCCTTGTAATTCCTTCACCACCGACTTAACACTCCAAATGCGAGTATCTGACCACAGCATTCGGTGGTTTGACGTTTGTATGATGTCGATGGTCGCGCGTCCTCTCTGAACACGGTAACTGAGGCGGAAAATGAGGTCCGCATCTTTCGGATTCGAGACAATCTTGAATCGCCCCCACTTTTGAAGTTCGTCATAGCATCCGTCTGCCCAGGAGGCTTGCCCGCTGTAGTTCTGTATATTGACGGTTTTGGCTTGCAACAGTTCGGGAGGCAACGGTTCATGAGCTGCAAACGCGCTACTTGAAAGCAGGACAAGCACAGCCAAAGCCATCTTTGTTGATAGCGACCGGAGCATTAGAGAGGAGGTCATTTTGATTTACCGTCCGTTTTTTCCTGTTCTTCGACGCGCTTCCGCAATTCGTTCACAACAGCTTTTGTCGGCGATCCAAAGAGCTTCGCAGCGCGGGTATCCGTCCATAGAATGTTTCCCGTAGATCGCTGTAAGACCGTGATGGTCTTCAATGCATTCATAGTTGATGAGACGCCATAGCTGGTTACCCGGTAGCCGCCGTTCTCGATGCGGAAATTAAGGCGGAAAATGACGTCCGCATCTTTCGGATTAGAAACCACTGTAAACCGGCCCCATTTATTTAATTCCTCAGTACATACGCGTAGATCCGAGGTGGGTGCCCCGTCATTTTGGATGTAGACGGTTTTCGCCTGCATCAATTCAGTGGGCAGAGGTGCATGACCCGCGAATGCACTTATAGAGAACAGCACCAAAACCGCCAAGATTAGCTTTTTCATTTTTAACAACTCTCCAGTGTTTTTTCGGGGAGATACGTCGCCCAAACATAGCGTGGGGTACTTACCTTCAACAAGTTACCGTGGTATTGGAGCAGCCGGGGGCACGCGCTTACTTTTAAAAGTGGTCCCCTGAAAACCCGCAAAATCGGCAATCCGCCCGAATTCTTGTCAAAAGTAAATTCTTGTCAAAAGTAAAAGTTCAAAAGTAAAAGTGAGGTGAAAAACAGCTATGTTGATGCAGGCTAGGATCTGATGCAGGGAAGTTCACGTGGTGGTTGTCCAAAATGCTTACGATGATGTGCTCTGCTGTGGACTTTATGGCTAATTTTCGGGAATCCAAAAAAAAATATTCGCACATGTACAAAAGCAAGAGGCCACATTATTGGATCGATTGTGGCCTCTTCTTTTTTACCCTGATCCTCATTCTTACTGTTGTCGAATGAGGTGGACCCGCCTTTAACAACGTCCTCCCCCGAGTACATTATTAGAGGTGGTCCATCGGAACCTTAATGTTCCGGCTCCATAAACTACGCCGCATTCCGAACCTTGTCTGTACGCTAGGTGACACTCACGAAAAGAAAATCTAAGGTGTTTTGTCGCTGCTGCTGAATAAACGGGACATGGCCGTGGCTCCTTCAGGAAGGGAGATGCTTTATTTAATTAAAGAACCAGGTGGGCTGGAGTCTATACAGTGCGTTGTGGATTAACGCGAATGCTGTACCGGATAGGTTACATAGCCGGGTAAGTTAAGCATTTTACGATTGGCCAACAACAGCTGGTGTGCTTGTCGGACGATTAAGAAAGCTTGACGCCTAAAAGCTCTAGGGAATCTCAAAGTTCGCAGTGAGAATCAAATATGTTGAAGATGGCGGAAGTCTCAGCCGATTTCCAGGTTCGCTGTCGCCGACTCAATAGGTACTTGTTCCACGATCTCTACCCCGAATCCCTCAAGGCCGGGGATTTTCTTTTTTGGATGATTGGTCAGCACGCGTATTCGCCTCAGATTGAGGTCAGATAAGATCTGCGCTCCAATCCCGATTTCCCGCTGCTTCTGCCGCTCAGCTTCGGGGGAAGGTGGCAAGCCACCAGCTCGATGGAAGGTGAGTGCCGTCCTTTCGCCTGCCTTCTCGACTGCGAAGCCTTTTGATGTCTGGTGCAGATAGACAAAAACGCCTCGCCCTTCGTTGGCGATAGCTCGCATGGAGCCTTCCACGCTGGAATGACAGTCGCAGGCAGTCGAGCCGAATACGTCACCCATCAGGCAGTGTGAGTGCATGCGAACCAGCACCGGTTCTTTTCCGCCCGCTATGTCGCCACGTACCAGCGCAATGTGGGATTCACTGCCGTCTACTTCGCTTGCATAGGCAATAAGCCGGAATTCTCCATGGCGGGTTCCAATCAATGCCTCGCCGACCCGATGCACATATCGCTCGTGCTGCATGCGGTAACGGATCACCTCGGCTACCGTCAACATCTTCAAACTGTGGGTTTTACAGAATTGGATTAAGTCGGGAACGCGCGCCATGCTGCCATCGTCGCGCATGATCTCGCAGATAATTCCCGCTGGGATCAGGCCTGCAAGCCGTGCCAAGTCAACCGATGCTTCTGTCTGTCCGGCACGTACGAGCACGCCGCCTTTTCGAGCTTTCAATGGGAAGACATGACCCGGACGAGCCAAGTCAGAAGGACGTGTGGCAGGATCGATGGCTACTTGAATAGTGCGTGCGCGATCGTGCGCGGAGATACCCGTTGTGACTCCATCGCGCGCGTCGATCGCTTCGCAAAACGCCGTGCCATAATTCGATGTATTTTCAGCGCTCATGGGGCCGATGCGCAGGTGATCGAGGCGCTCTTCGGTGAGCGCGAGACAGACAAGTCCGCGGCCATATTTCGCCATGAAATTGATAGCTTCGGGAGTGACCTTTTCCGCAGCGAGAGTAAGGTCTCCCTCGTTTTCGCGATCTTCATCGTCGATAACCACAATCATGCGGCCGGCGCGAATCTCTTCAATGGCGGTGGGGACGTCGGTGAATGGCAGGTTGGAGAGCATCATGCAAAATTGTAGCAAATAGTGCTCTATACGATGTAATTCGTAAGAGGGATGCACGCCTTTAACGAAAGTAACGGAGAGTCCGGAGAAACAGCAGATTCCTTACCTGATGCAGGTTCGGAATGACAAAGGTCAGATATTTCCAACTACGACAACAATCCTCGGGCACGTTGGCTCTAGGCTGCTGCGGTCCTCACCGGTTTTGATCCGACAAGCGCGTAATAAGTGATATAGAGATAACAGATCACAGGGAGGAACAGCGAATGCTGAATGCCAAAGCGATCTGCTAAAACCCCTTCGAGTAATGGGATTATCGCCCCGCCCACAATTGCCATCACCAAAACCCCTGAGCCGTCACCTGTCAGTGGGCCAAGCTCCGCGATTCCAAGGGTGAAGATGCTGGGGAACATGACGGAGTTAAATAGTCCTACCAGAATGATGCTCCACATGGCTACATGTCCGGTGGTAAGCATGGAAGTGACCACTAACAACGATGCGATGATTGCCGAGGCGCCAAGCACTTTTCCAGTGTTAACTTTTTGCAGGATTCCCGAACCGATAAAGCGCCCAACCATGGCTCCGCCCCAATAAAAGAATCCAACCAATGTGGCGGCAGTTTTTTGCGAGATATTGCCTATATCTGGTCGGGTGAGATAACTAATAAGGAAGCTGCCGATGGAAACTTCAGCGCCCACGTAAACAAATATTCCGACTGCTCCGAGGATGAGGTGACGATATTTCCAGACACTCTTTTGCGGCCCCGCCAAATCTTTACCGGTGTGGCGTTCAGCTTCAGGAATTGCTGGCAACTTGAACATTGCAATGACAATCCCGAGCACAACGAGCGCCAGGCCAAGTCCTAAGTAAGGCAGTTTTACGGAAGAAGCCTCATGCAGACGATAAGCCTGAAGCGCCTGTGCCGACATTTGCCGTATTTCGTCCATGCTCTTGGGAGCGGCGCTCAAAATGAAAATGCCGCCCAAATATGGAGCTATGGTCGTTCCAAGAGAGTTAAATGCTTGTGTGAGATTCAAGCGGCTGGATGCAGTTTTTGGCGGCCCAAGTACAGCCACATAAGGATTGGCGGCAACTTGCAGCGCGGTGATGCCAGCGGCGAGAACGATTAGCGCAGTTAAAAAAAGCGGAAACGAGGGCACACTAGCGGCGGGAATAAATAGAAACGCGCCCAGCCCCATGGTGAAAAGCCCAAGTACCATCGTTCTCTTGTAACCGATCGCATCGATGATCTTTCCGGATGGTAATGAGAAAACAAAATATGCCGAGAAAAATGCGAACTGGATAAGCATCACTTTCGCATAGCTCAAATTGAAGATCGGCTTGAGGTGCGGGACAAGAATGTCATTGAGGGCAGTGAGAAATCCCCACATAAAGAACAATGTGGTCACCATTGCCAATGCACTTCGATAAGTATTTGCCGGACCGGCACTTGTCGCGGTAGGAGCTTTTACATTCGCCATTGCCATAGAATCAGGGCTCTCCAGGCTTTCGGGATCGAATGCAGCATGGTAACACTATGCCGTGGACGCTTTCCGAGAAATGATGGTTTAATATTGCAGGTTCCTCCTCCCCTTTCTCAGTGCGTAGTCTAGAATTCGTAAAACGGAAAATTCAGGTTAGCCGGGAGTTACTGGTGAATAGTGTGTTCAAGAAAAAGATCACATGGGCTGGAGTTATGTTTTTTTTCATTGCTGCTCCTGGCCTGTTCGCGCAGAAATCTCAGCTGGAAGGTACGGTGCATGACAGTACCGGAGCGGCAATTTCCGGTGCCAGCGTCAGCCTGCAAGGCGACACAAGCACAGTCAACACAAAGACCGATGATCGTGGAAAGTTTTCATTTGCGAACGTTCGTGTAGCGAGCGGCAGTGTCACCGTTCAGGCAACTGGATTCAAGGCAATTACTCAGCCGTGGAGTGCCGAATCCGGAACCGCAGAATTGCAATTGGTGCTGCAACCGTCCACAGTGAACGAGCAAATTGTAGTTTCGGCTGCGCGCGCCGAAATTCGACTTTCGGAAACCCCTGGCAGCACGGTCCTGCTCTCGTATACCGATATTAGTTCGACTCCCGCTCTCACCGTTGACGACGCGCTACGCCAAGTGCCTGGTTTTTCTTTATTTCGGCGTTCTGGAAGCCGAACTTCCAATCCGACGTCGCAAGGAGTCTCGTTGCGAGGGCTGGGTGCAAGCGGATCAAGTCGCGCATTAGTACTCGAGGATGGTATTCCGTTGCTCGATCCATTTGGCGGGTGGGTGCAGTGGGATCGCATTCCACGAGCCGAGTTGTCGGATGTTGAAGTTTTCCGCGGAGGTGCGTCAAACCTTTATGGCAGCGATGCCATGGGCGGCGTGGTTCAATTCATTACCCGCGAGCCGCATGGGCCTGCGCTTTCACTCGAAACTTCTTACGGAAACGAACAGACGCCGGACTTGTCCGTATGGACAGGCGCAACGATCGGCAAGTGGGATTTCGGAGTTGGCGCCGATCTCTTTCATACCGATGGCTACATTCTAGTTCCTCTTGATCAGCGCGGCCCCATCGACACTGCAGCAAACTCGGAACACGCGGCGCTCGATTTCAATGTTGGCCATCAGCTTGGCTCGAACGGCAGAGTCTTTTTGCGGGGCAATTTGTTTGATGAGTCACGAAATAATGGCACGCCGGTACAAACAAACGACTCCCACATAGGTGAAGGGGCAGTCGGTTTGGACAAGCAAATTGGGTCGGGCGATTCGTTAACGGCTCGTGTGTATGGCGATGTGCAAAGTTACAATCAGAATTTTTCGTCTATTGCCAGCACCCGCGCAAGTGAGTCTCTGACCGATATCCAACATGTGCCGGCGCAGGAACTCGGAGGCGCGACTCAGTGGACACATGCTCTCGGTAAAAATCAAACGCTTATTGCTGGCGCCGATCTTGTAGAGGTGATCGGAGCCAGTGACGAGGCGTTATTTACCGCAGGCACGCACACTCAGAACAAAGTCTCCGGAGGGAGACAACGCACGCTGGGATTGTTCGGTGAAGATATTTTTCATATCAATCAAAAGTGGACCGTGATTCTTGGCATGCGGTTCGATCGCTGGTCAAACTTTGATGGAGATCTGGTTTGCACAGCATTCTCGAAGAAATGCTCCCCGGCGATTTCTATCTTCCCCGATCGTACTTACACTGCTTTCAGTCCGCGCTTGTCGGTACTGCGTTCTTTAACTAAAAACATTTCGCTTACGGCTTCCGGCTATCGAGCGTTTCGCGCGCCTACGTTGAACGAGCTTTATCGCAGTTTCCGTCAAGGAAATACTCTGACATTGAGCAATCCGGCACTTCGTTCCGAACAGCTTACCGGTGGCGAAGCGGGTGTAAACGTTTCGGGATTCAATCGTAAGCTGGAATTGCGCAGCACTTTCTTTTGGAGCGACATCGTAGATCCTGATGAGAATGTAACGTTGACGACAACACCGACCCTGATCACGCGCGAACGCCAAAATCTGGGACGCACGCGATCACGTGGCTTGGAACTGGATGGCGTAGTTCGAGTGACTCAGAGCATTCAAGTTTCGGCCGGCTTCGATTTCACGGATGCAACAGTAATCAATTACACGCCAAATGCTCAAAATCCCAGCTTGCTCGGCCTAGATGTTCCGCAAATTCCCCGCCATCAATTTACCTGGGAAGCGCGTTATTGGAATCCGTCGCGTCTCTTATTAAGTTTGCAGGGAAGGTTTATCGGTACGCAATACGATGACGACCAGAACACCTTGCCTCTGAATCGCTTCTACGCGATGGATCTGATGATTGGCCGATCTATTACTCACGGAGTGCAAGCGTTTGCCGCAGTGGAGAATTTGACCAATGAACGCTATCAAGTCGCACGCACACCCGTTGTAAACGTGGGACCACCATTTTTATATCGGATAGGCCTGCGCTACGATTTCCCCGGCGAAAAAAAGTAATGTTTAGCGTCTCTTACATAGAACTCCCCGCTTGCATCGAGCAGCATTCCGGGAGCAAAATCATGTTATGCCTTCCCAACCAGATGCTGAACAAAAACTAAGTGCAAATCAGCATCCTGCTGCCGGGCACGTTTCTGGGGCACACAGATTGCTAAATGCGTTAAAGGAAAAGGTCGGAGAGCATCCCGAGTTGACCGAGGCCATCACGGAACTCGAAATGGCATTGAGCAAATTGACCGTTCAAACTGCTGGAATGCTGTAGGACGTTGCACTTGCTTAGAGCAAGCGGTTTTATCGCCTCGAACGTATAATTGAGTTGATGACGCAGAACCCAGAACTTGACCTTTCCCCTCCAGAAAGCCTGAACCGATCATTATGGCGATCATTGCTAGGCAATCTGCGGGACAAGTTCGCTCCTGAGAAGCTTCCGCCATTGCAACTCACGTCTCGTCCCGTCGATGTCGGCATGTTGGAAGGGGACCGGCTGGCAATGCCGTGGTATCGGACTGTGTTTACTAATATAGGCGACGTGCTTTCACCCGAGTCTCTTCCGCCACTTGAACTCGAATCCCGACCCGTCGATGTTGGCGAATTAATTGCCGATCAAATGAGTCATATGTGGTGGACTTCGCTGTTGCGAAATCTGGCTGACAATGTAGCTCCCGAGAGACAACCCCCGTTGCAGTTGACCTCAGCTCCAGTGAACCCAAGTTTGCATTCTGATTCAGAGTATCTGCTTTTGCCGCAGTGGTCTTCTGTCATTGATGGACCCAAAGTTTTTTTACCGGACAAGCCGAAAGCTGCGTATCCTTCTCTTCCTAGAATTGTTGCTGCGCCAGCGGTTAAGCCGGATGCCGCGGAAGTAGAGTTTGTGAATGTATTGGAGAGTGATCTGCGAAGAGATTTGCGGCGCTCGACTATTCGCGTCCGCCTGTGGATTTCATTTGCAGCGATTCAGGCCATAGTGCTTATAGGGGGCTTTTTCTGGGCGAAGTAATACCCTGTTGAAGCCCCCGGTACCAACTGCTCACCTATGCAGTGCGTTTGTGTTTACCCGGAAGTACTTCCTCGGCAACTTCCTTCAGTTTTGATTTCGTGGATTTCCCGTGTTTGCCGTGACCATTATGGGCTTCGGCAAAGTTCTCTACACCCTGTTCAAGCTCAGGCTGCTCCACAATCTTCCAACTACCGCCTGTGTTCCAGGGTCCTCGGGAATCAGTTTCCCCTTCATCGCCAACTCCGGTTGAATCGTTAAAGTATTCGTCCACCAACACTGGCGTAGGAGGGATTTTCCCGATCGAGAACCGATCTTTGCCGAGGCTCTCCAACGCGGCGGTAAACGCCTTTATGTGAGTAATTTCGCGAGTCATTAAAAATTGCAGTGCATCTTTGGATCCAGGATCGTCGCAGTAATCGATAAGCCGCTCGTATACGATTTTGGCGCGCGCTTCAGCCGCAATGTTGCTGCGCAAATCGACATCGAGCTCACCGGTTATTTTTAAATAATCGGCGGTCCAGGGATCACCCATGGAATTAAACAGGTTCACACCGCCTCCGCCTGCGATGGCAATCAATGGGTCGGCTTCAGCGGCATCTCGATTCGTCTTTTTTATAGGTTTCAAGTGCATCCGCGCCAGAGTTCCTACGACTTCCAGGTGGCTCAATTCTTCGGTGCCAATATCCATGAGCAAGTCTTTGCGCTCCGGATCTTCGCAATTGAGTCCCTGAATCGAATATTGCATAGCTGCAGCTAGCTCCCCATTTGCGCCGCCGAACTGTTCGAGCAGCATGTTGCCGAATCTGGGATCTGGATCATCAACTTTAACCGTATACATTAACTTTTTAATATGGTGGTACATGGGTCTCCTCTCGATTTATAAAGTTAATCTGCTTGAAGGACACTAAGAACGTACAGGCAGGACTCGGCGGGTAAACATCAGGCAGTTAACGTATTCATTACTTAAAGAGACTGCACCGATCTCTCAGATGGATGGACGAGAGTTGACCCGACGTAATCTACAAAAAGAAGTGGTCTCATTAATTCAAAATGGGTAAGTACACACAAGGCTGAGCTAAAAAGTCGAGACTTGCGATGAGAGTACGCGCTTTTTCCACCAAAGAAGCCTTACAAGTTTCCAAAGTGATCACGAAAGGCAAGCTCGATTTCAGGTACCCCGGCTTTTGCAGGACTGAATCGATGTTGATGTCACAATCCGAAAAGATGGAAGCCAGTGTGGCAATAATTCCCGGCCGATCTTTCACTGTAAATCGCAAATAGTGGCGAGTAGTAAAGTCGGCTGTGACACTCCGCGGAGTTGCAGCCATTTCGAATTCAAACGGCATGCCTTGTTGGGCTTTGGCGATCCCGGCGATGTCAGACACAATTGCGACAGCAGTGGGATTGCCGCCTGCACCGTGTCCACCGAACACCGTTTCGCCGCCGAATCGTCCGGTTGACATAACGAGATTCTGTGCGCCTTGCACTCGCGCTAGCGGAGAAGACAAGCCAACCAAAGCAGGTTGCACGCTGGCGAGCAAGTGAGGAGCTTTTTCTCCGGAGCCCTCCAATTCTGCCCAGGAAATCTGGCGGATGGTGCAACCTAATTGCTTTGCATAGTCGAAATCTACTGCCTCAATCGATGAAATCGAACGGCAAAGAATATCGTTTGGATGAGTCTGGCTACGCAATCCAACTCGCGCAAGAATTGCCAGCTTTGCCCTGGCATCGAGTCCATCGATGTCGTCCGTGGGATCGGCTTCAGCGAATCCCAGTCTTTGAGCTTCGGCCAATGCGGTAGAGAACGGAATTCCTGCACTTTCAATCTGGCTTAGAATGTAGTTGCATGTTCCATTCAAGATGCCGTAAATCTTGAACAATTCGTCTCCGGCTAAACCCTCCTGAAGTCCGGAAATAACTGGGATGCCGCCCGCGACGGATGCGCCAAAGGCGAGATGACGTTTCTGTTTTCGCGCAAGTGCAATTAGTTCTGGTCCGTAATGTGCAATTAATTGTTTATTGGCAGTGACCACTGATTTCCCAGAGTTCAAAGCGCTGCGAACCCAATCACCCGCCGGGGCGAGTCCGCCAATGACTTCGACGACCACATCAACATCGGAGGCGAGAACCTCGTTAATGTCTTCGGTCCATTTGACGTGTGTTGGCAGCCACTCGGCTTGTTGTTTGCGGGCAAGGGTGCGATTGCAGATGTGCGTAAGCCGCAATCCAGCAGGAGCGCGTTCGGAGAGAATTTTGGCAACGGAACTCCCAACTGTGCCAAAGCCAATGATAGCAACTTTGCAAACTTCAGCAGAGGCAGTCTCGGCGTCAGATAATGAATTCATGAGCAATTGAATCATAGCAAGCCTCTTGTACCTAAAAGTGCTTAGACGATGCGGCAGTCTTCGCGACAGAGTTTCGCCTAACTGAAGCGCTCCGGGTCTGTTTCGTGGAGTTGAGCTTGAATTTTCGTCCATTCGTAGACGGCTTGACGGCACGTAGAAATGACGCTCCCGGCATATGATTTTCGAAAAACCGCGCATGCAAATGGCGTACAGCTTGAGGAACGTCGCTCTCTTTGATTACAAAACTAATGTTGAGTTCAGAAGCTCCCTGCGAAATCATTCGGATATTAACGCCGGCTTTTGCGATGGTATTGAACACGCTTGCTGCGATTCCAGGTACACCGTGAATATCCTCTCCCACCAGGCATACGATCGCCTGCTGATCATCGCAGTTAACTTCGGCAATTTTTTCGAGGTCGGCGATCAAAGCCTTTGGGAGCCGTTTGGTGTCCATGGTGAAAGACATGCTCACTTCAGAAATGGCTACGATATCTACCGACGAGCCGTGAAGATCGAGAGCTTCGAATACGGATCTCAAAAAACCATGGACCATAACGCCACGCGAAGCCACGACGTTCACAATGCTGACACCAGTCTTAGCAGTGATGGCGCGGAACATGGCGCCATTACTGGGCGCATGTTCTGTAATGCGAGTGCCTTTGCTTTTAATATTTCGCGAATTCAATACATAGACTGGAATGTTTTTGTGAATGGCTGGTAAAAGTGTTGCCGGGTGTAACACCTTGGCGCCAAAGTAAGCCAATTCCGCAGCTTCATTAAAACTAATCCGTGGAATGGTTCGGGCATTCGGACAAATCCTGGGGTCCGTAGTCATCATGCCTTCGACGTCAGTCCATATCTCAATCGAAGCTGCGTCGAGCGCCGCGCCCACAATAGCTGCTGAATAGTCTGATCCACCGCGACCCAGAGTTGTAGTAATTCCCTCCAGCGTGGATGCAATGAAGCCGCCCATCACCGGAATGCGCCCATCTTTGCAAATGGAGGCAATTTTGACTTGGGACCGTTTGCGAGTCTCATCCATGATCGGAAGAGCGCGAGTATGGTTTCCATTGGTTACCAGGCATTTTCGTGAGTCCACCCATTCTGCATCCAGGCCGAGTGCGGGAAACGCAGCAGCCACCACCTGACTCGATAACAATTCTCCGAATGAGAGTAAATAATCGTTACTGCGCGCTGACAATTCCTTGACCGCCGCAATACCCCGCAGAAAGTTTTCCAGCTCAGCCACAAGAGCGTGAATTTGCTTCGCGACCGCAGATGATTTCTTTCCGAGAAGATCGTTAGCTGCGGCTATGTGCCGCTCGCGAATTGATGGCAGTAAAGCGAGGCTGGAATCACAATCGCCGGAAGCGGCTTTCTGTCCCATGGCCGCTAGTTGATCGGTGATCTTTGCCATGGCGCTAACAACGACTACGGGATTCCGCTTCCGCCTGCTGCGAACAATCCCAGCAACTCGCCGAATTGCGGAAGCGTCTTCTACTGACGTTCCGCCAAACTTCATAATCACCATGAGAAACACCGTCTCCAAATCGTCAGATTTAACATTCGCGTCCAACAAACAAAAAACCCACTCGCCTTTGAATTCTCTGGCGGTGGGCTCTTGAGCTATTTCGATTTCTTTGTTTCGCTCAGTCGCTTCCTCGCCAGAAGAGTCTAATTCGTGTGCCCGAGCCTGTGTGGGGCCGCATCGACGAAATGATCTTCTGGCTGGTCTGAAACATCTTTTAAACTATACGCGAACCGCCTAAGACGAGGTTATTCGAGTTTTCGATTCATATCATCCAAAAAAGTATCAGAAGACAAAAGACGGTGCCGAAATGGACGATGCGCTGTGCCCATCGTGCGGATGAAGATGTGCCTAAAAAATCCATTTCGCTCATCGAAATTCTGCGTTGTACATTTCCACTCTGCACACGTTATCAAGAAGATGGAACTTTATCCCCTGAACCAAAATTGCGGCTCTGTACCGCTCTGGCTTTGGCAACTTTCGGTGGCGTAACTTGACGGAGATGTGAAGGATGATGTGGCCTGCTTTAAAAAACGGCTTACCCCCGGTCCAAGGACTCTATGATCCGGCTCACGAGCATGATGCTTGTGGAATAGGATTTGTGGCCAGTATTGGAGGACAAAAGAGCCACGCTATCATTGAAAAGGGAATTCAAGTCCTGATCAATCTCACGCACCGTGGAGCCTGCGGCTGCGATCCTGAGACTGGCGATGGCGCTGGCATTCTGATTCAAATTCCGCATGAATTCTTCGTACGCGAATGCGCGCAACTCGGTTTCGAACTGCCTGCTCCCAGCGAGTACGGCGTAGGAATGACGTTCTTGCCGGTAGAGAAACATCAGCGCTTGCAGTGCGAAGGAATTCTCGAGAGCATCATTCGCGAAGAAGGACTGACGGTACTCGGCTGGCGTGATACGCCCGTCAATGGAGATGCAATTGGTCGCGAGGCGCGTGTTTCGCAACCTTACATTCAGCAGATTTTTTTGGCACGTGCGCCTGGGATGGACGAGTCGGTTTTTGAGCGCAAGTTGTATATAGTTCGCAAACGAGCTGAGCGCGAAATCGCAGAATCAGATATTGAAGGCCGTGAGATGTTTTACATTCCATCGCTTTCTGCGCGCACCATTGTCTACAAAGGCTTACTCCTAGCGCCGCAGATCGAGAAATTTTATGGCGAACTATCCGATCCGGATGTAAACAGCGCGCTGTGTCTTGTGCACCAGCGTTTCTCGACCAATACTTTTCCGAGCTGGCAACTCGCCCACCCTTACCGCTACATTGCACACAACGGCGAAATCAACACGTTGAAAGGCAATGTGAATTGGATGCATGCCCGCCAGTCAATCTTGGACTCGCCTCTTTTCGGCGACGACATCAAAAAGCTTTTTCCAATCATTTCACCGGAGGGAAGTGACTCATCGAATCTTGATAATGCCGTCGAGCTTCTTTTCCAATCCGGACGAAGTCTGCCGCATGTAATGGCGATGCTGATTCCCGAGGCGTGGGCTGGGAATCCGCACATGAAGCCCGAAAAGCGAGCATTTTACGAATACCACGCGTCCTTGATGGAACCTTGGGACGGTCCTGCAGCCATTGCGTTTACTGACGGCCGTTTCATTGGCGCAACTCTTGACCGAAATGGATTAAGGCCGGGACGCTACGTTGTCACCAATGATGACTTGGTAGTAATGGCTTCGGAGGCGGGCGTTCTGGCTATCGATCCGGAAAACGTCAAGACCAAAGGACGTCTGCAACCCGGGAAAATGTTCCTGGTTGATACCGAAGAAGGCCGCATCATCTCGGATAAAGAAATCAAGCGGCGGCTGGTAAAGCAGCAGCCATATGGCGACTGGTTGAACGAAAACCAAATCACGATGGATAAACTGCCTGAGCCCTCGCGCACCCATCGCTCAGATCGTGACACGATCCTTTCACGGCAGCGGGCATTTGGCTATACCGATGAAGATTTGCGAATGATTCTCGAGCCCATGGCGTCGAAAGGCGAAGAGCCGATTGGATCCATGGGAACCGATACGCCACTGGCTTGCTTGTCCGATCGACCGCAGCCACTCTTTAATTATTTCAAGCAGCTGTTTGCGCAGGTTACGAATCCTCCCATTGATCCGATTCGCGAAGAGATGGTGATGTCGCTAATCAGTTACATCGGCACGGAGCGCAACATTCTGGAAGAGACGCCAGAGAACTGCCATACGCTGAAGCTGCCGCATCCGATCCTTACCAATCGCGATTTAGAAAAACTCCGGCGCGTATCGCGCGGCGATCTGCTCGCGATAACCCTACCTGCGCTCTTTCGAGCGGCAGATGGGGAAGCTGGACTGAAGCGGGCATTAGAGGAACTTTCGCAACGGGCATCGCTGGCGGTGAACTCCGGGTATACGCTGCTAATACTTTCTGATCGCGGAGTCGATAAAGACTATGCGCCGATCCCGAGCCTGTTGGCCCTGGCTGCAGTTCACAATTTGCTGGTTCGCGAAAAAACGCGCACGCAAGTCGCGCTCATCATTGAATCTGGGGAGCCGCGCGAAGTGATGCATTTTGCATTATTGATTGGTTACGGCGCGAGTGCGATTAACCCTTATCTTGCGATTGAAACGTTGGAAGATCTTGCCAGCCGTGGTTACCTACCCGACGGAGCAACCTCCGAGACCGCTGTTAAGTATTTCATCAAAGCAGTGAACAAGGGTTTGCTAAAGACTTTCTCGAAGATGGGCATTTCGACTCTGCAAAGCTATCGCGGAGCGCAGGTCTTCGAAGCAATCGGGCTAAATAAAGAATTAATAGATGCCTATTTCTCCGGAACAACTTCTCGCCTGGAAGGAATTGGTCTCGACGTGTTAGCGCGTGAAGCACAAATGAAACATGAACACGCTTTTCGTCCAGTTTCAGAATTTGATACCGAACTTGCCGTTGGAGGCAGCTACCACTTCAGAACAGAAGGCGAGTATCACCTGCTGAATCCGCTCACCATCAGCAAATTGCAGCATTCTGTGCGCGAGAATAATTTCAAGACGTTCCAGGAGTACACCGATCTAATCGATGAGCAGAGTCGTAACCTGGCAACATTGCGCAGCTTGATGCAGCTGAAGAAATCCGAAAAGCCGATTTCAATTGATGAAGTCGAACCAGCGAAAGAGATTGTGAAGCGTTTCACCACGGGAGCGATGTCATTCGGCTCCATCAGCAAAGAAGCGCACGAGACGCTGGCAATTGCCATGAACCGGATCGGTGGTAAATCGAATACGGGAGAAGGTGGCGAAGACGAAAACCGTTTCGCACCCGATTCCAACGGAGACTTGCGTCGTAGTGCCGTGAAACAAGTAGCGTCAGCTCGCTTCGGGGTGACGGCCCATTACCTGGTAAACGCCGACGAGCTGCAAATCAAAATGGCGCAAGGCGCGAAACCCGGCGAGGGCGGACAGCTCCCCGGTCATAAAGTCGACAACGTGATCGCTCGCCTGCGACATTCCACTCCAGGCGTGGGTTTAATCTCGCCACCACCGCATCACGATATTTATTCGATCGAAGATCTGGCACAGCTTATCTACGATTTGAAGAATGTAAACCCGAAAGCTCGCATCGCCGTAAAGCTAGTTGCGGAAGTTGGAGTAGGCACAGTAGCTGCCGGCGTGGCCAAAGCTCATGCCGATGTAGTGTTGATTAGCGGTGACAGTGGTGGTACGGGCGCCTCTCCGCTGAGTTCTATTAAGCACGCCGGTATTCCATGGGAGCTCGGGCTTGCCGAAACTCAACAGGTCCTGCTGCTGAATGACTTGCGCAGCCGCATCCGCGTGCAAACAGATGGCAAGTTGCAAACTGGGCGCGATGTAGTGATCGCTGCATTGCTTGGAGCCGAGGAATTTGGTTTTGCGACTACTCCGCTCATCGCAATGGGTTGCATCATGATGCGGAAGTGTCATCTGAACACCTGTTCAGTTGGGATAGCGACACAAGATCCCGAACTGCGAAAGCTTTTCAAGGGACAACCCGAACACGTAATCAATTTCTTCTTCTTTATTGCCGAGCAAGTGCGCGTGTACATGGCGGAAATGGGATTCAAAACAGTCGATCAGATGGTTGGCCGCGTGGATATGCTCGATTCCCGGCCTGCTGTAGACCACTGGAAGGCGCGTGGTCTGGATTTATCGGCGATTATGTACAGCCCATCAGTGCCGTCGCGAGTTGCTCGCCGTTGCGTGCAGGCACAAGATCATGGACTTGAGCAGGCTCTCGATCATATGCTGTTGAAGCAAGCGCAAGGGGCGCTCGCGAGTGGAACGCCAATAGAGTTGAGCACTCCCATCCGCAATGTGCATCGGACCGTTGGCGCAATGCTGAGCGGGGAAATCGCTCGTCGTTACGGAGCGACTGGTCTTACTGATGACACCATCCGAATAAATTTTACCGGATCAGCTGGTCAAAGCTTCGGAGCTTTTCTCGCTAAGGGTATTACTGTGACGCTCGAAGGCGAAGCTAACGATTACGTTGGCAAAGGGCTTTCGGGCGGTCGCATCATCGTGCATCCGCCCAAAAATTCTCAGTTTCTTGCCGAAGAAAATATTTTAATCGGTAATGTTGTTCTCTATGGCGCGACTAGTGGAGAAGCGTTCTTTAACGGAGTCGCTGGTGAACGGTTCGCGGTCCGTAATTCTGGAGCAACTGCAGTTGTCGAGGGAGTTGGTGACCACGGCTGCGAGTACATGACTAAGGGCTTGGTGCTGGTTCTGGGTAAATGCGGCAGAAATTTTGCTGCTGGCATGAGCGGAGGAATCGCTTACGTCTTTGACGACCAGGCTGATTTCACGGAAAAGCGCTGCAATCTGGCTTCTGTGGATCTCGAGGCTGTTGTCGAGTTGGAGGATGTACAAATTATCCAAAAACTTCTTGCACAGCATGTCGAACTCGCTGGCAGCCGGCGCGCGCAATCCATACTCGACAATTGGAACGAAATGCAATCTCGCTTTATCAAAGTTTTCCCGCATGAATTCAAGCGAGTCCTAGGTGTCGGACGAAGTCATCACCAATACATTCCCGGACAGCTGACGCCGATAGAAGCCGGACTTGAGCTAGAGGTGCAGCATGGGTAAGACGACCGGCTTCATGGAATATTCACGCGAGCTTCCTCAACGTCGTCCCGTTACTCAACGTGTGAATGACTGGTTCGAAATTTATCTCGATTTTCCTGTAGACAACTTACAGAAACAGGGTGCGCGCTGCATGGATTGCGGCGTGCCCTTCTGCCACACGGGGTGTCCGGTAAACAATCTCATTCCCGATTGGAATGATCTTGTCTATCGCGGACGCTGGAAAGAAGCAGTGCGGCAGTTGCACTCAACCAATAATTTCCCCGAGTTCACAGGACGAATCTGCCCGGCCCCTTGTGAAACTGCGTGTGTGCTGGGAATTAACCAACCGGCAGTTACGATCAAACAGATTGAGAAAAGCATTATCGAGCGTGGATTTGCGGAAGGCTGGATTCGTTCCGAACCGCCGAAGTTTCGCACCGGAAAGAACGTCGCTGTGGTTGGCTCCGGCCCTGCGGGACTTGCGGCGGCTCAGCAACTAAATCGCGCAGGTCATTTGGTTACAATCTATGAAAAAGCTGACCGGATTGGCGGTTTGTTGCGCTATGGCATTCCTAACTTCAAACTGGAAAAGCATATCCTCGACAGACGACTCGATCAGATCTCTGCTGAAGGCGTGAAGTTTGTCACCAATGCTCATGTGGGAAACAATATTGCCGTTGCAGATTTGCAGTTCGAGTTTGATGCGATTCTCCTTGCAGGAGGAGCTGAGCATTCACGCGATTTGAATGTGCCGGGACGCGAGCTGAAGGGCATTCATTATGCAATGGAATTTCTTCCGCAACAAAACAAGCGTTGTGAGGGCGATACATTCCCGGAAGAATTAGAAATTCTTGCTACTGACAAGCATGTTGTCATTATTGGCGGGGGCGATACAGGCGCGGATTGTCTTGGCACTGCACATCGCCAGAAGCCGCTCT
>DASRFC010000009.1:0-26877 GCA_035651835.1 Terriglobales bacterium
ACGATCCTACACGCGATGAATTGTTTGCCGCCGAGCAGGGAAGCGGCTCTTATCTCAATCAGCAGCACATTCATGTCTCGAAGATTGCCAAGCTTTCTGAGTGCCTGGTAGGCACGGGATTTCCCAGTAAAAAACGCCACAAGAATCCAAATATCTTTTTCTATCACCACCTCACGTTGCGAACCCATGGAGTGCGCCGGGCAGGCTCAGCAGCGCTTGATTTGTGCAACGTCGCAAGTGGGCGGCTGGACGGATTTTGGGAGTTCAACCTCAATCCATGGGATACGGCTGCCGGGGTAATGCTGGTGCAAGAAGCGGGCGGGCAGGTGACAGACTTTGCTGGAGGCCCATTTCAGCTGCACGGTCGCGAAACACTGGCTTCCAATGGTTTAGTGCATTTCGCCTTGATGAACGAATTTGAGCAAATCTTTTCAGGTAAAGGACTCGAACCCTTACCCAATGTGAATGAGTACAATACTCGATCAAAATGATAGAGTATGTGATATGCGTCGCAACGTGAAATGCGCGTTTTCGATCAGTTTGGTGGTTTCTGGTCTCATTTTCTTAATTGGCACTGGGACCGCGTCGCCGTTCTATGCGGCAAATGTTGATCCCGCTTACCGAGTGTCCTTTGAAAAATGGAAAGCCGAAGAAATCGATGATCTCAAGCAAAACTGGCTCCCGCTTGCAGGGTTATTTTGGCTCAAGCCCGGAGCAAACAGCTTCGGGAGTGATCCAGGTAACGACATCGTCCTTCCGCAGGGATCGGCGCCGGCACGAGCCGGTATATTTGAATTTAATGCGAACGATGTAACGGTTAAGTTTCTGCCTGGCGTTTCCGCCAAGATAGGTGGTAAGCCATCGACAACGTCTGCCCTTCAACCGGATGCTTCAGGAACGCCGACCGTCATCGAACTGGGCAGTTTGCGGATGCATGTGATTAAGCGCGGGCAGCGAACGGGAATTCGCGTTAAGGATCTAAATAGCCTGGCAGCGCGGAATTATCACGGTCCGATCTTTTTCGATCTCAACCTCGCGTATCGAGTTACTGCTACATGGGTACCCGCGAACGGTAAAAAGACAATCGATATCCCGAATGTTCTCGGCGACACAACCTCGACACCCGTAGCGGGTGAAGTTCGATTCAAGCTCAACGGCCAAGACCTCCAGCTTACGGATTTAGGCGGCGATCCTTCAAAGGGATTATTTATCGTATTCAATGATCTGACCAGCAAGACTGAAACCTATCCGGGCGGACGGTTCCTCGAAACCGATCCCCCAGCGAACGGAACGGTTGTGCTCGATTTCAACCGGGCCCATAATCCGCCTTGTGCTGTTACGCCTTATGCTACCTGTCCACTTGCCCCGAAAGAGAATCGGCTCGCGATAGCACTTCCAGCAGGAGAGAAATACGACCGGTTCCACGCGCATCACTGATGCAGCATCTCTGGAATGCGTTCGCATCCGGAACAAAGCCCATGCTAGGCGGTACAATAGAGGTGGGCGTCTCGCGTGACATTTAGGATAATTCGTGATCAATTCACTGCTTGAACGGAAAATCGAAAAGCGTCCGGATAAAGTTCTTCTTCGCGGGAGAATTCTATTCCTCACCGAAGATCCTGATCTAATCAAGCGTCAGCTGGCTGGCGAAGATCTGCCTTGGGATACGAAAAATCCAGCAAACAATCCGAAGCTGCGCGACGATATTTCTACTGATGAAATAACTCCAGCGCATATTTGTTTTTTCTTCGATGAAACTCTAGGCGAATTTCCTTACACCGGATTGAAGTGCGGCGATCAAACCCCGATCCAGCGAGGAGACGTCAAGCGTGGCGGTTTCGTGGCTGCTGTAAGCGGGAAACGGCGGGGAAAGGGGTCCAGCCGGGAGCAGTCTCCGTATGCCGAGCTGTGTGCGGGAATTCAGCTGGTCATTGCTGAGAACATCGAGCGTATTTACAAGCAGAATTGCCAGAATTTAGGTGTGCTCACATCGACGAACTTTTCGTTGATCGATCAAATTCGCGGTGGAGAGCAGATTCCGCTTTCCGAGTTCACGCAAGGTGAGGACGAAATCACCCGCCAAATAATCGAGCATGGGGGGCTGTTCAATTTCAATGTGGCACGTCTTCAAGGGAAAGTTTTCTTGCCGCCAATTGAAACCAAGCCTCGCCCGATGACGTTGGTGGAAAAAATCTTTGCCAGGCACATGATTGGTAAGAACGGAAAAGCCGGCGTCGAAGCGGTAAAGCCAGGCGACACAGGCTTCGCGCGAACGGATCTCCGCTTTAGCCATGAATACGTTACACCGATGGCGGCCATTTTTTTCGATCAACTCGTAGGCCGCGATGCGCCAGTAAACGATGCTTCCACCATAGTGTTCTTTCGCGATCACCTTACATTCCTGGACGAAGTTCTATCCGAACAAAAACGCAAGATGGGTCTGCTTGATTTAGCTACCCAGCTAAAGTTGAAACAGGAAGATTTCGCAAAGCAGCGCGGCATTCGTCTGCACGGAGAGCTGAAAGATCGCAAGGGTTCCGAAGGTATTTGTCATTCTGTAGTACTCGAAAGCTATGCGCTGCCTGGTCAGGTAATCGTTGGCTCGGACTCGCACACACCTCATTCGGGTGCGATCGGCTGTGTCGCATTTGGCATTGGTACCACTGACGTGTTCAATTCATGGATTACGAAGGATGTGCGTGTAAAAGTGCCAGAGTCGGTAAAAGTTGTTATTCGCGGCCGCAAGCATCCAAACGTGACTGCCAAAGATTTTATCCTCGCATTGCTTCGGATGGACTACATCAAATCCGGCAAAGCGCTTGCAAAAGTAATCGAATATTCCGGAGAAGCCATCGAGCAGCTCAGCGTCGATGAGCGTGCCACGATGACGAACATGGCGGCGGAAATCGGCGGCTTTACCGGTATTGTGGCTCCAGATCAAAAAGCAGTTGAATTCCTAATGAACCGTCGCGGCATGGATTGTACAAAGGCTGAATCCTTGATTGAAGGGCTCTACAGCGATCCGCAAGCCCAGTATGCGCATGTAATTGAAATCGACGCAGCCGAGATCACGCCCATGGTGGCTACACCCGGAGATCCGGGGAATGGCAAGTTCATCCGTGAGTTGAACACACCTGTACCCGTCGAACTTGCGTATGGAGGAACCTGTACCGCAGGCAAGAACGAAGACATGGATATGTATGCGCAGGTCCTCTCCGCTGCGTTGAAGCAGGGCAAACATGTGGCTGATTCAGTGCAGTTTTATATACAATTCGGCTCGCAAGAGACACGAAACTATTGTCTCGACAAAGGATATGTCGAGGTTTTTCAAAGAGCTGGCGCACACTTGATTGAACCGAGCTGTGGAGCATGTATCAATGCCGGTCCAGGAGTGACCACTCGCCCTGACCAGGTTGTGATCAGTGCGCAAAATCGGAATTTTCCAGGACGCAGTGGTCCCGGTCAAATGTACTTGGCAAGTCCACTAACCGTGGCGGCAAGTGCGGTTGCGGGGTACATCGTTGAATATGAGCCAACTACTGAACGAGAATTAGCGGGCACTCAGGTATAGGCTGCGACCCTGCGCCGGACTGGTCTACCAAAGAATGACCGAAGCTGCTGATAATGTTCTATCTCGTGCGTTTCGCTGGTGCGCTAATGAAACAACAAGCAATTAGGGTTATTCTGTACCATTAACGAAATTCTTGTTAGAATGTGCGATTCCGTTCTCGCACTGAATCCATGGAGATAGAAATACTATGACATACGTGATTGCTGAACCATGCATTGGAACCAAGGATGCAGCTTGCGTGGATGCTTGCCCTGTGGACTGCATCCACCCGAAGAAGGACGAGGCCGGGTTCACCGACGACAAAATGCTCTATATTGATCCCGTTGAGTGTATTGATTGTGGCGCTTGCGTACCGGTGTGCCCAGTTTCTGCCATCTTCGCGCAAGACGATCTCCCGGAGAAGTGGAAGGAATATACCGAAATCAACGCCAAACATTTCGGGCGCTAGTGTGCAAACTCCTGGTTTTTAGTAGAACTGATTGGTTTGAAGATTTGAGCTTGCTCTCAGCCATCGCATGATCGAAAAATAGGGCTGAGGGCCAGAAGCTAGGAACTAAGCGGTCCGTTCTTTTCATCCTCCGACCCCTCGATTACAATCTTTGATTAACTTTGAGGTGAGGCCAGAGTAGCGAGGCACACTTGTCCGCACAGCATCAGGACAGGCTTCCATGGCGGTAAAGGAGTCGGAGGCGATTGTTCTGCGCACATATCCCTTTCGTGAAGCTGACCTCTTGGTCACGCTTTTCACGCGATCAGAAGGCAAAGTGCGCGGAGTGGCCCGTTCGGCGAAAAAATCCAAGCGGCGGTTCAGCGGCGCTTTGGAGCCTTTGACGTATGTGAGATTGCACTACGACGCGAAGGAAGGCCAGGAACTTACGCGTCTGGATTACTGCGAAGTACTGGAGTCGCCATTAGCTTACGAAGTGAGCTATCCGCGGGCGGTAGCGCTAGGACATGTTGCGGAATTGTTGGACGAGTTGCTGCCGGATCGCGAGGCCAATGATGCAGTATTCCGGCTGGCTCTCTCGGTTTTGGCCGGATTGCGTGGCTCAGAAATATGGATGCCGGTCACGTACTTCGAATTGTGGATGACACGGCTGATGGGCTACCTGCCAGATCTGGCAGAGTGCATCGTGTGCGGAAGAGTGCTAAATGGAAGCCGGGCATTCTTCCACGTTTTGGCTGACGGTTTGATGTGTATTGAGGATAAACGCCTCGCGTCCTCCGAGATTTCGGCTGAGTCGAGAATATTGGCGTCTCACATGTTTCGCGCGCCGCTCGAAAGCTTCTCGGGTACACCATGGCCGAAAGTGCTAGCCGAAGATTTGAGAAAGCTCTTGCTGCAGATTTTGCAAAGGCATATTGAAAAGAAATTGGTGACGGCGGGCATGTTGGAAAGGAGCTTTTAGCTTGTCAGCTCTCAGCTTCTGATTTGATTTCGTGATCGACTTTGGTTTGCTGGAGTGAGGTAGGAGCTGTTAACTACAAACTGAAAGCTAAGAGCTGACTTTGTGATTTCTCCCAAACCCAATTCTCTGACCTTCCAAGAACTCATTCTACGTCTTCAAACGTTCTGGGCGGAGCGGGGATGCGTGCTGCAACAGCCTTACGACGTCGAGGTCGGTGCTGGCACCATGTCTCCTGAGACATTCCTTCGCGTGCTCGGACCAAAGCCCTACAGAGTGGCGTATGTACAACCCTCCCGTCGCCCCGCAGATGGACGGTACGGGGAAAATCCGAATCGTCTCTATAAGCACACGCAGCTTCAAATCATACTTAAACCTCCGCCGGAGAATGTGCAGGAACTCTACCTTGAATCGCTGGGTGCAATCGGGATTGACTTGCGCCAGCACGATCTCAAGTTCGAAGAAGATAATTGGGAATCGCCCACGCTCAATGCTTGGGGAGTCGGCTGGCAGGTAATGCTAGACGGCCTGGAAATCACTCAGTTTACCTACTTCCAGCAATGCGGGGGAGTCGATCTGGATCCTATCTCGGCCGAATTGACCTACGGCCTGGAGCGCATCGCTGCATTTCTTCAAGATGTGGATAGCATTTACGACATAGTCTGGACGCGTGAACCAAAAACCAGTGAAGTCACTACCTACGGAGATGTAAGGCTTGCGGACGAACTGCAGTTTTCCGTCTATAACTTCGAAATGGCGGATGTAGAGAAAGCGTGGAAGCACTTTGATTTGTATGAATCCGAATGCAAAGCGCTAATCGATAGATATACCCCGGTGCAGAAGGAAAGCACTGGTGAAGACGGAGTGATGGACAAGAAGCGTTTCCCCCTTCTTCCTGCTTATGATCTTTGTCTAAAGTGCTCCCACTTATTCAATATTTTGGATGCGCGTGGCGCAATTTCAGTGACCGAACGCGTAGGCGTGATCGCGAGAGTGCGGGCGCTCGCGGTGGGAATCGCAAGAGCTTATGTGACTCAGCAGCGAGACGAGCCTGCCCCAAAAATTGAGGAAGAACCTTCGGCAGGGAAGAAGCGCAAGGCTCCGCTTGCACCGGAAGCAGCTTCCGTTGGTTCGTAGGTAAAATCGGTTTTTTGAATTTGCTCTTTCTGTTTTTTGATCCTCCTGTAACTTCGAATCCTTCTAAATGTGCGAAGATAGAAGGTTCCCTTAATGGCAGATTTTCTCCTAGAGATCGGTTGCGAAGAGATTCCCGCGCGGATGATTGACGCCGCTTCGCAGGAATTGCGCGACCGGATTCAAAATTTGCTGGAACGAGAGCGGCTCTCGCCCAGTGGAGACATCTCCAACTTCGATACACCGCGTCGTCTTTCTGTGCTGGCGGCTGGAATTCCTGCTGCTCAGCCAGATGTCACGGAGCAAGTTACCGGCCCGTCTGCGAATGTCGCGTTTAAGGATGGTCAGCCGACTCCTGCGGCACAAGCGTTTGCAAAGAAGTCGGGTGTCGATGTTGCCCAACTTCAAAAAATCGCGACCCCCAAAGGTGAATACGTTGGCGCTACTGTGACTAAAAAGGGCCGCGCTGCCAGCGAAATCCTTGCGGAGATGCTTCCCAAAGAAATCAATTCGATCTACTGGCCCAAGAATATGTATTGGCGAAAACGTGGCGAGTTATTTGTTCGTCCGGTCCGCTGGCTGGTTGCGATGCTCGACAATCACGTAATCCCACTAGAGTTCGACGGTGTTCATGCAGGGAATCATTCCCGGGGACACCGGATTCTTGCGAATCGCACGATTGAGATTCCGCAAGCCGGCGGCGCGTACGTTGAGGCCCTACGTGACGCAAAAGTGTTGAGCCGCGACGACCGTGAAAAACAAATTCGTAAACAACTCGATGCGGTTACCCGCACCATCCCAGATGCTCGCTGGCGTGAGGACAAAGAACTGCTCGATACAGTTGTGAGTTTGACGGAGTTTCCTTCGGCGATTCTCGGCAGCTTCGAGAATGAATTTCTTGAGCTGCCGGAAGAAGTTTTGGTTACTGTCATGCGCGATCACCAAAAGTATTTTGCGGTCGAGGGCGCTAATCACAAGCTGCTGCCGAATTTTCTCGCTGTGTTGAATACAGATGGCGATCCGCTAGGAATTATTCGCCACGGCCATGAACGCGTGCTGCGAGCGAGATTCAACGATGCGCGCTTTTTCTGGCAAACCGATCAAAAGCACTCCTTACGCGAACGAACCGAGTGGCTTAGGAATGTAACTTTCCAAAAAGATCTCGGCAGTTATCACGAAAAAACTCTTCGCGTACAACGTTTGGCTAGCTGGCTGTGCGAAATCATTCGTCAGGGTGGAACGGGGGTTCGCCCTGGTGTCGTTCATAAAGCGGCTTGTCTCGCCAAGGCGGATCTTACGACGGAGCTGGTGAAAGAGTTTACCGAGCTGCAAGGAATTGTTGGCGGTCTTTACGCTTGCGCTCAGGAACTCGACACTGGCATGCCTGACAGTACACGTCAGGCCATCGCGGACGCCATTTACGATCAATACAGACCAGTGTCGATGGAAGATTCTGTTCCGAGGACAGTAGAAGGCGCTGTGCTGTCGATTGCCGATAAGGTAGACAGCATTGCAGGAATGTTTGCCTTGGGTTTGCAGCCAACAGGATCGAAAGATCCATTTGCGCTACGCCGTCAAGCCAATGGGATCGTAAAAATAATTGCTGAGCACAAGCTGCCGCTTCCCTTGAACCAAATGTTTGATGATGCTCGAGAAACTTATCGGGGTTCCGAGGCGGAAAAGAAATTTAAACCCGGTTTTGATTATTCGGGTGCGGTGAGAGCATTCCTTCGGGAGCGCCTGGAATTCTATCTCCGCGACGTGCTTGGCTTTAAATACGACGTTGTGAACGCCGTGCTCGCGGTGGGTGCCGACAGCGTCGTCGATGTGGTGGCGAGGGCGGAGGCGGTAACGAAGGTGCGCCCTTCCGCAGATTTCGAATCGATTTCAGTGGCATTCAAGCGCATCAAGAACATCTTGAGGCAAGCCGAAGAAAAGAAAATAACTATCCGAGAGCGCCCTGATGAGCGCCTTATGGGTGAAATTGGGACGGCTGAAACCAACCTGTGGTTGAACGGCGTGGTGAATGCTTGGGCTGCCTATGAGACTTGGCGTGAGAATGGTGATTATGATTCGGCTCTTTCGCATGCAGCACACTTACGCCCCTTGCTAGACCGGTTTTTTGATGAAGTAATGGTGATGGCAGACGATGAAAATATTCGTGGAAATCGATTGGCATTATTACGAAAACTCTACAAAAGCTTTTCCACAATTGCCGACTTCTCCGAAATCGTGACCGAAGGCAAAGATTTAAAATAAGAATCCAAAGAATCCCAGAAACAATAAAGGACCAAAACAATGGCAACCGCAACACTTCCTGAAACCGCAAACCAAGAAAAGATGCAAGAAAACAAGAACGGCGAGAAAAAGACCGCCGCGACCAAGTACGTATATTCCTTCGGCGGCGGTAAAGCCGATGGTCACGGCAAAATGAAGGACGATCTTGGCGGGAAAGGCGCCGGCCTGGCTGAGATGACGAATGCCGGACTTCCCGTTCCTCCTGGCTTCACTATTCAGACCGAAGCCTGTCGCGAGTACATGCGGAATAATTCGGTTTCCAAAGAAGTGAATCGTCAGATGGACGAGGCGCTGAAGAAGCTCGAAGAATTACAGGGACAGAGGCTCGGCAAAGGGGACAACCCTCTGCTCGTTAGCGTTCGCTCCGGCGCGAAGTTTTCCATGCCCGGCATGATGGATACCATTCTCAACCTTGGATTGAACGATCAGAGTGTCGAAGCTCTGGCCAAGCGCAGCAACAATCCACGTTTTGCATACGATTCTTATCGCCGCCTGATTCAGATGTTCAGCAGCGTGGTACTCGAAATTCCGAAGCATGCATTTGACGAAGTATTCGATGCCAAGAAGAAGCAGCGTAAAGCCAAGCTGGATACCGATCTTGATGCCAAGGCATTGAAAGAAGTTATTGAGGAATATAAGAAAGTCGTTAAGAAGCATACCAAGAGTGACTTCCCGCAAGATCCGCACGATCAGCTGGTAATGTCACGAGACGCTGTGTTTCGCTCTTGGCAAAATGACCGCGCAAAACATTATCGTCGCATCAACAATATTTCCGATGCTCTGGGCACCGCTGTAAACGTGCAAGCGATGGTCTATGGAAATTTGGGCGATACAAGCGGCACGGGAGTCGGCTTCACGCGCAATCCAGCGACCGGCGTGAAAGAGTTCTATGGCGAGTTTCTGATGAATGCCCAAGGTGAAGATGTCGTCGCTGGCATTCGTACTCCGGTTCCAATCCTTGAGTTGCAAAAAATTATGCCCGAGGTGTACGACCAGCTGCGCGACATCACTACGCGCCTCGAAAAGCACTACCGCGATATTCAGGATTTTGAGTTCACCATCCAAGATGGCAAGCTCTACATGCTGCAAACCCGTAACGGCAAACGCACGGGACGTGCAGCGGTGCGAGTCGCAATCCAAATGGTGGAAGAAGGGCTGATCACCAAGGAAGAAGCCATCTTCCGTGTAGAGCCCAACCAACTTTATGATTTCCTGGTTCCCGGACTCGATGAGAAGAGCGTTAAGGTCGAAGTTCTGGCGACTGGCTTGCCCGCATCGCCGGGTGCTGCTGTGGGACAAATCGTTTTCACGGCTGATGAAGCGGTGGAGAAAGCCGGACACGGCGCAACAAAGAATCCCGTCATTCTAGTTCGCGCTGAAACCACTCCGGAAGACATTCACGGAATGGAAGTAGCGGCTGGCATTTTGACTTCGCGAGGCGGAATGACGAGTCACGCCGCAGTGGTTACACGTGGCATGGGTAAATGTTGCGTGGCCGGCGCCGGTGAGATTCGTGTAGACGAAAAGAAGCGCGAGATGTACGCGAAAGGCCAGACATTCAAAGCCGGCGACTGGATTTCTCTCGATGGCACAACCGGTCGCGTGATCAAGGGAAAGCTCAACACGTTGGCGGCCAGACCCGACGATCCTGAACTGATGAAGATCATGGGATGGGCCGAGCCTTTCCGCAAGCTCGGAGTTCGCGCCAACGCGGACATTCCACGCGATGCGATTCAAGCACGCGCATTCGGTGCAGAAGGCATCGGCCTGTGCCGTACCGAGCACATGTTCTTTGGCGAAGAAAAGCTGCCGCACATGCGGGCAATGATTCTCGCTAATACCGAAAAAGACAGGCGGGCCGCGCTAAAGAAGTTACTGCCAATGCAGCGTCGGGATTTTATCGGAGTCTTCCGCGCCATGGACGGATTTCCGGTTACAATTCGCACGCTCGATCCGCCCCTGCATGAATTTTTACCGCGTCGCGAAGATTTGATGGTCGAGATTGCGGTACTCGAAGCGACCAAGCCACGCTCTCCCAAATTGAGCCAACTAAAATCGTTGCTCCGTCGCGTCGAAGAGCTTCATGAAGTCAATCCCATGCTCGGTCATCGCGGATGCCGTCTCGGCATTACCTATCCGGAAATCACAGAGATGCAAGCGCGCGCTATTTTCGAAGCGGCTGTAGCGGTCGCGAAGGAAGGCGTGAAAGTTAAGCCGGAAGTGATGATTCCGCTTACGGCGACGTTGAAAGAAATGGCCAACCAGGCTGCAATCGTCCGGCGCGTGGCGGAAGAAGTCTTTAAAGAGAAAGAAACCAAAGTCGACTACTTGGTTGGCACCATGATCGAGTTGCCGCGAGCTGCATTGGTAGCCGATGAGATTGCACAAGAAGCACAATTCTTTTCATTCGGAACCAACGATCTTACGCAAACAACATTCGGCTTCTCGCGAGATGACATCAACAAGGTGCTGCCGACTTATCTGTCGGAAGGCATATTGAAACAGGATCCATTTGCTGTGCTCGACCGCGAAGGCGTCGGACAGCTTGTGAAGATGGCGACAGAACGAGGTCGTAAAACTCGCTCTGATTTGAAAGTGGGAATCTGCGGTGAGCACGGCGGAGATCCATCTTCCGTCGAGTTCTGCCATCAGATTGGATTGAATTATGTTTCCTGTTCACCATTCCGCGTGCTAACAGCCCGGCTCGCCGCAGCGCAGGCAGCAGCTGCGGATAAACTGGGTGTTGAAGGCGGAAGAACCAAATAGAGAGGAAAATATTGAAGGAGGCTCGCGGATCGCTAATCAATTTCTTGTAACGCGAGGCGGGTGCGCGCGAAGAGTTTCCGCCACATTGATTTCGCCATTGTTCTTGGGCGTCGGAGAGATAACAGTGCAGCAATCATTTTCAGGTGGAACTGTACTCTTCCCGAATCGCGTTGCCAGCCCAGTTAACTTGATAGTCACGAAATCAGCAATCTGTGAGCCGAATTCAATAGGGTACCCATAAATAGAAATGTCACCTACGCTGAAGCCTTTCTCTTTAGGCACTTCGAACTCCGCACGAAGTGCTTTATCTTTCGTCCCTCGCGTAATCTTCCAATAATCCAGGGCAGATGATTCGTCGGGCGTCTTCCAGCCCACAATCGACAAACCCGCAATATAAATTCCGATGGGATTTGCGAGGGTTACATCTGCCTTTTTTCGCGCCAGGCCGTTTACGAGCGTACCAATATGAGGATCGCTGTTACGCTCCGGCTGACCATACTTTCCGCAAGCGAGCAACTCTTGTTCAGAGGTAAGGATCGTACCGTTACGCTGGCGAACGATGGTGGCTGCCGCTGCCAATTCAATCTCCGCTCCCAGCGTATTATTTCGTTGAACCATATGCATTGCGCCGCCAGAAGTGGAATGATTCCAGCGGTTTCTAGGTTCGTAAGCGCCATTCGGAAAAAGATCTTCAAGTTTGATTGAAGCGTTCACATGCTGTTGGTACAAAGCAAGCACTTTGGCGGGATTCACCGCAGCCATAAAACGCCAATATTCTGCAGCTTCCGATGTGAAAGTAACACGGGAAATCTTTCCCTGCTCGCGAAAGACACTCCACTCACAATATTCATCTTGTGCATCCCGGCTATTGTCGGCGGTTCGCCAGCGGTCCTGATTACTAATTGATTGTAGTTTTATAACTCGCGGAAATGCCGTCCAGGTAATATCAATTTCTGTGGCGTTAGCATCGGGAGGTTGTTTTAAAGGATTGAAAAACTGCAACCTCGGACCGTCATGTAACCAGCCAAGATCGCTACCATCTTTGATTCGCGCTTCATCTAGTTGCTGAGAAATCCAATCGCTCCATGATTGTGCTTGGGAGTCATTGAAATCATCCAGGAAGCCAGGTGGATCGAAACGAATCATTTACATTACCTTGGGCCGCACACTCGCGTCGGGTGCGAATTCCAATAGAGGTGCGCTATCCGGTATGTTGGTCGTCGGTATTGCAAGTCGGAATTCCGCCAAAGGGCGACGCCGGAATTCGCGGCGACGCGACTCGGCCAGTTCAAAAATTGGCGCGAACTCCTCCAGAGTGCCGCAACGGCGGCGCACTTCCTGAAGAAAACGTTGTAAACGAGTTTGAAATTCAAATGCCCATACATTGTCCGGAAGCCGCCAGTTCGCTAAAAATTCCTTTTCTGGAGCATTAGCTGGCAGATTGCTTTCAATGGTTTCCAGCCTGCCTACAAAGATATTTGTGAAATTACTGGGATTTTCGATCTCCGCGGAGTCTGGGATATATTGCAGAAAAGTTGCACGGCGTGCCGAGAATATGGCATTGCTGAAATCGACCATCAACAGGCAAGCCGCCATTTTATTGGAAAGAATTCCGCGTTCTAGCAACTCCAAAATAACGATGTTGTCTTCGAGAGCAGGTTCAGGGACAGCGAACACAAAGTGTGTGTCGCCAGAGAATCTGAATTTCCCATCCGTAAGCGCACAATCATAGCGGCGAAGACACGCTGCATAGAGGGCGCCATCGACTGTAGGTTTCGAAGAAAGTTTTAGATCGAGACCAAGCTTGTCTATAAGCACATCACTATTCATAAAGAATGTTAGGGGTAAAAGAACGTTTATTCCGGATTGAAGGTTTTCGTAAAAAATAGGCGATGAAACTAAATTTACCGTGGTCGTTTGCAAGACCTGCCGCATGAATTCAGGCAGCTTGGTAAGCCGGCCATTCACTGTGCAACTCTCGAATCGCGACTTAGTCAGACGTAGTATTCCGGAGCGGACAATGCGTTCCATCTCCTCCGCCTGGCTACGCTTCTTCCACACACTTTCGCACAAAAAAGGATCATCGGGCGCAAAGGCCGTGTCCTGGATCGCAGCCGCTTCGCTATGCCAGTTAATCCATGGAAATTTCAGCTCTTTCATGTTTAAGACACCATTGACATGGCTATCAAATGGGCCAAATCCGCGGCTATCCGGTGCAAGCGCATCTGCGGAGTTTCCTGCCCACACCCACGCGCCATCGCGACGTTCATAAAATTGGAGCATCTCGCGCTTTGTATCCCAGCTCACCACTTGTAAAAATGTAGTTTCGGAGTTGAGCTCTTTGCTGGTGCTTACAAATAGCATCGGATCTCTACCTAGTGCGCCTCGCGTGAGAACAAGGCGAAACTGTCTGCTGAGATCCGCGGTTTCGGCAGACCAGGGAATATGGCCTCCCTCGGCTACCAGGAAACTTTGCTGCTCTGATATTTCCGGGTTTTGCTGTGCGCTTTCGTCAAGAATCGATATCAGCTCACGTGCATTTAATGGAAACTTGCCAGCTCCAAGAACGAGTTGTGCGAAAGCATCGCCGTTATCTAATTGTTCTAATGTAAGCGGCTTTGGAATGGCATCACGCCCCATGATGAAGCGATAAATTCCTTCTGGTTGTAACTTGTTTGAAACCGATACATTAGCCCCGAATTTATCCTTCCCATAACTGTAGCTATATTGGCGGCGAGGAAAAACGTCGATATGAGTTTTGTTTTGCATGCTTCGGGAGTGCGATCGTGTCGGATAATATTCTGACCAAAAAATGTCGGAGGTGAAGAGCGTGATGCGCCCACCACCCCCTAGAGGTACTTTGTTCTCTGTCCCAAGGTCAGTTTTGTGATCCTACTTTGACTACTGACGCTGGACTCTTCAAGTTGCCATGCTCTTCGCGCCACTCATTGAACCATTCTTCTTTCTGCGCAGGCGTGGCACTGGTGTTCGCGGTACATGCAGCAACGCGTTGCAGGAATGGATCCCGGAACTCAGCGTAACGATCCCCCCAGTGGGCATTATAGGGAGCGATGATGGGCGTCGCGCCGGCCGCGATGGCACGCTCAAAAACGCCGTCTACATCGTCCACATCCAGACTTAACATATTCGAGTCGCCGCCAGCTGCCGCAAGGTGCGATTGTTGACGCGGCACAAGTTCCATGTCAGGCATGGCTTCCATGAGTTGTAGACGATTGCCCAACAGAGTCATTTCCGCGAACCATACTTTGCCGGACTCGTCTTTGTATCGCTGATTCTCCTGTGCTCCGAATACTTTTGAATAAAATTGAACTGCGTCATCAAGCTTTGGCACGACCAAATACCCCGTGATCGGTGGCCGCTTGGCGATAGGCTGACTTTGGCTAGACATTTTGACTCCCTCCTCTTGTACTGCGCGCTGGACTGATTGAAGCAGGCAACAGATGCTGCATTACAGTCAGCACTATAGATTGGGAATATAAGATCGGCTTCTCTTGCTTTGCCTAAGCTGTGAAGATGCGCAAAGTTTGTGAAACAAGCAAGCCGGAAGAAGACTCCCCAGCAGTCTCTCATTAGGCTATTTCACTGACATCTTGTTTTCGATGTACTTCAGGAGGGGGAATGATCACGGATATCGCTACGGTGGGTATATACGTTCGTGACCAGGATGTCGCGCTGGATTTCTATAAAAATAAGCTTGGTTTTGAGGTTAAAGCCGACCGGCCTGCGGGTAAGTATCGGTGGATTGAAGTTGCGCCTCCCGGCGCACGTACGTCAATCGTTCTCGGGACACCTGATTATGAGACTGGTAGCGAAGACAAAGTTGGCGGGTTCACGGATATCCAGCTATTTACCAGTGACATTCAGGCTACTCACGGCAAATTAGCAAGTAACGGTGTGAAGTTTACTGTTAAGCCGATGCTTATGCCGTGGGGAAGCTGGCACTCGCAGTTTGTCGATCCGGACGGAAACGAGTTTTTTCTCGTTCAACGTGAATCTGAGGAAAGAGGATGAGAACTCCATCCGATATTGATGCCACAAATGGGTTTCATCTCGCCCGCCCAGGGCGCATTCGGCTTATTTCGCGGGCTATTTTTATCGCCATTGCTTCCGCAATCTATTTGCTGCCTTCCTCCATCACCGCATTATTTGTCTGGACATCAAGTGGCCGAAAGAATGTTCGGCGTTATTTTTATCGCAGCTTGGTGCGATTGTTGCAACGCCTTGGGCCAACGTTTGTGAAGGCTGGGCAAATAATGAGTACCCGGAGGGACGCATTGCCTTCGGCTTTATGCGAGGAGCTGGCCGTGCTTCACGATCGTGTACGCCCCATGAGCACCAAAGAAATCCGACAGGCACTTGAAAAGGCATATAGAAAAGGCTCTAAAACTCTATTTCAGCAAAAGCAGTTGGAAGTTGTTGCAAGCGGAAGTATAGCAACGGTGTTCCGTGCCACTATGCCCGATGGGAAGCCGGTCGCAGTCAAGCTACAACGGCCCGACATTGCGCCTCGCATGATAGCGGATCTTGCTCTCCTCGAAGTGCTTGTCCGTCTAGCTGAACATTTGCCAAAATGCGAAGGAATGCCGCTCGGTGATTTAACGGCCTACGTGTCCACCGCTATTCTGGGGCAGCTTGACTTCGTTCGGGAAGCGGCAAATCTCTCCCGCATTCGTGACGGATTATCAATAATCCCAGGCATTAGGGTCCCGTCAATCATCTTCGAAGCATGCAGACCTGGCTGTCTGGTAATGGAATTTATTCCGGGCTTGGATTCGAAAAATGTAAAGGCATATCCTCCCATGTGGCGTAAACGGTTCGCACAAACTGCATTGTTAGCCGTAAGGCACATGATTTTCGTGGATGGATTCGTACACTGTGACTTGCATCCCGGCAATCTCTACATTTCTTGCGACGGTGAGATAATTATTTTAGACGCAGGCTTTAGCGTCCAGCTTTCCGACCGCGTACGACAGTTGATGGCCGAATTTTTCGCCGCACTCGCTGGTGGAAATGGATGTCGCTGTGCGGAAATCATCATTGAGAGCGCGGCCAATAAGCGGCACGATACAAATCTAAAGGGCTTTATCGATGCAGTAGTGAAGCTGGTCAATGTATATAACGGACCCTCAGCAGCTAACTTCGAACTAATGAGATTTGGTGATGCCCTTTTTGATTTGCAACGCAAATTCGGACTCTACGCCGAATCTGATTTTGCATTTCCACTCATGTCGCTCGCAGTGGTTGAGAATACGGTGAAATCGCTGAGTTCTGAACTAGATCTACAAGAGCTCGGGCGATTAGATATCTCTCGTTACACAAGCCTCACAACAAACGCGATTCCGTCATCGCGGCAGCCAGAGCCGACCATTTCGCAAATCGGTGCGGTATCCACATCTCTCAAAGAAAGTTATCTGAACTGAGTTTTTACCAAAGTAATTTTCCAAAACAAATGAGGAGATATCCACATGCTCTCTCGACAGGTGTTCGTGCGCAGAAAGAGTTCTACCACTAAGCCCCTGCTTTTCGTTGGAATCATTTGTCTTGCAAAAATTTTGTCTGCGCAATGTGCCGCGCCGGCTCAGTCAACGACGTCCAATGAATCTGTTCGTCTTCTGGACCCGCGCATTCCTGAATTTATCTATCCTGCTTCCGAAGCCATTATCCTGAAACATGTAGATTCCGGAGACACCAACTGGATCGCACGTCACGGCTGGGGCCTTTGGACGGCACTCACAAATCCAGCATGGCCAGGAAGTAATTCGAGCGTCTATGAAACTTGGGTGTCGCCAGTTGCTGGCGGGGTTATGTCTCCCGAAATTATTGCGCATTTCGCGAAGAGTGCCAAACCTGCGCAGCCCTTCCATCTTCTTCAAAGGCCACGTCAATTCAGGGGCCTTCGCTTTCCTCAATCCGCAAATCAAACCGCGCCTTTCACCAGCGCCCTGGTATTGGTCACGGTTAATTGGTCTCCTGAATTGGTGGCCGATGTCGAAAAAAATCAGCTGCAGTCTTCGGCCGTTCTGAATAGATTGTTAGCGAGCGGAGAATCGGCAATACACCTAAATGAACGCTCGATCACTTTGAAACCCACATATCTCTTGCTTGACCCTTCGTTACTGGTGCAGGGTCGTTATTATCAGATGAGCACCTGGCCGGGTCCGCCGACGCCCGCGACGCCGTTCCCCTCAAATATGTGGAAGCAATGTATTTGGGTCGATGCAAGAGATACTACAGCGGGCATTGGGACGGGAGCAGTAGACAAGATATGCGCCTCGGACGGCAGCTCCCGCACTGCCCAGACGACCTATGGATTAGCAAACTTTATTAATTTCATATTGACCGATCAGGAAGCTAAGGTTTGGACCAGCGATTCACCAACTGGCGGAAATGTGCAGGCCGGAAACATTGTGATTCTAGTTGCCATGAATGTGGCTACCCGTGAAATGTCCGAGTGGACATGGCAGACCTTTTGGTGGCAGCCCGATGCGGACAATCCTCCTGCTCCTTCATCTATCGCCATCGCTGCCGCAAGGCCTTCTCAACTGCGAGGTGCACCACGCCACTATGCGCAATGCTTCGATTACCAAATGGTAAATCCGAATCAGCCCATCACGGGCGGCATCGGAACAGAACCCGTCGCCTGTTATAACCCATACTTGGAAGCGCCATTCTTTGGGCCGGCTGAGCTACCAGATTCAAAGCCCTGGGCTTACAAAGGAACAACCTATCTTGAGAATGTAGGGGTGCGGTCAAATTGCATGAGTTGTCATATCCAGGCAACTTATCCGCAAAATGATACAGCTCCCAAATTTACGGGGGACGAATATATCGATTGGAATGGCCCTGAATTTTCGAAGCACCTCAAGATGGATTTCACCTGGTCCATCGTGAATAACGTGAAGTAGCTAACGAATAGGTATGCGATAAGAAATTCCGATGGCGGGGCGGTTGGTCCAACGGCGATGCGTCGGTGGAGTCACACCGAAGGGAATATCGGATTCTCCCACATAATAACCTTCTGTGAAATCTTGAACTCTACCGGTGTGATTGCCAAAAAATATAGCGAGGCGATGGATGCCAAAAGATATCCCTTCAAAATACTCCGGCGTAACGGCTCCATTGTTCGGATTCAGTGCGATTCCAAACGCTGGCCCCAGGGAACAGACATAACGATGCGATCCCTCCGTTTTCCAGGGACATTCGAAATTCCACGGATGATATTCAACGAATGCTGTGGGGATCCACTGCACGCTGGAGCTGCTGGTTACAGCAAGCGTAAACGGAGGTGTGATCGCACCAATAGTTTGGGCGGGCGGTGCAGAAATTTCTCCAACTTGGCGACCGCCTAGCAGAGATAGCAGTACGCCGGTGGAAAAGTCCCAGGTTGAATAATTTTCGTAATAAGCAGTGAAGGTGATTGTGTCGAAGGCAGGCGTCTGGGTGATTGCATCTTTGCAGGTAATGAATTCCGTGACTTCTTTTTCCGAGTAAGCGGTCATTGGCAGAACGATCTCTGTATAAGAAGGCTTATTGAAGTTCCCGGCTCCGTCTGATAGCGAAGCAAGCAAGACATATGCCTGTTTAAGCTGTGCGCGAATATTTAAAGCGTCACTGACATAGTCCTGTATCAAGCCGATTTGCCCATTGTCCGCAACTATTCGAGCATCCGAACTGCTCATCCAATCGGCAATGCGCGGATCAGAAGCGGCAGCTCCGGAAAATTGACCATAAAATCCAGCCATCGCATTGTTAATAACTGATATTTGAATTTGCAGGCTGGCAAGATTAGGCAGAGGCTCTTTTAGAAATTGATCCAATGTCACCCAGATATCAGTAGCCTTCTTTACAAAATCCTGGTCATCGCTGTAAGAATATTGCCAGTCTTTTTGTACATGTTGTTGCACGTCCAGTACGGAACTGATTGTTTTTCTCATTTCAGCCTGGGCAGATTCGATGCTTTTTTCGAACTGATTTAATTGCGCGTCGATTGCGGTTCCTCTAGATTCAGCGATTGTGCCCTTCAATTGCTGATCCAATTGTGCATTGTTGAAGCTTGTTGCTGCTGGAATCACAATATTTCCGAATGCACCTAATGCGCCAAGGATGGATAAAAATGATCGGATCGATGTGCTCTGATCACGTGTACTTGGTCCGGCAGCAGCTGTCAGCAAGCACGAGATAAATGGGGAAGCGTGCTGTAAAACTACTTTTCCGGTGCCTGAGCGCTTAATGGTTACATCCCAGGGAGATCGCGTCAGATGAGGGCCGTCCGCCACGCTAGCAAGATTGATAATTATTTTGCAGGGAGACTTAGCAAGAAACTCATGGCATTCTGGCCAAGTCGCGATGTTGCTGGAAGAAACGGATGAATGTGTACCAGCGGTTTGCGCAGTTATTCTGACCGAATAGCTAGAGGTTAGGACTGCCGCGAACAATATAAGCTTTGCAGGTGAGAACATGCTAAACGCCCCGAAATTTGCGACTAAATAGATGAAGGATTGGGCTTAATTCGAGGCGAAGTTTGCTTTAACCGAAACCACCAGTGACCCATACCGCTTCTCCAGTTATGCTGCCATTGGCCGAGGAGCTTAGGAACACAATCGTATCCGCAACATGAAGGCAGGAGGTTAGGCGTCCAGTCGGAGTGTTCTTGCAGTGTTCGTTCAGCAAGAATTGAAGTTCTTCGGGAAGTGGATCCGGCATTGGTGAACCATCAATGGTCCATCCTGGCAGAACCAGATTAACCAGAACGCCATCATGGCCTACATCCCAAGCGAGACTACGCGTTAGTCCATGCAGACCGGCTTTGGCAGCTGTGTAAATTGCCGCACCACGCACGCCGCGCCGGATCACAGAAGTCGACAAAGTCACGATTCGACCCGCACTGCTTTTGCGAAGTATCGGAATCGCAGTGTGAATGACTCGCATGTGCCCGGTTAAGTTGGCATGTAAAAGCGCCTGCCAATCAGCTGTTTCATCAAAAGTCGTTTCCATTGGTCCCGGACCGGTGTCGGCCCAACGAACAGCATTGTTGACCAGCACATCGAGACCGCCCCAATGATCCGACACGTCATCGATCAACCGCTTGGCTCCATCAGGATCTTCGAGATCGAAGGGCAGCACATAACTAATGCCGCCAGCCTTTTCAACTTCACGAGCGGTATTTGTCGCGCCATCTTTATTATGGCGATAAGTCAGTGCCACTCGGGCACCCTCCCGTCCGAATGCAACTGCTGTGGCTGCACCGATATTGGCTGTGGCGCCGGTAATAAGCACTGCGCGGTCTTTGAGTCCTAGCTCCATATTTCTTCTGTAACCCTTGTGAAGATCTTCTGTTCCCAACTTATCGGACTACGTCCCATTCCACTGGCAAATGGGAAAGTCCCCAAAGGAATGGATGTATAGTGTGCTTTGGCTCGTAGCCTTGTTGAAATCGTAGCCCAGGCAGACGATCGAGCAAGACCTCAATCGCCACTGTCATCATGTTCCTGGACATGCGCGCGCCGACGCAGTAGTGAATGCCTTTTCCGAAGGCAAGATGCCGCGAGACACCTGCTCGCGATGGATTAAATCGATCCGCATCCGGCGTGAGCAGGTCATCGCGGTTTGCAGCGCAGTAAGAAACCAATACCTGACTTCCTGCGGGAATGGTGACTCCGCCTAATTCAACCGGCTGGGTGGTTATGCGCGGCAGACCGAGCACTGGATTGACGAAACGCAATCCTTCTTCAATGAAATTCAAGATCTGATCTGGATGAGATCGTAGTTGCGACCATAGCTCTGATTTGCCAAGCACAATAAGGAGCAGATTTGTCATGGCGTCAGTGGTGGTTGCATGGCCGGCAGCCAGCAGACCCATGAATTGCCAGATCATTTCTACATTGCGTAACGGCTCTCCACCCTCAACTCGCGCCAAGGTAAGCCGGCTTGTAAGGTCATCGCACGGCACCGTTCTGCGACTTTCGATGAGCGCTTCAAAATACTTCTGATAGGCCACTACCTGATGGACAGCCTCCATTTGTTCTTCAATGGCATACGCGGATGTAAACAGCCTCGCCCACCAGTCGTCCCATATAGCAATCTGGTTGTGATCTTCACGCGGAACGCCGATATAATCGAGGATCACGCTCAGCGGCAAAGGATTGGCATAAGCTGCGCGCAATTCCACATGGCTATCCTCTACAAATATATCGACCAGTTCATTGGCCAGGGTGCGAATATTCGGTAGCGATGCCTTGAGCGACGCCGCCGTAAATCCCTGATGGACAAGAGCGCTAATGCGATCATGTTCCGGCGGATCACTGTTGAATAATTGGAGAACTACCGAGTAGCCCTCATTGGCAAGTATCTCCAATACTTCAGGTTTTACATCATTCGGTGGATCGACTTTATTCTTGGAAGAGAACAGAACAGGATCTTCGCAGACTTTCAAAACCTCTTCGTAGCCAGTAACCAGCCACATGTTGAAAACTGGGTTGTAACAAACCGGAGCCTCATTTCTCGCTCTATCGAAAAATGCGTGTGGATTTTTCAAAAAGTTTGGATCAAAAGGATTGTATTGAACCCCTAAACTCGCGCTGGGATGCATGCGCGATAAGTCTTGCGGCGGCTTAGAAAAAGGGAGATCTGGAATAGTAACGCGTTCAGTACTCATGATATTTTTCCGGTTGCTTATAATTTTGTTTGACCAATAAATGTAGGATCGTGCGGTTTGAAAGCGGTGATGACGTCACGATGAACGGCAGTCGGGCGATGTGCAACATCTACAAACCCGACCTTCTCCAGCAGTACACCCATCTCTTTTATTGAATAGCAGCGTCCCGATGTGAAAGACATAAGTAAGACCGAATACTCCGCAACAGCACGCGGTCCTGTTTCATCTTCATCAAGGAATGCGTCGTGAATCACGATCTGTCCCCCGTGTGGCAATGCGTCGTATGAAGAACAAAGCAGTCTCGTGACTGTGTTTTCGTCCCAGTCATGGATGACGTTGGAATAAAGATGAACATCGTGTTCGCGGGGAAGCGGATGTTTGAGCATGTCTCCCGACGTGACAGAAACGCGATCAGCGAGCCCGCGTCGCTCAATTGCGCGTCGTGCAACCGTATCCACGGGGGGTTTCTCTAAGACCGTTGCGCGTTGATTGGGGTTACGACTAACGAGCGCACAAGAATAGATTCCCGAGCCGCCGCCCACATCCAAAATGGAGCTATGTTGGCTAAGGTCGAGGCGCTCCGCTAATACATGAGAGAGGTACGTATTGCGGCTGTCGATTGCATTTAAGAAGTATTCGGCGAATACCTCATTGTCCATTCCCTCTGCCCACGGAGCCGATTCTGATTCATCTTGCTCAGGCGCGCCGATTGGTTTGCCCGTTCGCAGAACTGCAAGCATATCCAGACAGGTCGGACGGTTCTTTAGAGCGTCAAAGCATGCGACCATGCTCCAGGGTGAATTCGGCAACAAGTGCTCGCGAGCAAGCTGGGTAAGAGAATAAGTGCCTTGATCATCGCGACGAACAATGCCAAATGATGCGAGCAGCGTTAAAAGCACATGCGCTGGACGTGGAGATAGTTCAAGCGCTCGGCATATCCTATCTTCCTTGGCCGGATTCTCTTCCAGCCATTCGCAGAGATGAAGCCATCCGATGGCGGCAGTGAGCGCCTCGATGGCGTGCATACCTTCCGCAATATCAAATAGCAAAGTCGGATCGGTCGTAGGAAAATCGCTGCGCTCATTTTGTCCTGAGAACGCTGCGACTAAATGTTTTGAGAGCTGAGAGACGGGCATGACTTATCGTTCCCACATTGCTGCCCAAGTGGTGGACATATCTTTACCGGGTACTGCAGGCGGCGCCCCAAGCAAGTCTGGAATGCGTGAGACATCGTAGACACCCCAGTGAGCCGCTAGTTTTTCGCCGCGGAACTGGAAGGCATCGAAACCGGGCATGACGATTTCACGCTGAGTTGGTGGAATACCCATAAATTCCCCGGTGTGGCGGAGATGCACGCGGATGGCCTGCATCAGGATGTCATCCTTGCTTACGGAGTGCAGGACTTCCACTTGGAGCGTGTGAAAAGCTTCTGCTGCTTGGCTAAAACGGTAGCGAACGCCAGCAATGCCGGGCGGATGTTCCGGAGGCGCGAAGTGATCAACAAAATCGGGAGTGAGGTGCTGGTCGAGGGCGTCCAGATTCCGTTGTATAAACGCTTTTTGGCGGAATAGCGTAACCAGCGTTTCATAATATTGCGTGACTTCATCTGGAGTGCGAGTTGTGCTGGTCGTCATATTTTCTCCGGAAAGGGAAATTAAAAAGCTGTCTGTTTTTCCTTATGAAGATGCCATGGCGGTTAAATAATTATCGGGAACTAACCCAATTTGCTGCATAAGGTACAACTCATCCATAACATTCCAGTGCTCGACAATTCTCCCATCTACAATCCGGACAAGCCCCATCACCGAACACGTGACATGTTTGCCAATTGCGGGTATTCCCATAAATTCCTGGCGTTGAGTAGCCCGAGCGGTCATTCGAGTAGCAACGTAATCGCCTTCCGCAACCATGTTGTTGATCTCGAACTCCAGATCCGGGAATGCCTGCATGAATCCAGCGATCAACGTGAACACCTCGCCAGGGCCATAACTTCCAGTGCGGGTGTGATGCACCATGCCGGGATCCCATTGCCGTGCCATGGTGTCGAGATCACGTTCGTTCCACGCCTTCAAGAATTTCCGGACAAGAGCCTTGTTAGCTTCGGCAGACATCCATTCTCCTCTGTATTGTGCGTTGCTCAGAAGTGATCGCGTTGGAACGCGGTTCGTTCATTTCCTGCGAACCTCAACAGTTCAGGAACACATCACTAGGCTAGATGTATCCGGCAAAAGCGTCTTCTCCGTAATTGCTCGTTCAGGTTTGAACGATATATGTAAGTTGGTGACTCTCAGTTAGAGCGAATCATTACGACTGGCGAATTTGTAAATGAAATCCGGAGGATCGAAGCGGAAGGTCTTCTGCAATTCGCGAATGCGGATCCGCTCTGGAACGCTTGCAATTAGGCGGTCGCGAAACCAGCAAGCGAGTGGATTCGTCCAGCGTCCCATCTGTCCGTATTGTCTGGATTGCAAGGTAATCGTGCGAGTCCGAGGATTTCGTTGCGAGTCGTACCGGCTCAATGCTGTGCTGAGTTCGTATTTCCGAATGCATAATGCTAAGACAACTGCATCTTCAATCGCCTGACAAGCTCCCTGGCCTAATGTTGGAGTTGCGGGATGAGCGGCATCGCCTAAAAGCGTGACTCGTCCATAGCTCCATCTTCTTAGAGGATCATGATCGTAGATATCGGTGCGAATGATGGAGGCTTCGTCCGTGGCCTCGATGATTGCGGGAATAGGTTTGTGCCAGCCTTGGAATTTTTGCAACAATTCCTGCCGACACCCGATTGGCAAATCTGCGCCATTCTCTCGGGCGTTTGTGCAGGCAAACCAATATACGCGGTTGCGGGTCATAGGAAAGATGCCGAACTGCGCCCCGCATCCGATTGATGTCGAGCCAATATTCTCTTCAAGCTGAAATGTCGCCACGCCGCGCCAAACAGTGTATCCAGCGTATTTAAGTTTGTTTGAACCAATCAGTTGAGCACGGATGGAAGATCGTATTCCATCGGAGCCGATCAGGAGATCACCCTCGGCTTGAGATCCATCCTCGAAGGACACCGTGATTCCGTATTCGTTTTGCTGGAAAGCGATACAACGTTTATCAAACTGTATTATGTCCGAGCCAAGCTGATCCCGTAATACTTCCAACAGTTCGGAGCGTAGCAACGCTACGCCTTGCAAGTCCGTAGATTCTGCGGCTGTGTTGTCAGCGCCTAACCGGAAGAGCGTCCTTCCTTTCCAGGACAACATAGCAATGGCTTCAGTCCGCAGACTTATGGCGGAAATCGATTCTGCGAGTCCTAAATAACCAAGAGCTTTTAATGCATTAGGCCAGAGCGTAAGTCCAGAACCATGGTCGCTTACATTGCTGGACCGCTCAAAAACTAGAGGTTCGAGTCCCACCCGACGGAGTGCAATTCCAGCGGTTAGCCCGCCCACGCCGGCCCCAATAATGATGATTGGTTTCTTCGGTTGTTGGGGGGAATGCGCGTGCATAGTTGAGATGCGGTTGAGATCTCTGGTAGTGGCGCAGTTTGATTCGCAATCCAGGCGCGCCGATTCATGCCAATGCAGAAAAGGCGGACATTCCCGGACGATAAAACCGCACCACTACCAGAGATCTCCAGTCATGGCCTGATTTCGTAGAGGACGTTGAAAGGGTTTTCGAAAGGAAGTTGGCGAACTCTGCTGAATCCCGCTTCAGCGCAGAGTTGGGTTACCTTTGCTCCCGGCATTCCCATGGTACCCAATCCTTCGGCGCCATAAGCAAGCGAAGTCGGAGTACAAAAACATACGCTAGTGCCGTATAAGATGGCCGCGATAGGACCGCGATTTTCTTCCAAATGTTCCGAGCATCGAATTTCGAGCAAGAGGTAAGTTCCATCGGAACGCAATGCGTTCTGGATTCCGCGTAAGACCGCAGCTGGATTGGCAATATCATGCAGCACGTCAAAGCTTGTAATGAGATCGTATTGTTGAGACAGTCCATCGACAACATCACGTTGTTCGAAACGCACACGATCAGCGACTCCGGCGGCCTCTGCATTGGCCGTGGCGCGAGCAACCGACGGACCAAAGAGCTCATAACCCACAAATCGTGACTTGGGAAATGAGCGCGCCATTGTGATTAAAGCCAACCCGCTGCCGCATCCAATGTCAGCAACATCCGCTCCGTTCTTCAACTTTGCCTGCAAGCCTTCCATGGCTGGAATCCACTGCTGTACCAACATGTTCTCAAACCAGGATCCACTGATTCTTTCCATCCCTTTTCGAAAGTCTTCGCCATACGTGCTGGGCTGAATGCCGCCTCCGTTACGGAAAACTTCGGTCAACTTTTCTAGCGGACCGAATAATCCGGGGAGGTGCTGGTAGACACCTCCCATGAACATGAGGCCACCTTCCTGCGCCAGAACGGGAGCGTGCTCGGGAGGCAAGGAGAAACGTTTATCACTTGGATCGTAGTGCAAGTAACCAGCTGCCGTTAACGAATTAAGCCATTCACGTATGTATCGCTCATTCATTCCTGTACGCAGTGCAAGTTCTGTGCTCGATGCCGGGCCATCAGCCAATTTCTTGAATAATCCAAGCCGGTCGCCCAGTGTGCACATGAAACTGATAACAGCCCCACTCAAATCGCCCACTACTTTGTTCATGAACGCTGCTGTTCGAGAAAAATCAAATGATTCCGGCGCTGGCGCATTCAATGTTGTCTCGACAATAGTTGTCATATTTCCAAATCCCTTAATTTTAGGAAGGGGAGGCGGGCGGGTTTTTTATACCTGACCGCCTCTGTTGGTTGTGCGGGGGAGTGGATTTAGAGGAGGCGAGCGCCTAAGTCGCAGCAGGCCTGTCCGGGGTTGTCGGCGATGCCGTCCATGTTGGTATCGATCTCGCCTTCTGCGGTGGCGTACACATCCCGCGAGTTCAAGTCGATGTTGCCGTCGCCATCCCAGTCATTGAGTTTGCCTTTGAATGTTCCAGCGATGAACACGTTCGTCATCGGTCCAGCAACTGGATCGTGCAACG